>JADYZV010000142.1 GCA_020852965.1 Pirellulaceae bacterium | reverse complement strand
CGTTCTGGCGATTAGTGTTCGATTAGCGAAGATTAGTGTTCCCAGAAACTCAATGCTCAAGCAATTAGAAAGGCGATGTAACGTTCAAACAAGAAGGTTACGATCGGATGGGGGCCGCTTTCGAGGTCTACAACGAACTCGGCTACGGCATGGCAGAAGATGTCTACCAATCGGCACTGGAGATTGAGCTAGGCCTTCGGCAGGAAGGGCGATGTGGAGTGGAAGCGTTTTATCATCGACGATCTCCACATCCCTCAACATCACTGAGCAGCAGACCAGGGAACACTAATCTTCACTAATCGCACACTAATCCACTCGACGCTCCTGATAGGCAGCCACGCATAAGTTGATGCGCATATTTGGCCGCTTTGGCGTTAGCCAGGGTTGATTGATATGCCAGGTAACTTATGCGTGGGTGCTTACTTACTGGGATTAGCGCCGTCGAGCTTTACGAAGCGTTCGGATGGTTTCAAGATATTACCGATGCGAACGCCGAACTTGTCCCCCGTTTTAACGACTTCTCCATCGGCGATCACTTGATCGCCGACTTCGATAGTCATGGGGCTGTCGCAGGCCTTGTCGAATTGGATGAGCACGCCGGGGACCAGCTTGACAACCTGCTCGATTCTCATCTGCTGCCGTGCGAGCACGACGACCAGGGGCACGCGAACGCGCAAAACGCTCTGACAGTATGGTTTTAGCATCGGCTGCGGCATGGCCAAGAGCCTAAAGAGCGGGAACTACGTAGGAACCTAGTTGAGTATCGTCGTCAAACAACCGGCAACTTGATAAACTTGGGGTGTATCTATCGTCGGGTGGTGTAACGGGTCAGGAGTCAATGGTGCAAGGCACCCGAAGGGCCGCTGGTGGCAATTGACTCCTGCCCCTTTTAACCCGGATTATTCATGTATACCTAAATCATGCGGCAAGGTGCCCTCCCGCGAGCGGGAGGGTCGCGAGTAATGCGAGCGGGGAGTAAACTATGACGATTGCACCGATTTTGCCAGCTTCTCCCGGAAAACTTCCGCTTAGCGACTACAAACCGCTCGGCAATGCGGAGCTTTCGGAACGCATCGAGGCGGGGCGTAAAAAACTGGGCAAACGCCTGCTGATCCTCGGGCATCACTATCAGCAGGACGAAGTCATCGAGCACGCCGACCTACGCGGTGACAGCTTGCAACTAAGCCAACTGGCCGCTTCGAGCTCCGAATGCCGTACGATTGTTTTTTGCGGCGTTCATTTCATGGCCGAAACGGCCGATATTCTAGCGAATCGCCCCGAAAAGCTGGCCGAACGCAATGGCAGACGCGTCGATGTGATTCTCCCTGACATGGCTGCGGGTTGCTCGATGGCCGACATGGCAGCGATACGCCAAGTAGAAGACGCTTGGGATCAATTGGGGGAAGTGATCGATACCGAGCGTCTCATTCCGGTGACGTACATCAATTCCGCTGCCAGTCTCAAGGCCTTCTGCGGTCGACATGGCGGCATTGTCTGCACCAGCAGCAATGCAGCGGCCGTGCTTCGCTGGGCGTTCGAACGTGGTGAGCGCGTCTTCTTTTTTCCCGATCAACACTTGGGACGCAATACCGCCTTGAAAATGGACATCACCAACGAGCAAATGCCGGTGTGGGATCCCTACGCCGAAGATATGGGAGGCAACAGCGCCCAGGCCATCCAGGCTAGCAAAGTAGTCTTGTGGAAAGGGCATTGCAGCGTCCACCAAATGTTTCGCCCCGAGCATGTGGCCCAGTTCCGACAAAAGATTCCAGGAATCAAAATCCTGGTACACCCGGAATGCCCGCAAGAGGTCAATGACATCGCCGACTACTCCGGCTCGACCAGCTCGATTCTCAAGACGGTCGAGCAGTCGCCCGCAGGGACCAAGTGGGCGATTGGCACCGAACTGCATTTGGTCAATCGCATCAAGAAGGAAAACCCCGAGCAGGAGGTCCACTTCCTATCCCCGGTAGTCTGCATGTGCGCCACCATGTACCGCATCGATTTGGCCCACCTCGCTTGGGTCATCGAGAATTTGCTCGAAGGGGTCGTGGTGAACGAAATCATGGTTGACGAGGAGACGGCGAAACAGTCGCTAATCGCCCTAGAAAGAATGCTGGAAGTAAAATAGCCAGCCTGCAAATTGAATGAAACGTCCTTGCTAACGGGGTGGGTTACGAATAATCTGGGATAAAATTCCTACCGATAATCCCCTCCTTTCTCCCCAAGGAAACACAGCGATGCTTCGCCTTTCGACATCTGCAGGTTATGCATTAGTACTGGTAGCGATCAGCTCTCATTTCACGTCGCAACTCTCAGCCGAAGAGTACCTCAGCGGTATCAAGTGGGGTAAGCCGCCGATCGTCAAACCAGGGGACCGATGTGGTGATGCCCCCGCCGACGCTACCGTACTGTTCAATGGCAAAGACCTGAGCAATTGGACCAATGGCGACAGGTGGACGATCGAAGAGGGAGTGATCGTCAGCGGCAAAGGGGCCATGACCAGCCATGAAGAATTCGGCGACTGTCAACTGCATATCGAGTGGTCGACGCCTACCGAAATCGTCGGTAGCGGTCAGGGACGCGGTAACAGCGGCGTGTTCATGATGGGGATCTATGAAATTCAAGTCCTCGATTCCTACGAAAATGAAACCTACGCTGATGGCCAAGCGGGATCCATTTACAAACAAACGCCGCCGATGGTCAACGTCACTCGTCCGCCCGGTGAGTGGAACGTGTATGATATTTTTTGGACGACGCCGAAGTTCAAAGAAGATGGTTCGTTGGAGAGCCCCGCGTATGTGACTTTGGTTCACAACGGTGTCTTGTTGCTCAATCACTTTGCACTGTTGGGCGACACCCCCTTTCACCGCCCGCCACAGTACAATAAACATCCCGATCAGGGGCCCATCTCGCTGCAGGACCACGGTAATCCACTGCGTTTCCGAAACATCTGGGCGCGTCCCTTGGTCCCCGTGTCGAGAGAACAAGTCCGCGAGCCCTTTCTGCGCGATGGCGATAAAGAAACCCCCATTAAGAAATAGTTTTGCTCTGAATGGAAGAAACCACGAAAAATCACTTTGCGGCAATTGCGTATTTTGCGCTTGCAGTGTTATGTATACATGTCGGTGGACATTCATCGTATCGTGATTCAAAACCAAACAACATTGCTCGAGGCTTGGAATGATTTTTTCGGCAATTGAACAGGCCGTTGCAACCATTACTGAGGGTGATTCCTCACTGAAAAAGTGGCTGGCATCTCGGCAAACATCTTGACGAAAGTCGTGGATCGCTTCGCCGGTCCAAGTTTCTTTGGTTGACAAATCAGCAGCGTCAACTTGACGTGTGACAGGTATGCAAATGACCAACGACCATAAAGCGACTGACCGGCGGAGCGATCAGCGACTATTTACGAAATCAAGTAACTTTTTTATTGACGGAAAGCATCACATTTGAACGCGCGATTCGTGCTACTACCCGGAGATGGCATTGGCCCCGAGATCATTTCCCAAGCGCAGCGAGTGCTCGAGGTAATCGCCCAGAAGTTCGGGCATTCCTTTAGCTTCACGACTTGTAAAATTGGTGGCATTGCCATCGATGAAACGGGGGATCCCTTGCCGCAAGCGACCATCGACGCATGTCGGCAAAGCGACGCGATTCTGTTGGGGGCCGTTGGTGGTCCCAAGTGGGATGACCCGTCGGCCAAGACTCGGCCTGAGGTTGGTCTGCTCAAGATCCGCAAAGAGTTGGGGCTGTTTGCCAACTTGCGCCCCATAGCTCCCTTGAAAGAGCTGCTCGATTCGTCGCCACTGAAGCGTGAAATAGTCGAGGGAACTGACATTCTGTTTTTCCGCGAGTTGACGGGGGGCATCTACTTTGGGCCCTCTGGCTGTGAAACGCTCGCCGACGGCAGCCAGCGCGCCTTTAGCACAATGGTCTATGAGACGCATGAGGTCGAGCGGATCTTTCGATTGGCCGCTGATGCCGCTCGGTTGCGACGTAAGAAGCTGACGATGGTTGACAAAGCCAACGTGCTCGAAGCCAGTCGCTTGTGGCGGCGTGTGTGCGGAAAAATCGCGAAAGAGGAATACCCAGAACTCGAATACGAGGTAGTGCTCGTCGATGCCATGGCCATGCATTTGATCAGCCGGCCTACTTCGTTTGACGTGGTGGTCACGAGCAACATGTTCGGCGATATCTTGACCGACGAAGCATCGATGCTCCCCGGCTCGCTGGGCATGCTCCCCAGCGCATCGTTGGGTGCCAGCGGACCAGGGCTGTACGAGCCGATTCATGGTCGCGCGCCTGACATTGCTGGCAAGGGAATCGCCAATCCGCTAGCGACGCTATTGGCTTCCGCCATGATGCTGCGACATTCGTGCAGTTTGGAAGAGGAAGCGAAAGCAATCGAACATGCTGTGCAGCAAGTGTTGGCTGCCGGTCATCGCACCGCCGACCTGGTACGTCGAGGTGAAGCTTCGCTGGGGACGGTAGCCATCACTGACAAAGTCATCGCCGCCTTAAAGTAGCACGGCGGTCCCCGCCGTTTTTCGAAACTTGTCGCTGAACGCCACAGCATTTACTTTAGCTCAGCACCAGCTCGCCAGCTTCTAAACCCAGCAGTCGCCGTTTGGTTTCGATACCCCCTGTTCCAGAATAGCCGGTTAAACGTCCATCAGCTCCAACCACTCGATGGCAAGGGATGATCAGCGGCCAACGATTGCGAGCCATCGCGCTCCCGACGGCGCGAGCCGCGCGGCCGCTGCCTGCGCGGGCTGCCAGTTCGCCGTAGGTCAGCGTTTGTCCGGCTGGAATTTGCGCGCACTGTTCCAACACTTTGCGGTGGAACGACGGTACGTTCGACCAATCGAGCCAATCCAACTTCCACACCAACAGTCCGGTAGCGAAGTAGTCGCGCAAGCGATCTTCGAGCAGGCTCAAACGCTGCGGCCGCTCGTCGAATTGTCCCATGGGCGGTGCCTTCGTTGGCTGATGGCCCCAACCGTTTGTAGCGACTGCTTCAACGAAACCGCAGGCGTGCAGGCCACCATCGCGACTCCACACGGACTCCAACCAACCGACAGGCGTTTCAATCAAGTGAGTGAACATCATTCGCAAGTCCCCAGCAAGCAGTAACATTGAACCGTCGAGCACCAGCCATGTCTCAGTTATACTCCATCGGTGCATATTTCGCTCCGCTCAACGTGGCCCTTTTCAATGTGGCCCGACGCTCCGCCGTCGGCATTTCCTCGACCGAATGTGGCCCGACGCTCCGTCGTCGGCATTCCCTCGACTGAATGTGGCCCGACGCTCCGCCGTCGGAGTTCCCTCGGGGGCTGAGCATCCACCCAGACGTAAAACGACTTCACCAGCCAGATAATCTCGTGGGGGGCCAGGAAGTTTGTGCGAGCGAGCCCATTTTTAGTGGTTAGTTCGCTGTTGCCGTTCGCCGAGAAGTGTCTAATAGGCTAAAATTCACTCCAAATTCCCAATTTCCCGAACGGCTTAGATAACAATGCACTTAATAACAGTTTACCGACTTCGCTGCATGCTCTCCGCTTTCTGCCTCCTGTTGGCCTGCTTTACTTCGATCGTCCAGGCCGATAATTGGCCGCAGTGGCGTGGGCCGCAGAGAGATGGCATTTCAACTGCCATTTCCATTCCTGTTGAGTGGTCCAGCGAGAACAATGTGGCTTGGCGCGCTCCGATGCCTGGCCAAGGTGGTGCCACTCCGGCGGTATGGGGAGATTCGATTTTTGTCACTTCGGCTGACGGGGACGATCTCGTGCTGCTTTGTCTCGACACTCGCAACGGTGCCGAGCGCTGGAGGCGGACCGTGACCAGCGGCAATCAAGATGCGCGTGCCGGCGAAGGCAACTCGGCCTCGCCGTCCCCCAGCACCGATGGCCAACATGTATGGGTCTTTTTCTCGACCGGTGTATTGGCCTGCTATGACTTCCAAGGCGAAGAGCAATGGAAGTTCGACGTCGGGGAGCGCTTCGGGAAGATAGACATTCAATTCGGCATGGCATCCACGCCGTTGTTGGTCGACAACTATCTCTATCTACAACTGATCCACGGTGTGCTGGACAGGGGGGACGACACGCGGTCCGGCCAAGTCATCAAGCTTGATAAACTCAGTGGTGAAACGGTTTGGGTCCAAGAACGGATAACACAAGCCGGCTTCGAATGCAAACAATCGTATGCTTCTCCGGTACTATACGACGATGGCCAACAGAGATTTGTTATCGCGCATGGAGCTGACTGCACGACCGGCCACTCGCTTGACACTGGAGAAGAACTGTGGCGATTGTCTGGATTGAACGGTCCTAGCGACATCAATACTAGGTACGACGACACTTTTCGCTTTGTCGCGTCGCCCGCCGTCGCTCGCGGTTGGATTATCGTACCCACGGCCAAAGCCGGACCGTTGGTCGCACTGCGCGTGAACGAGCAACTCAAGGGAGACGTCAGTTCCAATCCCGCCGTGCTCAAATGGCATCGGTCGGAAACTCCCGATGTTTCGATACCGCTGATCGTCGACGATCTGGTCTACTTGTTGCACAAGGATGGCAAGCTGCAGTGTGTCGAGCTGGCAACCGGCAAGGAGCTCTACCACCAGCGCACGCATACTGTGCAACACCGTTCGAGTCCGGTCTATGCCGATGGTCGCATATACTTTTGTGGCAAAGATGGCGTGTGTACCGTTGTCAAAGCTGGCCGCAATTTCGAGATTCTTGCCGAAAATGAGATGAATGGCGAGCCGATCACCGCTTCCCCGATCGTCGCCAACGGCACGCTCTTTTTAAGAACCTACGCCGCCGTCTACGCCATTCGCAAATAATCCTATGGAGTGCGGGGATAAATCGCCGCACTCCCAAGGAGTTATTGGACCTGTTGTAGGGAGAGTCGCTGGCGGAGTTTTTGCAGCGAGGCGACTTCGATTTGACGGACGCGTTCGCGCGAGATGCCTAGGGCACGCCCCACTTCGGCTAGATTCCGCTCTTGGCCGTCTTCAAGGCCAAAACGCAAGCGGAGAACTTGGGTTTCGCGCGCGGTCAATCCTTCAAATGCATTCCCGATGGCTTGTCGCTGTTCGGCTTGAATGAGCCCACCGTCGAAGTCAACCGGATCGCTGGCAATGGCTTCGGCATGTGTCATTTGCGAACCGGACTGCAACGGCAGGTCGAGCGACAAAACGTCGCGACAGGCGTAAAAGGACTTTCGCAACTCTTCTCGGCGTGCTGGCGTCGATGGTGGTATCGGCAAATCCTCGAACGACAGCGTTTGCGGGGCTTGCCCTTCTTCACCGGCAGCGGCCAGGCGTAGTTGCTTGATGCGTCCAGCCGCACCGTCGCCAACGCGGATTAGTTTCGCTTTTTCGGAAACCGCCGAGCGAACTCGTTGCTGAATCCACCACACCGAATACGTCGAGAACTTGAAGCCCAAGGCGGGTTGAAATTTTTCGGCGGCGCGAATCAACCCTTCGCTTCCCTCCTGAATCAAATCGAGCAGGGGCACACCTGCGTGCTGATACTTCTTGGCGATGGACACCGCGAGCCGTAAGTTGGCAGACACCATGCGATTGCGCAGGCTTTCGTACCGCTCGCGCGTTAAATGGTAGCGGCGCAGGAGAGCTCCGCTAAGGTGGACTTCGAGCACGTCTGAGCGAAAGAAGTCTTCAATTTGACTGGTCCGCACATGTGCTTCGTCAACGAGCCGCTGTACTTTCATCGCTTGCCGCTCGCTGAGCGGATCGAGAACCTCGGTGCGCGATTGGCCTACTTCGGACAAAATTCCACGAAGCGTAGCCGCGTGCATGCGCGCCACTTCCAAAAGCCGCTCTTTGTTCTTTAAATCGGATAGCGTAACGTCCAGGGCGCGATCAAGCCGTTCCTCGCGGGCGACAATGCGGTCGAGTAGTGAGGCAACTTGGGACACCACTGGGGCAAATCGCAACATCGACCGACGCCAGCGCCCCTTGGCCGCTTCGATACCACGAGCCAAACGCGCTTCCTCCTCTCCGGTAAGCATCGGAATGCGACCGATGGCCAATAGAGTTTCGCGCAGCACATCCACGTCTGCCGAATCGGAACGTTTCGGCTCTTTCAAATGGTTCAGTGGTAAAATCATGATTGGTCCCTCCATCTCGCCCTGCATGAATTGCTAACTATTGTAGGTAGGGTTTCAAGTGACCTAGTTCGTAAACCCATGTCTGGCCGGTAGTTGCGCCGGCCATATTGCTGAGACACTTAGTTGACAAGTCGGTGGCTCGGTGGTCCCCGTTTGAAATTCGGACCGGGGCTCCAACGCGCTTCCTCCAACTACTTAAAGGGACGAAAGTGCAACAAATAGTCACGTTGGGGAACAGCAGGCTACATACTCAGCAAACGCCGACCGATCGACAGAGTAACTACTACGAGACATTCACTACGTGCAAAGGGTGTGCCTAGTGCTTCAACCGCATTTCGATTTAGGGTAGTGGACGAGCATTAGATGTAGAAGCAGATGTAGAGAATTATATTTTACATACGGAAATCAGGATTGAGGAGCAACTGTTCGGCGGAGCGATCCGCGACGATCACGCGATCGTGGAGAGGGAGTGGCGACGGGAGAAAATCGTTGGGAGCTCGGCGCAACTACGTATCCAGTGCCTGGAACTCCTAGGTTAGACTGGTCCTACTTTTCTTGAAACATAGGCCGTAGATTGGTGTTGACTTGTCGGCCTGGCGAGTGGCATACTGTGCAGCAGCGTAACGGATTACGCCAGCCGATCAGTTGCAACAAGTTCCCGAGCGGATATTTGCTGCGAGACGGCCCAAATGGGTAGGAAACCTTTCACGACACGGCAGCCATGCTCCTAGCGACGCGTCGATCGAGCGGCCATAATCTGATCAGTCAGCCGACTGGTTTGTGCGCATCGCCTCGGCAACTCCGTCTTGCCAGCCCCAGTTCCAGCCAACAGCAGTTTGACACCGGAGTGCTTGTGTCGTTCGCATACGATTCTGATACCAAAGAGCGCGTCCGCGCCGCAACAGATATTGTCGATTTGGTGGGGAGCAAACTCGAATTGCGCCGCCAAGGACGCAATTATGTGGCCAACTGCCCGTGGCACAACGACACGCGTCCCAGCTTGCAGATCAACACCGAAAAGCAGATTTGGAAGTGCTGGGTGTGTGACATTGGCGGCGACGTGTTCAATTTCTTGATGCAAGACGAAGGTCTGACCTTTCCAGAAGCTCTCAAGAAGTTGGCCGATCGGGCCGGGATCGTGCTCACGCAGTCGGCCGGTGGCAAACGTCGCAAATCCAACGAGCCCGATATCAAGGCGGAGATGTTCCGCGCGCTCGGCTGGGCTCAGGAGTTATTCCACAAGTATCTGTTGGAGAATCCGGCAGCCGGAGCGGCCCGAGAGTACTTGGAAGGGCGTGGGCTCGAGTTCTCGGCTATTAAAACATTTGGTGTTGGCATGTCGCCGCCGGGTTGGTCCACGCTGCTCGACCAGGCTCGACAACATAATCTCTCTCCGCATGTGCTCGAATCGGCTGGCCTGGTGATCAAGAAAGATACGGGGCGTTATTACGACCGCTTTCGTGGCAGGATCATGTTCCCCATTCGCGATCGAGACATGCGTGTCATCGCTTTTGGCGGTCGCGTGCTGCCTGGTGAAGACTCGGGGGCCAAGTACATCAACTCACCGGAAACGCGTCTGTTCCAGAAGAGCCAGCAGTTGTACGGCTTTGATTTGGCTCAGTTGCCGATTCGGCAGAGTCGCCAAGCGATCGTTATGGAAGGCTATACCGACGTGATGTTCGCGCACCAGAGTGGTGTTCCGAATGCCGTTGCCGTCCTCGGGACCGCGCTGGGAGCACCGCATTTGACGCTGCTCAAACGCCAAAATTGCGAACGAGTGGTGTTGCTGCTCGATGGCGACGAGGCGGGGCAGAAACGTAGTGATGCCGTGCTCGAGCTTTTCCTGCACGCACAACTGGACGTGCGCGTGCTGTCACTCCCGGACGGACTCGACCCCGCCGACTACTTGCAAAAGTTCGGTGCGGCGGAGTTGCAAAAGCTGATCGACAATGCGGCCGACGCCTTGGAGTTCAAGCTGCGACGAGTCAGCGCTGGCTTCGATCCGTTGGTCGATACCCATCGCGCCAACCAAGCTGTCGAGGATATGCTTTCGCTGTTGGCCAAGGTGCCTCACAGTGGATTGATCAGCAACGATGCATTTCTGCTGCGACAAAATCAAGTGTTACCACGGCTAGCGCGACGCTTCGCTATCGCAGAGGAATCACTGCGCGAACGGCTGACCAGTCTGCGCAATAGACAGGCCAAATTCACTTCTCGCTCCGCGTCCGCTCCCGACAGCCTCGCGGAAGCAACTCGGCAAAAACTGCTCAAGCCCAGCGACTTGGCACCGTTCGAGCGCGAGTTGTTGGAGCTAATTATCGTAGCACCGCAAATTGCGCCGGTGGCACTCGAACGCGTGCAATCGGGCTGGATTCAGAGTGAAGCCGCCGAGCAAATGTTGGATGCGTATCAGCAGCTCGAGTTCAACGGCATATCGCTCGAATTCGATAGTGTGCTCAACGCTTTGGAGAACCCTTCGTTAAAAAGTTTGTTGGTCACCCTCTATGAGCAAGCCAACGCGAAGTTAGAATTCACTAAGGACACGGCGGAGAATCGATTGCGTGTGTTGACCCATCGTATGGGCGAACAGCAAGATGCCGTCCGTCGACAACAGCAAATCACTCAACTCGAAAAGAAGGAGTTATCTGAGAACGACGAATTGGACATGTTACAAGATGTCATTCGCCAAGCCCGTTTGCGGCAAGGGTTGGACCAAAGGAATTCACCTCAGGCGTCTCCAGCGCAGGAACCTGCGTTACGTGCCGCCGAAGATGAACCACATGCCGACCTGGCCGAGGATTTGCCTTACACTGAGCAATCTTGACCCCGCTAACGAAATACGAATGACAGTCTAACGCTTCGCACTGGACGCGAATCGAAAAGAGTTCCGACGAATTAAAAAAATAAAAACTACTATTTCCACCGTCTGGCAGCCACACCCCGCGAGCTGTCAGGCAAACATTCAAAAGGAGTTGAACTGTGGAGCTAATGGACCTAGACCTTCGTCAATTGATCGCTACTGGCCGCGAACAAGGTTATCTCACCTATCAACAAGTCGGCAAGTATTTGCCTGATGAAGACAACAGTAGTGAAAAGCTCGATAATCTGCTAGTCATGCTCGACAAGAAGGGGATTGCGTTGGTCGACAAAGCGCCCGTGGCCCCATTCATTCAGGGTACCACTCTTGCCGACGCGCAGCGCACGTTCTCTGCGGACGAAGTGGAAGAGGGACACAGCGACGAGTTCGACTCGGACGACGAAAAGCTCCCCAGTTCGTTTGGCACACATGCGGAAATGCCCAAGTTGAGCGACGATCCCATTCGGTTGTACCTCAGCCAAATGTCGCAGATCCCCTTGTTCACACGCGAAGAAGAAATCGCCCTCGCCAAGAAGATCGAGATCACTCGCAAGCGCTTCCGCCGCAGCCTGCTGGGCAATGACTTCGCTCTGCGACAAACGGTTGAGATTCTCAAGCGAGTTCACAAAGGGCAATTGCCCTTCGATCGTACGATCAAGGTTTCGTTGACCGAGCGTTTGACCAAAGAGCAGATCAGCGCGCGGATGCCCACCAACTTGGCTAGCCTCGAGCATCTACTGGCTCGTAAACGCGAAGTCTTCTCAGGCATCGTGCGTCGCAGTACCGATCCGCTGGCCAAAGCCGAGTTGGTTCAACAGTATGTCCGACTGCGCGCCAAGTGCATCGTGCTTGCAGAGGAACTGAGCCTACGCTCGCGTCGCGTCACGCCCAACATGAAGGCGCTCGAACAAATGGCCGATCGCATGGACTCGCTACGCTCGCGTATGGCTGAGATCGAACACGACGAACTATTGCGTAGCGAATATGAGCGCCTGCGTGGAGAGTTGCGCAAGTTGATCTTGGTCACTCAGGAAAGCCCCAACAGCCTCCGCCGGCGCTGCCAGGAGTTTCGCCTACACTTCAATGACTACGAAACCGTCAAACGGGAGTTGTCGCAAGGCAATCTACGACTAGTGGTTTCCATCGCAAAGAAATACCGCAATCGTGGTATGAGTTTCTTGGACTTGATCCAGGAAGGAAATACGGGCCTGATGCGCGCGGTGGACAAGTACGAATATCGGCGTGGCTTCAAATTCTCCACCTACGCGACATGGTGGATTCGACAAGCCATCACACGTGCGATCGCCGACCAGGCACGCACCATCCGCATTCCGGTACACATGATCGATGTGCTCAGTCGCTTGCGCAATATCCAAAAACGACTCACGCAAACGCTCAAACGCGAACCGTCGACCGAAGAGATCGCTGCGCAAACCGAACTTCCCGTCGAGGAGGTCCGCCGCGTACTGGACATTGGACGACATCCCATCAGCCTCGATCGTCCCGTGGGCGAAGGCGAAGACAATAGCTTTGGCGAATTCATCGAGGATGGCGATCACAGCAATCCAATTCGTAACGCAAGCAATGGTCTGCTACGCGACAAGATCGATATCTTGCTCAAGTCGCTGACATTTCGCGAACGTGAAATCATCCGCCTGCGATACGGCTTGGTCGATGGCTACTCGTATACGCTCGAAGAAGTTGGGCGGATCTTTAAGGTGACTCGCGAGCGTGTACGTCAGATCGAAGCCAAAGCCGTTTCGAAACTACAGAACCCCGTACGAGCTGAGCAGCTTTCCGGCTATCTCAAGTCGGCAGCAGCCTAGCCAGCGTGGCCCGACGCTCCGCGTCGGAACTGCTTGGGCCTACAACCTGGTAGTGGACGAGGTTACGAGTCCCTGAGGCGTATCGAAACATACGGACTCGTGACCTCGTCCACTTCAAGCAACAGAAAGACCGCAGCAGCCCTGGGAAGCGATTCCCAGGGCTCTCTCTTTCGATCGCAGCCCGATCAATCGTCTACTGGGGTTTCGACAAACCGAGCTAAGCGATGGAAGTCGCTGTCGATTTCGATGTAGCGGACTTTGGTCACCAACGTTTGTGGATCTACCAATTCTTCGAAGGGGACGAAGGTCAAATCGAACTGGCCTCCCACCGAGATCATGACTCCATTGAGCTTGTGTTCGATCAGCGCGCGGTAGGCACCCACACCAATTTGCGAACCGAGCATCACGTCGAAGGCATGCGGTATCGCACAGCGGCTTTCATAGCCCAACTGAAGGCCGTTGATCTTGCGAGATTTGCCGGTCTTGTCTTTGTAGGCTTTGGCGATAATGTCGGCTAGCATCTTGCTCATATTGATTGAGGCTATGGCGATGTGCCCGTGGTCGTCGCGAGGGATGCCTTCGAGGTACTTGTAGGGAAGGTACTCTGCCAACCCTTCGGCCATAACAATCACGCCATACGGTTGATTCTGTTTTTCGCGAGCCAGCATGACCTTCACGATGTGGTTGACGATCTTATCGACATTCATGATCGTACGTGACTTCTTGTTTCCGGCCGCATCGACGACCGTCTCTTCGCCGCGCAGCGGCCCGACGATGTCTTCGACGCTGAGCACCATGCAGGCTTCACCGGCAATGGCAGCACCATAGGCCAACCAACCCGCACTACGTCCCATGGCTTCACACAAGAAATATGCTTGACCCGCTGCCGCATCGTAGTTCAGATTGCGCATTTCCGTCGCCAAGAACTCAGCCGCCGTGAAGTAGCCAAACGTGAAATCGATCCCCATGTAGTCGTTGTCAATGGTTTTCGGCAGGTGGACCACCGGCATTCGCACGGCGTCTTTCGGGAGCGTATCTTGATAGAGCTTCATCTTGTTGGCGGTCTTGAGCGTATCGTCGCCACCGATCGAGATCAACGCATCGACCCCCAAGGATCGCAGACCCTCGTAGACCCGTTTCAGCGGTGCGTTTTTTTCGGGATTGGTCAAGTGTTCGGGGGCCGAAACCCCTTTGCCGGGATTGCTGCGAGCGGTACCGATCATGATCCCTTGCGAGGTCCGTCGCTGAGCCAGATCTGCGTGAGTGATGTTCATGTAGGCCTCTCCCTCGACTAGCGGCTTCGCGCTGTCGTAGCCGATCAAGTGGGAGTAGCCGTGCTTGATACCGATAACTTCAATTCCTGCGTTGAGAAAGGCAAACGCGGCCGTGCCAATCACGGCGTTTGCTCCCGGTGCCGGTCCACCGGCAAATAACATCGCCACCTTCTTAATATCTGACATAAAAAATCTCTCTGGTAATGGATTAACGTCTCACCCGAGGGGGCAATTGTCTAGCACTTTGCCCAATTTGACTAGGCTTTGTCTCAGAATTCCGTCCTCAAAGTAACTGCGGTCGCCAGACGCCAGATCACCACCGTCTGGCGACAGTAGCCCAGGTCTTTAGGCGGGACGGAGATGACTCAGAGGGACGTAGAACTTACGATACCGCTGGCCATCTTGATAGAGTTGCCCTGCGCTGTCGGGCACCAAGACGGTCGCACGGCGCGTAATGCGATTGACCGTTCCGACAAACCGAGCTCCTTCGAATTGAAAAAGCACTCGAGAACCGACGTGGATATTGAACTTGCGAGAAGCCCTTTCCTGCTGCGTAATCAAGTCATGTTTATGCTCGGTATGGCCGAACAATCTACGGGCGATTGACTGAAATCGAGCTGCGGCACAACAACTGTCTTGCCACACCAGCATCTCGACCAGGTGAATCAATTCGTGTTCGAGTATGCGTTGCATGGCCTGAAGCCGATTGTTACACAGCACGCCGGTCACGCGAATCGGCCGCTTTAAATCGCCAAAGGTTTGAAAGAGCAAGGGGGCAGACAACACAATCTCATATTGCACCTTGGTCGTACCTGTCTTGCGATCAATCTGCGTAGTACGCACCGTTTTGCCGCCGGTGCTGGTCATCCGCTTCGACCAACGAAACTGGATTCCATAGTGCCGGGCGATGGTCAAGCAATGTTCGTCCAGAAACTGGCGGTCGTAGAGCTCAGCCATACGTTGCAAGTCGGTCGCTTGGGTAACCCTAAAGTTAGCGTCTTGCATGACACGTGAGCTAGCCACAACGGTCCCGCCGATCTGATCGCAGACCGTATTCCGGTGGCTAGGCTCCCAAGTGCGCCTGCTTACAATTCCTTTGAGCTCGTGAAGCCGCCGCTTCAGCTCGCTGGGCTCAAGCTCAGCGCGAACTGCGCTTGTCATAAATCTTCATCCAAACAAAGTGGCTCGGTCGCACCCTTGACCCAATACGCATCAGTGCGCTACTGAAACATTGTATCGTAGCGGATCGAATCCCCACAATGCGTGTCAGGCAACAACTCGTCCCGGCGGTAGACTCATTAGTCAAGTTGACCGGCCATCGGAACTAAGGCGCCAGTGAGAAACCAACTTTTTGAACATCATTGGCAAAGCCCTCGTTATCCACAACGTCATTTTCGGGAAGTTGCATGATCTCATGAGCTTGGTAGCGGCCCAAGGCATGCCCAGCCAACACGCTGCCGTAGTAGATCGGGAAACCATAGTGTGGAAACCCGTAACCGCCCGCGTTCCCAACGTAGGTAGCATACGCAGGAACTAAGATCCGCTGTGCGGCAGCTTGTTCAGCCCGCGATCCGTGGGCTTCCAAGTAGGCCATCACATCGCGACTGGCGATCGATTCATGGTAAAGCGGGACGATCGGAAGCGCATAGACTGCAGCGTAGGTTCCCTTCCAACGTCGCCGCGCAAAATCTTTCGCGTGCGCCCCTTCGTGAATGGCGATGGCGGGTATATCGGAATAGATATGCACGGTGTTGGTAAAAGGATTGAAATGGTCGCCACCAAAGATGCGACCAGGCAGGACGGTCTCGCCCAATACACTCACGGCACCGAAAGTGTACCGCCAGCCGGCACCCACGCTCTTATTGCGAACCAGTCGACTCCAGTCTTCACCGGGGCGGTACTGATTGAGTCGCACGCGCACGGTCGGCAACTGGTTGGCGTAGAGATAGTTGGCGATCGCCGCTTCGGTATCGACGCTGATCTTGTGGTTCTCGACGCGGCGATTCCAAAGTAGCAGCTTGTTGGGAATGCCCCACACCCAACCTACGGCATCGATGACTTTTCGAGGCTCTCCGCGTTGAATCTGTGGTTCGCTATCGAGCAGCAATGGCGAGTCGTAGATGCGTGCGGTGTCAATGGCTTGTGGCGCGAGCGTTCGGCAGCCTAGCGAAAATAGCAAACAGCAGATGAATAGACCAGAACTACGAGTCAAGCTGTGGCCTCTAGTGCATTTATTGTAGTGGACGAGGTTACGAGTCCTTTGGAGGCTGTAGTGGACGAGGTTACGAGTCCCTAAACGTATAATAGCGGATCAAACGGCCTCGAAACCTCGTCCACTACTTCACTCGCTGTTGTTTTATGTGTAAGAGGCAATTGGGTGAGGAATCCGACGGCGGAGCGTCGGGCCACGTTAGGCCGCGTTGAGCGAGCGGCATTGACTGGCCCATTCAATCCAGTCTTTGACTTCAGCCAGGTCGGGTTGTTTGCTGCCTCGCAGGATGCGTTGTCCCTCGCTGCTCTCGGCAACGACCAAGACCTGTGCCAAAACACTGGCAGCTTGCATCGTTGCCAGCTCTTCGGGCGACGTCAAATCGCAGGCGACCAACAACTGAGCGTCGTGGCCGCGCATGTTGGGGATGCGGCATACTAGACGCGCTTGCTCCTGCCAAGCACGTACCGTAGTCGCATCGACGCGGCGCAGATTCAGCTTGTCTGTCAGCGATTCTGCGTTGGCAGCTAACAATTGATCGACGGTAAAAATCCCCAACGCTTCCAGACGGGCGGCCATGCGGGGACCGATCGACGGCGCGTCGACAACTGGGCTGGCCAATTCCAAATAGAACTTCAGAGGGGTAGTTTCGGCCAACTTGATAGCTTCCGTTCGGCGCGGCTCGCGCACCTCGCGCTCAAGACTTGGCCGAGACCGTCGCTCGCTCCGTTCTTCACGCGCGACCACAGGTTGGATCTTGCGATCGCTGGATGCGGTCGAACGTTTCGAACGACGCAAGTTGGAATAGTCGGGGGAACTACGGTCCGACGAGCGTGAGCGGCCGGTGCGCGACGAAGCGCTGGAACGACGCTGACGTCGTGAACTCCCCTCGCGATCCGAAGTTCGGCGCGTTGTGCTTTCGCGACGCGGCGTGTTGAAATCGTCGTCGTACTTGACGTCCCCCGGAGCCAATTGCCTTGCGTCGCTCCGAGTTCGTCGTGGATAATTGCGGTTTGGGTCTCGGTCGTAGTCTGCTGGATAGCCGTCCCGCAGCTCTTGCTCGTACTCACCCTGCGAATTGTACTCGTCCTGCGTATCGGTCCAACCGTTCCAGGCGGCATCGCGGCGGGACGACCCGTTACTCGCAGAGCGTCTCGATCCGCGGCGCGAATTGTGTGCTGATTCATAGCCATTGCGGCTGGACTCACTTCCGGCAGGCTGATCTTCGAAGCTCGAACCTTGGAAGCGACCAGCCCCTCCCTTGGCCGATGCTATCCAATTGGTAATCCGGGACAGCTCGTAGCTACTACCGCTGCGCAAGAAGCGACGCCCACGATCGGTGGCAACGAATCGCTCGACGCGGTCGAGCAGTTGACTTGGATGCATATCCGCTAACTGCTGCGGTGTGCGAACGCCGATCGATACCAGCAGACGCGCGTCGAAGGGGCGCAATTGCCGCACCGAGCAGAGCAGGCGCGCTTCGGCTTGCCAGCTCGATATCGTGGTGTCGTTAACACCGTCTTGACGAAGTTGTTCGGCCAGCCAGCGGGGGTCGACATCGAGCAGATCACCGATGCGATCGACTCCGATAGCGCGCAAGCGAGCAGCTAAAACTCCATCGATCGAGGGCGATTGCTCAATGCGAGAGCGCTCGGTCAGGTAGAACGGCACCGATTGCGACGTCGAACGAAGCGGTTCGGCGTCGACGTTGGGTTGAAACCATTTGGCGGCTTCGTAGTCGTTGGCCAGAGCGGTAAGGTGTCGATTGATATCCACGGCTGGTGCCACATGGGGCTGGAGGTAGGCGACCCAGCCATGCCGTTGTCGGACCAATTCGGCCACACGTTCGTTGCCGGTCATCAGCACGATTTGTTGGCCTGCAGCGATCCGCGCCAAGTAGGCGATGGCAGCCGCTTGTTCATCGTGGGCGAGGCGATCAAGCGCTTCGTCGATCAACACCGGGACCGGCTCGGCGCGTGCAGCCATGGCTTCGGCTATCGCTAGACGCTGAGCGACGCGTACCAGCGACGAGGGCACCTCGATCTCAAGACGCCGTTCCTGGTCGTAGACGATTCCATCCACCAGGTCGTAGCGGCGCTGCATGCCTTCCGACACATTGCGGGAGGCAGCACGCGAGCTAAAGCGTTCCCGACCGCCCATCAAGCCGGCGATGTGCCGATGGACGAGTTCACGAAAACGACCGCCTAGATCTTGGACCGGCTGCTCGGCCGTCAAACGCAGGCGCAAGTCCTCCGCTTCACGCAGCAGTCGCTCACGGTCTTCCCATTGGTCGAGCTGAGCCAATACGTCATGCAGTTCACGCTGGATTTCATCAACCATGCGCCCTCGCGGCGCCAGGTGTCGATCGGCGCGACGATCGACCAAGTCGACTCGGTGCAGCTCGGCGTCGCGCAACTGTCGACGGCAGCCCTCACAATGCAAAGTGACTTGCTTGCGTTGGAGTTCAATGCCTGAAATCTTTTCGAGCAATCGCTGGCGCGCTAGCGGGTCGGCACCGGTATGCGAAGTCTTAATGTCCGCTTCACTGAGCAGCCAATCGTGGAGATGATTGTGGTCGTGACAGTTGCACCAATCGCCAAATGCTAACGACAATTGCTCGGCAGACAACTGATACTGGTCGGCGATTTTTCGCAGCAGTGCAGCGCGTTCTTCGATCAACTTCTCGACCGAATGCAGCAATTCCGACTCGCAACGCTGCAATTGTTGCGATTGCTGTTTGAGCGTTTCGGTGGCTGCGCGCGATTCATGGCGTGCCAACTGTTGGCAGGCTTCGTACAGATCCTTTTGCATGCTGCGCAGCGTGTCGGGCAGATTGCTCGAGTCGGGATAGTAGTGGTTATCCGTATAGGCTATGTGGGTGCGGCCCGAGGTATCCTGATGCACTGCGTAGCCGCTGCGCCCGTCGCCGTAGCCGCGTCGCGTGCCCTGACCGCGTTGATCTTGGAAGACGCTGTAGCGATCGACTAGGGCGTCGAGCTGATTGCGCGCGGAGAGAATCTGGGCCTCGAGCGACCGCAGTGGAGCGCGAGGATCGGGCTCTTTGGTGGCTGACAACTGATCGCCGACTTGTCGATCCAAGCGTGCGTCGGTAGCTTCGTGTTCGATGTGGTTGCGATGTCCTTTGAGATCGCGCAGCGTTTGCCGCCAACGCGTCAAGCGTTCATCGATCTGTTGCAACTGCACTCGATAGGAGTCGTCGACCGTGACGCAGTGCCGTGAAGTCTCCAGCAGTTTCAATTCGGCTTGCAGGCTAGCCAATTCGCGATCGAGTTCTGCGAGTCGTGTTTCGGACTCGCGCAAATCAGCTTCGATAAGCGCGAAGCGTTCGCCGTAGCGTCGATATTCGCTGGGATAGCCTTCATAACGCAACGCAGCCTGTGCATTTGCAACTTGCGGATTCGAGTGGGCGTTCTGTAATTCGCGCTGCAGATCATCGCGTCGAGAAAGTAGGATTTCACGCGACGATTGTAGTTGACTCAGGTGCTGCAAACGCGACTCGATATCGCGTTGACGTGCCAACAGGTGCTCGCGATCGGGGTGCTGGTACGATCGGGCTGGGTGTGCATCGAGTCCCAAACGCTGGGCAGTGATTTCTAGTCCGCTTTCGATACCGGCTAGGGCCTCATGGGGAGTGAGATTCAAGGCAGGGCTGGTCGAGGCCATGGCGGCGAAGGCTTCAAGCTGTCGAGCGGTTAGGTTTGTGCCAGCTTGATCGAGCGGTCGAGCGTCGTACGCGTAGTGGCTGTGCGAATGACCACGCGGCACCGAACTGTGGCCCCCCAGGCGAAAGCGAAGTCCGCGATTGGCTACTTCGACACTGCCGAGCAATGCAGGACGAGTGCGGCTCCAAGTTGAGCGGAGGCCGTTTGCGCCCCGCTGGTGATCTTCTTCCGCCAATTGGCGCAACCAAGACAGCAGGGTCGTTTTGCCCGAGCCGGCTGGGCCGCACAGTGCGTTGAGGCCTGGTGAGAGGGGGCCCAATGAAAAGGGTCCGAACGATCCGTGACGTTCAACGTCCATGTTAACAAGTTGCATGAAGGCTCCTCCTTATGCCAATGACAAAACAAGCCCACACTAGCTTTTCTGGGGAAGCGAGCGCAGCAATAACGGGATTGGGGTAAAACGGTAGCATAGGTGAATGCGTTTCACCAATAGCAATTCTGCAACATAATGCGATTTGCGATTGCGCAATAGCAGATCGCCTTGGGGTAATGCAAGCAGACTTCTGGCCCCTTTACCCAATTCGGGACTGGCGGCAATGCTTGCATGAGAAGTCTAAGGTTCGAAGATTGACATACTGAGAATGCAGCCTTTACGCTATACCCCGCTGGCGTCGGGCTAGACGAAGTGCTTGCGGTTCGTCGAGAGTTGCGGACAGCCTCGCAAGATTGTTGGGATCGGCGATGAGGACGATGGCGCAATCGCGACTAAACTCGGCTACGCCGTAGAACACGCAGGCTTGATCGCCCATAAGCAGGCGCTGCACTGCGTGGCATGAAAGCGTCGAAAGGACTTTGTGGATCGGGTTCGGGATCAAGCGAGCCACCTATTTGTAGATAGAACTGCTACATCTTCGACGACTCGTCCCAACGTTCCATGGGGGTTAGATGATACCATTCGTTCCACGAATCGTCGTCGTTGCGGGCTTCTTCCAACCGTTTCGAGCGTTCTTCAGGAGTCATCCCTCCGTCTTAGTCTATGGAAAGCACTCGGCACAAGCTGCATAGGTCGCACGACCGGCAAGGTCGAGCGGTCACGAGCCTGACTTTAGGCAATTATTGCAGATTGGGCAGACCTTAAGGCTAGTCGTGGTGAAAACTTCTTTCGAACTCGTGTCCCCGGATCCAAGTTCGACACCTCAGCTCAGACAGTTGGCCCAACACGTTGTCAGTTGCCAAGCCTGTGAAAGCGAGCCAGTCGAAATTGCCGGAGACTTACCACTTACCCTGTTCTGGTTTTGAAAGTTGAGACCCTCTATGTCGATTCGATTTGTTGCTCTGTTGGCCGTTGCGGCCGTCTGTTGTTCGGCTCCTGCCAGTGCTCAAGCCGGCTTGTTCGGTTCCCGCGGCAACGCATGTGGTTGCGACGTTGCTCCAAGCTGTGGTTGCGAAGTGAGCTGCGATCCATGTGCTCGCCCAAGCCGCAAGGCGAAACGCTTGGCTAAACGTGACTGCTGCATTCCCGCACCCGTTTGCTGCACTCCAGCACCTGTCTGCTGCGAAGCGACTCCAGCACCCTGCTGTGCGCCTGTTGTAGCACCAGCACCCTGCTGTGCTCCTGTTGTAGCACCAGCACCCTGCTGTGCTCCAGCACCCGTTTGCTGCGAAGCCCCCGTTTGCTGTGCACCCGTTTGCTGCGAAGCGACGGTCTGCTGCAAGAAGCCAGGCCTGTTCGCACGCCTGAAGGCTCGTCGGGCCGCCCCCAATAGCTGCGTAGATAGCTGCTGCGTCGTTGTCGCACCAAGCTGTGGCTGCGGAATTGCTGCTGGTTGTGGTTGTGGCCACTAAGCTCGAGTGATCGAGCATCGAAAGCAAACGCAGTAGCGTTTCTTCTTGAGAATTAAATCAGAACGGCGACACATGCGTGTCGCCGTTTTGTATTTAGACTCTTTATTTACTCCCCTGCATGAGAGTCGCGACATGCACCGACGCAGTTGGACGAGCGGAGGGGCAGTATGGCGAAAGTCCCCTCCCCGCTCGCATGACTCGCGACCCTCCCAAACAGGTGGGCAAGAAAAATCACGATTGGGTCGCTCGAGAACACTCCGGGTTTAATGGCAGATAGCGCAGTGGCAATGGCGAGAGGTCGCAACTAACCGTTCGGTAGATTTGCGTTGTGATAGACGTCTTGCACATCGTCGCAATCGTTGAGCATGTGGAGGAACTTCTCGAACATCGGTAGATCGTCGGCGGAAATGTCGGCGCGAGTCTGCGGGACAAAGGTGATTTCATCGAGCTCGATGGTGAGTTCAGGGAAGGCGTCATGCAGCGCTTGCTTGAGTTTGTGCGATTCGGTAGCCGGTGCGAACACAGTGACATGCCCCTCTTCGCACTCGACGTCGTTAACATCCACATCGGCGGCCAGCAGCGCTTCCAGAACGGACTCGGCATCGTCGCCTACAAAAGAGACGATGGCCAAGTGATCGAACTGGTGAGCCACCGAGCCGGGGGCACCCATTTTCGAGCCAGTCTTGGTAAAGCAATTGCGCACATCGGTGATGGTACGATTGTTGTTGTCGGTTAGGCAATCGATGATCATCGAACAGCCACCGGGGCCAAAGCCTTCATACCGCGCCGCAAAGAAATCTTCGCCCCCCACACCACTGGCCTTCTCGAGAGCTTTCTCGATTACGTGGGCGGGAACCTGGTCGCGTTTGGCTTTTTCGATCAAAGCGCGGAGGCTGGGATTGCCGGCTGGGTCCGCGCCACTGTTTTTGGCCATGACATACAGTTGCTTGCCGTATTTCGAATAGACCTTGGATTTTTGTCCGGCCGTCTTGGCCATAGAGACTTTGCGAACTTCAAAACTGCGGCCCATGGCGATCGTCTCGTAATCGGTGGAAATTGGGGAAGTGGATGGGTGATCAACTTACTTGGCGATGTTCAATCTGCGCAGCCAGTCGTGGCACAGGCTGGGCCATTGACTCGCGCCGGGGATATCGGCACCAAGGCCGATTCCATGTCGCCCTTGGGGGAACACATGTAGTTCGACCGGTACACCTGCTTTGGCCAAAGCAGAAACAAATCGCAAACTATTCTCTACGGGCACGACCGGATCTTCCGCCGTGCTCCAAACGAAACAGGGAGGTGTTTCCGCAGTGACTTGCCGTTCGTTCGACAGACTTTTAACGAGCTCGGGATCGGCGTTCTCGCCGAGCAGATTCTTCATGCTACCACCATGGGTGAAAATTTCGCCCAAGGAGATCACCGCATAGCATACGATACCAAAGTCGGGGCGACAGCTCTGCTTGTCGATCGCATCCTTGGCGCTTGCATCGCCCAAATCGAAGTGAGTCAAAACGGTCGTTACCAAGTGCCCACCGGCGGAGAAGCCGATCACGCCGACTCGGTTGGGGTCGATATTCCATTGGGAGGCATTCTGGCGAGTGAGGCGAATCGCGCGCTGGGCGTCGAGCAGCGGAGCTGGGTGACCGTAGCCGCGCTGGCGATGTCGATAGCTGACGATGATGCCTGCCAAGCCCATTTCATTCGCCCACGCGGCGATTTGGTGTCCCTCATGATCGATGGCTAGGTGGCCATAACCGCCGCCGGGGCAAATCACGATCGCACCGGTCGGTGCTGAAGCCTTGGCGGGCAAGTAGACGATGGCGGTCGGAATGTCCTTTTCTTCCGAACCGAGCGCCCCAGGTGCGTCTCCTTCCCACAGTCGGACGGTCGTTGGTTCCGCTCCGCAGGCTACCGATCCGAAGAGCTGGTCGATCGCCCCACTCGCGAAAAACATAGACAGCGACAGCGTGGCAAAAATAATTTTCATGGAATCGACTTTTCGGGATTTGAGGTAGTGGACGAGGTTACGAGTCCGTTTGTTAGGGACTCGTAACCTCGTCCACTACAGGCTCGTCCGCTACGGCATTGCATGTTGCAACAAGCGACTTCGCGGCGGTGCGACATTGGTTATCCGCCCTAGAATACTCTCCATGAGCCTACGTTCCAAGTCGCGATCGCGTCCAATTTCGTACCAACCGAGGGTTACTGGGGCCTGTCGCAGGCTATTTTGGTGGCGGACGATCGAGCCATCATGTCGTTGGGCAGCGGCCCCTGCCGTGGCAAATTGCGATTGATCGACATCCTCCTGCTCTTTCATCACTTGGACGTCCAGCATATAGCCAGTCGCTTCGGGAACGATGCGCACGTTGGCTGTGCGTCGAATGGTCTGCACCGTGCTCTGAAGTCGTTCGAAGCCGCGAGCCGCATCGTGCCGCCACGGTTCCATGCTCGTCCCACTGACTTGAGGGTAGGTTGACAAGCGACCCTCGAACCAAGTCATATTGTCGCGGCGGACTGGAGTTTCCTTGTCGATGCGAAAGTGGTCGTCCACCGCATCGACGACTTGACGCCACAGGAAATCAGGATCGACATCGCCCACGTGGGCCGGATTGGATACCGACACCTCGACCGGAGGCGGTGGAGACAGTAAATCGAGCCCTTGGTCGATCGCTCCGCTACGCCAGCCATGACAGCCGACGGCGAAAAGTAAGCTCAACGCCAACAGTGCGAGCATCGAGCGAACAGTTTTTCGACTCGTGGCTTGCATCAATTTCGCTCTATTTCCATCTTAAAGGGAGTGGACGAGGCAACGAGTCGGTTCGATTCGTTAGTTCTCCGGGACTCGCAACCTCGTCCACTACCAAGAACCAAGAACCAAGAACCAAGAACCAAGAACCAAGAACCAAGAACTAAGAACCAAGAACCAAGAACTAAGAACCAAGAACCAAGAACCAAGAACCAAGAACTAAGAACTAAGCAGCCCGCGCGACTTCGCGCTCAGCATGGCGACCAACACGCAATTCCATGAACTCTTGAGCCAAGGCGCGATAGTCTTCGGCCCCATTGGATGTCGGAGCGTATTCGAGAATCGACTGTCCAAAGCTCGGCGCTTCGGCCAAGCGTATGTTTCTGCGAATCCGAGTTTGGAAGAATTTGGCGCCAGCCCACACGCCACCGCCGCGTGACTGCAACTGCAGAAACTCATCCACATCGCGTGTCACTTCAGCCGCCAAGCGAGTGCTCGATTCGTACATGCACAATACCACGCCCGACAGGTGCAGGCTGGGATTTAATCGTTTGGCTACGATCTCGATCGTCTTCAACAGCTTGCTCAGCCCGTGTAGCGCCAAGAAGTGCGGTTGAAGCGGTAAGAAGACTTCGTCGACAGCGGTCAACGCATTGAGCGTCAACACACCCAGCGATGGTGGGCAGTCGAGTATGAGGAAATCGAATTCCTCGGTGTCGACTTCCAATTTGTCGCGCAGGATCACTTCCCGCCCGACTTCACAAGCCAATTCCATCTCGGCTGCGGCCAGATCGAGGCTCGAGGGGACGATGGCCAAACGTTCGTTGACCCAACTGCGTGCGTCGTCGATCGCGGCGTCGCCGCACAAAATGTCATATACGCTCGGCTGGTCGTCGATGACCGACAAACCTAGATGCAACGATGCGTGAGCTTGGGGGTCGAGGTCGAGCACGCATACGCGGCGACCTGCTTCCGCAAGCGATGCGGCTAGATTGACGGCGGTTGTGGTCTTACCCACCCCACCTTTCTGATTGATGACTGCAATTGATCGCATCGTTTCGCGTTCCTTCGCTTGGAGAATTCTGGGAGCGGGCCAAAGCGGGGTGCGGCCAGCGCTGGCATGCATCCTAGTAAAATCTTTACTTTGCTCGCTAGAGCGGAATTTTGCCCTCGAATCACACGAATGAGCGCGAATAAAACGTAATCGGGAGACTAGTGCCTCGTCCACTACCTTCCACCCTAATTCTTAGCTGTAACCGACCATTGGTCTGTTTGATCCGAATTGCTTATGTATCCTCCCGCAGCGTATCGATTGGGTAGGGGTCTGCAAATGCCCCCATCGCTCCCAGGCCCCCGTCGACGGCCAGGTCGGTCGCGGTGACGAACGAAGCTGCGGAGCTGCTCAGCCATAGCACAGCCGCAGCCACCTCGGCGGCTCGGCCAATGCGTCCCAGTGGATGTCGATTGGCCAATTCCCGCTCGCCTCCCTGCGCCTCCAAACTCGCGCGGACCAGCGGTGTATCGATCGCTCCGGGCGATACCGAGACAACTCGGATTCCCTGCCGCGCGTATTCTATTCCCCACTGCATACTCTGCAGCACGTTGGCCGCTTTGAGCGGTCCGTAACTGGGTACTTGGCGGGCGGTGCGGTGGGCCTGGCCGCTGGCCATGTTGACGATCACACCGCTGTGCTGAGCCAGCATGATTCGCACAGCATGCTTGGCAAGAAACGAATAGCCTGACAAATTGACAGCGACCATCTGCTGCCACAATTCAGCGTCGAGTTGATCGAGCGGTACATACGATGCTTTGGGTTGGATGGCGGCATTATTGACCAGTACATCCAACCCGCCCCACAATTCGACGGCGTGCTCGACCGCTGCTTGGCAGTCCGCTTCACGTGAAGTGTCCCCTTGAATGAACTCAATGGCTGCTGGCAGAGCTTTCGCCGCCGCATGGTCGATGTCCATGCACAACACCCGAGCACTCGACTCGGCAAAGCTCTCGCAGATCGCTAGTCCAATACCGCTCGCACCGCCACTGACCAAGACCACTCGATCGCGGTTGTCGTAATTAATCTGACCGATAGGTCGATGGGTCATGGATACTACCCTCGATAAAGACTTTGATTTCTTGATTATGGAGTTGGAGGTAGTGGACGAGGTTACGAGTCCCAAACGTTTTACGAATCAATCGGACTCGTAACCTCCTCCACTACCCTTAATTTAAAAGTGGTTGAAGCACTAATGCTTAACCAAAACTCCAACTTAAACCTTAGTGTTTAAGTTTAAGTAATGAAAATCGTGGACGTCTCCATTTAGGACTACAATAGAGGTTGTAGCTATTTAAAGGAGAGTAGGAATGCCAGTGCATGATTGGTCGCGCGTCGAATCGGGGGTTTTTCACGATTTCCACACAGCGTGGATCACAGAAATTCGCAACGCGCTCAACTGTGGGGTCCTTCCCGAAGGCTACTATGCGCTGGCCGAACTGTATTGCCCAAACTGAGTCTGCCACGGCATATTGACATGTTCGTCGAGTATCTGGAAGCCGGAATGCGGCTTCCCGAAATGCCGATCTTTTTGGACGCTAAGCGCTTTGTAAACGTTCCGTTAGAATCGGCCTACGAGGGTGCCTGGAAGGGAACGCCTGCATTTTGGCGCGATGTGGTGCTTGGAAAGCCAGCCAGGTAAAGTGGCGACGACAAACTGGGCAAGGCTGGGTAGAATCTGAGAGCTAGTTCTTCATTCCTCCCTGCAATTCTGGCTCGCCGAGAATTTACCTATGAAGTTTCGCTTCCCTATTTTGATCATCGACGAGGACTTTCGTTCGGAAAATGCTTCCGGGCTGGGAATTCGCGCGCTTGCCCAAGCGATCGAAGGCGAGGGGGCAGAGGTCATCGGGGCGACGAGCTACGGCGATTTGTCTCAGTTCGCACAGCAACAATCTCGCGCGTCGGCTTTCATTCTGTCCATCGACGACGAAGAGTTTACCGCCGGTGGTGACGAGGAACCGGCCATTGCCAAGCTGCGAGAATTCATTCAAGAGATTCGCTTCAAGAACAACGATATCCCTATCTTTCTTTACGGCGAGACGCGCACAAGCAGCCATATTCCCAACGATATCTTGCGCGAGCTGCATGGCTTTATTCACATGTTCGAGGATACTCCCGAATTTGTGGCGCGACACATCTTGCGTGAGGCTCGATCGTACACCGACGGCCTGGCCCCCCCCTTCTTTCGTGCGCTCGTGCACTATGCGAGCGACGGTTCGTATTCGTGGCATTGCCCTGGTCACTCGGGGGGAGTCGCCTTCTTAAAAAGTCCAGTGGGGCAGATGTTCCACCAATTCTTCGGCGAGAACATGCTGCGTGCCGACGTGTGCAACGCCGTCGAGGAGCTCGGGCAGTTGCTCGATCACACCGGACCCATAGCCGCGTCGGAGCGCAATGCGGCGAGGATTTTTAGCGCCGACCACTGCTTCTTTGTAACCAACGGCACGTCGACATCCAACAAGATGGTATGGCACTCGACCGTCGCCTCGGGCGACATCGTGGTCGTCGATCGCAATTGCCACAAGTCGATTTTGCACTCGATCATAATGACCGGGGCCATCCCCGTCTTTCTGACCCCGACGCGCAATAGCCTGGGGTTGATCGGCCCAATTCCCATAGAAGAGTTCCGTCCTGAGAACATCCAAAAGAAGATTGATGCCAACCCGTTCGCGCGCGAGGCGCAGGCCAAGCATCCGGATCGCAAGCCGCGTATCTTGACGATCACCCAGAGCACCTACGATGGCATCGTATACAACGTCGAAACGCTCAAAGAAATACTTGACGGAAAGATCGACACACTGCACTTCGACGAGGCTTGGCTACCACACGCTACGTTTCATGATTTCTACAAAAACATGCATGCCATTGGCCGCGAGCGTCCGTGCTGCGACAACTCGATGGTCTTCGCGACTCACTCGACGCACAAATTACTGGCCGGAATCTCGCAGGCATCGCAGATTTTGGTCCAAGAGTCAAAAGCGACCAAGCTCGATCGACATATCTTCAACGAAGCCTATTTGATGCACAGCTCGACGTCGCCGCAGTACGCCATTATCGCTTCGTGCGACGTAGCGGCGGCCATGATGGAACCACCAGGCGGCACGGCGCTCGTCGAGGAGTCGATCGCCGAAGCGCTCAACTTTCGCCGCGCGATGCGCAAGGTGGACGCCGAGTGGGGGGACGATTGGTGGTTCCAAGTCTGGGGTCCCGAGGAGATCTGCGAAGAGGGGATTGGCACGCAAGAAGACTGGATTCTACGCGGTGGCGATGACAATTGGCACGGCTTCGGTAACTTGGCGGAGGGCTTCAACATGCTCGACCCGATCAAGGCGACGCTGATCACTCCAGGGTTAAACGTCAAAGGACATTTCGCAGAGTCTGGCATACCGGCTTCAATCGTCACGCGCTATTTGGCCGAACACGGCGTCATCGTTGAGAAAACGGGTTTGTATTCGTTTTTCATCATGTTCACCATCGGCATTACCAAGGGACGCTGGAACACGCTGCTCAGCGCCTTGCAACAATTCAAAGATGACTACGATAGAAACTTAGCCATCTGGAAAATCCTCCCCGAGTTTGCCCAGCAATACCCGCAATACGAGGGGGTTGGGCTCAAGCATCTGTGCCAGCAAATCCACGATGCCTATAAAAAGCATGATATCGCGCGCGTGACGACTGAGATGTACCTGTCGCCCATGCAACCGGCCATGAAGCCGTGGCAAGCCTACGACCATATGACTCACCGCGATCTGGATCGCGTCGAGATCGACGAACTCGAAGGTCGAGTTACTGCGGTGCTATTGACCCCGTACCCACCAGGAATCCCACTATTAATTCCTGGTGAGCGGTTCAATAAATTGATTGTTGAATACCTGCAATTCGCACGAATGTTCAACCAGCAGTTCCCTGGCTTTGATACCGATATCCATGGTTTAATTGAAGAGAAAGTGGACGGCCAACTTAGGTATTATGTCGATTGTGTCCGGTCGAGTGCGAATTGAGGAGCGAATATTTGCATAAAGTGCTATCTAATCGTTGAGTATTCGACGGCGAAATGGTAGGCTGTAGCTTGCACACTTTTGGCCGATTGAACTTATCTGCGTTTCTTGTTTCTTGGAAACGCCGGCCACCGCTGGGCAATCACGAAAAGGAATGCTAGTGAAACGCCCTTGGCTGCCGAGTTGTCACAGTCCGTTGCTTTGGTTCGTCTGTCTGTGGTACATCGCCTCCACCGGCTACCTTTCGCAGAGGGCCTTTGGGCAGCCGGATTCCAAACGCACCATCTCCTCACGCGATTTTAGAGGGTATGGTGGCCTTCCAGCCCCAGTCAAATCGGTACCTGCCAAGCTGCCTGAAGTCGCCCCCGTCGATATGGACCGCGTGACCGAGTGTCGGCAAGTTGCCGAAAAGATCGACGCCCTGGTCGAAGCCCAATTGGCTCACCAGAAGTTATCAGCCAATTCGCCCGCTAACGACCACACCTTTGTACGACGCGCGTTTCTCGATATTTCAGGTGCAATTCCAGGGTTGGTGCATACCAATGCCTATGCCAGTGACAAGCAAGAGCGCAAGCAAGAAATCCTGATCGACGGTCTCCTCAATTCGTATGGCTATGTCAGCCACAGCTATAACTATTGGGCCAGCATCCTACGCTTGAACGACCGCCAGGAGTTCCTACCGGCCACCAGCTACCGCGACTGGGTCAAGGATCAAGTGCGCATCAATCGCCCCTATGATGAGTGGGTCCGCGAAATGTTGACGGCCGAAGGAAAGCTGTGGGACAATCCGGCGGCGGGCTATACGCTTCGCGATGACGGTATGCCGCTGGTACACATTGATAACACGGTCCGAGTCTTTTTGGGGACGCAGATCGGTTGCGCGCAGTGCCACGATCATCCATTCGATCGCTGGACGCAGAAGAACTTCTACGAATTGGCGGCATTTACCGCCGGCGTCGTCACTCGCGATGGTGGGGACTCGCCTGCCTTTAGCAATGGCGATCCGATCGAGCGACTCAAGCAGGAAGCTAAGAAGATCGATCCAGAAAAGCGGCTTGAAGGCTCGATGGATCAAATGATGCAAGCCAATTTGTATCGCGTCTCCTTCGACGCGCAGCGCGTTCTCAAGCTCCCCCTCGACTATGCCTACTCCGATGGCAAACCCGACGAGGTCGTCGCGCCGTCCGTGCTGTGGGGTAGCTTGCCCGAGGGCTCCGAAGGCAAGACGCGGCGCGAGCAGTTTGCTCAGTGGTTGACCGCGACCGACAATCCACTGTTTGCCAAGACGATCGCCAATCGCCTGTGGAAGCGCGTCATGGGAGTGGGATTGATCGAGCCGATTGACGATCTTCGCGACGACAGTCCTTGTCAAAACCCCGAGCTACTCGAGTTCTTGACTCAGGAGATGATTCGGCTCAAATTCAATCAGAAAGAATTCCTACGAACGTTGTACTACACCAAAACGTACCAGCGAGCGAGTAGCGATTTCGATCCTTCGCTGGCTGAGTTCTATCATTTTCCAGGGCCGCGACTGCGCCGCATGTCGGCCGAACAGGTGTGGGATTCGATTCTAACGATTGCCGTTTACAACCCGTTCTCGTTCGAGCTGCCCGACAATGAGAAGCTGCGTGACACGGTCAATGTCGACATGGCCACGGTCACTTGGAGCGACGCTGAAAAGATTGCTACCAGCTACGACGAAACGGTCGGGCCTCAGGCGCGGCAGGAAATCATGAATGGTTCGAGCTATTGCCAACAAGTGCTGGCGCGTTCGTCGGAGTTGCCCAGTCCGCTCCCGGCCGATCACTTTTTGCGACAATTCGGCCAGGGAGATCGCGAAACGATCGAAGGAGACAGCACGGCTCCCAACGTGCCTCAGATCCTCACGATGTTCAACGGTCCCTTTACCCACATGATGCTCGAAAGTGGCTCCGTGATTCACAATAATCTGTCACGCTCGCGCGGCCCACGCGATGCGCTCAATGTGATGTTTCTGTCGATTCTCAATCGCCCACCGACCAGCCATGATTGCGATACAGCCCTGCACGAAATGAGCCGCGGAGACATTATGATGGACTACGGCAATGTCGTCTGGGCCCTAATCAACACTCGCGAGTTTCTGTTTATCCAATAAACACTAGCAAAAGTGATGATCGACCAAGCGAGTTTGAGTTGGTAGCACGTTAGTCTGTTTAACCCGGATTATTCATAACCCGCAGCGTCAGCAGGGACGTTTGAGTCTAACTCGAATCTCTAATGCATGAATTACCTTGGTTTTATGCACCCATTTGCAGTCAAATCAAACGCCCTTGCTGACGCTGCGTTTAACGGTTTCAGCTAGTTGAGACAAATTGTTTAACAACGAGACGGAGTAGCCGGTGGATCATGAGTTATGTTTACTATGGAGTGGTGCTACGAAGCTGCAGTAGTTGAACGAGCGCGAGACCACAGGCTACGTAGGCGCAGGCAGAAGCGGAGTCGATTGCACTTCGGCGCGGGCTCATCGCCACATAGGGCAGAGGGCAGAGTTGGTTGGCATGCGCATATTGGCGAGGATGTTGGCGGCCGCAGGTGCCGTCGCCTGCGCAGGCCGCGACAGCGGGTTGAGATGTGCTGTGGTTCGTCGGAGCTCCATCCGTTGATCAGCTCGCCTTGTGCATAACGGCCTGCTACGGCTCGGCGTTAAACGATTTTATGTCGTAAAAAACTGTATTATTTTCCGTCGGCGGCTGTAAGAATTCGCCTGCTCAAGCGTGATACTATGTAGACAGTTTCGGTTTCTCACTGTCGGTTTTGGAAGGTGGGATCGACTCCCAGCCTGTCAATTCCGGCATGGCAGGCTAGAAGCCTATCCCACATATTTCCTGCTTGAGGTCGCACAGGATGCTCGTCCCCGATACGCGAATTTCGCTGCTCCAGCGGTTGAATGACCGAGGCGATGCGTCCGCGTGGGTCGAATTCTGTGCCATCTACGAACGGGCAATCTACCGCCTGGCCCTACCTCGTGATGCCATTGGTAGCTGGAGGGAATTTGCAACATGCCATCGACCAGGATGGCCCATTGCCGCTCGAACGCAGCCTGTCGATCGGACTACAAGTCGCTGAGGGACTGGCGGCCGCACATCGTCAGGGGATTGTGCATCGCGATATCAAGCCGGCCAACCTGCTGTTGGATGAAGGAGGCTTTCGCATTTTGATCACCGACTTCGGCTTGGCTCGTGCGCTCGACGATGCAACACTGACGGGTAGTGGTCTCCTAGCTGGCACGCCGCAGTATATGAGTCCTGAGCAAGCGCGTGGTGCCGAGCTCGATCATCGCACCGACATCTATTCATTGGGAGCAGTACTGTATGCCATGGCTACCGGACGCCCGCCAGTGCGTGGGGCTTCAACGCTCGATGTCTTGCGTCGCATAGCCGAAGAACAGCCACATTCCATTGTCGAGATCAATCCCACCTATCCCCTGTGGTATCAACGGCTGGTCCAGCTCTTGATGACGGCCAAAGCTGCCGAGCGAATTCAATCGGCCGAGCAAGTCGCTGAGCTCGTGCGTGGAGCGCTAGCCCATGCTCGCGCACCGACGCATGTCGCACTTCCTGCCGCGCTGCGCACGCCCAAGCTCCGTTGGCTGAAGCGAACGGTATCGGTCGCATTGTTGTTGCTCTGTTTAACGCTTGCCATCTATACTTCCCAGGTTGGGTGGCAAGCCGCCGAGCTTGCTCAGCCTGTGAATTCAAATCAGATTAATAATAAATCGGTTGCACGCACTGAGATTGAAGAACCATGGCGATCAAGCGAATTGGAGAAGTTGCTAGACTCCAGTCAGCAACAACTTCAGCGCTTGCAATCAGAGCTCGAAGGCCCCAGTTTTTAGTCCCGATAGGGACGGCTTGAGATAGCCTGGGATGCAAATCCCAGGTGAAGTAGAGCGCCCAGCAGCGCAAGCCCTGAAGGGGCGACAGGCGTGCGACCCCAGCTAACACTTAAACGAACTACTTTCGAGGGCGATCCCCTCTCTACTCAACGAGGCCAATATGAAAACCAAATCGACCACTGCTAGATTCTGGAAAGTTTCAGTGATGATGGCTACGGCTGGGACTGCAGTCGTAGTCGGAGTTCTGTTTGCACAGTCGCGCACTGATTCGACGCCCTCCCGCAGCGCCGTGTCGACCAATGGGCCAACGTACTCCGAAGCTCGCGTCCCTTCAAATAGCGCTTCACCCGCAAGTCCAACCATTCAAGCGTACACCGATGGCGTTACAATCGCGTACCCCACCCAACCGAGCAATGGTGGATTTTCTTCAGAGGTTGCCCCAGTAGACAGTCGCGACAATCGTTATGGGCCGAATTCGAGCATGGTCCCTCTATCCGCTGAACTCCAAGGCATCCTCGCCCTTCCACAGTTCCCACCTGCCCTCACCGGCCAACCTGGGACGTACACACCGCCTCAGTCCCCTCCTGCAAACACATACTATCCGACTTACAACCCATACCCATCGGCGATGAGGCCTGCCACACCTGAAGAAATGAAGATGGGTCAGTTGGTAGCCGAGCTGCATGGACTGCCCAGCGACCACCACCTTAGAAAACAAAAAGAGAATGAGTTGCGCTCGCTGATTGCGGCGCAATTTGAAACCCGACATCAACAACAATCGGATCAAGTGGAAAAGCTTTCAACCGACGTCAAACGCATGCAAGACATACTCCAGCGCAGGGACCATCAGCGCGACGAGATCATCGAGCGTCGTTTGTCTGATTTGACCGGACAGAAGGATCCATTGCAGTGGGACTATCAACCATGGGAGCCGCCTGCAAATCCAGGTTACGGCGTCGTACCATCTAATAAAGTGCCTCAACCCTACGCTCAAACTGTTCCTGGTCAACAACTTGATTCTCTACAATTTAAGTCTAATTTCCCTCAACAAGCGGGTTCCAACCAAAATGAAGACGACCCTGCAAGCAATCAGCTTTCCACTTTGGACACTCCTAGCGAGGAGCGGCCTGTTGATGAATCTTCCAACACCGAGCGGATTCGCTATTTAAGAAAACTGGATGAGCACGGAAAGGTAACTTATGTTCCAGTCGCCGTGAATGCAAGCGAATCAACGACGACGGTGGAGTCTAGCAGCGAACCGACAGCTAGCCAGTCAACACCAGAAGCTCTATGGAACGCTATGCGTCGCTTGAAAGCGTTGAAAGAAGAGTTCGCGGGGGTGGAAAGCACTAATTACGCAACTGCAGATGTCCGCGCTCAGATCCTGGCCAAGCTCGAACCCAAAGTGTCCGCAGCAACCGAGGATTGGGGATTCACGTTTCAACAGTTAGAGCATCAACTGAGTCTTCAAGAATTGGCCTGGGAAGACGCCCGTGCGACCGAGGAGTTGGCCAAGTCCGAGTCTGAAGACGCGACGCAGGCACACCAAAAAGGCGCTCTTACTGTCGCTGAAGCACGGCGTGCACAAGTAGAATTGCAACATGCGACTAACAGCGCGCAGCGAGCAAAATTGGAGTTGGACAGGCTACGCGATCTTCATCAACGAGCATGTGAGTTTCAGAAGCAGTTGAACGTGGCCAAAGCTCCGGATGCACCATTGCCTGAGACGGACACCGCGCCCGAGGTAGCTCCGAAGCCCGTTGCGCCGGTCGAGAAAGTAGAGGGCGTAGAGCCGCCTCTTTCCACCAGAACGTAGGTGGCGGGAAAGGCGGTGGGTCGGGGCCGGCTAACACCAAAACTGATTCACCTGCGAGTCGAGCTCGCAGGGGTCTGGTGATGCGGAAGCGGGAAAGGCGGTGGGTCGGGGCCGGCTAACACCAAAACTGATTCACCCGCGAGTCGAGCTCGCAGGGGTCTGGGAAATGTCGTCTCCATTCTGACTTACGCCATTCCGAAGCACCGTAACCCCATTGAAGATACCAGCAATCACAAACTTACCCGTGCTAGAATCATGGTAGACGTGATCTGCGAGCAGGAGAGCTTGGAGTATCGGTTTCAAGTGAACACTCGCGCTAATGTTTTCGAGTTGGCAACGCTGGCTGCCGCATAATCTCTACGATAGTCCAAGTATTGGATCAAAACGACTGTAGGGCAACCCCAGGAATGAGATCCCCTAGCCACCCCCCTCAACGGTCAAGCATTGAGCATTCCACTCATGTAAGTTCGAACTCTAACCAGCCTTCCACTACGGCTCAACTTGCAATGGCCGGTCGCCGGTCGCCATGCTTTTCACACCAAGATCACTATTTTTTTCTCAAGATGAAAAGTGACAGTTTGTCCATTTCCTGCCTCGCATTGATTGCGATCCATGTAGCTATTCCTCACTCATTAGGAAACAACTTCGCTAAGGAATTTGCCAAAGTGTGAGTGTTCCATCTTGATGGCCCGATACAAGTAAGCTGCCATCGGGCGAGAACGCCAGGCAGGACGCATTTGCCAGCCCGATTTGCAGTTCGCAAAGCGCTTCGCCGGCCTGGGACCATACCTTGATATTCTTTGCGAACTCTTTCGAGGTACTGGTTAAGCTGATCGGTGCTACAGCAATCATGGCCGAGTCGGGCGAGATGGCCACTGACGAACCCATAGTATCGGCGTACAGAAACTGCGATAATTGTTGCTCGGGTTCAACTTGCCAAACGTATATGGCAGGATCGAATAGGCCACTGGTTACAAGCAAGTTCCCATCTTTTGATATCGCGGCCGAATGAATTAGATTTCTTAGGGCCTTCAGCTTGAATTCATGTACCTGGTCTTCGTCATTATTCCAACGCATAAGATTTCCGCCCTCCGTCACGAACGTGATTTTCCCATTCGATCCGATAAAGGCTTCGCGTATTCTTCCGGACGAGATATCGGGACCGGACACACTCAGCGACAGATCTTTGGTGAATTGGTCGATCTTTGGCTCGGCCTCGCGATTTTCGCCACCGAATCCCCTTAGGGTCATTCCGGAGCCTACGACCACAACATCCTGCGCATCGTCGACTTTGACATAAGTACAACGGCCAGGAAGCAACTTGGATCGCAAGTTCCTCCCAGTGCTTGTCTCCCAGAGTGATATGGTTCCTCCGAAGCCGCGTTTGGGGGTGTAACATTCGCCGGCCGCAATCAGTTGCGACCCACCGTTCGAGAAGTCTATCGAATGCACAGTTGCTGGAGATAGGCCAAGCGGAACCATCGTCGATAGCAGTTTCCCGAAGTCAATTTCCCAGACGCGGATGTCTCCGCCTCCGACCGAGCCAATTAGCCGACCATCAGGACTAAAGACCACATCGGTCACTCTGCTTGAATGGGCCGGGTTTGCATCATATTTTGACTCGCCGGTGTGCAGATTCCAAACAAGGACACTGCTCCCCCTATCCACTGCGGCCAGTAGCGTTCCGTCAGGTGATATCGCGAGTCCACTCCGGGAGCGGGATGCGTTGCTACTGACATATTCAAATGATTTGACGATCTCGCCAGATTCTGTGCTCCAGACAACCATCGCATCTTCCCCAAATCCCACCAGAAAACCCCCGTTGGGAGAAAGCCGGCAGCTAGCTCGTCCACGATCTGCCGTTGGAATCGTGAACTCGCGGATAAGTGTTTCATCTTCCACGCTCCAAAGCCGTCTCTCCGCTTGCGAGACAAGCATGCGCTTGCCTTGGACCTGCTGCGAGCTTCTTGTAGTTCCTCCCGAAAGCAGACTGATTCCGTCCGGAGTGAACTCCAAAGATTCGCACGAGAAACCATGTGAGTTTTTCAGCCGCCTGCGGTTAGTTGGATTGGCAACTTCTACGATTTCGATATCTCGTTGAGCTGCAATAGCGATCGTACTTCCGTCCGGCGAGATGGCGAATTGCAATCCGTCTCGCACGTTAGCGTCAGAAGTTATCGACTGAATTGTCTCACCAGTGCGGCTATGGTTGATGACGACGCTACCGCTGGCCCCGGACGTAGCAATCCAAGGGCGATCAGAAAAAAAGCTGATTTGAGTTCCACGACCGTCATGGTTTTTCTTTCGCCACAATAGTTGCCCTTTTTCGATATCCCAGACGACTACGTTGCCCTCTTCGTCGATGGCGGCCAACTCTTGGCTGCTGGGCGAAAAGGCCAGAGACATGAAGCCCCAGCCTTCTTCATCGGCCAACAAATTGTGGAGGTCGCCGTCAGCAACCGACCAAATCCGAACATAACGCTCCATACCGGCAGTCGCGAGATAATTTCCATCAGGCGAGAAGGCTACAGCGCGGACAGAGTGGGTATGCCTTAACCGATTTGACCCAAACCGTTTCAACGCATTGGGCGGTAGCTTGTTGGCCAAAAGCGAGGGATCGACGTCGCTGGCCGATTGGCCGAATGCCACCGATGAAAAAACAAGTAAGACAGCGACGACGAGTGCGCAGCGGGCGAGCATGACTTGGATTCAATCGAAGAGTAGTGACGAACCTGAATACATTCTACACGATTCCTGGTTCCGGCACCCATTCTGCGATTTCACACTTCAGCACTGATCCTAGGATGTGCCTGGATACGCAAGTTCAAGTTGCTTGCGGAACAGTTGTATAGCGTCATTAGGTGGTAGAATACCACTCTTGATTTGAATCCTCTTCAAATTAACCGATGGCTCTTAACACTTGGCTAAATACTGAGAGGAAAGTTGGGACAACGGCTGGAGGCGGAAACGGGAACGTCGGGGGCGCTAGATTTGTAGAACTCAAGTTGCCCACTATGGTCGCACTGCCAGACTTCTTCCGCTCCAGCTTCAAAATACAATTGCCGCTTGTGCTGCATTTCCGCAATGGTGTTACTGGGGGACAGGATTTCCACACAAATTTCTGGCGCAATTTCAAATGCCTGCTGCCCTTCGACCAGAGCAAAGCGTTCGGCGGAATACCAACCTACGTCCGCGGCCTTAACTCCGTCGATCGTCGATATCGGACATTCGGGCAACGCATGGTTGCTAAGGTGTTTATCCAGCAGAATCGTCAGTCGTCCTTGTCGACTGCTGTGGCTGCCGGACGGCGGAGGATTCATCACAAGTTCGCCGTAAGCATTCGTCTCAATGCGGTAGGGTAAGTCGGCAAGGCGCGAATCCGCAAGAACCTCTGACCAACGACGCCGATTCAGCTCGATCTGTTCGTCACGTGTTGGTAGTTGGATTACGAGTTGCATGATTGCGTCTTAGCTCAACGGTAAGAACAGGCTGTCCAATGATGACTTCAAACGCCATGTTCAAGTGCATCCACGAGATCTGGTGTGAGAGTTTGATGTTTCATAGATCCTATTATACATACTCCCGTGCCGTGGTGGACGAGGTTACGAGTCCTGAGCTGCATAATTCGATGGCAGGAGGGGACTCGTTGGCTCGTCCACACGATGAGAACTACTTCAATGCGCGATAGCGGCGGATGAGCTCGTTGGTGGAACTATCATGCTGCAATTTTGCGGTGTGCGTCGAGGATAGCTCGGGGATGATCCGCTTGGCGAGTACCTTCCCCAGTTCAACCCCCCATTGATCGAAGGCATCGATGTTCCAAATAACGCTCTGTACGAATACGCTGTGTTCGTAGAGCGCGACCAACTGGCCTAAGACATGCGGCGACATCTGCTGAGCTAGCAAGGTGTTCGAGGGACGATTGCCTTGGAATACACGGTGGGGAACCAGCCAAGCTGGCGTACCGTCGGCGGCGACTTCTTCAGCGGTCTTGCCAAACGCCAGGGCTTCGCTCTGAGCCAAAACGTTGGCAATGAGGATGTCTTGATGTTCTCCCAACGGATTGAGCGACCTACCAAACGCAATGAAGTCGCAGGGGATGAGCCGAGTCCCCTGGTGGATCAATTGATAAAACGAATGCTGGCCGTTCGTGCCCGGTTCGCCCCAGTAGATCATCCCCGTCGCATAGTCGACTTGATTTCCTTCCACGGTGACGTACTTGCCGTTGCTCTCCATCGTCAACTGCTGCAAGTAGGCTGGGAATCGCTTGAGGTACTGATCGTAGGGGAGTACCGCAACCGTCTCGACATCGAAAAAGTTCGCATACCAGATGGAAAGCAGGCCCATCAGGCAGGGAAGATTTTGCGCCAGCGGGGCAGAGCGAAAGTGCTCGTCTATCGAATGAAAACCAGCCAGCATGTCCTGAAAGGCTTCCGGTCCAATGGCCAGCATGGTCGATAGGCCAATAGCGGACTCCATCGAATAGCGACCGCCGACCCAATCCCAGAATTCAAACATGTTCTGCGTATCGATACCGAACTCGGTAACTTTTTCAGCGTTGGTCGACAGGGCGACAAAGTGCTTGGCAATCGCCGCTCGCTCGCCTCCCACACCAGAGAGCAACCATTGCCGAGCCGTGTCGGCGTTGGTCATCGTTTCCATCGTCGTAAATGTTTTCGAAGCGACGATGAATAGTGTTACTTCAGGATCGAGGTCCGCAGTCGCTTCGACAAAGTCGGTCGCATCGACGTTGCTGACAAAGCGCATCGTCAAATTGCGATCGCTGAAATGCCGCAGCGCTTCGTAGGCCATGACCGGCCCCAAGTCGGAACCGCCAATGCCGATGTTGACGATGTTGCGAATGGGCTTGCCGGTCTGTCCCAACCATTTGCCACTGCGCACGCGAGTGCAAAAGCTAGACATCTTGTCGAGCACCGCATGGACATCGGGAATGACGTTTGCCCCATCGACTTGTACGTTAGCATCCCGCGGTGCACGCAAGGCGGTATGCAACACTGCGCGGTCTTCGGTGATGTTGATCTTTTCACCTGCGAACATCGCGTCGATACGATCGGGAAGCTGACAGGCGTTGGCCAAGTCGACCAGCAGATCGATGGTCTGCGCGGTAATGCGGTTCTTAGAATAGTCGAGGTACAGACCCTCGGCTTCGAGCGTTAACTGTTGGCCGCGTTGCGGATCGGCAGCAAACAGCTCCCGCAGATGTTTTCCGCCAATCGCCTGGTAGTGCTCAGCAAGCGCTTGCCACTGGGGACGCGAAGTAAGAGAAGGCTGGGCTTGTTTGCTGAGCGTCATTGCGTGATCATCCTTAATTCCATAGATAACGGACTTTGGAGTCAATATAGTCGATTGCGTCCAGCTAGACAGCGCCCGTTCGTGTTGGAGTATAGGCTTGAGCGTCAGACCGGCTTAATCATGTATCCGCTTGGACGATTGTGCCTGGCCCTATGGCCGCTTGCCGGGCATGAGGCAAGTATTGTGCAATGTTGTTAGACGTCGTAGGGCCAGACACCCTGCGTCCATAGGCCGCCATCGACATAGAGGGTCTGCCCAGTAACAAAACTGGATGCTGGACTGACTAGGTAAGCTACCGTCTCGGCTACATCGCTCTCCGTGCCGACGCGTCCCAGGGGCGTGATGCCGCCCCAGGTCGTTCCGTAGTCGGGACTCTCCCGTTGAGTTCGCTCGTTCTCAATGGCTCCCGGCGCGACGCAGTTGACTCGTATCTTGAATTTGCCCAATTCAATCGCAGCGACTTTCGTCAACATTTCGATACCACCCTTGCTGGCGGCATAGTCTCCGAGACTCGGGAATGGAATTCGATTGGCCCCCGAGCCGATATTGACGATGGCTCCGCCGGTGGATTGCATCAGCTTGGCCGCCCGCTGAGTACACAGAAAGGTCCCTTTGAGATTGGTGCGAATCGTGCGGTCCCAGTCCTGCTCGCTCAGTTCCATCAGCGGAGCAAAGGTCTGTACGGCCGCGTTGTTGACCAGCACTTCGAGTCGCATGCCGCTGCCGGCAATCTTAGCGAACAGCGCGTCCAACTCCTCCGATGAGCCGACGTCGGCATCAAAGGCCCAGCCGTCGCTACCGGCAGCGCGAACCAGCTCGAGCGTGCGCTGAGCACCATCCGGATCGCGAAAGTGATCGACGACAATGCCGTAACCCACAATCGCAAGCCGCTCTGCGATCTGTCGACCAATACCCGAGCTCGCGCCAGTGATCAGTGCGAGCGACTTGGATTCTGATTTCATGTTCTTGGTGCTTAGTTCTTAGTTCTTAGTTGCTGACTCAGTTTTGAACAGCTTTTTCAATCTCGTCCGGAGTTGGTTCTATGCCGCTTCGTGACTTCGACATGAACTTCATGACTCGATCATGAAGCTTAACTTGATCGATGTCAGCCAACCGTTCGCCCATCATCGCAAGCGTTTCCGACTGTGCGACCGTCGCGGCAAGCGTAGCGTTGATGAAGCTGTTCAGTGAAACGCCCTGCTCGCTTGCGAGTTGCTGAGCCTTTGCTTTGAGGTCGTCGCGCATGCGCAGTGAAAGAGTCGCCATTAGATCGTCTCCAGGTCATAACGGGTTGTAAAATCTAGTGGCGTCATCACGTCCCAACCAAGTTTCTTTAGATCGCGCCGCTCGAAGTCGCGAGTGTCGTAAGTGATGATGATTGCCGTGCCCGAAATGGCAGCTTCAATGAACTTATTGTCGGCCACATCGATCAGGTTTGGCCGCCAATTGAAATGAAGTTGTGTTTGCAGTGACAGCGCAATCAGGTCGAGAACAAGTTCGCCATTTTGCGTCGATGTCAGTCCAGTAAGCCTGCGTACCGCCAGCCGTCCCAACACTTCCTCATATTCGGCAATAATTCCCTCAGTCAATATCAATTGTACGCGCCGTTGCAGCACTGCCATCAAGATTCGATATGCCAAACTCGACTCGTGTCGGCACGCACCAGCGACTAAAACATTCGTGTCAAGCACGATTGGCGGACTTGCTGCAGACATCAGCAACACTTTCAGGGATCGAAAAGCATGATACCATATTGTGCTACAACGACTGAGCACCGTCAAGGCTTGAAGCAGACTGTTTGGGTTGCTCGTGCATCAGGCCATCTTCCATTTCGTAGATGGTGTCGAAGACGTCGAGGGCGCGATGGTCGTGGGTGACCACGATAACGCCGGTCCCTTGTTCGTGCGCAACTTTGGCGAACAACTCCATCACTTGCCTGCCACGGTGACCGTCGAGTGCGGCGGTCGGTTCGTCGGCCAGAATCACGCTGGGATGATTGGCCAAGGCACGAGCTACGGCGACACGCTGCTGTTGACCACCGGAGAGCATGGATGGAAAGTTATCGGCTCGGTCGGCAACTCCCAAATAGTCCATCAACTCGATCGCGCGCCTGCGCGCAAAGCCGCTCGATTGGCCGTTGAGCTGCATGGCTATTTGGATGTTTTCAACGGCTGAGAGAAACGGAATCAGATTCGATTTCTGAAAGATGAAGCCGATGTGCTGACGACGAAAAGATCGCAGATTTGCATGCTCGGTCTCTCCGTCGAGTACCAATTGGCCTTTGATGGTAATGCGACCGGAGGTAGGTGGATTGATCAGCCCCACGGCTGTCAGAAACGTCGACTTGCCAGAACCACTCGGCCCGAGCAACGCGACGACTTCTCCCTGGGCAACTTGCATGGATGCGTCGCGCATCGCCACGACTTCGGTGTTGCCGCTACCATAGATTTTTGTCAGTTTGACGGCGTCGATTGCGAATTTCTTGGAGTCAAGTGTCGTCATGTAAGTGCCTCATTGGGCGAGACCTTCATGGTCTTCCAGATGCCGAGCAGGCTGGAGAGCACCGAGATCGCTAGAACAATTCCCGCCAGTTGCAGCAAGTCCGACTCGGCAAGGATCACGCGTCGCGGGAACATTGGAAACAATTGCTGACCGACCAGGTACGCGATTCCAAAGCCGACGACCCCTAGAATCAGTGCTTGCTGAAGGATGAGTCCGAGAATGACCGTGTTGGGCGCACCGATCAGTTTGAGCAGAGCGATCGAGTGAATTTTGTCGAGCGTCAGCGTGTAGAGAATCAATGCCATGATAATGGCGGCGATGACGGTCAACAGGACGCGGAACAGTCCGATCTGTTGGCGGACTTTTTCGACACTTCCCTTGAGCAACAGTTCGCGTTGTCCATCTGCGGTGAACACGGAGACATCTCCCCAGCCCGAGAAGGTCTCGGCAACATGATTCACGTCGGCCCCCGGAGAAAGAGTGACCATGACGGCGCTGATTTGCGGCCGGGCGACGGCGGGAAGTTCTCCTGATGGTCTGGCTGCATTGTTCAGCATCATTGGTTGTTGTATCGCTAGCTCGAAGACTTCGCCTCGCGCCTCTCTGGCGGCCCGTTCCAGTCGAACCGCCTCGCCCGGCACATCAAACTGAATCGCTTGCGCATCGGCGACTGTTACAAATGCTATACCGTCCCCACCCGAACTGATCATATTGTTGGTTGTTCCTACAACCGTATACGTCTCCTTGCCTAGTTCCAGTTGCTCGCCAACGCCCAAACCGAGCGACTTGTCGGCAATCATTTCGTAGTGCGATTGTCCCAGCGGTCGCCCGGTGATGAGCGGCACCCACTCTCCTTTGTCGGTCGGCCAGCTCAAACCCAAAACGGCGATGCGAAGCGGCTTTCCATCGCGCTGTCGCTGAACGGTGTGATACACGAACTCCCGCGATAGCTGAACGCCAGGGACCGTCGCCGCCCGGAACACTAAATTCGAGGGAACGCGCGATAGCTCGGCGAACGGTCCACGCGTATCGCGTTGGACGATCCACAAGTCCGCACCGACTCGGTCGATCAGCAATGTCGCGTCCTCGACCACGCCGCGATAGATGCCCCCCATGCCCATGACCACCATCAGTAACATCCCGATGCCGACGGCTGTGAGCAGGAACCGACCAAGGTTATGCCGAATATCCTTCATAGCAAGGTTCATGGCAACGCTACCTTTCGTCCGTCGGTTAGCTCGGTCGATGGACGGTTCGGAGTGATGACGGAGTCGCCCTCCACGAGCCCATCGAGCACTTCCGCAGTATCACGGCTTCGCAGTCCGAGCTTGACAGGACGCCAACTCGCGACTCCGTCCACATCGACAAAGACGCCCAAATCGCTGTCGCGCTTGACGATCCATTGGGCTGGTAGCAACAATACATCTTGTTTCTGAGAAATCTGGATAAAAGTCTCGGCTCGTTGTCCCACGGCCCAGTTTGTCGGAAGCTCAAGCACACGAACGTCCACCACGAACTCGCGTGTTTCTCGATCTGCCTCTCGCCCCAGTCGAACCACTCTGCCGGGATAGTCTTTGTCCCGCTCGGATCGGAAGACAACTCGTGCTGCTTGCTCCGGCTGCAATCGCGCCATCTCGGTTTCGTCTACCCACGCGCTGATCCATAGTTCGTCGGTTGATATCAGTGTCAGGATGGAACTGCCGGGGACGACGACATCGCCCGGCTCGCGGCGGCGTTTCACAACCATACCATCAAAGGGAGCGTGAACTTTGGTGTCGAGCGACCTTGCGCGATGGTACTCAAGTGTCCTTTCTGCAGCGACCAGCTCCTTTTGACCTTCGGCAATCGCCGCTTCTGCGCGGCTTACGCCAGCTTCGCTAATGGCCAGTGCTTCGATGGCTTTGTCAGCGTCTTCAGGACTGATTGCGTTTTGTCGAGCAAGCGCCTGAATTCGATCGTGACTTTTTCTCGCTTGCTCGTAGACAGCTTCGGCACGATTCTTGTCGGTTGTGAGGCGGACGATTGCGGCAGATACCGCTTCCAAGTTGGCCTGAGCGATTGCCACCTGTTGCTGCAACTCTTCATCGTCGAGCCGCACCAGCAAATCGCCTCCGGATACACGATCCCCCTGATCGACCAATAGTTCGACAATACGGCCTGCGATTTTGGGACTGATCGTCGTCTGTACTCGAGCTTCCAAAGTCCCCGTCCCCATGGCCTCAGCCGTGATGGTTCCCCGCCCGACCGTGTGCGCGACGACCTGTACCGGTGAGAACCTCACCCAGTAGAGAACACCACCCGCAATGAAAAGCAAGATGCTTGCTTTCAACACTCGCCAAGCAATTCGTCTCATCTTGTTCCAGAGTTCGCTCATTCTCAGGTGGTCCTAGATTTGCAATGGCTGAGTTGGTGCGGGCATACGTTTGCGATGTAGGCTGGATGCATTGCAGTCAGCTCCATCGATAAGGCAAATTCTACTCAGCAACGATCGTTACTGCGGCTACTTCGCCATGGTTCGATTCCGCAGAGGGTTTTGCAGCATCGCGCTGGCAACCAACCGTCAACAAGACGATCGATAGATACGCTCCCCTTGCAGCAATTGTGATGAGGGTCCGATTCATGAGAGAGTTCCTTTTCGTTGTAGTATGCAAGCCAATTCATGATCCTTAACGCATCCATCGGTAGGTCAAAAACCTCCAGCCAATAACACGATGACAAATAGCAAAGGTTGCTACAAACTGAACGGTTCGGCCAGGCCGAGCACGATCCACCCTTTCAGAGACACCACGGCATCTTGGCGAGCACTATTCCTATTCATTGGCCAAAAACCGACTCTCGACACATTTCATGATGTCGGCAAGATGCGGCTCCGCGACTTGATAGTACACCCGACGTCCTTCACGCTCACTGGTAAAAAAACCACAGCGCTGCATCAACCGCAGGTGCTCAGAAGCCACATTGTCCGGGACGCTGCAGTCTTCCGCCAATTCGCCGACGGTGTACCGACCATGTAGCAAAAGCTGCACCATCCGCAGTCGCACCGGATGAGCCAATGTCTTCAGGCATTCCGCAGCTTGAGCAAACGCCGCCGGATCGCCCGCAGGCTTTGGTTCCGATTTGGTTTTCGTTTTCCCAGCCATCCCGTTCCTCCTTACCTTAACATATCGTCAGATCGCGATATGTCAATGAGTGATTTTGAGGAGTTCTGTGAGACGGCGGACCGGTCGGATAGTCGCTGACTGCTCCGTCGAAATCGCACTCGCAACCTCAGTCACTGACGCTCCGCTCATGACCTGGCGCAGAAGGCTTCGTTACTTTTGCGAGTGCAGACCGAACATGTTGCCTTCGGTGTCGATCGCTAGCACGATGAAACCGTATTGTCCGATGGACGTTTTTTGTTCGTGAATACGTCCGCCGGCCCCTTCGACGCGGGCGGCTTCCGTGGCGCAGTCCTCGCACACGAAGTACACCAGCGTGCTATTCCCACCGGACGGAAATCCCTCCATTTTTACCAGCGCGCCGGCTGCACCGGAAAGTCCCATCTGCATTGGAAAGGACATCATTTCAATCTTCCTCTCCACGGGTGATGGAAGTTTGTCCAGTGGAACGCCAAGTACCGCACTATAGAATTCTGCTGCCCGCGCCATGTCCTGCACATAAATCTCAAACCAGCCAACGGGGTTCATTTGCAGTTGCTTGCCACTCATAGGTATTTTCCGTTTCAGTCAGAGTAAATTTTGGATTGCGACTGCAATGCGCCAATTGAATTGGCGCCAGCTTGTCGCGCAGCCGCCCATCGCATTGTAGATCCATTCCGGCGACAGGGTGTCACCGATAGGTTCCTTCGTAGCGTTTAATAGGTAGTCGAACGAGCATCAACCAGATCGACACTTCAATCGAAGTATTTCCCTCTATCATGAAAGCAGCCGCACTGTACCGGTGCCCCCATGGAAGTCACCGTCGCATGCTCTACAATCGCATGTTCAACACCACGTGTCGAAATTGAACTGGGCTAGTGCATTTGCGGAAGAGCCTTAAAATACCCCGACAGGGCCAGCTACGAATTTCGCCATGATCCATTGACCTGGCATACGTTCAAGAGCTGCGATTCATCGACACGAACTACGCGATCAACAAAATGCATTGTCGATGCTAAGTATCGAAACACTGATCCTCATCACCGGCGTTCTGCTCCTTCTCGGCATCGCGTCGAACAAGTTCTCTGCCCGTATGGGCGTGCCTGTGCTGTTCGTGTTTCTTTTGGTCGGCATGCTCGCAGGTTCGGAGGGCATTGGTGGAATCGAGTTCGAGAACTACTCGCTTGCATACGGAATCGGCACGGTCTCGCTCTGCTTGATTCTCTTTGACGGTGGGATTCGGACACCCTATCAGTCGATCCGGTCTTCATGGAAGCCCGCAGGAGTTTTGGCAACGGCAGGAGTTCTTATCACGGCACTCATCACCGGCTTGGCAGCGTCTTGGATACTGGGCCTGTCCGTGCTGGAAGGCCTTTTGTTGGGAAGCATCGTCGGATCAACGGACGCTTCAGTCGTCTTCTCAGTGTTGCGCGGTGGAGGTGTCCATATCCGCCCAAGGCTCGCCAGTACATTGGAAGTTGAAAGCGGATCGAACGACCCGATGGCCATCTTTCTGACGATCGGTTTAATCCAAGTTTTATCGGGTGCCGTGCCGCTAGGAATCGGATTGCTGGTGTTGTTCTTTAACCAGATTGTCTTGGGATCCCTAGTTGGCTTGTTCGTCGGCTGGGTTGGTTCGTGGATGTTGAAACACATCCGGTTGGAAGCCGCCGGATTGTACCCGGTGATGGCCACTGCGCTCGGACTATTCTCATTCGGGTTTGCTGCGGCATTCGGTGGCAGTGGATTCTTGTCGGTCTACCTGACGGGCATCGTGATAGGAAATCGACGCCCCGTATTTCATCGCGGTATTTTGTTATTTCATGATGCACTGGCTTGGATTTGTCAGATACTGATGTTTACAGCGCTGGGTATCCTTTCCTTCCCGAGTCGATTGATCGAAGTGGCGTTGCCCGCAATAGCAATCTCAGTAGTGCTCATCTTCGTCGCTCGGCCGATCGCTGTTTTTCTCTGCGCCGCACCGTTCAAGTTCGCTCGACGGGAATTGCTGTTCCTGTCATGGGTGGGTCTCAAGGGAGCGGTTCCTATTACGCTGGCAACGTTTCCAATGCTTGCCGAGCTGAATGGTGCGTCGGTGATGTTTGACACGGTCTTTTTCGTTGTGCTCGTTTCCGCTTTGGTGCAAGGTTGGACGCTCCCCTCGGTGGCGCGCTACCTAAAACTCGAAGTTCCGGCGCGGCGACTTGCGCCCGTGACACTCGAAATCAGCTCGCTGCGAAACGTCGACGGTGACATCGTCGACTACTATGTCGACGAGGATTGTCGAGCGGCGGATAAAATGATTAAGAACTTGGTGTTGCCCGAAGGAGTGGTCATTGCACTAATCGTTCGCGCCGAGCAAACCATTTTGCCTCAGGGGCGATCGCTACTACAGAGTGGTGATCATGTGATTGTCGTCATGCGCCCCGATGTGCGCGCAATGGTCGATCGCGTGTTTGCTCTTTGCGATCACCAAACGCAGGAGATACCACCTGAATTGGAGTTCCCGCTGCGCGGCGCCGTCCGAGTGAGTGAGCTTGAGGAGTTCTATCAAATCGTGTTGGACGAAGATGCCGAGGCGACACTGGACGAATTGATTCGTGCGCGTCTTACCAAGGACAAACTTGAAATTGGCTCAACCGTGCGATTTGAATCGGTCGTTCTGCATGTGCGCGAGATTTCCGAGCAAGGAACGGTGGAATACGTCGGCATGACAATCGGACCGCAACCCAATCCAGTGACGCCTCCCAAACTCACTGCGCCCAGTGTAGAGGATCGATCGACCGAAGATTCGAGCCTCGAAACAAGTATCACCCAGACAAATAAAGCGAGCGATAGTCTCCGCGCCGAACCGGGCCAATAAGAAGCTGGTTCAATCTGGATTTTCTAAGAGACCAATTCGCAGTCGGCACAACATGCGAGTGCGCGATTGGTAATTTCTAGTGAACCGAACTGCCAGCGTCTCTGCGGCCTCAGTCGCTGTTTGGCTACATACTTATCGTATAAACCAAAGGCAGCGTACCGTGAATGAATCCCGAGAATTTGCCTGTTCGAGGGAAGGAAATTGCGCAGTGGGCTACAGCCTCTAATTCGGAAAATGACGCACTACGTCCATACTTGCCATTCAAGCGTGCTTACAACTCGAATCCATTCTCGGCGGACTTCTGGGAATAGAGTGGCATGTGACGGTAGTAGACTTCGAGGATCATCGTAGCTAGCGACGTGGAGTAGAGACGGCCACCTTTTTCGCTGTGGGCATCGGTGGGAAGCCAACTGCCGGCAGCGTGCCCCTGGGCGACTTGCGAATCAATCAGATCGTCGCGAAGCTGCGCATTCCATTTTTCCCAGTCTGGGCCATCGTATTGACGCATGACTTGCGTGCCGTAATAGCTGTAGTACAAGTCGTCCGGGTTGGGTCCAACCTTTGCCAGATATTTTACTCCTTCATGGATGCCGGGATGCTCCTTGGGCCAACCCATGTACATCCGGCACAGCAGACCAACTGCGGTCGTGGCGCGGCGGCCATTGATTTTGGCGGCGGGCTTGTCATAACCATAATAGGCCCCTTTATTGGTGCTCACCGTATCGAGAAATCTCTTGGCACCGGCGAAGGTCTCATCGGGGACGATCAAATTGCCCATACGCCCACTTTTGAGTGCCATGACGCACCAGCCGACTACCGACGTGTCGCCAGGTTGCCGAGGTGCGTAGCGCCAACCGCCGCCGTGCGGATCTTGCGATGCAATCAAATAGTTCAGCGACAATTGCGCTGGTTGCAATAGATCGGGATCGCGCGTCATGGCATAGGCTTCGCAAACTGCGATCGAGGCTAGAGCGTGCGAGTACATTGTTCCCCCAGGTTCGTGCCACGATCCCTCGGGAAGTTGACCAGTGGTGACCTTCATGCGATTGATCAGAAAGGCGAGACCTTTGTGCACGGTCTCTTTATACTGTCCTTCCATGTGCGTTTGTCCGGCCCCCAAGAATGGCAAAATAGCCATGGCCGTCGCCGCATTGGTCGCGAACGACAATTCTCCGGCTCCGTCACATTGCCCGTGACATATCTCCGAGTGAGCGAACGTCCAGCCGCCGTTTAACGCTTGGTGCTCGGCGATCCACTTGAGCGCCATGGCCACGGCTTTCTCACTTTCGGACGTTCCACCATAGCGTTCGAGCATCTCGCTTTTCGAGGCTTTCGAACGACTGTTGAGCGACGTTGTCATCTGGCTCAGTGCTCCACCACTCAGTAGCGCAGAAGGCATTACGCTTTCGGTCAAGCGATTCGTGTCGAGCCCATCGACAGACATCGCAGGAGACGGCAACAATACGCTGGTCAGTTCCGGCATCTCGATCATTTGACTCACTTCTGTCGACGGAGTCGACAGCGGATCGACTTGCGATTCTGGGTTGTCCAATTGTGGGCCCAGCAGTTCGAATTGCTCGATCGATTCCCCAGTTTGAGAAGTGGTCGCGGTAAGGATACTTAGCACCCTGTCGATCGGGTCGAGCGTAATAGCCGCCAAGGTGAGAATGACGACCACATGCACCAACAGGCTGGCCAGCCAGCTCGGCGTTGCTCCACCAAACCATCGTGGCCAGGCCCTGGCTCTAGGTGTGGTCGACTGCTCTTGGGCGTTCGTGCCCGGTTGGAATACTTCCGCTGCCGTCTCCGCGGAAGCACCGTGACGACTTGGTGCACTTCGACTCGTCGTATTGTTTGCAACCGCTTTGCCATTGATCTTTGGGGTATTAAGCGGCGTGGCGATTACCGGTGCGGCTCGCTTTACAGGGGGCGAATCCTCCAGCGGCGCTAAACGCAGTTCGTCATCCACATCGACTTCGCCCAGATCGAGCTCGTCTGAATCCAAATCGCTGGGAGTAGGGGGGGGCTGTGGCGTGGGAATCGAGCCCGGTGGGGGCTTTCCCGGTTTTCTCGGCGAAGAAGATTTCGAGTTGCGCTGTTCCATGCTCGAAGCATCTGCTTTTGGGGCAAGTTAGAAACGGACCAGAGGTACACGGGAGTAGGGTAAGGCTGTGCTCAAACCAGCGCCTCCACGCGGTGCGTGGTATCCATCTATTTTAGACCGTTCTTGAGATATAGCCAAAAAACAGTGGTTCCTTCGAGCGCAGCGTAGATTCTATGACCGTGTCTACGGCTAAACCGGTTTGTATCGATTCTGCCGGGAGATTGGGAGTAAGGGGGAGTGGATGAGGCTACGAGTCCCTAACGTACCGCGTATCAAACGGACTCGTAACCTGGTCTACTACCATATCTACCGCAATCAAAAGGAATTAATGATTTGTGCCAATTGCTCGACATGCGGCGACTGAACCATACTGTGATGGTGTCCCGAAACGAACTGCACTCGCACGGAGCGGGCCAAGTGGCTCCAGCCGCGATCGTGGGCAACGGGTAGGGCGACAGGTGTATCGCTTGGTCGAATCAGTTCGATACGTCCGTTTAACGGCTGGATGCGATAGGCCCGCGACAACTGAACATGGTGATGAAAGAGCTGCTGTAAATCTTGTAGCACCCTCGCTACCACTTCTGGGGGAGAATTGTCATCGAGTACCCCCAGTCCCTGAGCGTGCTCCCACAAGAACCGCAATTGCTCTTCAGGTGCGAGCGCTCCAAGCTCGTCCAAGGTCAGTTCAATACCATATTCGAGCCCCACATTGACCAATTCGCTCGCTGGAACCAGCTCCGTAGCTCCCGCCGGGATGGTGGTATCCAGTAAGATCAAGTGCGATAGTTCCTGACCAGCATGTAGTAGTTGTTGGGCCATCTCGTAGGCTACCAGACCTCCCAGCGACCAGCCGCCGAGCGTATAGGGACCCTGCGGCTGATAGGCGCGCACCGCCTCGACATAGTCGGCGGCCATGGCTGCGAGCGTTGGCGGCAGTGGTTCAGCACCATGTAAGCCTCGCGATCGCAGTGCCAACAATGGCTGATCGGCCGCGAGCTGTCGAGCCAACTCGCGGTAGCAAACGACGATTCCGCCGGGCGGATGAACCATAAAGATCGGCGTCCGTGATCCGCTGACTTTCAACGGAGCCAGCAGTGGATGGAGCCGCGCGGAGCGTGAGGAAAGCAACGGAGCTGTCGCCCTAGGATTTGGTCCGTCAACTTCGGCCCCCTCAACGTGCGACTCAATTTCCATCCTCTGCGTGCCATTCGCAGCCAACGCATTCATGCGCGAGATCTGCCTCATCAAGCAGTCGCCGCCAAACCGCGCCGACAACTCTGCGCTATGCAGCTCGGCCAAGCGCAGTGCCATGTGTGCGATGTCCACCAAATCAAACAACAGCGCCGTCGGCACATACACTCCCAAGTCTTGGCTCAATTGAGTGGTCAACATAGCGGCTTGCAAAGAACTTCCACCCGCATCGAAATAATTGCGATCCACACTCACACGTTCGACCCGCAGACTCTCGCACCAAGCAGCGGCCAGATACTCTTCCAGAGGCGTCTCGGCTGCAATGAAATGTTCATCGGCAAGCGTTTCAGGCAGGGTGTCGGGAAGTCGCCGTCGGTCAACTTTACCGCTGCTTGTCAGCGGCATAGGGTCGACGATCACAATCGCTGTGGGAACTTTGTAGCTCGGCAAGCGACCGCTGACAAAACGCCGCAGGCCGGCGGACAATGTGGCTGACTGGACTGCCGCTTGTTCGACTGGCATTTCGTCTGAGTCTCTTGCGTTCGGAAGCAGACTCACGAAACCCAACAGTTGAGCTTGCGGGAGCCCCCCGCCGACAAGCTTCACGGCCGCCCGTTCGACCTGAGGATGCGACTCAAGAACCGCTTCAATTTCACCCAGTTCGATGCGATATCCTCGCAGTTTAATTTGATGATCGTCGCGTCCCAAGAATTGAAGCTGACCATCGGGCAACCGCCGCCCTCGGTCGCCAGTTAGATAGACCCGCAGGCCATTGACGGAGACGAATTTTTGTGCCGTTAATTCTGCGTCGAGTTCGGTTCCATTCCAATAACCGCGCGCCAGTCCAACTCCAGCTATTGCCAATTCTCCTGGGACTGTAACGGGAACAGGTTGCCGCTCGGCATCGAGCACCAACACTTGCATGTTGTCGATCGGTCGCCCGATAGGAACCGGTAGCTGCGGACTGTGATCGGTTACCTCGCAGGCAGTGGCTTCGATGGCAGCTTCCGATGGGCCGTAGAAATTCCAAAACTTAGCCTGACTGATTTGCCGCACTTGACTCGGCAATTCTGGTGGGAGTGGCTCGCCACCGGTAAAAATCAATCGCAAACTATCGCACTGTGCAAACAGCCGATGCGCCACCAGCACTCGCAATAGACTTGGAACAGCCGGCAGTACGGTAATGCGATCGCGGATAATCTGCTCTAACAAACTCTCGGGATCCACCTTCCCCACGCTATCGGGCCACACTAGGGTAGCGCCTTGAGTTAACGTTGTCCAACCAATTCCAAGAGCTGCATCGAACTGGTGCGACAGCAACATGAACACTCGATCGCTGGGAAACAGCGGCACTGCCTTTTGTCGCCAGTGCAACGTATTGCAAACGGCGGCATGCTCGACCAGTACACCTTTGGGGCGGCCGGTCGAACCTGAGGTATAGATCAAATAGGCCGCATCGGTCGCCCGTGTGGCCTCGGGCGCGCTTGGCTTTCCGACGTCGGCATCTACTTCGCCTAATGACTCAGCCAGGTCAATCGGCATCGTATCTTGAGTGCTATTCGACGACGAGTCGCCCAGCCAACAACGGGCATTCAGCTCGGTGCATAGCGTTTGCAGCTCCACTGCAGGCTGTCGCGCATCGATGGCCGCTGACGCCGCACCCGTCAAGTGAGCGGCCAGCATTCCAATAAACGCCAGCGGACCGGACTCTGTATAGATCGGCAAAATGGATCGAGATTCTCGATTGGCCGCATCGCGTGAATTGGCTCGTTTCTCTGGGTAACAGTGTTCGATGCGTTTCGCCAGCCTCGTAGCTGAGTGCCACAGCTCGGTGTAGCTGATCTGCCTGCCAGCAAATTGAAACGCGACTCCCGAGGGATTCGAGCTGGTAGCGGCAAAAAGCATACGATCCACCGTGCTAGCTTGGCTAGTAGTCGATCTCGCGCCATGGCCCTGCTCTGCTGCGTCGGTACTGGAGCACGCTGCCAGCGACACCACATCGGGTTCGCCCCAGCTCACTTGCGAAAGCGGCCGTTGGCTGTCGCCGAGTAGTCGTTGCAGCAACTGCGAGAAATTCTGCGCCATCGCTCTGACGCTCGCTTCCTCGAACAGGGCGCGGCAAGCGACGATCATGCCGCGCAAGTGAGTCTCGGTCTGCTCGAAAATGAACTCCAGGTCGTAGTGGCATGTTGGGTGGGGGACATAGAAACCCTCTTGGGGTAACCCGCCAAAGTCCCACACTTGTTGCTGATCGGGGAAGAGGAACGATGCACGGCCGACCTCTGACTTCAATTGCGATTTTTCAAACGTGCAGGAAACTTGAAACAACGGGCTGCGCGATGGATCGCGCGATACCTTCGCGTCGTGCGTGATCTGCACGATAGGATAGGCTTCATGCTCGAGCGCATCGAGCAAGTTCTCACTGGTACGCACGATCAACTGCGCAAAGGTTGGATCGCCACCCAAATCGGCAAGCAGTGGCAGCATATTGATGAAGAAGCCGACGGTGCGCTCATACTCACCTTTGCTGCGTCCCGAGAAGGGGCTGCCAATCAGAAAGCTTGTTTGACCGCTCATTCGGCCCAAGAAGACCTGCAACGCGGCATGCACGACGGAGAAAGGAGTCGCCTTGGATTGCGCCGCCAACTTGACTATGTTCGAGGCAGTGCTCGCTGGGAATTCGAGAGGTGCACTGCGCGCCGCGTTCTCAAACACAATTGGCCGCAAGCGATCGCTGGGAAGATCGAGCACGCTAGTCGCCCGAGCCACGGTCTTTTGCCAGTAATCACGCAGTTCGTCCCCGCGTGGGCTGGCCAACAGCAACTGTTGATCACGCACGAACTGAGCAAAGTTATTCTCCGGCGGCGGCAACTGCGGCGCACGCTGCTGGGCGAAGCAAGGATAGGCCGCACGCATTTCATCAACAATAATGACCAGTGACCAAAAGTCGACGACTATGTGATGCGTCATTGCCAACACGATCCAGTCGTCTTCGGCCAAGCGATAGACCTGCACACGAAAAAGCGGGCCGCGTTGCAAGTCAAACGGAGCGAGCGTTGCCCTAGCGACCGCCGCCCGCACCTGCTGCTCTCCGAATGTGGCCCGACGCTCCGTCGTCGGAAGCTCCTTCCTCCACTCCTTCCCCCACTCTTTCACCCCCTCATTCACCCCCTCTTTCGCACCAGCACCCCCTTCCCCCTCCTGCCGCTCACCAACACTTTCCAAGTCGATGACTTCAAAAGCGGGGAGCAAGTCGGGTTGTACCTCCAGCATCAGCTCACCACCGGAATCGGAGAAGACGCTATGCAAGCAATCATGTCGTGCGGCTACACACTCGACCGCACGCTGCAGGGCCCCAGTGTCGAGGTGAGCCCGCATGCGAGTAGGCAAAAAGACGTTGAAGGATGTCGACTCGGGATCGCGACGAAAGGCGTGCCACAGCCCCTGCTGACCGATCGACATGGGAAAACGCTGTGCCCCTGCCACCTTGGCACGCAGCAGTTTGGCCAGCATTTCGCGCTGCTGAGTGGCGGAGAGTGCGTTCAGTGCCGATTGGCTGCTCATCGAATTGCCCAGGAGGGGGTGAAAGCTGTATAATAGTCGATTCACTATTTTCATGGGCTGAGAAAAGGACGCAATGACCACAAGCGACCAACCCAACCGCTTTTCGATCATTCGTAGCTGGTGTTGGCTGCTGGCCTGCCTATCGCTGCTGGCCGCCAGTCAGCAATTTGCCCTCGCACTGCAACGGGCGAGCGCGCCCAGCGATAAATCCAACGCGATTGACCGTCAGTCCATACCAACACCGCGCTTCATTGTCGATGTGAATCAGGCACCTGCCAATGAACTGGAAGCACTGCCCAACGTAGGTTCCACCTTAGCCGCCCGAATTGTCGAATATCGTAGAACTCAAGGACCGTTCCGTGAACTAGACGACTTGTTGCAGGTCCACGGGGTTGGCGAGCGGACGTTGCACCAACTGCGCCCCATGCTGACCCTGCACGTAGTGGACGAGGTTACGAGTCCCTGAGATGTTTCGAATCCGAGGGACTCGTAACCTAGTCCACTACACGGTCATTGAATGTCCGAGGGACTCGTCGACTCGTCCACTATATTTTACAGAACGATTGTCTCATAGGAACCTGCATGTCAACCGTCACCAACGATGCCCCATTTAAGCTTGTCAGCCAGTTTGCCCCAGCCGGTGATCAGCCAGCCGCAATTGACGCTTTGGTGCGTGGCCTGCAAGCCAACTCCAAAGAGCAAGTGCTCATGGGGGTGACGGGATCGGGGAAGACATTTACCATGGCCAACATCATCCAGCGCGTGCAGCGGCCAACCTTGATCCTCAGCCACAACAAGACCCTAGCCGCACAGCTCTACTCCGAATTCCGTGACTTCTTCCCACACAACGCCGTCCACTACTTTGTCAGTTACTACGACTACTATCAACCGGAAGCCTACATTCCAGCCCGCGATGTCTACATCGAGAAGGACTCATCGATCAACGAGGAGATCGATCGCCTGCGTCTGGCTGCAACTAGCGCACTGGTCAGCCGCCGCGATGTGATCATTGTGGCCAGCGTGTCTAGCATCTATGGCTTGGGTAATCCCGAGGACTATCGCGGGATGGTGGTGCCGCTCAAGGTCGGTGAGTCGATCAATCGTGACGACGTATTACTGCGGCTCATCGACATTCAGTATCAGCGCAACGACGTCGGTTTTGAGCGTTCCAAATTCCGTGTGCGTGGCGACTGCCTGGAAATATGGCCCTCGTATGAAGAATTCTCGTACCGCATCGAGCTCTGGGGGGATGATATTGAGCAGATCTCCATTACCAATCCGCTAACGGGAGAAGTGATTTCGCGTTTGGATGAAGTCTTCATCTATCCGGCCAAGCACTTCGTGACTCCCGAAGAGCGTGTGGAAGCAGCCATTGCGCTGATTCGCGAAGAGCTGCGAGAGCAATTGGCAAAATTCGAGGCCGAGGGGAAACTACTCGAAGCCCAGCGACTCAACGCGCGCACGCGGTTCGACCTCGAAATGCTGCAAGAGGTCGGTCATTGTCCCGGAGTTGAAAACTATTCGCGACCGCTGTCCGGCAAGCCGCCGGGGGCAACACCCGATACGCTATACGACTTCTTCCCCGAAGACTTCTTGTTGTTCGTAGACGAATCGCACGTCTCCGTACCTCAAGTTCGCGCCATGTACGCGGGCGACCGTAGTCGCAAAACCACGCTGGTCAACCATGGCTTTCGCCTCCCCAGCGCGCTCGACAATCGTCCACTGATGTTCGAGGAGTGGGAGGAGAAGACCAAACAAGTCATCTTTGTCTCGGCTACTCCCAGCAACTATGAATTGGAAAAAACCGGCGGTGAAGTGGTCGAGCAAATCATTCGCCCAACCGGTTTGCTCGATCCCGAAATAGAAGTTGTCCCCGCCCGCGGCCAAGTCGCTCACTTGCTGGAGGAGATACGCCTGCGCGCCGCCCGCGATGAACGCGTACTCGTGACTGCATTGACCAAACGCTTGGCCGAAGACTTGGCGGGCTATCTCACCGAACAGAACATACGCTGTCGCTGGTTGCACAGCGAACTCGACGCATTTGAACGAGTCGAACTGCTATACGAACTCAGGCAGGGCAAGTTCGATTGCCTCGTCGGCGTCAATCTACTGCGCGAAGGTCTCGATTTGCCCGAAGTCTCGATGGTCGCCGTGCTCGACGCCGACAAGGAGGGCTTCCTGCGCAGCGAAACGTCGCTGATCCAAACCATCGGTCGAGCCGCGCGGAATGTCAATTCCAAAGTCGTTCTGTACGCCGACAAAATGACCAAGGCCATGCAAGCGGCGATTGACGAAACACTACGTCGTCGCAAGTTGCAACAAGAATTCAATGAGGCTCACGGTATTACTCCAGCCACCGTTCGCCGCGAGATAAAATCGGGCATTCACTCAGCTGCCGCCTCGCATCAACAAGCGCGTGACATCATCAGCGGCAAGCTCCCCGGTGGCGGTCAGATCATCACCGAAGATTTCCTCGATCAACTCGAAAAAGACATGCTGCAAGCAGCCGAGGATTTGGAGTTCGAGCGCGCCGCCTCGCTGCGCGACAAAGTCACCTCGCTGCGTGATCGTGTCGGCGAAACCGTCGAGGACTACGCCGATTCCTCGCAACAACCCAGCGGCCCTCGCCGTCGCGGCAAAAACAAAAGCCGCGTTCCCAGACCCAAGAAATAGGGGTGCCGGCCACGGCTTTGTTCGTTTTTTAACCACGAAAAACACGAAGTACACGAAACGCCGGCTCTGTAGTTCTCCAACTGTTTAATACGTCTGCGATTTCATCCTCATAATATTGTGGTAGGCGATTCGTTCCTATTGCTCTTGGTAAACCTAGAACATCGCTCCCATGATTTGGCAGCTTTTATCTTGGAACAGGTTTTCAGCATTGCGCATCAGCTCGTTGCTGGACCAACAAGAACACCAGTAGATTTTTTTCGTGTGTTTCGTGGTGAATACAACCCCCAATCCTCCAAGTTCGGGAACGGTTGCGAAATAGGTTTGCTGCGGTTCGGGAAACCTATCATTCTGCGCCGTATGATTCTGCCTTGAGTCAACTGGGCGACTATTCCAACCTACCCTCGCAATGGCCTGTTATAATAGTGTAAGTTAGCGCTGAAGTTCGGCGCTCGCTTTGGCTACTAATGCATGAGTTCCTCGATGCCGATTCACAATTGGACACTCGCCACCGCTGGCACTTATCACGATTTTCATTTGAAGTGGATTGCGGCGATGACGAACACTCTCAATGCCGGCTTGCTCCCCCCAGAGTTGTTCGCGATGGCCGAACAGGTGATAGGCGGCCCCGCACCAGCTGTAGTTACATTACGTGATCGGCCCGAAGCACCCGCCGCTCGCCTATTGGCTGACGGATCTCAGCAATACGGTGGAGTTGCGACATTGTCAGAACCGATGCTGCCACCCAAGACAGAAATAGTGATGGCTGCGGGGCCGAGTTACGTTCGTAAGAAAAGTCAGATCGCAATCAAACACGAAATGGGGCAAGTGATCTCAGTGATTGAATTGGTTTCGCCTGGTAACAAACACTCTCGTAGCGAGATGCAGCGCCTAGTAAGCAAGTCGGTTGAACTGATAGAGAATGGTATCCATTTGTTGGTTGTTGATCCGTTTCCTGCGACGCCCCGAGACCCACAGGGAATTGCCAACTTGATCTGGCAAGAAATCGACTCGACGCAAGAACTGCCCTACGATGCGGAACGTCCCTTGATCGCTGCCTCATTTCAAGCCAAACCCTCAGTCGTCGTCCATCTCAATCGCTTCTCGGTCGGCGACGCTATACCCGAGATGCCTGTGTTCTTGATCGAAGATCGTTACGTCACGCTACCCTTGGACGAGACCTATCAACAGGTCTGGACTCTTTTACCACAGCCGATTCGACGTGTTTTCGAAGCAGTCAAGTAGGCGTCAATTTGGATTGCCGGCCTAACGCTCTGCTTGGCTAGTGCAGGGGCAATCTGCGGCTCGGAGCGAATTGTTTAACGCCTAACCGGAGTAGCCGGTGGATCGTGAGTGATGCCTATTGTGGAGTAGTGCTACTACGTTGTGGTTGTTGAATCAGCGCGAGTATACCGGCTGCGTAGGTGCAGGCAGAAGCGGAGTCGATTGCGCCGCAGTGCGAAACCTGTGCGCCAGCGGGCAGAGTGGGTTGTCATGTGCGCCTGGCGCGAAGCAGGTGGCTGTCGTAAGTGCCGTCGCCTGCGCAGACCGACAATAGTGGGTTGGCACGCGGCGTGGTGCATCAGAGACTCGCCTATTGAACAACTCCCCCCGTGCACCTGCGGTCTGCTGCGGCTCGGCGTTAAACGAATTCAGCGAGTCGGCACCATTTGTCATTTTGACAATGCATTCGTGGCGGGCGGTTCGACTAATAACTCTTGCACCCGTCGCTGGATGATCTGTTCGCGCTGCCGCTGACGCCCGTCTAGCCACGTGCGAGATTGTTCAAGGAGCTTTTGCAAACGATCTATCTCCGCTCGACGCGTTTGCTGCTGCGAATCGAACTCGGCGGACAAGTGCGTTTCGAGCAGTTGCTTTAGTTCCGAGCGGTCGGCATTCTCAGGTGCAGATTTCAACCAACTCTCGACGATCTCCTCCGCACGGTCACGAGTTGGAGGAGTTGTGGCGGAGTCAGTGGATCCGCGAGTTGTTTGCGCCTCGCTGTAAGTGACACTCGGATGCTTGGCAGCATCTTCGGTAGTCGTAATGAGTAGGACTTCATCGCGGACTACAAACGTGAGTTTGCCACCGGCGACCTGATCCAATACAAGATTGAGCAGGCTGTGTAGAGTGACGGGTGGTAGGCTCAGAGTAATCGGTGCATCCATAGAGAACCCTCCCAGTTCAAACTCGTAGAGATTGATAACAATAGGGATGTTCATGTCGTCGCTAAGAGAATCGATCACTTTAGACAGCGGAATCGCATGGTAGGCTATATCTTGTACCAGATAGTTTAAGGCTGTCTCAATGCGTGCATGGGCCGCGGTCGCGAATTGGTTTGGATCGGCTGACTTTTTCGGTTCGACTAACGTGCTAAGAGTGGGTGTTGAGACCTCTCCAGCATTAATCATTGCCGCCTTCTCCTCACTCTGTTTGACACGCCTAGCAACACTTCCTAGATCCAATAGCTCATTTGACTTGACGACAAATCTCAGCGTTGCACGTGTGCCACCTCCCGCCGTCGAAAGCTGCTGGGCCGCTCTGTATTGTGGGGACGAGTCACTCGGTCCAGCCGAAAGCGAAATGAGCAGTTCGTATGGTCCAATCGGCAGAACGTCGAACGTAAACTCGCCGTGCTCGTCGACTGGAGCCTCAGCCATTCTGACTAATCTGGAACGGAATACAGTCCCATCCGCCGAGGCGCAGTAACGTGCGTAGGCGTCCGCCAACCATTGTCGATCAGTCACCCCTACGGCAGCAAATGGGTCGTCGCCGAAACCTTGCGAACGCGGAAAGCTCGGCAGTAGCTGGCCTTGAGTTGGTGGAGGTGGAATACCGTCAGCGCGGCCAGGCATCGCGAAAACGCGAGTTGGTTGATTTCTGGCCTCGCTCCAGTTGGGTAGACTAGCGTCGTCGAGCAATTGACCGTGCACGGAGCCGAGCTCTGGCAATCTAAACTCAGCTGTCTGGTTACTAGCCGTGCGAACAATGCCCAACGGTATCGAGGTGGACACAGCCGATTCAGAAACGAGAAGATCTAATAGAATAGTAACTTCTCCAGGCGGCACGGTAGCTATCTGGTCAACGACATCTACGACTTGAGTCCGTGTCACGTAGTCGTGAAAACGCCAATCGAGCGGTGCGGCTGCTCGATCGCTAAAAGGATCATCGTTTCCGGGGCCGCCAAACGGGTCCTCGGTAGGGCGGTTAAGTGTAAGGACCTCGTCGGGTAGTTGACCTGCAAAACTGTTTTGCCACAGAATGCGCAGTTGATATTTACTGCGTAGTTTCTCGGGGAAAGCAGATGCATCTATTTTCAATTTTGCCCAGGGGCGCAGCTTCGCTTTACCGGACAACGCATTGGGTGGGACGAATGCGAATCCGTGCTCGTTCTGAGCTACCACTACTTTCGCCTCAGCGGGGACATTCAACAGGCCACTTTTGCCAACATTCAGTGGTACTGCCCATGGACTTATATCGCCGGCCGATTGGTTTGGATGTTCGGCGCTCGCATTTGTCATTTGTAGTTGGAGTTGATCGTTTAGGTGAATGCTTGGTGCTATGACCGGTATTGCCAAGCAATCGGTTGCAACCTTGCCATCTGGGTTGATCAGTTCCAGTTGCCGCTCTTGTCCCAACGCGCACATTGCACTGGACAAGAACAGAGTGAACGTAAAATACGTGAAACAATCAAGTTTTCGCATGTTGCTTTCCTTTCGATAAATGTTCTAACAATCGTTTAACGCCGAGCCGCAGCAGGCCGCGATGCACGAGGTGACTTGCGTAATACACAAGTCTCGGATGCACCACGGCGCTAACCAACCCTCACTCGCGGACTGCGCAGGCGACGGCTCCTGCGACAGACACCTGCTATGCTCAAATGCGAATGCCAACCATGCTCGGTTCGCGCTCTGGCGCACGCGCGTCCTGGCTGGGCGCAATCGACTCCGCTCCCGCCTGCGCCTACGTAGCTGGCATACTTGCGCTGGTTCAATCAATAATGCTCTGTGCCGAATCTCCGTAGTAATGATCATTTCCGCTTCGCCAGCTACTGCGGCTAGGCGTTAAACAATTTGCATCGACGATGAATAGTCGTTTAACGCCGAGCCGGAGTAGGCCGCGATGCACGAGGTGACTTGGGCAATACACAAGTCTCTGATGCACCACGGCGCTAACCAACCCTCACTCGCGGACTACGCAGGCGATGGCTCCTGCGACAGCCACCTGCTATGCTCCAATGCGAATGCCAACCATGCTTGGTTCGCGCTCTGGCGCACGCGCGTCCTGGCTGGGTGCAATCGACACCGCTCCTGCCTGCGCCTACGTAGCTGGCATACCTGCGCTGGTTCAATCAATCATGCTTTGTGCCAAATCTCCGTAGTAATAATCATTTCCGCTCCACCAGCTACTGCGGCTAGGCGTTAAACAATTTGCATCTGCGATGAATCACTATTACAGAGCATTGCTCTCGAGTATCCGTTGGTTTATGTGTTCGAGTACTGGCCCGAGTTGGTCGTCCCAGCTTTGGAGCTTGGGCTCCTCTGCCTCCCAAGGCAGAGGTATTTCGTTGGGTCTAACCACTGTGGTTGTCGATGGAGGAGCCTCCTCCGCTGGCAGCAACGTAGGGGGCGAAACAACATCCAGCTTGTTTGTTTTCGCAGCACCACTCTCATTCGTATCTTGAACGGAGAACCAGTTAAATGTTGATGTCGCAAATATCCCGGCAACAAGCAAACCCATAGCAATCGCCACACCAATGGTCGAACCGAGTGTGGCGGCAAATCGTTTCGACTTGTCGGGTGAAATAGTTTTCCGCTGACTAGCCATACGCAATTCCTCAGGCAATTGATGCTCTGCTGGTTGATTCAAATGCGCTAAGCACTCAGTCAACAGTTCGGCGACGTACGCAGCCGACGGGTACCGCTGCGGCGGCGTCTTGGCATGCAGTCGCTCGACGACTTGGACCAGCCACGGTGGTACAGTCGGATTGATCTCGGCAATCGGTCGCGCGTCGCTGTCGGTAATGCGCCGCAGCACGGCCAGCGCCGAATCTGCCCGAAACGGAGCTCGACCGGTACACAGCGTATAGAGCACGCTTCCAAGGCTAAAGAGATCGCTGCGTGCATCGATGGCTTCCCCACGCGCCTGTTCAGGAGACATGAATTGTGGCGTTCCGGCAATCACACCGGTACGCGTCATCGAGGCATCGTCGACGGCGCGTGCCAAGCCGAAGTCGGTGATCACCAGTCGCTCGATCCCTTTGTCGAGGAGAATATTGGCGGGCTTGATATCGCGGTGAACCAGTCCCTGATGATGGGCGGCGGACAGACCAGCAGCAATCTGAATACCGATGCGCAAGATGTCGGCCAAAGGTAACGCGCCTTCCGAGTCGATCCGCTTTTGCAGCGAAGCCGCTCCGACGTAGGGCATCACCAGAAAAGGAAGCACAGTGTCAGTGCATACAGAATGTATTGCGATGACGTTGGGGTGAATCACGGCCGCTGCGGCGCGGGCTTCGCGTGAAAAACGCTGTCGCGCCGCACCGCTGGTCGCCAAGTGCGGAGCCATGACTTTAATCGCTACGGTCCGATCCAAGGCGCGATCGATTCCTTTCAACACAACACCCATTCCACCCGCTCCGACCGCTCCGGATATTTCATAGCCTCCCAGCCGCCCCAGCATGGCCGGATCGTCGGTGGGGTCGAGCGCATCGAGCACTTGTGTGATCTGTGCTGGAATGGCGTGTTGCTCAAGATCCAATTGACTGATCGATGACAAGTCGTGCGGATCGTCGCGCAAATAGACAGAGGCGTGTTGCCAGCTCGCTTCGGCGGCTGCCAGGGTCTCAAGCTGTCGCTGGCAAGATGGGCATTGCTCCAAGTGTTGTGAGACTAGTGCTTCGTCAACCGTCGATAGCGTGCCACTCAGCAGAGCTTCCAGCCGATCGGTTGGGCAGGTTGGTGCATTGGGTTTCATTCATCCGCCTCCAGCAGCTCTCGAACTGTGTTTTGCAAGCGACGCATAATGCGACTACGGACGGCATGAATCGCTCCGATGGACTTGCCCAGTTGCTCGGCGACGACCGACGTTGGCTCTCCGTCGACGACCGTGAGCACAAAGGCTCGCCACGAGTCCACTTGCACTTCGTCGCGCACGATTTCCGCCGCGCGGCGGTACACCTGTCGTTGGTATTCGACCTCGACCTGCAGCTCGATCTCCGTCTCGTCCGCAGGCACGTTGTGCATTACAGATAAGAAACCGCTCCCTCCCGCAGCTCGATCCTGCCGGCTGCGAGTCAGCGCATTGAGGATGGCATTACGCACGATGCGCGCCAGCCAGTGTCGAAATCGAGTTTGTGGGTCACGTTGCCACAGCGGAATAGCCCGAGCTACCGACAGCATGACTTGTTGCGACAAATCATCCGCATCGGCATGTTGCAGCCCACGCGCTCGCGCCAGCCGATAGACGACGGGTCGATAGAGCCGAGCAAACGACTCCCAAGCATCGAAATTGTCCGCGTCTCGCAGTTGGGCAATCAAACTATCTTGCGTGTCGGGCATATCTGCCATCAAAACGTCCCCTTTGCCAGTATTAAACACTGGCCCCAAGCGAGACTGACACGGAGCTACCAAAAAAGGAAAAGAAAGGCGATAGTTCTCGCTGGACGCTACCACCCAAATATGTCCGATCATTCTGCCAGCCTTGGTTCTGCCCGCACCCCCAAAAGTCTCAAGGCAGAATAATCACTGGCAAAATATTGGGATTCCCTCCTAAAAATTGAGAATGGATGCAGCGCTAGTGTGTCATTCACTTTTGTGCGTCGCGCAACCACTTTGCGAGCATTTCAACTTCTGCTTTGAGGCTTGGTTCTAGCTCTGCGAGTCGCGACGGGACATCCATCGACGCGTGCAACACGGTCAGGATAATTACTCGAGTATCGATCGCTGTCTCACATACGAGCAGATGCTTCTCGACGCGATAGAATCGAAGTGACCTATGAAATGGCGTCTCTTCTCGAAGCAGACTCGGATTCTCGGCAATGTAATTGATTCCCGATTCGAGCTTGTCAATATACTTGCTCGCCACACGCTTTCCGAACTGCTCGATCGAATAAGCTTCAATACTCGCGATGTCTCGCAGAGCGCGATCGGTCAGATGAATTGCAGGTCTGCCTGTAGCTTTCTTAGCCACTTACTCGACCTTGTTTAGCAGGCTTCGCAAATCACCTTTATACACATGTGTTCGCCCAGCGGTTGCGTCCTGGTAGCCTTCAAGAATCGCATCGCGAGCGGCCGCTGCCTCCTGCCGAACCTTTTGCTGTCGAAGCAGATCGCGAACGTATTCACTTGGCGTTGAATACAGTGTTCCGTCACCTGAATTCGCGTCCAAAAAAGCTCGCAGCTCGTCTGTTAGCGAAAGATTGATCGATGTGCTCATTTCAAATTCTCCAGTGGCCGGTCGATGACACAACCTTACCACTACTGGCGAATAATGTCAATATTTGCCACGCATGTTCGACAGATGTCTAATTGGATTGCCGACAGTAACACGCAAGGCCAAAAGTCTCATAATCGGTAGGTACTCGCTGTATGGTATTCGCGTACATTCGAGTGATTCGTGGGCAAAACGGGTGTGGGCCGAAAAACTTCAACAAACCGCGTGAGCGAGTTAGTCGTCGAGCGAATCGCCGGTGGCGTACTCTTTGAGGACTTCCAAGTCGATGAATTCGAGCGCGGATATGTGCGTGGCGCGCAAATTCACCAGCGGGGCATGACCGGCTTGATAAGCCTCCTTCCAACGCAATACACACAAACACCAACGGTCACCATCTTTGAGGCCTGGGAAATCGTAGAGCATGTTTGGGGTCGAAAGGTCGTTCCCCTTCTGCTTAGAGAATCGCAAGAAATCCTCAGTGGCTTCCACGCATACCGTGTGCATCCCATCATCGCTGGCACCCGTATTGCAGCACCCATCGCGGTAGAACCCAGTCATGGGGTCCGTACTGCACGATTCGAGATCCGTTCCCAACACGTTCTTGGCCATTTTTATTCTGCTTGAATGAAGAGTTTGTATTCGATTGGCGCTAAGCCAGAATGGGTTCGACGATTTCTCCGTGTACGTCGGTCAGGCGAAAACGCCTCCCTTGATACCTGAATGTCAATCGTTGATGATCGATGCCCAACAAGTGCAAGATGGTAGCGTTCAAATCGTGTACGTGTACCGGTTGCTCGACGATATTGTAGCTATATTCATCGGTCGTGCCGTAGCTAAAACCTGGTTTCACGCCACCTCCGGCCATCCACATGCTGAAACACCTGGGGTGATGGTCGCGTCCGTAGTCGGTGGCGGTCAGTTTACCTTGACTATAAGCGGTTCGCCCAAACTCGCCTCCCCAAACCACCAGCGTGTCTTCTAGCAGGCCTCGCGCTCGCAAATCGGTAACCAAGGCCGCACAGGCTTGATCGACATCGCGACACTGCTGAGTGATTCCGGCGGGGAGTCCGCCGTGCTGATCCCAGCCCTTATGAAATAGCTGCACGCATCGCACGTCACGTTCGAGCAGACGTCTGGCGAGTAGACAATTGGCGGCGAAGGACCCAGGGTTTTTGGCATCCTGTCCATACAGTTCAAACATGTGCTCCGGTTCGTCGGCAAAGTCGGCCACTTCGGGAACCGACGTCTGCATGCGAAAGGCCATCTCGCTCTGTTCGATCCTCGCCTCGATAGCGGGGTCCAGTCTCCGCTCGAACTCGAGTCGATGCAGTTCATTGAGTCCATCGAGTAAACGTCTCCGAGCGTGTCGTGAAATTCCGTCAGGATTAGACAAATACAGAACCGGATCTTTTCCGGCGCGAAACTGGACCCCTTGATGATTGGCGGGCAGGAAGCCGCTACCCCAAAGTCGGGAGTAGAGTGGCTGGCCAGCTTTGTTCTTGGTCACCAACACACAGAACGACGGGAGGTTTTCGTTGTTGGTCCCCAGACCATAGTCGAGCCAGGCTCCCAACGAAGGTCGACCGGCAATTTGCGCACCGGTTTGCAAAAAAGTTATAGCCGGATCGTGGTTGATCGCTTCGGTATAGACCGACTTGATCACACACAATTCGTCGATCACACCCGCAGTGTGAGGCAGCAGCTCGCTGACCCAGCCACCCGATTGGCCGTGCTGGTTGAATTTGAAAATGGAACCGGCGATGGGCAGCGTCGCTTGATTGCCCGACATGGCGGTCAACCTTTGTCCCATGCGCACCGAGGCGGGGAGCTCTTTGCCGTTGTCGATGTTTAGTTGCGGCTTGTAGTCGAACGTCTCGATTTGCGATGGGCCGCCACTCATGAACAAGTAGACGATCCGTTTGGCTTGCGGCGCATGATGATAGGCGGGTAGCACTCCCCCGCCACGCAGCGCCAAGCTCGGAAGGTCAGTGGGTACGGTACTATCGCTGCGATTCTCAGCAGCTCGCAGCTCACCGGAGAAGAGACCTGCCAGCGCGGCGGTACCGATCCCCAAGCTGCTGCGGCCGAAGAAGTGACGCCGAGTCAAGTGGCTTGCTAAACTCTGGGCGTTATGCTCTGAATAGTCTTGCATGGTTATCTCTATCTCTTCATCACAGTTTCATCGAAGCTCATCAAGCCACTGGCAACTGCGCTCCAGGCAGCCAGCTCGGCTCGGTCGATATCTTGAGCGGGTTGCTGATCGCCGATCGACAACCATTGGTCGCGACCGGCCGGATCGCTGGCCAACAAGCCCTTTTGCTCTTGGAACATTCTTAGCAGCACAGACAGTTCGCCCTCCGTAGGAACGCGCGCCGTCAGCGAGCGAAAGATGAAGCTGGCTGTATTAATGTGGCTCGACGCTCCGCGTCGTGAGTCCCCGTCTTCCCCACTATCTTCCCCACTATCTTCCCCACTATCTTCCCCACTATCTTCCCCACTCACTTCCTCCCTCACTTCCCCCTCAGCTTTCTCCGCGCTCCTCTCCATCGCCCGTTGCGCCGCATTCCGACGCGGAGCGTCGGGCCACATTAAATGAGCACCCTCGACACTCCTCTCCATCGCCCGCTGTGCCAGTGCACGAGCCGCCTCCACATACTGCGGATCGTTCAGCAGCACCAGTACTTGTAACGGAGTCATCGTAACTTGGCGATGCACCACACACACTTCTCGATTGCTGGCATCCAAGGTCATCATGGATGGTGGCGGCGATGTGCGTTTCCAATAGGTATACAAGCTGCGACGATGGCTGCCCGCTTGGGTGTCGCGTTCGTAGGTTAGCCCAGCCTTTTCCTCCCACAAACCCTCCGGCTGATATGGCTTCACGGGAGCACCACCCGCAGTCTCGACCAACAAGCCACTGGCGGCCAGCGCCGTATCGCGAATCATCTCCGCCGGTAGTCTTCCGGCAGGCCCGCGCGCGAGGTGTCGATTCTCAGGGTCGCGTTCCAACAGTGCCGGTGTCGGATTGGACGATTGCCGATAAGTGGCGGACATGACAATGGCTTTCAATAGCCGTTTGACATCCCACCCCGATTCCACAAACTCGACCGATAGCCAATCGAGCAGTTCGGGGTGTGAGGGGGAAGCTCCCTGCAGGCCAAAGTCTTCAGCCGTACTGACCAACCCTTGACCAAACAGCGACTGCCAAAAGCGATTGACCGCTACCCGCGCCGTCAGAGGATGCTGCGGATCGACCAGCCATCGCGCTAGATCAAGTCGCGAAGCGTCGGGGCCGATTTTCGTCGGCAATATACTGGCAGGCAGAGCGCGTTCGACCAGCTCACCCGGCGCATCGTAGGCACCACGCAACAAAATATGGGTCGGCCGCAACGTGGGCTGTTCGCGCATGATCATGATCTCAGCTATCGCACTCGACAACTTATTGCGACGTTCGCGAAGTTGTCGCAAGGCGGCTTCCTGCTCGACGCGTTGTGAATGCCTGCGTGAGAAATAGTCCTGCAAGGCAGCTTGGTCGACGTTGTGCAACACCTCGGCTAAATTTTCCGGCGCGGCGTCGCGCAAGTACAGCACTTTCAACTCCAAGTCACTCAAGTCTCGTGTGAAGACTTTGAGCTCGTCGATCTCACCATTCTTGAGTCCTCGGTCGCGAAAGCGCTGCCCGAAGCTCAGGTCGAGAGCGGCCGCAGCATCGTGACCGATGATGTGCTTGGTCAAACAATCGCGGACCACTTCGGTCGCCACAGGCTGCCCGTCGACGAATAGACTTAGCCCAGCCGCTTGGCTAGAACCATCGTAGCGCACCGCGACTTGGACCCAACGGTCGAGCGGCAACTCTTCGCTACTGACTACTCGCAGCGCATTGCCTGGCCAGAAGTGGATTATCCCAGCGCTCAACTTGCCGTTCTCAATCAGCAGCTCATAACCACGGCTGCCGGAGTCGGTCCATGCCTGCGATCGGTGAAAAATGACCGCTCGATCGAAGCGTTCCGTAGCTTTGAGCCACAGCGAAATCGTAAAGGGTTGATCGCGTGTGAAGTCACTACCGGTTTTGATTGAAACGGTGTTGTCGCCGCTGAGTCGCAGGCCTTGGCCGACACGGCCCGACACCGGCTCGGGACCATCCGCAGTTGTTCCTGACCATGTTTGATCGACTCGATTGAGCAATTTACCATCTTCGACTTTGTCGAGTGAAAAATCTCCCACCAGCGATTCAGACAACGAGCGTTCGAGCTGCATTCGCAGTGAGTCCGATAAATGTGGCTCGACGCTCCGCCGTCGGTTTCCATGTGAGTCCGATAAATGTGGCTCGACGCTCCGCCGTCGGTTTCCATGTGAGTCTGATGAATGTGGCTCGACGCTCGGCCGTCGGTTCCCTTCCGTTGGATCAGCAGTCTCTGCAAGCCGAACATCTGGTAGTCGGTTGCGCCATTCCTCAAACTCGCCAGCAAACTTGGCGGCGAACTCGCCAGAGGAAGGCTGCCATTCCGCCAAATTCGCTTGAGCGCAATCAATCTCGGCCTGAACACTGGCTAGCTCGGTCGCTTGACTATCGTCGGGGAGTAACAACGTTGGTGTTGGCGTAGCGTCGGTAAAATGCGAATACAAACCCGACTCGTCGATACTATTGAAGAACGACGAGAACTGATAGTATTCGCGTTGCGTGATAGGATCGTATTTGTGATCGTGGCAGCGACAGCATTCGAGCGTTAGTCCCAAGAAGGCGGCCCCAAACGTGTTGACACGATCGGCCACGTACTCGCTACGGAACTCCTCTTCGACACTCCCTCCTTCATTCGTCTGCCGATGATTGCGATTGAAAGCGGTCGCCAAAATCTGTTCATGCGTGGCATCGGGCAGCAGATCACCGGCGAGCTGCCAGGTGATGAAGTCGTCGTAGCCCAGGTTCTGATTGAAGGCTTGCACTACCCAATCGCGCCAGGGCCACATCGCGCGGTATCGATCCGCCTGATAGCCATAGGTGTCGGCGTAGCGTGCAACGTCGAGCCAATCGACGGCCATGCGTTCTCCATAGCGCTCGCTCGACAGCAGGCGATCGACCAGCCGTTCGTAGGCCACATCTGGCTGCTCCTCGTAGTCGACCAAGAACGAATCGAGTTCCTCAAGCGTGGGTGGCAAACCGGTCAAATCGAGCGTCAGTCTGCGAATCAATGTCACCGCATCCGCTGGCGGGCTGGGGGAGAGTTGCTCTTGTTCGAGTCGATTAAGTACGAAACAGTCCAAATCGCTGCGAGGCCAAGCGGTTTGTTTTATTTCAGGGACTGCGGGACGCTCGGGCGCGACAAATGCCCAATGCTGCTCGTACTCGCCCCCTTGATCTATCCAGTGGCGCAGTAGCTCTTGTTCGGCTGCGTTTAACTTTAAATTCGAATCGGGAGGCGGCATGAGCTCGTCGGCATCGTCGCTGGTAATGCGCCGCACTAGCTCACTATTGGCCGCATCGCTAGGTTTGATGGCTAATTGATGAGCGGAGCTCTGCACGTCAAGCCGCAAGTCGCTCGCCCGCTGTTCCGCATCGGGACCATGGCATAGAAAGCAGCGGTCGGATAGCAGCGGCCGAATGTCACGCGCAAAATCAATCTCCGTCGGAGTGTTTCTAGCTACTGCTTCCTCATCCGCCCAAGCGGTACAGCACCATAACAGCAGGCAACAGGCGGCAGGCACCATCGTCAGCCTCCTAGCTAGCCGTGCCGATAACCATTGCGAGTGGATAAAGCGTTGTAACCCAGAGATTTGACGATTGGATCGTGATGAATGAATGGAAAGTGTCATCGGCAGGATATCGTTAGGAGGTGGGATAAGACCTTCGGCCCAACCACTATTATAACATACACGCCCCCATTCAAGAGTTTTCCCCGAAATCCAATTGCCGCTTGTCAAAACTGTAGTGGACGAGGTTACGAGTCCCTGACGTATGCCAAATTCTCGAAGTCGTTCACATGTTTTGCAATCGCTCGTGTCATTCGCTAGCACGGATGGCAAGGCCGGAGCACGGATAAAATGGGACTCCTAACTCTGTGTTCTCTGTGCCTCTGTATTTCGATCCGTTACTGAGGAATTAAATCGAGGCAAACCAGCGAACGATTGCCGCGTAAATAGAGCAGTCCATGCGAGAGCACAGGTGCGGCCCAACAGGGATAATCAACCAATGGCTCGCCGGACTGCGGGTCGGCAATTTGGCTCAAGTCGGCCCGTGCGAGCACTTCGAGTTTCTCCGGCGAAGGACGAATTAGTTCGAGCGTACCTGTCTCGCCAAACACTATGAGATAGCCGTCGACCAGTAGTAGGCTACTCCGCTGACGATCTCGGTCACGATCGGTCCACATCACTTCGCCATCGGCTAGGCGCACGCAGCGAAAGTCGGTGTCGGGGCCATTGCGGCCACTGCAACCATAGAGGAACCCGTCGACAACGACTGGGGTGGACCAGTGGGCACGAAAGCGGCAACGGCTACGCGGACCACCATCTTTCCATACCACACTCGGCGGATGCCCGTGTTTCAAACGCAACAGCGCGCTGCCGACTTCGTAGGCTTCGCTAATGAGAACGTGTTCACCTGAGACGACCGGCAACGCAGCATTGACACTCTCTAGCATCGGAGCTCGCCAAGGAAACTCGAACAGCAATTGGCCACTGCTCGGCTCCCATCCCATCAGGCCGTCGCGAAGAAAGGCCAAGCCGGTCGATTGTCCGTCAATCTGCTTGACCGTAAGTGAGGCGTAGCTGGCCAGGCCTGCCCCCACGCGATAGACTTCGTTCCCGGTGAGTTTGTCGAAGGCGACCACAGCCGTCCCGTCGGGTTTCACTTGGGCCAGCCGCTCCGTTGGCAGCCCACGAGTCTGCGGTGTGCTACCACCGACCATGACCAGTAGAAGGTTTTCGAAGATGCACGGATTGCTGGCTACGCCGAAAAAATTCGGCACCACACCATAGTCGCTGTTCAGATCGTTACTCCACACCACTTGTCCATTGTCCGAGTCGACGCAAGATAAATTGCCGGTCACACCGTACAAGTAAACGAGCTTTCCATCGACAATCGGTGAACAGCGAGGTCCATTGTTATATCCATAGCGATCATCGTATCGTACTTCGGACTGCGATTGCCACAATTCTTGTCCGGTTTCGGCTGCATAGCACGTCAGGCGTTCGAAGTCGCCATAGCGATCAAACTGAAATAGCTTACCTGCGGCGATGGTTGGCGCACCGTAGCTAACTCCCAGTGGAATGGACCATACTACGGGTGGAATCGGCTGCCAGCGTTTCGGATCGACGCCCGTTTCACTCGACGACCCATCACCGCGCGGTCCCAAGAAAACAGGCCAGTCCTCCCCAGCGGTGCGGACGGGTGTCGGCAGCGCACGTGGCGCTTCAGCAACTTTCGTCGGTTGGTCTGCGCGTGGATCCTGCCCGCAGGCCGTGCATTGCAAGAGAACGGTGCCTAGCAGTATGTGAAACGGCAAGAGGCGAGGGTAGTGAAGAAATGGTGCGATCATCTTGTCTTTTCAAATCGAGCGAAGTTTAACCCAAATTATTCGTAACCCGCAGCGTCAGCAAGGACGTTCGAATCCAAATGGAATTTCTAAAGCATGAATTACCTTGGTTTTACGCAACCCATATGCAGCCGAGTCAACGTCCTTGCTGACGCTGCGGGTTACGATTGCATAGCAGACTGTTATTTGCTTCTATGGCGAAAACCTAGTCGCTATCATCGTCCACTACATTCAACCCTAATACTTTGCGTAACGCAGTATCAGTCTGCTTCGTCTGCGATGCCTCGAAAGTAGCTGAAGGTTCGTTGGAAAGCTTGTTCCGCCTCAGGTCGTTCAGCTTCCGCAATATTTTTCTCACGATTCTTCCACAGCAGTTCCGTCATCTCGATACACCATCGAGCACTGTCGCGTGAGGCGCGAATCGGTTGACCGCCAACGATGACATTGACAGGATTTGAGTGAAGCTGAGGGAAATGGCGTACGGCTAGCCAACTGCTGCGTTCAATGGGAATTTGGAACTCAAGCGTATGAAGCTGGCCATCGGCAGGAACGACTTGCTTGGCGACGGCAATGCCGTTGACCACGATCTCGACTTCGCGTTCACCACCGGCAATCCACTCGTCGCTGCGTTCGCGATGCAGGATGACGGTGTCACCTGTGACGGCTCTGCCTCCGTCGCTTGGAAGCGTGTTGTAAGCTACGCCGGCCGGAGTCTGCGGCGCAAAGGCGACGGTGGCGCGAACGGTGACCGTTGCCGCGCGCACGAGCTCAACGTCTCCATAGCCCGGTGCGACGCCATCGACGCTCATCGAGGGCAAATGCGCATATCCGTCGGAGACGTACGATTTGCCTTCCGCAAGCCCGCGGCACCAATGGCCAAAATCAAGTTTCGCGCCAGTGCCCAAATGCACATAGACTCGCCCTTGACCCACTCGGCGACTACTCATGCAGGGGAAATCCGTTTCTCCGGAGACCTTCAATGGGAAACCGCAGTTGAGTAAGTGATACCAAGTATTCCACTCTTGGATGCGCCGAGTGTCCATGGCACTGATAAAGTCGCATACACCCGCTACGCTGCTGACACAAATCTCCATGGCTCCCACCCCATTCATCTCGGGGATCGCCAAATTGGGAAGTTGTTCGGCAGCCTGCGCGTGTGCCTCGGCCAATTCTTCGAGTGACAGTCGTTGATCGCCGTCCCGATCGATGGCCGAAGCGTCAGCGGGCAACAGTGCGCCGGCCACTTCCGTCACGTGCAGTACACCGTCGCGATCTGCATCGTAGCGGTCGATCAAGCGCTTGCTAGCCGCTTGCGGATCGATGGCCAAGCCGCTGGCCGAATGCGCGTAGCCCGCATATCCTCCTTGCTCTTTAGCCCAACGCATCACGGGTGTGGTCCAAGTCGGCCAGCCTTTGGTCGCGGTACTCTCGCTGCCAGGGTACGACTGGTCGCGAAGATTCAGCAAGCACACATGCCCCAGCGCTGCAGAACCAAAGCCACTGATTTCCAAATCGTACTTTAGCAAAGTATTCTCGGTCCCAAAAAAGTTCGCTTCGGAATCAAAGAACTTTCGCTGGTGTTCGAAGCAGGGCCCCCACGTCAACACGCAGCCAACATTGAGCCCCTCACCTTGCACTTGACGGAACATGTCCGATGGAGAAACACCCTCCGTGGGATGTGTGTAGTGCGCGCAGCCCGCAGCGTGAATGTGATGATCGCCGCTGTAGAAGCCGTACTCGGCGGCATCAAACCAACGGTCGAGTTGAAGGGTGAGTTCGTTGCTCTGTTCCTGGCTGACGGTCACCGTGGCATTTTGCAGGCGGTACTCAGGACCACGACTTGATTGCACCGAAAATCTGCCTGGAGGGAGAAGTACTACCTCGCCATCACCACGATAGACTTGAGGCTGGAAGAAGAAGTCGGGAGCCTCGCGTTTGGCTTGTAAGGGGTAGACTCTTGCATGCTCGTCGCGGAATTCAAGACGTGCCATACTGGGAGTGCCGTTGGCATCGGTAATCCTCAAAGTCAGCGGTAGTGCAGGGTGAATATGAAACAGCACCGGCAGCTCATTGCGATGCTCAAGGTCAGCCGTCCCTTCACCAACATCAAAGTGCAATACGGCTTCGCGCTTTCCGGCTTGGCTCGATGCCAGCAGCACGATTGCATATTCGACTTCCAAGCCTGAGAGTTTATCCGTCATCGGCGAAGAATCGTAGATTTCCACTGCCAAGAATCGATCGAGTGAGTGCGCGGAGTTTTGATTCTCGGACAACTGCGTTTGTTGCTGTCGCTGCATGGTGAAGACAGCGACACCGGCGTAAACCGGACCCGCTTGTGGGCTGCTGATGCGTAGACGGGGAGTGGATGTACTGTGGTTGATGATTTTCAGCAACATCGGTACGAACCCCGCCTGCTGCAGTTCGGCCGCTGCTGGGCCTCGTGCGACACTCACGCGTTGCTCGGGACTGAGGGTCACCACCGCCAGCACCGCTCGGTCAACTGCCTGTTGCAACTCAGCCGCATCTCGCGACTTGGTTGCGACGGCGATGGCTTGCTCGGTCGCTTGCTCCAGTGGATGGCCAAGTGCATCGAGCGTTTGGAGTACACGCTGAACGTTGGACATGAGCGGTTGCAGGGCGACATCTTCCGTCGGTACGTCCTGCGCTGCCAATGGATGCCAGCCATTGCATACGACAAACAGGAGCATGCCCAACGATAGTCGAGGCAGCGAGGCGGCGAGCATGATTGGTTCCTCCAGTTTTGGTATACTCCCTTACAATGTATGCCAAATCGTCCTTACAATGTATGCCAAAACGTCAACGACCACCAGCAAGAATTGGGGTAAAGGGGGCAGGGGTGAATGATGCAAAGCACCGGTAGGGCCGCTAGCGGCAATTGACTCCTGACCCCTTTACCCTAACCCTAACCCTAACCTATCGGTTTGCGACCGATAAACTGATAGAACGGCGTGCGAATCAACGGAATGTAAGGGACTTTCGAGCGCGATTCCTGGCACCAAAGCGTTTCGAAGTGGTTCTGGAGAAATGGCAAATGTTCGCTCGAAGGAAATACGTTATCGTTGGCAAACCACACGGGCCAAAAGCTGCGTGTGAACCAACCGTGGCGCTTCATTCCTTCGGCGGCATGCTTTCGTGCGACATAGAAATCGACGACGCCAATCACACCACCGGGCTTGAGCATACGCAGCGCGTTTTCGATGGCGGCAAACCAATCGGGGATCATCGTCAACGAGTAGGAAAACGTCACCACGTCGGCTTGTCCCGTCGGTGGCTGCCACTGCGTGGCGTCGGCCGTGACAGCTTGGACGTGAGACCAGCCATGTTTTTGAAAGCGATCCTCGGCGACTTTTAATAGCGAGGAAGCCAAATCGACTACGTAGGCTTGTCCCAACTTGGGAACTTTTTCTGCGATGAACTCCATGTTGGCGCCCGTGCCACCTCCCAGATCGACCCAAGTGCCGCCGACGGGAAGTTCGATTTGTTGGAAGAGTTGCTCGCGACCGTGCAACAACCGCTTGCGGAAGTCATCGTAGCCGCCAGCTTGCCCCGAGTAGAAATTCTCCATTCTGGCCGCATGGTCTTTGCCGCGCACCGGGCGCAGTGCCAAGTGGTACAGGATCTTGAGGTCTTGGAAAAATGCCATGTTCTATCAGCTAGCCAAATCAGCGATGTAAAAACTGCCGTAAGTGTGAACGCGATCGAGCTCGTGCAACGCAGCCGATTGCTCGGTACGGTAACTCAACAATTCGGGGAGCCTAACCGGCTTGCCATCACGAGCGACCTGCACGCGGTCGATGAAGTCGGTCCGCAATCCACCACTGCGCCACAGGATGCGAGTGTTGGGGGCAGCGCGATCGAGGATGGCTTGCCACTCTAGCTCCAACAGCGGGAATAGATGCTCGGACAACCAGTCCATGTGGTCGAGCAATACGAAGCGCGAAATCGGCTCGTCCCCCTTTTCCAGGAAACCTTGCACGCTATCGGTGTGGACCGACACGTTGGAGACGCCGGTCGACTTGAGCTGCTGAAAATTGTCTTCCTTCAAGTACTCGGGGCAGCACGCGGGCGTATAGCTACCGGTGATGTAGACTCGCCAAAAGTAGTTTTCGTGAATCGGCAATCTTCCGAACACAGCGTCCATCGAGTCTTGAATAAAGCTCAGAATGCCGCCCGGGTATTGCTTGTCAATTTGCAATCGCTGCGCCTTGGGGACGCCCAGCATCGACAGGGTCGAATCGCGATTCAGCGCGAACCGCATCGACTTGCTCCAAAATCGCTCGCGTATCTTCCCATAGATGGCTTGCTGCTCGTCGACCGTCTGGCAAGCGAGCAAGTCGTTCACTTCGGGACGCAACTTGGCCATGCGATCGATGTAATAACGAATGCCGCGAGCGAAAGTCCCCGAGGTGCCGCGATAGTAGAACGAGCGTTTGGGTTTGTCAAAAAACTTGATAAAGCGATCCCAGTAGTTCTGCGCCCAGGGGCTCAGGGCGCTGCGCAGTGCCGACTGGTAAATGGCGGCCGCACGGGGGTGATAGCCGTGACCAAAGAGTTCAAAAAAGTCATCGTATTGAAGATTCCGAATGCCGGTCATCTTCAATTCCAATAACGCATTCTGCCGAGGGTTCATGTCGACTGCGTACACGTGGGCCGGGCCGGTTAGCGCGTAATCGAGCGCATTGCAACCCGCCGAAGTGATGACCAGCACCCGATCACTGCTGGTCAATTCGAGCGCTTGACGATCTAAGCGAGGGTCTTCCCAGCAGGTGTTGTAGACGAGGTTATTTCCATGGACGAACTTGAAAACTCGTCCACTAATCCAATTACTCAGTGGCATCGGCGGGTCTTTGGTAGGGCACAATCGTAGGAGCGGGCGTGAAAACCACGGCATTTTACCGCTTGTATCGCGATTCCGCGAGGGTGGATTTTCCATTTGAGAGACCACGCGATCTGTCCTCTCATGCAGGGCCTAGTGCTGGCTCGCCGTCAAGTTCCTGCTCGCGCTCAGCCTCGCGGTGTTCGTGTTCGTGTTCGTGTTCGTGTTCGTGTTCGTGTTCGTGCTCGTGCTCGTGCTCGTGCTCGTGCTCGTGCTCGTGCTCGTGCTCGTGCTCGTGCTCGTGCTCGTGCTCGTGCTCGTGCTCGTGCTCGTGCTCGTGCTCGTGCTCGTGCTCGTGCTCGT
>JADYZV010000141.1 GCA_020852965.1 Pirellulaceae bacterium | reverse complement strand
GGCGGCCTGCTGCCGGTTTGGCACCCAGGGCCGTTGCCATTTGGTGCAGCTCAGCGTGGGTCTCAGCGTCAGCGCGAACCAGCAGTCGTTCTCCCTGGCTGTCGAGCGTCGTTTGGGCTGTGCCCAGTAGTGGCAATAGAGCTTGTTGCAAGGCGACCGCCGTCATCCCGTCGACCGCATAACTCTCGACCAGCAATTCCGGCTTGGAGGGTAACTCCGCATTGAACTCAGCTATCCGCTCCGCGATGCGCGCGTGCTGGTCTGAACTTGCCAACACAGTCAGCTCGTCCCCGGCCGTGTTGACCGTCAATTGCACTGTGGGGAACTCGGCGGTCAGCAGCGTGGTTACTGTAGAGGTATTTTGAACGTTCAAACTATAGGATTTGGGGACAATCGCAGACGTGGTTAGCGGTTGGTCGAGTTGATTCAGCAATTCGGCAAAGGCGGTATGTTGCTCGGGGGCAGCCCACACCAGCAGCTCCTGCCCGTTTTGTCCAGCCACCAGTTTGATGTCCGACAATTCGGTTGGAAGTGTGGCGAGAGTTATTTGGCGAGCGCGTTGATTCTCCGTCAATGGGTAGATCTTGAGCTCACGCCGATCCGCTTCAGGAAGTGCGCTCAGCAATTGTGGCAATAGTCTCTCGACCGTGGCGAAATCCTGCTGGCTCCCCAGCAGCATCAAATGCTGTGGCACATTGGGGAGTGATTCACTGAGCCATAGAGTTGCATCGGGGACTACTTGCTTGACGGTTGTTAGCCAGCCTGCGGTGGCTGGCCGATCGAGCTCGATGGCGTGGAGTTCGGCTGCTGCAGTAGTTTGCGACTCGCGCCACATGTCGACAACGTCTTGGGCAAACTGCAGGTCCTGTTGTGATCCGCGCACCAAGACATTGCCTGTGGCTGCGTTGCTGACCACGAAACTATTGGGGAGAAATGTTCGCAAGGCCGTAGCGACTTGTTCGGCGCTACTCTTAGAAACTTCAAATACTTTCAGCGTGCGATCGACGGCTACCGGCTGGATATCTAAGGCATTGAGCGCGCTGCGAACGACCTGTTGATCAGCCGCATCGGCCGTAACCAGCGCGCGGTCTGCGGTGACAGTCAATATCGCGCGAGGGGCCAGCGCAGCAATTTGACGCTGCAATTCTTCAGGCTTGATGCCCGTAAATCGATAGGCGACTGTTTCAGTATCAGCCAGCTCGGCGTGGCTGGCTTGCATCTGATCTATGGCTGACTTGATCGCGGTCTGCTGAGCTGGAATGACAAAGGCACTCAGCACACCGGTGCGCCCGTCAACGGTAATCTGTTCACTGGGTATCAGTTTGCGAATCGTCTCGAGCGCAGCACCGCTGTCGAGCTCGCCCAGTGCGTAGGCGGCGAAGACTGGCTGTGGCGGTGGGGTAGGCTCGGGCTTAGGAGTCTGTTTGGGAACTGGTACCGAAGCGATCAGCTCATTGATCGTGCTCATTTTACCAGCCGTCTCAACCACCAGCAGTTGACCGCCGCGCGCCAGCGGGATCGCCCGACCATAACTACTCAGATAGGGCTTTACTTCTTGCAATACCGCATCCACCGGACGACCGTCCAATGGAAACAGCACACTAACAATCTCAAAGCGACCGCGCTCGTCGAGTTGTTCCAACGGCACGCGCGGCAGTAATTCTAACGGGATATTGGCGCTGAGCTCCATCACCACCAACATCTTTTCGCGCCGGACCAAGGTAAAACCTCGCGTCATCAGCACGCTATTGAGCAGGTCAATTCCCTCGCCCGGTGAATACGATCGAGTGTCGCTGTAGGTAAATGTACCGCCGGGCGTGCGATCCATGACCAGGGTCAAATCTTGCTGACTGGCGAACCAATTGAGTACATCCTCCCACTTCATATCGCGGAATTGAAACATTAGTTTTTGAGTCGGCTGGGGGGCGGCCCATTGTGCATTCTGTTCAGGCGTCAGCACCGCCAAGATATCTTGTCGAAATTTTTCTTTAAGCGCGGTCTGCTCCTCCTTGCCTGCGGGAGTGTCGTCTTGGATGGCAGCCAGAGCCTGGGCCCGATCGAGCAACAATTGCTGGATTTTGGCGCGCTGTGCGTCGTCCAGGCTCAATCGCTCGGCCACCTCGGGGTGTACCAAACCGGCCACGTCCATTTCTTGAGCGCGTACCGACTCTGCTGGTAACAAGGAACAAATAGTAAGAAAAGTCAACGCGGTCAAACGGCCTGCGGACATCATGGACACTCGAACTTAGAAGGGGGGGGATTGCAATGGATCTAGGCGGGAAGAACAGACTCGGTGAGACTGCCTCGAACCTCCATTGTAATCGAAAATAACCGCTTTTAACGGGCCGTTCGGGGGGATTGTCGTTGGTTTTTGTGACAATGCAGCATGGTTTTACTGGTTATTTACCCATGCGAACATCAAGGAACAAGCGCAGCCGCTATGGAGTGCTTCGAGTTCTCGGAGCTTTGGCCTGAATTGCTGTCCGCAGCACAGGAGAACTCGTCGTTGGAAATTGAGTTCGCAGTACCAAGTTGGAATGTAGTTGTGTGACGTCGGAGCACGCTTCAGACAGTACCTGCATCTAACGGAACTGGTGCTCGGAAGCGTCCCGTTGGTGCCAACGATGGCGAAGACCAAAGCGGGGATGAATCCCCGCAGTCCAAAATCACGCTATGCGACAAAGATAATGCATAACCATACCGGCGGCCAATTAGACGTCGTTGGTGCTAACTGTAGGGATGGCCAAAGCGGGGATGAATCCCCGCACTCCAAAAAATCACGCTATGCGACAATAATAGTGCATGACAATTCCAGCTGCTACGCAGACGTTGAGCGAATCGGTCCCGAGCTCCATGTCAATTCTGACTTGCCGATCCGCTAACTCTTGAATTTCCGCCGGCAGCCCGTACCGCTCATTGCCAATCAGAATAATAATTGGACCGTGCCGCTGAGCTTTCTCAAGTGGCTCGGCGTCGTCGTCCAGCGTGGTGGCGACGCTCGTTACACCACGCGATTCATGCAGCCATCGCAGGTCAGCGGCCAAATCGCGCGAGCGAAAGAGTTGCAAATGCAGAGCCGTTCCCATCGAGACACGTAACACGCGGCGCGACAGCGGGTCGGCCGTTCCAGGTCCAATCACGACGCGCTCGATCCCTAGACCAGCGCAACTGCGCAGAATGCCTCCCAAGTTTTCTGGGTCTTGCACTCCCGCTATGCATACCAGCGTCTCTCGATCGTTGTGGCACTCGGCAAAACTCTCCTGCACCGACAACAGCGGCTGGCGCAGACCACACCCCAACACGCCCCGGTGAAAATTGTAGCCGACGATCAGCTCGACCAGCGCGTGGTCGACCAGCAGCAATTCCGTCTCGGGCGATACCAAATCGCGATAGTGCTGCTCATACTTGCGATCGAGCAGGACGCTCTTCAATGCGTACTTGCTACGCACTATTTCCGTCACCAACAGTGGCCCTTCCGCAATGAATAGCCCACTGAGCTCCGTCCAATTGCGATTGCGAATTTCGCGAAATGGCTCGAGCTGCGGGTCGTCGAGCGAGTCAATGGGATGAATCGGCAAGCTAGTGGCCTATTGTTTGACGTCTGGTTGCACATCGCTCGCGTGAGTCGCTTGGCCGAGTTGTTCGAGCAATCGTTTGGCATGCCCGGCATCGAGTGCCTCTTGCACTCGTCGAGCACACACGCGCAAGTCATCATGCACACCTGCGACCCACAGACCGGCGGCTGCGTTGATCACTACCACGTCGCGACAGGCACCGAGTTTGCCATCGAGTACATCGCGAATACACGCGGCACTGGCAACCGGGTCGTCGGCGAATAATGCATCGCGTCCGGAGCGCGGCAAGCCAAAGTCTTCGGGACTCCACTGATATTCTACAATCGACTGGGGCGTTACCTCGAGCACGCGCGTGGAGGTTGTCAAACTGATTTCGTCAACACCATCGTCACCTCGCACCACTAACGAGCGGTGGCTACCGAGTCGCTGGAGCGCTTCGGCCATGGGACGCTGCAAGTGTTCAGCTCCGACACCCAGCACTTGATGGTTGGCACTGGCGGGATTGGCCAGTGGCCCAAGACGGTTGAAAATCGTCGGTTTGGGGATTTCGCGCCGCGCGGGTCCGACGTGGCGCATGGCGGGATGAAAGTGAGGGGCGAAACAGAAGCAAATTCCCAAATGGTTCAAACACGTCTCGACCACCGCCGGGCTGGCCTCCAAGTTGATTCCCAGTTCGGCCAGCACGTCGGCGGAACCTGTCGAACTGGTGATCTTGCGATTGCCATGTTTGGCAACGGCGACTCCGCAAGCTGCGATGGCTATGGCTGCGGCGGTGCTGATATTGAAGGTCTTGGCACCATCACCGCCGGTTCCACAAGTGTCCAGAAGTGGTCGATTGGGGCTGCGAACCGGGAGCATCGAATCGCGCAGGGCTTCAGCGGCCCCGACGAGCTCGTCGACGGTTTCCCCTTTGTCGGACAGGGTAAGCAGGCAAGCCGTAATCGTCGGCTGATCGGCTGTCCCGCTTAACAACCAGGCTACGAATTGTCGCATCTGCTCACGAGAAAGGTCCTTCCGAGATTGGAGAGTTGTCAGAATTGCTGTAAGATCTGCTGTTTGCACGCGAGGGAAACCTGTCGGTGGAGTCGGAAATGAGCATTAAAGTGCATTATAGCCGCCAAGCATTAGTTTTACTGCATCATTTGCCGTATGGGCTTTGTCCACGCTTAATCCCGGATTATTCATAACCCGCAGCGTCAGCAAGGACGTTTGAGTCAGAGTCGAAAATTATAAAGCATGAATTTCCTTGGTTTTTCGCAACCCACTTGCAGTTGCGTCAAACGTCCTTGCTGACGCTGCGGGTTACGATTGCATACATAGTAGACTGTTTTTGCTCGTATGACGAAAACCTATTCGCTATCATCGTTTACTTCGTTTTCTCGCAGACTCATGAATAATCCGGGTTAATCCATGATATTAAGTCTGCCAAACACTAAAGCAAAATTAATTCGAGTTTATCAACACGGGCTTGCTCAGGAAGAACGATGGCACGCAAAGTAATCATAGATTGTGACCCAGGAATTGACGATGCGGTCGCATTGGCGCTCGCCTTGTTCGATCCTCGTTTGGAAGTCGTCGCGATTACCGCATGTGCCGGCACCGTCGATGCTGATCAGGCGACGCAAAACGTCCGCGCGCTGGTCGAGCGACTCGACCCGCCCAAGATTCCGCGCATTGGTTCGGCCCTCGATCCAGGACAGGGAGCGGCGGTTTCCAACGGCACGCTGCTGCATGGTGAAGATGGACTGGGCAATTGCCACTGGACCCCCGTGTCGCGTCAACATACGCTCCCGAGTGATAAACTGATCGCCGACGCTCTGCGCGGCAATCCAGGCGAAGTCAGTATCGTCTGCATGGGGCCTCTGACCGGAGTGGCCAAAGCCATGGGGCGCGATCCGGCGCTCGTGCCGATGGTCGATCGCATCATTATGGCTGCGGGTGCGACAACCGGGATTGGCAATGTCACGCCGTCCGCCGAGTTCAATATGCACTTCGACCCAATGAGCGCTCAAACGGTTTTTCGTTCGGCGACAACGAAAAGCCTCATTCCGCTGGAGATCGCCCGCGAGCTCAGTTTCGGCTTCGAGTTAGTCGACAAGCTGCCACCGAAATATACGAAGGTCGGAGCGGTGCTCGGTGAGATCGTCCCGCACTTCTGCCGCTCCGCGCGACAACAATTGGGACAGGAAACGATCCATTTACATGCCGTGCTTCCGATCTTGATGTTGGCCGAACCGATGCTGTTTGAATGGGAAGAGATGGCCGGAGATGTCGAAGTGGGGGGCGAGCTGTCGCGCGGAACCACCATCTTTGATCGCCGCTCCCCCAGACAATGGCGACAAAATATGGAGGTCGCCATCTCGATTGACAAGTCGGCCGCCTACGATGCCTTCTACAATTGCCTCAAATACGCGGCCCACGACAGCTAACGAAGAAGCCCACTACTCTCAGTTTATATGTGGTTGAAGTACGAGCTCAAGTTCTGCCCGTGAAGAATGGGATGGTTTATCGCCACAAGGGCTAGCTCCAACTACGCGTACGCTACAGTTTGATTCAATATCGCGATTGTCATTTAGACTCTTTGCGCCGATAATTGACGAGTTGCCACAACCGTTAATTTCGTTATTCGAGTCAGGCTAGAAGATGTTCAGACATCACCCAGGACAATTCGGGAAAAAAGCATCAGCTACCATTTTTCAGGGACGGGGCCGACGGGAGCTTTGCATAAACGGTGTCGAAAACCAGTTTCATGCATTTAGTTTAGCGTTTCGTTATCTTTCCCTTGGTTTCGTTTTTATTCTCGTCGGTTTCCTATCAGTTCACCACGCGCGTGGCAACGATGCAGGGACTACCCGCGCCAGCGCCGTCCAGCCCGCCTCCGTTGACTTCCAAAAAATCATGGCGGAATTCGAGCTGAGCAATAACTACGGTAAGCAAGTCCACTTGCGCGAGTTTGCGGACAAGCCGATTGTGGTTCTGGCGTTTTTGGGGACGCAGTGTCCGCTGGCGAAACTCTACGGGCCACGCCTGAATGAATTGAACACCAAGTACGCCGCGCAGGGTGTGGTGGTGCTCGGCGTCAATTCGAACAAGCAGGACAGCCTGACCGAGCTGACCGCCTTCGTGCATCGCCACGAGATCGAGTTCCCGATGCTCAAGGATGTTGGCAATCGGCTGGCCGACGCGGTCGGTGCTACGCGAACGCCCGAGGTGTTTGTGCTCGACGCACAGCGACAACTGCGTTATCACGGCCGAATTGATGACCAATACGGAGTGGGCGTCTCGCGGCCGCAACCACTCCGCTCCGATCTATCGATTGCTATCGACGAGCTGTTGGCGGATAGTGCGGTCACTGAGCCCGAGACTCGGGCGGTAGGCTGCGTGATCGGGCGAGTGAAACAGGTCGAAGCAGATGGTGCGGTGACTTACACTAAAGACATTGCCCCGATATTCAACGCGCATTGTGTGGAATGCCATCGCAGCGGTGAGATTGGGTCATTTACGCTCGATAGTTATGCTGACGTGCTCGGCTGGGAGGACACGATCCTCGAAGTCATCGGCAACAATCGCATGCCTCCTTGGAATGCCAATCCGGAGTTTGGGCATTTCCAAAATGACCCGCGGTTGAGCGAGTCGCAAATCGAACTGATCCAGCAGTGGGTCGCTGGCGGGATGCCCGAAGGAGCGGCAGAAGATTTGCCGGCACCGCCGAAGTTTGTCGAAGGTTGGAAAATCGGCGTACCCGACCAAGTCATCTACATGGACGAGGAACCGTTTTCGGTTCCCGCACAGGGAGTCGTCGACTACCAACGTTACATTGTCGATCCCGGTTGGACCGAAGACAAGTACATCGTGGCTGCTGAAGCCAGGCCCGACAATCGTAGCGTCGTGCATCACATCTTGACCTACATCATTCCCCCAGGAAGTCGGAGGCATGATTTGCAATCGGTGATTGTCGGTTATGCCCCTGGCAGCCTGCCCGTGCAGCCCGACGAGGGAACGGCTCTGCATATTCCGGCCGGCGCGAAAATTTTGTTCGAGATGCACTATACTCCCAACGGTCGCGAGCAGTCCGACCGCAGCTACATTGGTGTGCGGTTTACGGAAAAGGAGAACGTCAAGCAGCTTCTCAAGGGGCGTATCGCTATTGAACACGAATTTGTCATTCCGCCCGGTGAGCCAGCTCACGAAGTGGTCGCCGAGTGGCGCGCCAAACGTGAAGAATTACTGCTGAGTATGACTCCTCACATGCACCTGCGCGGCAAGTCGTTCCGGTACGAGGCGTTCTATCCTGACGGTCAACGCGAAGTGCTACTCGATGTCCCGCACTACGACTTCAATTGGCAGTTGAAATACGTTCTGGCCGAACCCAAGCTGATCCCCAAGGGAACGCGGATTGTCTGTACGGCAGTCTACGACAATTCGGAAGGCAATTTAGCCAATCCCGACTCGAGCCGCGAGATTGGTTGGGGCAATCAGAGCTGGGACGAGATGATGATCGGTTTCTTCGATACCGTGATTCCAAAGTAGCACGGTGGTCCCCCACCGTGACTCTCGATGGGGGACCACCGAGCTACGTAATAGCGATGCCAACCAGTTCGAGGTATTATACAGGTAGTTCCCACTAAAGCACCTGTGTCTCACAATCTGTATAATCAGTACAGAACTCCTGAACCCCCAGCACACTGCCTTGTGGCGGTCGCTTATCAGCATTTGTCTGGGCCATGTAGCGGTTTGCGTGGAACAGTTGGAATACGTTTGGTTTTGTCGGTTCGCGGTTTTACTCCCTTTAGTTTCGTGAGAGGTCACAAGCCCATGGCATGGCGATGGTTGGCAATTTGGTGCGCAGGTCTGATGACCGTTGCTTGCGGAAGTACTGGACTAGCTTGGGCCGAGGACTATCCGGCGTTTGACAAAGTTATCGAGGGCTACAAGAAGATTGAGCCTGCGAATGACGAAACGCAGTCTTTGTACACGCTGTATATCAAAGAGAACGAGGGAGAGCTGCTGATCGAGCTCCCTAAGAATTACGCTACGAAGAACTATTTCATTGGGCTGACCGTAGCCAGCGGACAACTTTATGCAGGTCTGCAGGCGGGGGACTTCTACGTTCAGTGGCGCGAATATAACAAGCGACTGGCACTCATTGCGCCCAACACTCAGATCCGCTCTGGCGGCGATAAGGAATCGAAGGACTCAGTCGATCGCTTGTTTACCGGTCGAGTCCTGCTTGACTTGCCGATCCTGACAGTTTCACCACGTGGCGGACCCGTCATCGATGGCGACCAAATGCTTGTCGCCAACGCCTCGGTCTTCTTTGGAAGTGACGGGCGCAGCAGCAATGCGCGTCTAGCCAAGATTATCAAGTCCAAAGTATTTCCGCAGAACATTGAATTGGCGTTCGAACTCCCTAACATTCGAGGCAATTTGCAAACGCTGTACTACTCGATCAGTGAGATCCCACAGAATACGGGCTACACGCCACGCGTGGCCGACCAACGCATCGGCTACTTCACCACATCCTATTCCGATTTTGGCAAGTATAAAAAAGACGAAGTGGACATCCATTTCATCAATCGTTGGCATTTGCAGAAGCGCGATCCGTCGCTGCAAATTTCACCGCCGGTCGAGCCAATCAAGTTCTATATCGAACACACGACTCCCGTACGCTACCGTCGTTGGGTCAAACAAGGAGTGATGTTCTGGAACGAAGCCTTCGAGAAAATAGGAATCTCCGACGCGATTGAAGTGGTCTATCAAGATAAATCTACCAAAGAGAATATGGAGAAAGATCCCGAAGATGTGCGCTACAACTTTGTTCGCTGGCTGAACAACAATGAAGGGACCGCGATTGGCCCAAGCCGGGTCCATCCCGAGACGGGGCAAATTCTCGACGCTGATATCATTTTGACCGATGGATGGATTCGCCACTACAACGAGAACTTTGCCGATTACATGCCGCTGCTGGCTATGGAAGGCATGGGCCCCGAAACGCTGGCTTGGCTCGGTGAACACCCGAACTGGGATCCACGCGTGCGATTCTCCGAACCGAGCCGGCGACAGCAAGTCCTGACTCAATTGCGAACCCGACAAGCCGAGCGTGCCTCCGGATTGGATGCAATTGACTGGAGTACCAAGCTGATGGGCGACCATCCGTTGGATGGCTTGGTGGGACGCACGAGCCAAGTCAACGGGCTGTGCCTGGCCGCGACGGGTCGAAAACTCGATACGTCCATCATGCGCATGTTGATCGCCCTGGGGCCCGATGCGCTGCTCGCTGACACGGACGAAAAGGAGAAGGAGACGGAGAGGAAAGAAGGAGACGAACAAGGGGACGCTCAGGCGAAAACGGGTAAAACTGAGGACGCCAATGCAGAAGACAAAAAGGGCGATGAGAAGCCGTCCGAGAAGAAACCCGATGCAAAGGAACCTGAAGAGTCGATGCTCGATGGGATGCCGGAGTCGTTCATCGGTCCGCTCATCGCCGATTTAGTAGCGCACGAGGTTGGCCACACTCTCGGCTTGCGGCACAACTTCAAAGCCAGCAGTATCTACTCGCTGAAACAAATAAACAGCGCTGAAGTCAAAGACCGCAAAGCGATGGCTGGGTCGGTTATGGACTACCTGCCGATTAACCTGCGAATCCAGGAGGGGGACGAGCAGGGGAACTTCACGATGATCAATTTGGGGCCCTATGATTTTTGGGCCATTGAGTATGGCTACACTTTCGAAAAAGATTTGAGCAAGATCCTGTCGCGGGTCAGCGAACCGGAGCTGCAATTCGCAACTGACGAAGACACCACGGGGCCCGACCCGCTGGCTCGTCGCTACGACTTCTCGGCAGAACCGTTGAAGTATGCTCAAGAGCAGGCTCGTCTAATCGAACGCTTCCGTAAGAAGTTGATGACCGATTACGTCCAAGATGGCGATAGCTGGACCAAAGCTCGCGATGGCTTCGAACTGACGCTCAATTTGCAGATGAAGAATACCAGCATGATGGCCAATTGGGTTGGCAGCTCGTACATCAATCGCGACAAGAAGGGGGATCCGAAAGAGCGGCTACCCATCGAAGTCGTCGCGGCGGATAGACAACGCGAGGCGTTGAAATTTGTGCTCGAGTCGACCTTTCGCGATGAGGCCTACGCACTATCACCCGAGCTGCTGGCACGATTGACGAAGGATTTCATGAGCGGTTTTGGCGGCGGCGATCCAGCTTGGCCCGTCCACGATCGCATTTTGGCGATGCAAGCCTCAGCCCTAACCATGCTCATGAACGCGACCACCCTGCGCCGAGTGTACGACAACGAGTCTCGCATTCCAAGCGACCAAGACGCATTTGCGCTGCCCGAGTTGTTGGGCTCGATTTCGAGTGAGATTTGGAGTGAATTGGATAGTGATTTGAGCAAACAGTTTTCCAGTCGCAATCCGATGATCAGCAGCTTGCGCCGCAACCTGCAGCGGGAACACCTCGATCGACTCATCGATCTGACGATGCCCAGCAATGGAGCGTCGGCGGCATACAAAGCCATCTCGAACCTATGCGTGATGGAACTCCACGGTCTCAAGAAGAGGATCGACCAAGACTTAGAGGCTGGCGATCAATCGCTTGATCCGTATACCAAGGCGCACTTGTTTGAGGCCAGTCAGCGCATCGGCAAAGCGCTCGATGCCGACTATATTTACAATCAGCCCGCACCGAACAGTTTTGGGATTCCCTTCCTATTCTTCGGTGAGGGGACCGAGGCCAAGCCGTCAACGAGCAATCCTTAGTCGTCGACCGCTTTGCCGATCAATCGGGGTATTCGTTCGCAGCCGAAACTGGATAGGCCCGTTCGGCTGCGCGGTATGCTTGTCGAAGCGATCGACAGTTTAACCGCGCAGCGCGCTCGCCGGGCGGATTGAGACTGAGAGAGACACTCCCAGCGGCACCGGTGGTCGGCCCACTGGGTGCCGCAGATCGCCCAGCAACATCCAAAGTTGCACGTAAACAGTCAAATTCTTTGGCTCGATCTTTTTCACTGTTGCGGATATAATAGACGATATGCAGCCCAAATTTTAGGTGGTTCCACTCGGACGGGACAATACGCAGCTATGCTCAAACGCCTCACACACGACGATATCGTAAGCGAGGGGGAAGGTCTGGTGCCGCGATCGGAATGGGCCAGTGGCAATTCGCAAGCCTTTCTGGTAAGCCTCGTCTTCCATGTGGTGCTGATTTTGTCATTGGCTGTGGTGCCAATCATGGTCTCCGTGCCCGAGGTGTTCTCGTTCAAGCCTGCCTCGTTAGTCGAGGAAGAACCGCTCGCGATGATCGACGAAATTGCGATTTCTGACGATCCCTCGACGGAGGTTGGAGCCAACAGTATCTCCGAGTCGGGGATGGCCTTGAGCACCGCACCCGTGCTCGCCGAGCTGTCCGAGATTCCCTCGCCGTCGTTCGATAACCCCACCATCAATGCGACCTTCGATTTGACGAATCAGATCGATCAAGCCATGGGGCTGGTCCGCAGCAACATCGTCGTCAAAGGGATGACGGGGGTTGGGACAACGGGTACCGATGGCGCCGTCGACCGTGTGACGTACGAGATTCT
>JADYZV010000140.1 GCA_020852965.1 Pirellulaceae bacterium | reverse complement strand
TTTCTAATCCTGTCCATTCAGCAGGTTGCGTAAGTAGCGCGGCAGTGGGGGAACTGCGCGACTCGCCGCTCGCTACCGCGCGGTATTTGGCGCAACATTTTTCGCTGCTCAAAGTCGGCTTGTCAGGGATGCGTGAGCTCGGTGGTTGGTCAACCACGCTTGTCGACTTCTCACGGCACATTCAATCCCTCGGGGCGAGCTTAGTGCCTGTGATATATGCCGACTACGAGCTTTGTTCGGCTCCCACGCCAACTCAGGTCATCGAAGTCTCCGAGCAAATAAGTGGAGCAACGGATCGTTGGAGCGATGAGCGGCTAGAGTCGGCTCAAGTCAGCCAAGTCGTCGAGCGCTGCCATGGGCCGTTCAACTCAGTCAACTCCTCGACTCGATACAAGCCGATGACGGAAGCAGCGCCGAGATACTTGTTGGTTGACACATTTACCAAGGATGGCCGAGGCTTGTTGGATTGGTTGGACGTGCCTGAACTCGAAGCGATCATTCAGCATGCGTCTCAGGTGGGCAGGCAGGTTGTCTTGGCGGGGAGTTTATCACAGCGCGACCTCCCCAAGCTACGGAATTTGTCGGTCGCCGCGATTGCGGTGCGAGGCGCGGTGTGTGCCAGTGATCGTCGCAGTGAGGTTTGCCCGCTAAAGTTGCAACAATGGGTCGAACTATTTCGAAATGGATAGCCAGCCGCCACCGGTCACGGTAGAATTGCTCTACAATGCAGCATGTAGCCGAACTTCATGGCAGGTTATTCCACAGGCGGCTGCAGAATACCGCGCGTGACGACTACCTTTACACTCGATTCAAACTAAACAGGCATCCTTCCATGTCGTCTAGTCTTTGGCGTGAACCACTTTCTGGAACGATTCGTCAAGACTCAAAAGTCATCGGCGCGATCTGCTTACCGGAAACCGAATTGCAAGAGTTCATCGATCAGTTCAATCATTGTTACGGCCCGATGCGGATGCACATAGAGCCCCCACAGTTCGTTCCACCACCGGCGACTCCGGCCCCCCTCATTCCTGTCGGTTCGACACATCGCCGGCCCTTCCGTGTGCCGCAACCGGGATTCAAACCATTGCCGTTCGATAAGCCACAATGAACAAGTTTATGGAGACCATCGTGAGCGGATATTTCTTGAAAACTTGGCTGCCGTTAGTGGCTGTTGTTTACTTACCTATTTCTCTTTTGGGAGGTTCCATGGCTGTTGCGGAAGAAACGACTCAACAGGTCACTTCGATCGAAGGGATCACCGAGTTTCGTTTAGCCAATGGTGCCCAAGTGCTGCTGTTTCCCGATCCGAGCAAATCGATGGTGACGGTCAATATGACGGTTTTTGTTGGCTCGCGTCATGAGGGCTATGGCGAAGCGGGCATGGCGCACTTGCTTGAACACATGCTGTTCAAAGGGACTCCCAGCCATCCGAAGCCACCCGAAGAGCTGAAGAATCGTGGTGCCGACTTCAACGGAACGACTTGGCTCGATCGCACCAACTACTACGAAACGCTCCCGGCGGCGACTCCCGAACAGGCCAGAGAGAATTTGGAGTTCGCCATTGAGCTCGAAGCAGACCGATTGATGAATAGCTTTGTCAAAGGGGAAGACCTGGCTTCGGAGATGACCGTCGTTCGCAACGAGTTCGAACGTGGAGAAAACAGTCCCAATCGGATTTTAATGCAGCGCGTACAATCGGCGGCCTTCGACTGGCATAACTATGGACGCAGTACGATTGGCAATCAGAGCGATATAGAACGCGTTCCCATCGATCGATTGCAGGCCTTTTACCGCAAATTCTATCGGCCTGACAACATCATGTTGGTCGTGGCGGGCAAGTTCGAGGAATCCCAAGCGCTGGAGTTGGTCGAGAAGTATTTTGGAGCGTTGACTGCTCCTGATACTCCGCTCGATCGCACCTATACCACCGAGCCGGCACAAGACGGAGAGCGAACGGTCGTGCTGCGCCGCGTCGGCAATACTCAACTGATCGATGCTCTCTACCACGTTCCTAGCGGTGCCAATCGCGAGTTCGCCGCCGTAGAGATGTTGGCATATATTTTTGGTACTGAGCCGAGCGGCCGCTTGTATCGCGAGTTGGTCTTACCGGAACTAGCCAGCAGCTCGTCGACCATGTCGATGGCACTGCACGATCCAGGAATTATCATGTTTACGGCACAGGTACCCGTCGATAAATCGATCGAAGCGGCGCGGCAAGCATTGCTACAGACGGTCGAGGGTGTTGGACAGAAACCAATTACACCCGAAGAGCTTAAGCGGGCCCAGACTCAGTTTCAAAAGGATCGTGACCTACGAGCCACCGACACCAAGAGCATCGCCGTTGAACTGAGCGAATGGGCCGCACAAGGGGATTGGCGGCTCTATTTCCTATTCCGCGACTTCGTTGAATCGTTGACAGCCGAGGAGTGCACGACTGCTGCCGTAAAATATTTGACTCGCAACAATCGCACCGTCGGCCTGTTCATACCGTCGGAAACGAGCGAGCGTATCGAGATGCCAGCTAAGCCGAATTTGTCGGAGTTGCTGGCCGGCTATGAGGGACGCGGGGCGATGGAGCAAGGTGAACAATTTGATCCCGATCCGCTGGCCATCGAAGCCCGTACCGAGCGAGGAGAATTGAGTACCGGTATCAAGACTGCTTGGTTACCAAAGAAAACGCGGGGCGGTTCGGTCAATATCGACATCAATTTGCGCTATGGCAACGAAGAGTCGCTGCTGCCGTACGTATCGGCAATCGATTTTCTCCCCGAAATGTTGATGCGTGGTACCAAGCGACTGAATCACGAACAGTTAGCTGACAAACTCGACGATCTACTATCTCAGGTCAATCTATCGGGAACCAATGGCCTGCTGAGCGTTTCGATCGAAACAAAACGCGATAAATTGCCTGAGCTACTTCCGTTGATAGGTGAAATCCTACGCCAACCCGCATTCGATTCGAACGAGTTGGAGGTGATTCGGCGACAGGCCATCTCCAGCACCGAAGCGCGGATGACCGAGCCGACCGTGTTGGCGAGCATCGCCGTCCGTCGCGCGTTGGCACCATTCGATCAGACCAACATTCGCTACGTTCCGACGCTCGAAGAACGCATTGATCGCTTTCGGGGTGTGACCATCGAGCAGGTAGCGGAACTTCATGCCACGCAATTAAGCGGAACGGCTGGCGAAGTGACTGCCGTCGGGGACTTTGAACCTGCCGAACTGGTGGCCGCCTGTGAAGCAATTTTTGCGGGCTGGACGTCTGACGTTAAACAAGATCGAATCGCTCAACCAGCCTTGACCGACATCCCTGGGAAAACGGAAGAAATCCTGACTCCTGACAAAGCCAACGCCGTGTACTACGCAGGCGAGCAGATCGCCATGCGCGATGACGATCCCGATTACCCAGCCCTGGTGATTGGCAATTACATCATGGGAGGCGGGGCGTTATCGAGTCGGCTGGGGGATCGCGTGCGACAAAAGGAAGGGCTTTCCTACAGTGTCGGTACCGGACTCAATGCGCATCCCATCGACGCGCGAACCAACCTAACCATCTTTGCAATAACCAACCCTGAAAATCGCGATCGAGTCGTCGAGGTGATTGGGGAAGAGATCGCATTGTTGCTCAAGGATGGCATTGCAGCGAGCGAGCTCGACAATGCCAAGCAGGGGTACCTGCAGAGCGAACAACTCGAACGTACGCAAGATAGTACGCTGGCTTCGCAGCTCGCCGCAACCATTTTTGCCAACCGCACTATGCAATACTATGAGCAGTTTGAAGGCCGCATCCGTGAGCTCGATATCGAGACAGTCAACGCTGCGTTGCGGAAGTATATTGATCCCGCGCGGCTGGTAATTGTCACTGCCGGCGACTTCGGCAAGCTCGCGAAGTAGCACATCGTTGCATGGACCGGCAATGGCAGCAGGGGCTGCGCTCCTGCCGCTTATGACTGAATCAGCCCGTGCGGCGTTGTTCGCTGGCGGTTTCACCATTGGAAGTTAGCCCAGCCACCAGCGGTCGCAGCGTCTCGACCGAGCGAATATGTAAATCGCGTTGGGGAAAGGCGATTTCGATTTTATAGCGGGTGAACTCACGGACGATGGCATTGTTCAGCTCGTTGACAACGTCGGTATACAAATCGCGTTTTGGAATAAATACGCGCAGTTCGATGTTAAGCGTACTGTCGCCAAACCCGCGAAAGAGCGTCGTCGGTGGCGGTTCGTTCATGACCAACGAACAACGCCTTGCGATGCGCAATAGAATGGCTTGAGTCTTCTGAACATCCGTCCCGTAGGCGACGCCAACGGGAAGTACGACTCGGCTAATAGGATCGCTGAGCGTCCAATTGATCACGTTATCGGTGATGAAGGTCTTGTTAGGTACGATCATTTCGCGGCGGTCAAAGTCAGTGATCGTTGTGGCGCGCATTTGCATACGCGTCACGTTGCCGGTAACAGTGCCGACCGTTACCAAATCTCCCAGGCGGATTGGGCGTTCGAAGAGGATGATGATTCCACTGACCAGGTTGGCAAAGATCTCTTGCAGGCCAAAGCCGAGCCCCACGGTCATGGCGGCGGCTAACCACTGGACGCTCGACCAAGAGATATGCAGCATCTGACAGGCGACCAGCAATCCGATCAGGGTGACCGAGTAGCGCACGAGTATCGCAATCGCTTGCCGTCCACCGTGATCCATCGGAATGCGTTCCAGGATAGTCAATTGCAACAGCCCAGGCAGCCGCGCGCTGACGGTCAGCGTGCCGCAGAAGATCGTTACCGCCATCAATAGGTCGGTCAGCGTCGTAGGGATTGAGCGCTCTGAGGTAATGAGCGACTCGGTTCCTTCACGGTTGACGGCCTTTTCGACGACTTTCTCGATATTGTCCCACAGTTCGACTTGGTCCAGCACGCGCAAAGCTGGCAAAACACTATCCCAGATGAAATAGTTGCTACACAGCAAACCGATGATGGCAGCGTAGCGCAAAAGATCTCGAAATTCTTGATAGGACTTCAACTGCGATTGCACGAGCGGCGTAGTATTGGCTTGGTCTTCAAGCTCGTCTGCTTCCTCACCGTCTTCGCTCACGAAATTGAAGACGGATGCTACTGGTTGCGGTGCTACCTCGCCGGAGGTTCGCGTCTGAGCGCGGAAGTTGTGCGCTTTGACATCTAGCCAAATGAGCAGCATGTGGTGCAATAACAGGACTCCGATAATCGCGCCACTCGTTTCAGTCAATCGCGCGGAGAGCTGGTAGGCCGAAAAGTGGTAGCCGCTGGCCGACAGGACAGCCAGGGTAAGCGGGGCGACCATCGAGACGAGCCAAATCGGAAACTTGAGTTTGACAAAAATGCTGCTGTGATAAGTCTCGTCGGTGCTCAAGCTTTCCAACATCCGCCCGTGCGGGCGAAGTAGAATGCCATACTGTAGCGTTGTCAGGACCATGGCCAACACGAATAGAGTGCGTTCCAAACCCTTCAGGCCGGCCAATTCTCCAAACTGAGATAGCTGCAATAGCGATAGCAAAGGCGTCCCAAGCAACAGCGTCAATTCGAGCATGTTGCGTATAGCGCTGGTGGCTCTTACCGGCCAGTGGAAGAGTCGTTCGCCCATTCCATCGCGGCGACAGATCTCTCGCATCAGCTCAACACCCCACATAAATACCATCGTGGTCAGGCACGACTGTCCGACGGCTTGAGTCCAGGGGGTCGCACCAGCCGCGTACTTCAGTCGGAAGCCAATGGCAAGCAATAGCAGCGGCCAACGGGCTGATAGTACAACGGCGATTAGCAGTGCAGCCACTTTGGGCAAGTAGGTGTCGCTTTGATCTGCGGCGACCGGTTCCGTCAAGCGATTCTGCACAGCGAGCAGTCTTGCTCGACCCAACAGTAGCAGCAAGAAGAGTGAAACGACAGCGATTGCACCGGCCGGTCGGCGTAGCAACTCGCCGCCGGAAATACGCAGCACTTCCAACCAGCGCGAGGGACCGGCTAGCGTCGCCATGCCGGTGAAGGCCTGTTGCAAATCTCGCAAGCGCATCGGTTCGGCACTGCGAATCCACATCACGCGCTGATCCAAATATTGCCGAAATTCTTGGACTTGGTCAGCCAGGGCCTGATTGGCCAATTCGAGATCGTTCAAGTTCTGTAGATAGGTGTTTTGATCGAGCGAGGCTTTATCGAGAAAGTCATGACGATCGGTCAATAGCCCGGTGATCACCTCGAGCACGTGCTGTTGGTCGTAGTTGGCGAGTGATTCGCTGAACGAGCTGAGCATTTCGCTAGCCATTTCTGCGGGATCGGACATCTCGCGATGCCACTGGTTGAGCTCTAGCAGCTTGAGGTGTGCCTCGGGCATAGCTTTTTGTACAAAAGCCGCTTGTGCATGGAATTGGCTGGCTGGTGGAAGCTCGTCGCGTTGCTTGAGCAGCAATACTCCCGTAGACGACGTCGCACCGGCGTGTTCGACCTTTTCCTGCAGCTCTTTGAAGGATTCCTCATACTGCTTGGACTGTTCCGCAATTTCTTTGATCGTTTTGGCTAGGCGTTCGATGCCGGCTGCCGTTTGGATGCGATGCTCGGCGATGACTGCATTTTTGGTTGCCAGTGATTTGAGCGCGGGATGCGAGTTTTCCGCCACACGGCGCGCCTCGGCAGCCTGGCGTTTGGATTCCTCTTTGCGCCAGGTGTCGACCGTTGTCTGCCAGCTTTGCAATAGCTTCTTGCTATTGGACGCATTGCGTTTGGCCAGATCACGCTGCATGGGAAGCAGCTCCGCCACCAACTCCCAACGTTGTTGTTCCGCTTTGAGAGTGGCCGCTTGTTGTAGACGACCGCGCAGCCGAGCCTTCTGTTCGAGTTGCTTAATGCGTGAGCTTAAATCGGCATCCGTCAGCGTATTGAGCTGAATCTTCGCATCGGCAATCTTCTTGTCGATCTCGGCCACTTCCTTGGTGATCTCGGAGATGCGCTTGATGCGATTCTCGACTTCGTCATCTTTGGTTTTGGATGCCGCCTCATCGATTTCAACTTGATGTCGCAGCTCAGCCAGTTTGGTTTCGAGCTGTGGTACGGTGGGGTTCGTGGGGAAGTCGATCTGTGTGGGCGGAGATGGCTTGGCCAGTTCCTCGTACACCACACGCAATTGTTCAGGGATCGATGCCAATTGAGTGTCGAGTTCGGATTTACGACGCGCCCAGTCGGCTTCGTCCTGTAACCATTTGGATGCCTTGTTGAGCCGCTCGACAAGTTCCTTCTTGGCTTCGGCATCCAGGGCAGTGACTGCGTCGATGGCTGCAATTTCGGAGGCTATTTTCTCTGGTGTGAGTGCATCCTCGGCGGGGGAAGCCGTTGGCGCATCGGGAGTCTGCGTATGCGCCGCAAGCACTACCCCTTGAGGTCGCAGACTATTTGCTTCCGCTGGCCCCAAAGGCAATCGCGCAGGTTCCGTCGCAGGTATCTGCACTGGTGACGAGACCGCGTGGGGTGTGAACGCCTGCGGAGGATGTAGTGGAAAAGATGGCAGCGTTTGTGGGGTTGACTGAGTCGTTGTTTGAGCGACTGTGCGTAACGCGGCTGCTGGTGCATCACCGGAGGGTTGTTGCGCCTGAGTTAGCCTGCCAGCCATGCTGACAAACACAAGATAGCCCACCATCAAAGTAGCGGACCGACAGGAGATTGCGCTAGCGAATATTGATGACATCCAGTTCTTTCTCGTCGAGTGCGGAAGCAGTTCGAACGATACTGGTTTCTGTCAATTGACTCTAGGGCAGTCGCCGAATTCAAGTGAAGCGGCCCCCCGCCAGCTTGTCTGGCAGGAGCCTAAGTTTTGCGAATCGAAACGGGTGGGGGCGCGGAGGGCTATGATCCAAACTGATTCACCAGCGAGGCGAGCTCGCTGGGGTCTACTTCGCCGCGATTTTGCACCCAAACTGATTCACCAGCGAGGCGAGCTCGCTGGGGCCTGATGCGTGGCGGTCTAGCGCCTAGAAATTGTATTTGCTATTTTTTTGGTCGAAGTCGGCGTCGGTCAATCCGATGTTGGTCTTGACGTTTTGATACGTATATTCTTCGAGCAGCACCGGCTCACCACCGGCCGTTTGGGGCCAAGTGTATGCGCAGTAGCGCACAGGCATGTTAAGTTCGGTGTCGATGAAAATCTGGGCGATGTGGAAGTCGAAATAGGGTCGCGAGACAGGGTGAGTGACCGATAGCACGGTACAGTCGCGGCCACCCACCTTGGCGCCTTGTTGGAACTGCACATCGCACTCGCCGCGTTGGCGATCGCGTTCCCCTTTCTCAATGAGTTTGATGACCAGATTCTCCAAGCCAACTTCGGTGATTGGATATCGCTGGCCGCGCATGGCTAACATACCGTGAGGGTCCAGGGTAACGGTCGGCAGGAAGCGACCCTTCATACCACCTTCGTGCGCCACGACATTGCCGTTGTTTTGGTTCTCAACGTAAATGACTTCTCGACCCTTGACTGCGGCTGGTTTGAGGAAAGCCATGTAGACGCTAAATGGCGTGATCAACTGACCACCGGCTACTTTGCGATTACGGACCTTGACGCCCATGAATTCGTAGTCGCTCAGGGAGCCATCGATAAGCTCACGTTTAATCAAGATCGCCGAATAGTCAGCAACATTCTGACGAATATGGGCTAAGCTGTTCTGGGCGATTTCCAGAGCAGGATCGAGCGGGTGAGCCGCAGCGGCGGGAGGATGGCTGCCATCGCTCTTAGCGGTTCGATAGACGGGTTGGCTTAGGGCACCGGCAGCAGGCTCGTCGGCCTGCAGTGAGCAGCTCAGCCAAGCGGAGCCACCGAAGATTGCGGATGCGGTCAAAAATTTTCGCCGGTCAAATTGTCTCATCGATTGGCCCTTCCTGGGATTGCGATGCAGATTGTCGCGTAAAGTCACTCCGTTAAACGGCTGCCATGGGGTCATCCAGCCGTGTCTTTATCTTGTTATCGAATCTACTTGGTTGCCAAGCGTAGTTTCGTTGTCTGCGCTGCTGCAATGCCTAAAGCCGAAATGTTTCCAGCAGGCAGATTCGTCGGCGCAACCCGCAAGGCTTGCCATGTCTTGATGGGAATTAGCCGTTGCCTTGAGAGCTTAGCAAGTCTCGCAATTGCGTCGCTACGGCAATTTCTGTTAGCCTTGGTATCCGCAATTTAGCAGGCACACATCTTGGACCGCTCGCATGATTTCACCAAGATTATTCGAAAGGCGAAAATCGATGGGTCGCCTGCTCTACACAGACGGCTGGGGCATAGTTTACAATGCTGGCGTTGTTGGCTGCGCCTGGCCAGTCAACTACTCATTTCTTTCATCCCACCGGATTGGTCAACCATGTCGAAGTCTGCTGCCGTCGTTAATTTTGCTCCTACCAAGGGCTCCGTCGAGGTTCGTGAGTTGGACCGGCCGACGATTGGTCCCGACGACGTGTTGCTGGAAGTGGCCAACGTTGGCGTGTGTGGAAGCGACCTACATCAGTGGACGGCTGATCACTCGTGGCCGGTCAATTATCCCGTGGTATTGGGGCATGAGTTCGGTGGTGTCATCACCGAAGTGGGGGCCTCGGTCACGGGTTGGCGCGAAGGCGATCGGGTAGTCAGCGAGACGGCTGCTATCATTGACCAGTCCAATCCGATGTCGCGTCGCGGACTTTACAATCTAGATCCAACTCGCAAGGGTTTTGGCTACGGCGTCGATGGCGCGATGACCAAATACGTACGAGTGCCGTCGCGCATCTTACATCGAGTGCCCGATAATCTCCTCTTCGAGCGAGCGTGTTTGACCGAACCGTGTTGCGTAGCCTACAACGCGGTGGTTCGCAATGCACGAATTGAACCAGGGGATCGCGTGGTCGTGTTGGGACCGGGAACGATCGGCATTCTGTGTGCAGCAATGGCGAGATTATGCGGTGCCGAGGTGGCTTTGGTTGGTTTAGAAGCTGATCGCCAACGATTAGAGATCGCCAAAGGCTATGGCTGCACAGCGATCATCGGAGACGCTACCGAGTGGGCCTTGGAGCGGGATGGTCTCGGGTGCGATGGAGTGATCGATGCCGCAGGTGCCAGTGTCACTTTGCAAATTGCGCTTAAGCTGGTACGACCGGCGGGCTGGATCAGCAAGGTTGGTTGGGGACCGCAACCGCTCGGATTTAATCTCGATCCGTTGGTGCAAAAGAATGTTACGCTGCAGGGAAGCTTCAGTCACAACTGGCCAATCTGGGAACGCGTCATTGCGATGCTTTCCAGTGGACAGCTCGATGTGGGGCCGATTATCGGTGGCGTTTGGCCACTGGAGCAATGGCACGAAGCGTTTGAGAAGATGCACCGAGGCGAAGTCGTCAAAGCCGTGTTGCGCCCAGCATAGTAGTCCGTTTGGATCGGCGCGAATCCGGGACTCGTATACCTCGTCCACTACACTTCCTCTTCCAACTGTCGGGCGTACTCAGCAAACTTGGCTTGTTCGTCCTCGGGGACGGTTGGGTAGTGCAAACCGAGCTCCTCCAAGCGGGCGGTGATGATGTCGGCAATGGCGGCCCGCGCGTACCATTTGTCATCGGCGGGAATCAGGAACCAAGGTGCGTGGCTTGTGCTGGTTGCCGCGAGAGCCTCTTCAATGGCGATTTGATAGTCGGGCCATAGCTTGCGTTCAGCCAGGTCGCTAGCATTGAACTTCCAGTACTTTTCGGGGTTGCCCAGCCGTTCGAGAAGGCGTTCTTTCTGTTCCTTTCGTGAAACATTGAGGAAGAACTTCAGGATGAGTGTCCCTTGTCGGGCCAGGGTCTGTTCGAAGGTGTTGATTTCTTTGTAGCGTTGTTTCCAGAGCTTTTCGAGCGCTTTGGGTTTGAGCTGATCGAGCTTGGGGAGTTTCTGCGGGATCAGGAAATGTGGATGAACGCGGACCACCAAGACTTCTTCGTAGTACGATCGATTGAACAGGCTGATCATCCCACGCTCGGGCAAGCAAGGCATCGCGCGCCACAAAAAGTGATGCTGGAGCTCGGTGGCGCTGGGGGCTTTGAATGAATGCACGCGACAGCCTTGGGGGTTTACGCCTCCCATGACGTGGCGTATCGTGCCATCCTTGCCCGCTGCATCCATCCCTTGAAGGATCACCAGGAGTGAATGGCTACCGCTGGCATAGAGAACTCGTTGTGCGTCTTGCAGCGCAGAGACGTCGCTGGCCAGTTGCTCCTCGGCATGCGATTTGTCCTTGAGCTCCTTGCCCGCTTGTGTCGGACGTTTGGACAGATCGAGTTTTTTGTCGGAATCGACGAGGAACTTTGACTCAGAAAAGCGGTGTTTTTTGCCCATGGAGTTGCACTCAGTGAAGTCTCGTGGCGGAGCTCTAAATATCGAGTCGAAGCTGGATTATAGCCGAAATCAGGGATTGTCAGGTACCGCAGTGCAGTTGATAATTCGGGCCGGTTTTACCGAAAGATTTATGACACTGTTCGTTTATGGGCCTGTTCCCTGGGAGTCGAGTTCGATGGCATTAGTACCCCTCCGAGTCGTATTGGATCACGCAGCCGAGAATAGTTACGGAGTGGCTGCCTTCAACGTCAACAACATGGAGCAGATCCAGGCGATCATGGAAGCGGCGACCGCTACCGATTCGCCGGTGATTATCCAAGCCTCACGCGGAGCTCGATCCTACTCGCAGGATGCTTACCTACGACATTTGATGTTGGCTGCAGCCGAGCTCTACCCGCATATCCCAATCGTCATGCACCAAGACCACGGCAACAGCGTCGAGACCTGTTTGAGCGCTATCGACAATGGTTTCACTTCGGTCATGATGGATGGCTCCCTGGAAGAGGATGGCAAGACTCCCGCTTCGTTCGACTACAACGTCAAGGTGACAGGAGAAGTCGTCAGGCTGGCCCACGCACGCGGCGTTTCCGTTGAGGGCGAACTGGGTTGCCTGGGATCGCTCGAATCGGGCGAAGGAGAGCAAGAGGATGGTCACGGAGCGACGGGAACTCTCAGTCACGACCAATTGCTGACCGACCCCGAAGAGGCGGCACGTTTTGTAGAAGCCACAGGCGTCGACGCCTTGGCGGTCGCGATTGGCACTAGTCACGGTGCCTATAAATTCTCGCGTAAGCCCGATGGCGAAGTATTGGCCATGAGCCGTATTGAAGAGATCCATGCATTGCTTCCCAACACGCATTTGGTCATGCACGGTAGTTCATCGGTTCCTCAGGAACTGCAGGACATCATCAACAAGTATGGCGGCAAGATGAAGCAAACCTATGGTGTTCCCGTCGAAGAAATTCAACGTGGCATCAAGAGTGGAGTGCGCAAGATCAATGTGGATACCGATTGCCGCATGGCGATCACTGGTGCGATTCGTAAGGTGCTCGCTGAGTCGCCAGAGAAATTCGATCCTCGCGATTACCTCAAGCCAGCCCGCGAAGCGATGAAGCAAGTCTGCATCGCGCGCATGACCGCCTTTGGCCAAGCTGGTAATGCCAGCAAGCTACGCGAAGGTGTCTTGGCGTAGTTTATCCTTTGTGCATTTCGCGTAGCAGTCGAGTGATGGTCGAACGCAGGGAGGTTTCGTCGGCGGTGCCGTCGATGATGTGGGTGGCGGCACGGCGCTTGGCGTCAAGCGACCATTGCTTCTGTTCACGCGATTCGAAGTGTTCAGTGCTCCATCCGCGCTGGGCCGCTCGACCGCGCCGGACCTCTTCGGGGGTGTCGATAAATAGGATTAGGTCACACATCGGTGCCCATTGTGCTTCGAGCAACAATGGTGCATCGATAACAATGGCGGACGGTCGACGTTCACTGGCCAACAATCGCTTTAGCTCGCGGACCGCTTCGGCGTAGATCTGCGGATGGAGTACTTCTTCCAGTTGTTTTAAGCGCTGAGCCGAATCGGGTTCGCTGCCAAAAACGAGCTTACTCAGTTGGCGACGGTCGATTTGGCCGTCATCGTTGAGGATCGAGGGACCAAGTCGCTGAGTCAATTGGCGTACAATCGTGGGCCATTGCAAAATATCATGCCCCAAGCGATCGGCATCGATCACAGCGGCTCCTAGCGATGCAAACATGGCCGCGACCCTACTCTTACCCGAAGCAATTCCGCCAACGAGTCCGACCACAAAAATCTTTTGAAGGGAGTCACTACTGGTCATAAGATCAAGCGGTTATTGAGAGTATTGGGTGCCGGTCATTGTAGCCGTTGGTGGGCGAGTCTGGTAAATTATGGACTGTGACCGTGGGGCTGCGAACCCACTTTGGTTCATTGCATCGGACTTTTGAGAGACAAAACATGCCTACCTTTCGGTTTAGACGCCTACCTTCCGCAATGAGTTTGATGTTGGGAATTGGGATAACAGTTGCGGCTGCTTGGGCCTTCACTTCACACCCAGCGTATCGAGTGCATGCCGAGGACTGGCCGACTTTTGGCGGAGCGGACCGCACCAGCGTCTCGGCGGAAACGAATCTGCTCGATCAATGGGGCAGCGACGGACCCAAGCTACTATGGACGGCGATCGGGGCTGGTCGAGGGTATGCGAGCCCAGCGGTGTCCCGCGGTCGCGTCTACACCTTGGGAGACAGCCTTTCGACGGCCCCCGAGGGAGATACCGACGAATATCTGACTTGCTTTTCAGCCAAAGATGGCAAATTGCTGTGGAAGACCAAGACGGGACCAGCCTGGCTGGAAGGTAAACTAGCCTGGCAAGGCTCGCGCGGTACACCTACGGTCGACGGTACGCGTGTCTACGTCCTCACCCCACATGGACAACTGGTGTGCGCCAATACCAAGGACGGTTCCATCGCTTGGCAACTCAACCTCAAGGACGACTTGGGGGGAGAAAAACGCGACGGCTGGGGCTACAGTGAATCTCCATTGGTCGATGGTGACAAACTGCTGTGTACCCCAGGCGGACCCAGGGCAACTGTGGTGGCACTCAATAAGTCCACTGGCCGAGTGTTATGGAAATGCATTCGCCCCGACGATGTTGGTGCTGGACATTCGTCGATCGTTATTAGCCACGTAGGTGGCCAAAAAGTCTACGTTCAAAATACTGGCGGTGGACCGATGGGCATTGGAGAGAATGGCAGACTGCTGTGGGAATACGATATCGATCCACCCACGGCCTTCATCCCCACGCCGGTCATTCATCATGACTATGTGTTCTCGGTTGCGGGCTATGGAACTGGTGGAGCATTGTTGCGACAAGTCGCTGGAGACGACGGTGCTGTGACGGTCGAAGAGATCTATGGCCCCAAAACTCCTCTGGGCAATAAACATGGAGGAGTCATTCTGGTGGACGGCCGGCTGTATGCTGGGGCCGAGGATCAGAACATCGTTTATTGCGCCGACTTGCTGTCCGGAGAAGTGCTATGGAAGAAACGCGGCTCGGGCTCCGGTTCGACCTCCGTCATTGCCGGCGATGGAAAACTCTTTGTCCGCTTTCAAAATGGTACGATGGCGCTGGCCAAAATCGGTCCGCAGGAGTACGAAGAGATTAGCTCGTTTACGACTCCTGGTTCGGGTGTGAGCAATCAACCCAGTTGGGCTCACCCCGTCATCGCCAACGGCAAATTGCTCTTGCGCGAAGGGGATTCCATTTTATGTTATCAAATCAGCAAATAGCGTTCACTAGCGCGCGAGTATTTCAGTTTTGGCTGCTCCGCCGGCTTGTCTGGCAGGCAGCAAAGCCTTGCAATTGGGCTTGCTTGTGCTCCGCTCCCCCGCCAGCTTGTCTGGCGGGAAGCGAAGTTTTGCGATTAGAAGTCGCGCGCCGCGTGTGTTGACTTCCTTCCGATTTGGCGGCAGGGCGCGCGGGGAGGAGTCCGATCTACTCGCAAAACTGGTTCACCTGTGAGGCAAGCTCACAGGGGTCCGATACAGCAGTCAAATCAGAAACCTGTGAGGCAAGCTCACAGGGGGTCTATCCACACAGCCCAATCATTCACCTGTGAGGCAAGCTCACAGCGGACGCGCCATGACTCAATCTGAATTTGCAGCATCGACATCTTCCTCGCCGACCGACGTGACCGATCCACGACTTGCCGCTACTGCTTACCACGAAGCGGGACACGCGGTGATGGCGTTGTTGTTGGGGCGAGCTGTCCATAAAGTGACTGTAGCTCCAGGCCAAATATTAAGCGGTGTGCGACTGGGCGCATGCGAAATGCGCAAGGGCCGATTGAGAGCTTCCAACGATCCGTTGGAAGACGAAGTATTGATTCTGTTGGCAGGCATGGTAGCTGAATCACAATGTACGGGAGAATACTGTCGACAAGGGGCCTCGCAAGATCTTCAGGCGGTACGTCGCTTGTTGTCTCACAATCGCGCACACAATGAGCGGCAACTCGAACGCTTAGAGCAACGATTGATCGATAAGACAGAGCATTTGCTAAACGAAGCAGCAGCGTTGGAGGCCATTCGCTTGATCGCCGTGGAACTATTGGCCAAGACGACGCTCAGTGGCCGCGCAGTACGCCACCTGCTGACCCAAGCCCAGCAGCGGAGTTCGACTTAACGTTCTTAAGTTCCCTTTTCGAAGTAGCATGAAAAGTTGAGGTCACCATCCCACGTGCCGTCGCCCACTGCCACTCAGGAATTCATACTCGAAGGGACGTGGGAAAGGGAGTTGTGGCTGCGACTATTTGCTCTGGAAGCTGGATCACTAAAATTGCTATATGATGATGGCAGTTCCGCCTAAGCAATGCGTTTTATTCAATCACAAAAACCAACCGCAATCATGCCGACAACTGAAACCAATTCAACAACGACCAGTCAAGCCATCGCGCGCGAATTGTCATTGCCGCATAAGCAGGTTCTGGCAACGATCGAGTTGTTACAGGCTGGCAATACGATTCCATTCATCGCCCGTTATCGGAAGGAAGTCACCGGCGGGCTAGGCGAGATTGCGTTGCGAGCGATCGAAGATGCGCTCGAGCGAGCGATGACGCTAGCGGCCCGAAAAGCGACGGTGCTCAAGACGATTGCCGAGCAAGGTTTGCTGACCGATTCGCTGCGCGCTCAACTGGAAGCATGCAGCGATCTGCAAGCGTTGGAGACGCTGTACCTTCCCTACAAGCCCAAGCGACGAACACGGGCCACCATCGCTCGTGAGCGTGGTTTGCAGCCCTTGGCAGATCTTCTGTTGGCGCAGGCCGCCTTAGGGAAAACGAAGCAGGCCACCCTGTCCGCATTTGTCGATCCCAACAAGGAGGTGGCCGACGATCAAGCCGCTTTACAAGGAGCACTAGACATCGTAGCGGAACAATGGTCGGAGGATCCCAGTACGCGAACTTGGCTAATTCAGCAGGCCTTTCACGGCGGTCGTGTCGCGTCGCATGTTAAACGTGGCAAACAACAGGAAGCCAGTAAGTTCGAGTTGTACAGTGACCACCGCGAGCCTGCCAGCAAGATCCCTTCGCATCGCCTATTGGCGATGCTGCGTGGACAGGATGAGGGGCTATTGAAAGTTGAAGTTGAACTCGACGATACGCAGGTGCTGGCCGATCTCAAACCGAAATTGGTCCGCAATCAACAGTTCGAGTTCCACAACGAGCTGTTGGCTACGGTTGAGGACTGCTACGAGCGTCTGCTGATGCCGGCAACTGAATCGGCTGTGCTGCAATCGCTCAAAGCGAAAGCAGATGAGGAGGCGATCGCTGTGTTTGGCAAGAATCTACGTGAATTGCTGTTGGCCGCTCCGGCCGGTCCGCGCGTGACTCTGGGCATTGATCCTGGATTTCGGACTGGCTGCAAAGTTGCCGTGGTGGATGGGACTGGCAAGTTCCTTGCGAATACCACCATCTTTCCGACTCCGCCACGCAGTGACACTCTGGCGGCGGGCAAGACGCTGTTGGATTTAATAAAGAAGTATAAAGTTGAATTGATTGCGATCGGAAATGGAACCGCCTCGCGCGAGACCGATAGCTTTGTGGCTGACTTGATTCGCGGACACGATTTGCAAATCACCAAGGTGATGGTCAGCGAAGCGGGAGCCTCCATCTACTCGGCCAGCGAGTTGGCTGCTAAAGAGTTCCCCGATTTAGATGTAACCGTTCGCGGCGCTATCAGTATCGCCCGACGTTTGCAAGATCCGCTGGCAGAGCTGGTTAAGAGTGATCCGAAGTCGATTGGCGTTGGTCAGTACCAGCACGATGTCAATCAAACACAATTACGTAAGTGCTTGGATCGCGTGGTCGAGTCGTGCGTGAACAGTGTGGGGGTTGACCTCAATATGGCCAGTGTCCCGTTGTTGTCCTACGTGGCAGGTATTGGTCCGAAGTTGGCGGAGAGCATCGTCGAGTATCGCAATAGTAATGGGGGATTCAAGAATCGCAAGCAGTTGGCCAAGGTGCCGAAGCTTGGCAAGAAAGCTTTCGAGCAAGCTGCGGGTTTCTTGCGCATCCGTAGTGGGGATGAGCCTCTCGATAATTCGGCCGTTCATCCGGAGAGTTACCCGGTCGTGAGCCGCATGGCCAAGAAGCTGCAAACCGATGCGAAGGCATTGGTGGGCAATGCCACGCTCAGTCAAAAGTTGCGTCCAGATGAGTTTGTCGATGGCCAGTTTGGCATGCCCACGATCGTCGACATCATTGCCGAGCTGGGCAAGCCGGGACGCGATCCACGAAGTGAATTCCGCGCTGTCCAATTCGATGACAACGTCAACTCGATGGAAGATCTTAAGCCAGGGATGGTGCTCGAAGGGGTGATAACGAACGTGACGCATTTTGGCGCATTCATTGATATTGGCGTTCACCAAGACGCCTTGATACACATTTCGCAGTTGGCCAATACGTTTGTCAAAGATCCCAATGAAGTCGTCGCTGTAGGGGACGTTAGCAAAGTTCGCGTGTTGGAGATCGATCTGCCGAGAAAGCGCATTTCCGTGACTCGCAAATTTCCGTAGCCACCGACGCCGGAGGTTGGACTTCCGTCGGTAGCTGCCGTCGTCAGATGGTAGATTTCGGCGGAATCACGCGGGTAGCGGTGTCGATGAAGCCATATCGAGGCAAACCCTAACTGTCTTGCACTTCACTCGGTAGGCGCATGGATCGCCAGGACCAAAGCACGCTTCCAAGTATTGTTAGTAGTGTCAGCGGCAGCACGATATAGCCGAGTATCCAGCCGAATTGTCGATTGAGCTCGGGATGCGTTTGTTCACTGATTAGCAAACCGGTATAGGCTAGGTAGTAAAACAGCAGAGCGGCACCCTCACCGCGCGAGATGATACTGCCGGTAAAGAAGATTGGCAAGCAAATCATGGTCACGGCCACCATCACTGGGATGTCAAACTCGAACGCCTCAGCGGAGATGGGGATGCCCGCTGGTGTGATGACCCCGGTAAGTCCTAGCACGCACAAAATGTTGAACAGATTGCTACCGACGACATTCCCGACGGCGATATCACGTTCGCCTCGCAGGCTGGCAACGACCGAAGTCACGATTTCTGGAAGCGAAGTACCGAGGGCGACGATGGTCAAACCAATAATCAGTTCGCTGACGTTCCACATCTTGGCGATGGTCACGGCACCACTGACGAGCCAATTGGAGCCGAAGCCGAGTAGAACTAGACCGAATGCGATTAGACTAAACTGAGCCAGTCGCGACGCGCCAATACGGCTGAGTTGCGGCATGCTATGAGCGTACAGTTCTGCAATCGCTTTGGTTTCTCGCCGGCTCTTCACGACGGACATGGTGATATACGCAACAAGTGCTAAGAAGAGGATTCCTCCTTCCAGTTGTGAAATGCGTAGATCTCGACTAAAGAACCACATGGCCAGTGATGCGGCTACCATCAAGGGGACGTCAAGACGAATTAGCTGGCTCGATACGATCAGAGGTGTAACGAGAGCCGCGACACCGAGAATCAGCAACACATTACAGATGTTGCTCCCCACCACATTGCCGACGGCCACGTCAGCCGCGCCGCTCATAGCAGCTTGAAGGCTGACCCCTAGCTCCGGTGCACTTGTGCCGAAGGCTACCACGGTCAGGCCGACTACCAAAGGTGAGATTTGCATCGACAGCGCCAACTTCGACGCACCTCGAACCAACGACTCTCCTCCGATGATGAGAGCAATTAGTCCCGCGATGATCGAGAGTATGGGCCACATTAGTTCAGGCATAGGGTTTCTTTAGGTTCGCGTGCCGACCGTGACTTCGGTTAAAGTCCCGGCAGCAGCTCAGAGTAAATTTTGTTGAATCAATACTACCACAGCGCCAGCCAAGTATCCTGCCAGCGCCCAAGGGGCGATGCGCCGTAGGTACCAAATGAAGTCGATATGTTCGAGTCCCATGGCCGCCACGCCTGCCGCGGAACCGATGATCAAGCAGCTTCCGCCGGTACCTGCGCAATAGGCTAACAGCATCCAGAATTCGTCGTTCATCGGAATATCGTACATTTCAATACCTGCCGCAACCAACGGGACGTTATCGACCACAGCGGAGACCAAACCGATGGCCAAAGCAACAATTTCACGACTGGGGAGGATTTGATCCAACGACATGGCGGCTTGTCGCAGCGTTCCCATCGCACCTAGCGAACCGACGGCCAGCAGAATTCCCAAAAAGAATAGGATACTCGACATGTCCACTTTTTGAAGGACGGCCAGGACCCCAGTGCTCGAGCGAGTCGCATCATCCATCGTATGGCTGATCAACTCCGCCACAACCCACAAAATCCCAAGGCTGAGCATCATGCCCATGTACGGCGGCAAGTGTGTTACCGTTTTAAACACCGGTACGCTTATCAAGGCGACCAGACCGAGAGTAAGCATCAACCACTGATGCCATGGTTGAATATTCTTGTCGGGGTGCTCCTCGCTCTTGGGGAGCGCCCCCAGATCTCCCTTCATGTGGTACGACATTCCGATTAGGGGTACTAGCAAGCAGGTGACGCTTCCAAGAAAAAGAGACTCCATCACTTCGAGTGTACCGATCTTATGCTTGATCCACAACATCGTGGTCGTTACGTCGCCGATCACGGTCCAAGCTCCACCCGCGTTGGCGGCGATGACAACCAAGCCGACAAATCGTAGACGGTCTTCTTTATCCGCGACAAGTTTTCGCAGTAGTGAGACCATGACGATGGTCGTCGTCAAGTTATCGAGCACCGCCGACATAAAGAATGTCAGAAGTCCGACGATCCAAAGCAGTGAACTTTTCTTTCGTGCGTTGATGCGACTGGTAACGATGGCAAAGCCTTCGTGAGCGTCGACCAATTCGACGATCGTCATGGCACCCATCAGAAAGAACAGAATGCTGGCGATCTCTCCGGTCAGATGCAAGTGCTGCGCTTCGATGGCAAAGTGCAAGGGGACGTTGCTGACCTGCTCCAGTACCGCCTCTTCCTCGAACCAATGCGGAATGATACCTGCCGGAAGCAATTGCTTCAGATTGAGAAGGTATAGCGCCCAGCACACGACGCCCGTGACTAAGGCCGAAGCCGCTTTGTTGATGTGCAGCTTGTGCTCCAAGGCGATCGCGAGATAGCCCAGAACGAAAATTGTGATGATTACCGTTAACATACTTATACCGCTCCTGCGATTCCTGTCGAACCGATAGCGGACAACAGCGTCCACTCCGTTGACAACCGCCAAATGATAAGCAGATATTCTGTTTAATGTGAGCTACCCTACCAAGGAAAATTCCATTAGGTCGAGTTGGTTGCAGATTACGAGCCGCCGGTTGGCGGCAACCGTTTTTTACAGGCTGTCTGGTGGCCATCAACGACGAATAGTGGCCTTTGGCTCCGCACGAAGTAGCGTTGTGCGTTTCTCTTTGGCGAATAGGTTTCTGAGATTCCTATCCACTGCAATAATTTGCAGATGTTTGCAGACGGCGTTTTACCACGACAGCATGTCGGCTTGCGCCAGAGTGTTGAGAGTAGCCACGATAGGCAAGCTGCGGCCCCCTGCCAGCTTGACTCCAGAGTGTTGAGAGTAGCCACGATGGGCATGCTGCGGTCCCCTGCCAGCTTGACTGGCATGAGCCAGAGTTTTGAGAGTAGCAACGGGCGGTTGCGAATTCGCTGCCTCGGCCCGATCGCCGCTGCAGGCGGCGATCGTGCCGAGGTGGCTGGGAAGGGTTCATAGGTCATGCACCTAGCTACAAAAACTGATTCACCAGCGAGGCGAGCAGGTGAGGAGTTGTGAGGCTTGATAGGCGGTTTAGACGTCCTCGTAGTCTTCGTATTCTTCCTCTCCGTCTTGCTCTTCTTCCTCAAATTCTTCGGCCGTGTTGTCTGCGTCGCTGTCCTCTAGCTCCTCTGCATACTCATCTTCTTCGTACACATCTTCCTTTTCTAGGTCCGCGGCCCTGTTGCGGACTGAACGTTTGGGACTTGCGGCTGGTGTGCTGCCGGAGGTACTCGAGCCGCGAGTTGTAGAGTTTATCGATGCGGTTGCCGTGGCGGCGGAAACCGTTTCGGCAGCACTGGTCAAATGGTGCGACCGGACAGGGCCGCTCTCATCCGACGAACTCAATGGCTGGATCTTATTGGAACGCGGCGGGCTGGGCGTTATAGCAGCTTCACTCGACGTACTACCATCGCGCATGGCTTCCCATTCGGCAATGGAAATAGCGACTTCTCGGGCTTGCGAGCCATTGTATTGGCCTACGATGCCATCCTCGGCCATAAAGTCGATCAATCGAGCGGCGCGGCCATAGCCAATGCCCAATGCGCGTTGCAGCAGCGAGCTACTACCGCGACCTTCGCGGACGACCAAGTCGACCGCAGCTTCATAGAGATCGTCCCGTTTCTTGAATGTTCCTGGAGTGGCTTCGCCCTCATCGTCACCTTCCTCTTTGACTTTCAGGTTGACCAGCTCGTGCACAAAGTTCTGTTCGCCAGTGCTACAGTGATCGACGAGTTGATTGATCTCTTCGTCACTCAGATAGGTCCCCTGTCCGCGGAGCAACATGCTGGTACCGTTGCCCATGAAGAGCATGTCCCCATTGCCCAGCAGTTTGTCGGCTCCCATCTCGTCGAGCACAACCCGGCTGTCCGTGCGGCTGGCGACTTGAAAGGAGATCCGCGCGGGAAGATTACTTTTGATCAAGCCGGTAATGACATCCACGGTCGGCTTTTGGGTAGCCAGGATCAAGTGAATACCGACAGCGCGACTTTTTTGTGCGAGGCGAATGATATGCTGCTCGACCTCTTTACCTGCGGTCATCATCAAGTCGGCCATTTCGTCGGCGATGATGACGATGAAAGGCAAGTGGTCGGGAATGGCGTCGGCTTCTTCAGGCGTTTCGGGCTTGAGGCGGTCAATCAGTTCTTCCCGTCCAAGCTCGTTGTAGTTGGTCAAGTGCCGTACCCCGGCTCGTGCGAGCAGCGCATAGCGTTCTTCCATTTTATCCACGGCCCAAGCCAGAATGGCTTCGGCCTTGCGCATGTCGGTCACGACTGGGTGCATCAAGTGGGGCAAGCGCGCATAGCCGCTGAGTTCCACCATCTTGGGGTCGATCATCAACATCCGCACCTCGTCAGGGCGCTTGGTCATTAGGATCGAAGCGATCAACGCATTCAGACAGACCGACTTACCTGTACCCGTGCGACCCGCGATCAGCAGGTGAGGCAGTGTGGCTAAGTCGGCTACCAGGGCGTTGCCCGAGACGTCCTTACCCAGGAACATGGGAATCTTGGCTTTCTTCCCTTTGGCGCCCTGTTCTTCAATCACCTCACGCAGCCGAACCACTTGTCGCACCTCGTTGGGCACTTCAATACCGACCGTGTTCTTGCCTGGAATGGGGGCTACGATACGCACGCTGGGAACGCGCAGGGCAATGGCCAGGTCTTCCGACAGGCTGGTGATTTTCGACAAGCGCAGGCCGGCTTCGAGCTCGATTTCGTATTGTGCGATGACAGGACCGGTTTCGATCTCGACGACTTTGACATTGAAGTTGAAGTCTTTGAATGTTTTCTCGAGGATCTTTGCCTTGCGACGAACTTCGATGGTCTGCGATTCAAAATCGATGTCATCGCTTTCCAACAGCAGGTCGAGTCCAGGCAGAACGTATTCCTCGGCACCGGCGGGCAGCTTGGTATCGTCGAGATGAGCCAGCGCTTCGCGATTGCGCTGTGCTTCGTCCTCTTTCTTTTTCTTCGGAGCGCGCACGCGCGGTTGGTCTGCCGCTGTGGCAGTGTGAGCATCGTCGGCGCGGACTTGAAGCGTTTCTCCTCCGACCTCTAGCTCGCGAGATTCCGCTACGTCGTCTTGCTCTCCATCTTCTTCCGCTACGCAGTCCTCTGCATCAGGGGTCGCGCCTTCGGGATCGAATTCGTCCTCATCATACTCCTCATCATCGGCTCGAAGCTCGTCCGAGATCGTCGTCGGTCGATTCGCGACACCCTCTGTGGGTGTCGAGAGCGCGGGCAGAACACCCCCTAACAATCCATTGGCAACGGCTTGAGCCGCTCCCATTAATCCGGTGCGGCCGGTCGGGGACACCGCCGTGGCCGTGGTCGGGCGACCGTCGAGCTGAACGCCTCGGATGCGTATTGGCGGATGCGATTCCTCAGCCTCGGCGGAACTGCCGGCCAAATCGACTCCCTGTTCCACATCGCTCTTTCGGCGACGATTGAGAAATAGGCTGGCAGGTGTTGGCAAGGCAACTTTTTGCTTCGTCGCCGCTGCTGCGGTGGAGGCCACAGCGGCACCTCCGGCCAGCATCATGGCCAGCGCCCGCACAACGACATAGTCGGTGCTCAGCAGCAAACCGGCCACAAATATCGTGAAGGTCAGTATCAAACTACCGACCAATGCAAAATGCGCATTGAGCCACGTCGACGTGGTCGCGCCTAGATAGCCTCCAGCTCCAATTACAGGTGCCAGTGGAGTGTGCCAGTCGAGCAGCGATACCCAAGTAGTCACCGACAGAATCACCAGCACCCATCCGATTTGTCGCGAAGCACGCACGTAATTGCTTTGCACTCGGAACATCCAGATCGCCAATACCGACATTCCAATAGCCACCAGGATGGAGCCGACTCCAAGGCTCTGAATCATCAACTGCGCACAGGTAGCGCCGATCCAGCCACAATAATTGGTAGGCTGCACATTGACTGGATAGACTTGCGGGTCGATCGTGACCAGTCGGCTGAGTGGACCCGGGAGCTGCGCCACGGCGTCGGCGGGGTCATAACTCGCAAGGCTCAGCCAGAGAAATAGGCACAGCCCTGAAAGCAGCAACGCCTCGATATCAAAATGTATTTGCCGCGAGTCGCTCATCGCTTATCCTGGGAACCATGCGCTGGATTAGCCACCGCAGATTTCGATCTTCAGCGGAGGTACACAACTCATAGGTATCGACGTCACTGCTAGCGATGGGAGATAGTTTTTTCAGCGTGCGGAGCTCTTACACTAGCCGTTACAATTCGGATTATCCAGACCGGCTGCTCGGCGTTGCCGATCGCGCAGTGCCGCGGCGATGCCCGACTGACCAGCCGCTTCAATCGCTATAGCTTGAAGCACAATGAGCTCGCACCCAGCGCGATCTGCCGATCGCAGGAACTCGTAAAAGCCCTGCGCGTATTCGGCAATGTCGTTGAATTGACGGCTGAGCTGCATTTCCGGGGGAGATTGATCGAGGCCCGCGTAGGCACAGGAGCGCGCTGTGGCAGTTTCGCTCGACCAACACTTGGCCGATTCCAGCAATTGGACCTGCGCGAGGGGCTGATAATGAGGATGCCGCAATCCGGGTGAATTCACGGAGCGATCGAGGGATGCGCTATTCGACTCCCCTTGCCTCCTCGGCTCTCGATTGGATTCACGGTAGGGCTCACGATTCAGCTCACGGTCGAGTGAGCGTGCGTTGGGGTACAATGATTGCAATTCGGCGAGTCCCAAGCTTCCAGGTCGAAGCAGGATGGGTGCCTCGCCGGTGCAGTCAATCACCGTTGACTCGAGCCCAACATGTTCCACGCTGATGCACAGGATCGCATCGATACGGCCATCGAGATCTTCCAGCACGCTCTGCCATGAAGTTCCGCTGGGGCGCCCCGATAAATTGGCTGACGGGGCTGCGATCGGGATACCTGCTGCGCTCAGGAGCGCTCGAGCCTCGGAAGCAGCGGGAATGCGCAGGCCGACGGTATCCAAACCCGCGGTGACTCGGCTACAAATGTTGGTTGCTTTGGGGACCACGACGGTTACGGGGCCGGGGCAATAGCGTTCGAGGATGCACCGCGCCAGTTCCGGTAGCTCGGCGGCAGCTAAGGGCCAGTTCGCCAAGTCGGCCAAATGCACTATGAGCGGGTTATCCGCCGGGCGCCCTTTGGCCAGGAACAAGCGCTCGATAGCCCGTGCATTGCGCGCGTCGGCACCCAATCCGAAGACGGTTTCCGTGGGAAAGGCGACCAGCTTGCCACGTTTCAAGAACTCGGCCGCTTCGGCGATATCATGCAGCAGGTGCGTCTTCAGCGTGCTACTCGACATACAGGAATTCGTTGGAATTGAGCAGCACGTGACACAGATCGATCCATCGCCGAGCATCGGCTGCACCGGCAGCCTGGGCTGCAAGTGCTTCGTCTGAAACCTGAATGGGGCTGCGCAGAAAATCTAGGCATCGGGTAACTTCATCGGGCCGAGCTGGGCGTCCCCACGCAATCAAAACCGCGCTCGCCACACGTTCTTCAATCGTCAGGTCGGGCTTTTCGAGTAGACGCTCGGCCATCTTTTCGGCACGGGCTAACGTGTACTGGCCATTGATTAACATGAGTGCTTGCGTAGGCGTGGTCGTGATATCGCGTACGGAGACACTCCTGAGACCCCCTGCCCGATCGAAACTGCTCAAGAAGCTCTCCAAGTTATTGCGAAAGCTCTTCACATACAAAGCGCGGCGGGAAGACTGCTCGTCTACCGCCGGCCCACCGACTTGACTGACTAATTCGCCGCTGGCAACTAACATCGCGTCGCGAATCTGTTCGGCTTGTAAGCGTCGGATGGGCGCTCTCCAAAGCAATTGATCGTCGGGGTCAATGCTCTCGAACTCAAGGAATCGCGAATGATGTGCGGATTGTCGCCAAGTCGAAGACATTAGGATTTGTTTGTGCAGTTTCTTAAAACTCCAACCCTGCGCGATGAATTCGTCCGTTAGCCAGTCGAGCAGCTCTGGATGCGAAGGCTCCGCACCTGCGCGTCCAAAGTCGTTTGAAGTCGACACAAGGCCGCGACCAAAGTGCTGTTGCCAAATGCGATTGACGATCACACGCGAGGTCAGAGGATTGTGGGCATCACCGATCCACTCCGCCAATTGCAGTCGTCGTGGTCCATGGGCAACACTTTGGCTTTGATTGCTTACCAGCCTGATTGCGTTCGCCGGGTCTGTCGTCTGAGCCGTAGCCGACAACCCTTCGAGTTGATGGCCGATTCGATGGTCATTCTCAGCAAAGGTGGGGAGTTCGAGCTGCGACATTACCGCTGGGAAGCCCGGTTCGATCGGAAGTTGATCGGGATCAGCCGGAATCGACGTAGCCGAGTATGGTCCGCTATGATTGCTGACCGTCATGACTTTAGGGAGTGGAGCCGGTTTGAGCTCGTCCCATGCCGCCAATTCGGTTTGCAGCTCATCGAGTCGCTTTTTGTCCTCGGCGGTAAGCTTTTTCAGTGGCCCGCCAGCTTCCTCCCAGAATTGTCGCCCGATCAGGTAATACATCTGCTCTTCCCAACTGCGGCGCTGGGCACTGGGCTTGTTGTAGCAGGCCTGGATATCAAGCGGGAACTTCTCGACGGTACTCTGCCACTTGCGTTCATAGTACGGGTTGAGGAGCGCATCGATCTGCGATTGTACGGCAACCGTGGCTGCCTGCCATTTGGACAACTGCTGCTCGTACTGTGCGCGCTGCTCAGCCGTGGCGGCAACGAGATCATCCCGCCAAATCAGCGGTTCGAAAAATGCGCGAAGCTGGAAGTAGTCGCGTTGCGGAAGCGGGTCGAATTTGTGGTCGTGGCAACGAGCGCAAGCGAAGCTCATGCCCAGAAAGACATCACCGGCGACGTCGGTGATCTCATTCATAATGTCATTCCAATGCGCCCGTGCGTCGCGTTGATTGTATTCGTAGATCCCGAGCCTAAGAAAGCCGGCCGCGACGAGGTACTCGGGATTGTCCGCATCGATTTCATCCCCGGCTAATTGCTCGCGGACAAAATCGGGATAGGGCTTATCGCTGTTAAACGAATTGACAACATAATCACGGTAACGCCAAATCTCGGGGCGATAGGCGTCTAAATTCCATCCGTCCGATTCACTGTAGCGCACTAGGTCGAGCCAATGTCGAGCCCAGTGTTCTCCGTAGCGTGGATCATCCAACAGGCGATCGACGAGCGAGCTCCAGGCGGTGTCTTGGGACGAGGGGGCATCTGCGGCCACATTTAGCGCGCGGCATGCCTCGTCCAGCTCCTCGGGAGTGGGGGGCATGCCAAGTAGATCGAAGAACAGTCTTCGCACTAGCACATGAACTTCGCCCCTAGGTGCCGGAGTTAACTGTGCCGATTCCATCCGGGCTAGAACAAAAGTGTCGATATCGTTTGCCGACCAAGAACCGTTGGCAACCGACGGACGATCGGGTCGCACCAGTGGTTGAAAGGCCCACCATTGTCGATCCTCGGGCGAGATTTTTTCGGTGGTAGGGCGCAGTAGCGGAGAATCCTCAGGCCATAGGGCTCCTTCAGCAATCCATGTTTCAAATTGCTCGACGGTACGCTCAGCCAATGGCCCCGAAGGGGGCATTTCGAAGCTTTCGTATTTGAGCGCTTCGACTAGCAAACTCTTGGACGGCTGACCAGCGAGTAGGGCAGGTCCGCTATCACCGCCAATGTGTAATGCCTCCGCAGAATCGAGTCGCAGTCCCCCCTCTTGTTTGTTCGCCCCGTGGCACTCGATGCAGTGCTCGACCAGCACCGGGCGAACCTTCGTTTCGAAGCGCGCGTGCCCCGCGCCAATTTGATCGTCGCTGATTGCGAGCGCAGCACCTAGTAACCAGCAGCACACTAGTGCGGCTTGCATTGGTAGGGGTTTGATGCGGCGACAATCGATCACGATAGAATTCCTGGACGGGGGCGTTCCCATGGGGAGCTCAAAAGCTAAGGTGGGACAAAGCGAGGCAAGGCTTGGACCTCTATTATAACCGAAACGCCGTGCCAGTTGAGTGGCGGTTCTTCAATGTGGCCCGACGCTCCGCCGTCGGAACCTCCTGGGACGGCGAGAGATCGGCTAGCGCCAAAACTGTTTCACCAGCGAGACAAGCTAGCTGGGGTCTATGCCTGTACTGCGCAGCGGTTGCTACGAGCCTATTCCAGGATGCCCATGGAAACAATGCGTCACTAAAGGTCCTCATTCGTAGCGTTGAAACCACGCGACAGCGCTGACGCGGTCAAACAGATTACCCCTTCGGCCGCGTGTGATGGAGACGCAAAAAAAGCGGCCTGAGTTGGGACTCAGGCCGCTTTCTTTATAGTTTCGCGAGCGAGTTGCTCAGGGAGATTTGCCAGGGCGGGTGTGTGTGTTGTAGGTGGGAGTTCCGACGGCGGAGCGTCGGGCTACATTAGAGGCAACTACTCACGGGGGCGGATGACACCGGTTAGGCCTGCATAGTCAACCCGGTCATCGCGGTGCCACAGCGGCTGGCCACAGCCGACTCGTTGACGCAAAATTTCGATCTTTTCCGCCGATCCCGCAGGGGCGTCCGTCGGCTGGAAGTTATCGTTGATCTCGGGATCGAAGTCTTCATCATGTCCATACTTCAAGATGGCTTCGAAGACATTCTTGCAAACGTCGCTCATAACGGGGTCCTCAACTAAATATTTGAAACAGCAAGTTGGATTTTTATTTGTATCGAATTGTGTGCAACACGAATTTGGCTGGAAACGAAAGCGGTCGCATCAGAGATGGTTCAATCCACAGATGCGATTATTCACGTCTATGGACCGAAGTCAAGAAAATATTTTATATTTTTCGGGCATTGCGTCGATGCAGGCATTGCAGTGTTTACTCTTGGTCGCACAAATCCAACTGGTCCAATCAGCTTGAGTTTGCAGTGCGAATGCGAGTTTTGGAAAGTGCTGTCAAGCCCAATTGTGCGTGAGGTTGTTGCTGGTCCCCTGATCGTTTGTTTATGGTGTGTTTCTCACCATCATCAGAATCCGTTAGTTTGGGTAGAATAGCCCCGTTGATTGTCGTCGATGAGCCACAATGTGGGTAGACGCAAAGCGAGAATCAGGTGTTGGCAGTGCAAAAATAATTTTGCGAGCGCACTGCGCGGAAGGATAACATTGGACACTTTGGAATCAGCAAAAGCGAAAGGAACGAGCCATGTGGTTGCAGCACGAGTTTAGTTTGTCGCCTCGTCGTCGCGGTTTTCACCTAGTAACCGGCGAAGTGCTAGAGCAGGTTCCGCAGCTCCAACAAATCACAATCGGCCTGTTTCATCTGTTTATCCTGCATACCTCCGCCAGCCTCACGATCAACGAGAATGCGGATCCGGATGTGCGCGTCGACATGGAAACTTACTTCAATCATATGGTTCCCGAGCGAGGTATGCCGTTGAACCACACGATCGAAGGTGCTGACGACATGCCAGCTCACGTAAAATCGTCCCTGTTGGGGGCTTCGGTGTCGGCTCCCATTCGCAACGGTCGGTTGGCGCTGGGAACTTGGCAAGGGATCTACCTGTGCGAGCATCGCAATCAGGCTGGAGCTCGGCGACTGATCGTCACAATTCAGGGACAAGCCAAGTGATCTAGCAATCGCTTATGGCTGTTTGAGGATCGAACATGTGGTATGTTACGTGCCGCTGCGAAAAGGTCGCGGGTACGAACTCGAATACCAAGTACAGGAGATATAGATATAACCATGACCGAAACGATGCAAAAGTATAATGCGGCTGAAAAGCTCAAGGACGAAGGAAAGCTCGACGAAGCTGCCCTGTTGCTCAATGAGATCCTTGCGGAGGATCCCAATCATGTGTTGACGCACTTGACGCTGGGACGCATTTACACCGTGCAGGGTAAATACGATCAGGCGATCTCACACGGTCAGAAAGCTTGTCAGATCGAACCCAATGAGCCATTCAACTTCACGGCCATGAGCGTTACCTACCAACGCGCGTTCGCTGGGACGCAAGAGCACCAATACATCCAGCTCGCCGAAGACGCGATGGCCGAATCGCGGCGGTTGGAGGCGATGAAGTAGCCATGGCCAATAGTCGCGATAAATCCAGCCTGTCGCCGCTTCCTTTGGCGGGCCAACGAGTGCTGATGTTCACCGGCGAAGTGTACGAAGACCTCGAGCTGTGGTATCCCAAACTACGACTGATAGAAGCTGGAGCCACGGTAGTCGTCGCCGGCGAGCAGGCGGCTACCGAGTATGCAGGCAAGCATGGCTACCCGAGCCGTTCTGATATCGCAATTGACAGCGTAGAGACTCGCGAGTTTCAAGCGTTGGTGGTCCCTGGTGGCTTTATGCCCGATCGCTTGCGTCGTCTACCACGGGTGCTCGAAATCGTTCGCGAGTTCTTTACGGACGGAAAACCTGTTGCGGCAATTTGCCACGGAGGTTGGATTCCCATTTCTGCTGGAATCTATCGTGGAGTGCGCGTGACTGGTTCTCCTGGAATCAAGGATGATTTGATTAACGCGGGTGCCATTTATGAAGATAGCTCGGTCGTCGTGGATCGCAATTCGGTCAGCAGTCGCCGCCCCGAGGATCTGCCCGATTTTTGTCGCAGTTTGATCGAGCTGATGGTGGGGTGAGGAAACAGTCGCTGATCGCTCCGCCGATCAGTTGCTTTATAGCCACCTTTGGAGTTGAGCACGGATTGGCCGATCGCCGAATGCATGGTCCGGCAGGGCGACCCACGACTATCCCAACATGGACCGGTGGAGCGATCCACGACTAACTATATGGAGCCATCGATGCACGTTGTTCACCATGGAGCGCTCACGGGAGTAACAGGTTCGTGTCACCAGTTATTCATTAGCTCAACCCGTTCGATGCTGGTCGACTGCGGCATGTTCCAAGGGGCCGACGCCAAAGATCGCGATCAAGAGAAGATCGAATTTTCGCTCGATGGCGTCGATGGGTTGATTGTCACGCACGTTCACTTGGACCACGTGGGACGCATCCCATATTTGATTGCTGCCGGCTTTAATGGGCCCATCTATTGTACACCGCCGACGGCCAAGCTATTGCCGTTGATGTTGGAAGACGCGATCCGCGTGGGAGTCACGCGCAACAAGCGTTTGATCGAGCGATTCCTGAGCGACCTTCGCAAGCACATTCGTCCGCTGGCTTTTGCCAAGTGGCACCATTTGGACGGTGGAGTCGAATTGCGCCTTATGCCCGCAGGGCACGTGCTCGGCTCGGCGATTGTGGAAGTCGAGCACGAGGGGGAACGATTTGTGTTCAGTGGTGACCTTGGCAGTCGCCATCAACCGTTGCTAAAAGATCCGCAGAGCCCAGAGCGAGCAGATTTCCTTGTATTGGAAAGCACTTATGGCAATCGCAATCACGTTGGTCGCGAAGAACGTGTAGAGCAACTTGAAAAAATTATCTGTCGGACGCTCGAGAACAAGGGGGTGACGATCATTCCAGCCTTTAGCGTCGGGCGCACGCAAGAACTGCTCTATGAGTTGAATGGGATTTTTGCACGGGTGGAAAAACGCCAGGGCTGTTCGCTGATGCGCGCCGTCGATGTGCTCGTCGATTCGCCACTCGCTTCGCGTTTCACCGAAATCTATGACGACATGCGCGAGTACTGGGACGATGAAGCCAAGCAGGTGTTGACCTACGACGATCAACCGCTGGTGTTCAACAACTTGGTGCAGATCGGTGATCACAACGAACATCGCGATACGATTCAGTACTTAAAAGATTCTAAGCTTCCCGCGATCGTGATTGCCGCCAGTGGCATGTGTGCTGGTGGACGTGTAGTCAACTATTTGAAGGAATTCTTGGGAGATCCTACCTGCGACGTGATCTTTGTAGGCTACCAGGCTTACGGCACGCCCGGACGTTATATCCAGGATACCGATTGGGTCAAATTGGATGGCAAGCGGTACGACATCAGAGCCCAAGTGCATCAGCTCAGCGGCTACTCGGCCCACGCCGATCAATCCGATCTGCTGCGATTCGTGGAGGGCATGTCCGAGCCTCCCAAAGCAATTCGCTTGGTACATGGTGAAGACGATGCCAAGGCAGTGCTCAAGGCAGAACTGGAAAAACGCGGCTACTCCGTGGTGTGAGTATTTCGGGAATTAAGGCAGAGGATCAGTAACCTGCTTATACGAAATCGGCGAATCGACGCAAATTGTTTAGCGACTAGTCTGATACTTACGCACAAAGCTCCGATCGATCCAACACTTGAGCCGCCAGCACCAGCGAGCATGAAACGTCCATCCGTGATATTCGAGCAGCGCCTTCCCATCACCCGTGTTGACGATTTTCAGAAAGTCAGCTTGCGGATGAAACGCTTTCATCGATCGGGACGTATCAAAGGTCGCTTGCAGATTGTGCCATAGGACAGGTGCCTGTCGAACGGCAGTCACGCCAGCCTTAGGGGCGGGATCGGATTCGATGGTTCCCGAATCGCCAACGACAAAAATTGGATATCCCGCCGTCGTGAGTAGAGTCGACGTGGTAGTCAAGAAACCTCGTTCGTCCGTCGGTAGCCCAAATTGTGTTAGAATCGGCGGTGGAACGGCCCCGGTTGCCCAAATGACTACATCTGCCGCCTGCCACTTGCCCTCCGCGTCGGCGATGGCGGATTCTTCAACTTGGGTAACTCGAAAACCCTTCACCACTTCGATAGATCGCTCGTTCAACAGATGCAACAATCTACGTTGGCTTCTCTGACACATCCCGCCAGCAATCTCATCGCCACTTGTGACGATGGAAATGGAATGGGATTTCCGCGACGAAGGTGAAGACAATCTTGCGCGCAAGCACAGTGCGATTTCGACACCTGCGACTCCGCCACCGACGACCACGCATCGCGCCGAAGTGCCACATAGTTCAAGCCGCTTTTCGAGCCGATCCACGAAGGTTTGCATCGGCTTGATGGGGATTAACGCCGGGGAGTCGAATTCGTCCCAGCCAGCCGGCATGGATCCTACGCCGATTGACAAGGTGTCGTAGTGAAGCGGTTCTCGGTTTGCAAATTTCAGCGTTTGCCTATCGACATCCAAACCAACCACGTCGCCAAGAATCAGTTCGGCAGCCGCACGTTGGGCTAATGGAGCCAGTTCGATTTCCATTTCGTTGGACGCAAACTGCTTCGCTAGCGTCCCCGGAAGCATGCCTGAATAGGTTGCCATTGGGAACTTCGAGATACACACGAGCCGGCAGTTGGGGATTGGATGGATTGCCCACTGCCGAACAATGTGTGCGTTGGTGTGGCCGATTCCCAACAGCACCAGGGTTCGCTCTGTTTTCAACGCGTGGAACTCCATTTGCGACGATTGGATGCAGTTCACTCGTCCCATGGAAGATTTTCAAGGATTCTGATGCAAGAATTGAAATAGCTATCGCCGATGAGGCGGCTTTAGATAGAGTGCCAGTTCGCTAGAAGCCTCCAAGCAAGAGTTCCATTGCATACTTAGTCGTTTGGGAATTGGCTAGAACTTACGTTTGAAAACCTCGCTGGCGATAAAGGCTGCTTTTAGAGAATCGGGTTGTCGCAGCATCTGGATAAATGGACTTACCTGTTGTTCGCGGCGGTGAAGATCGATACTCTTTTCGGTTTCACCTTTGACTGATGATTTGAGAGCTGCCGAAGGCTTGCGCAGTTTGCTAACATCATGGTCGAACACATCGTGCATATGTCCAGCCATACGCTCATCGGTCTGTGAGATGGCTTGCGCGAGACCGGGCCGAGTATCGATGCTACTCAACGGATTGGGGCCATCTTCACGGCGAGAGGTTTCGATGACTTCCGCTTCCACGATCTCGTCCTCGATGGCCATGGGACGGCGTTCGGAGGAGCGAATCGATTTGGGTGGGCGCTGCGATTGCGCAGCGCGCGGCGCTATGGGCGGTTTTTTGGGAGGCGGTCTCTGAGCTTCATTGACTTTCTGCGCTAGTCGCTCGGCCGCCTGTTGTAGGAATTTCTCCAAATCGCTGGGCATGTCGTGGTCCCTTAACTAACAGCCTGTATTGCTGGTTTATCGCGATCACCCACGTCGGCGATGCTCGTGCGCATCTTGGTGTCCGCGTCGACGTTCTTGAGACGATAGTAGTCCATAATTGATAAAGTGCCCGACGCGAATGCCTCTGCCATCGCCTTGGGAACATCCGCTTCGGCCTCGACCAATTTGGCGCGGCTCATTTCGATATTTGCGTTCATTTCTTGTTCGACTGCAACCGCAGCGGCCCGGCGGCTCTCGGCCCGAGCTCGCGCGACTCGCATATCCGCCTCGGCCGTATCGGCCTGCAAGCGTGCACCGATATTCTCCCCCACGTCGATGTCTGCGATATCGATCGAGACAATCTCGAAGGCGGTTTGCGAATCGAGACGTTTGGCCAAGACAGCTTTGGAGATCACGTCTGGATTTTCGAGCACAATCTTGTGTTGACCGGCTGAACCAATCGCACTAACAATCCCTTCTCCGACTCGGGCAATGATCGTCTCTTCACCCGCACCACCGATCAACTGCGCCAAGTTGGCTCGGACCGTTACGCGCGCTTTGACCTTGAGCTGAATCCCATCCTTGGCTACGGCATCGAGAGAAGAACGCGCGGCGCCTTTGGGAGGACAGTCGATCACTTTAGGATAAACGCTGGTTTGCACGGCCTCCAAGATGTCACGTCCGGCCAGGTCGATGGCTGCCGCCTGACGAAATTCGAGGTTGATCATCTTTGATTTTCGCGCCGCTATCATGGCGCGGATGACCTGCGGCACATTGCCTCCAGCCAAGTAGTGTGCTTCGAGCTCAGCGCTGGTGATTTCGTTGTTCCCCAACCCCGCTTGCACGCTCATGATCTTCGATCGGACGATGGTTCTCGCGTCGACGCGTCGAAACCACATGCCGATTAGATCGCTCAGGCCGATTCCGGCCCCCGTGGTGAACGACTGCGCCCACAGCCAAAAGAAATTCGCCACGATGGCAAACAATCCGATCATCACAATAATGATCGCAACTGCCGCCAAAATCATCATAATCGCGGCAGTATCATTGGGGCCCTGCTGGGCCAAGAGTGGTGAGAAATTCATCATGCTTGATTACTCGTTGGAAAAGATCTAGTGGAAGCCGAGGTCAATTCGCGATTGTAGCATCTCCGACCGCCTGTTGTAGCTCGCAGGCGGTAAAGTTATTGCGCAGAAGCATGGCGATCGTCAGCGGGCCGACACCGCCGGGCACGGGAGTGATGAAACTGGCTACTTCCCTTACGGCGGCAAAGTCGACATCCCCTACTAGCTTTTCGTCGACGCGATTGATCCCCACATCGACAACTACCGCTCCCGGTTTGACCATATCCACCGTAATTAGGCACGGGCGACCAACGGCGGCGACCAGCACATCGGCCTGTCGCGTCATGCTGGCAAGGTCCGCACTCTGCGAATGGCAGATGGTCACGGTCGCATTGGCATACTTTGGCCCAAAGCCGATATCGCGCTGCACGAGCATGTTGGCCAACGGCTTGCCGACGATCTCGCTGCGACCGACTATCACCACATGTCTACCGGCCAGTTCGATACGGTAGCGTGCCAGCAGGTTCACCACGCCGTGTGGTGTGCAAGGCAAAAATCGAGGCCGGCCCTGAACGAGCAGTCCCACGTTTTCTGGGCAAAACGCGTCGACGTCCTTGCTGGCGGCGACCGCGTCGAGCACGCGATGGGTGTCGATCGCTTTCGGCAAAGGAAGCTGAACCAAAATTCCGTGGACTTGACTGTCCTCGTTCAACTCGTGCAGCACATCGAGCAGTTCGCTTGTCGAAGTCGTATCCGATCTACGAATTAAGCGACTCGCCATGCCGACTTGTCCGCACGCTCGCTCTTTGTTGCGTACGTAAACTTGGCTGGCTGGATCGTCGCCAACCAGGACGGCAGCCAACGTGGGCTGTGGACCGCCCTCTGCACGCCACTTCTCGACCTCGACGCTTAGCTCTTCTCGCAGAAGCCGCGCCGTTTCTTTTCCATCCAAAATTTGAGCAGTCATTGCGATTGAATTCCTAGGTGTCTGTCAAGAACTAAACCTGTGCTGTGGACGAGGCAACGAGTCCGTTTGATTCGGTGCTTCCCGGACTCGAAACCTCCTCCACTTCTAACTCGAATTGTGTATCCGATCAGCGACTGAATTGCGAATCGGTAAACGGCTACCGAGCGATTGCTAGCTGGCCGCTTTATTGACGCGCGCGACCGCCGATTCGGCGGCCATGAAACATTCCTTGATATCCTTGATCGGGTTTTGGGGGTTCTCTTCATATTCGAGCGACAGGGCGCCATCGGCTGGGAAATTTACTGCGATCAAAGCATCCATCACGGCGTCAACGTTCAAATGGCCTTGGCCGAGAATCACACCTTTGGCTTTATCTTCCATGGCCGAAAAATCTTTCAAGTGAATTCCATACAGCCGGCCTTGGAGCAGCCGTATTACCTCGGTGGGCTTTTCGCCAGAACGAATATAATGCCCCAAGTCGGCGCAGGCCCCAATGCGCACATCGTGCTTGTCAATGGCGCGCAGCACGTCGACCACTTTGTTGTAGCGATGGTGGGGGCCGTGATTATGAATGGCCACACGCATATCGAAGGCTTTCACAAGCTCATCGAGTTGGTCGAACGAATCGGGATCGGGATCGATGGTGATTGACTTAACTCCCAGGGCCTTGCCGAATTCGAACAGCTTTTCGTTTGCCTTTGTATCGCTACCAACATGGTTCACACCATGTGACGAGATGGTCATACCCAAGTCGGCAACCGCCTTGCGCGTCTCCTCGATCGTCTCGGCTGAGGCATCGGTGGGAAGCATACCACTGTAGAATTCGACCTGTGAAAACCCAATCTTGGCGGCGTGCTCGAGGGCTTGAGCTACAGGGAACTCGCGCAACGAATAGAGCTGGATTCCGAGTTGCAATCGCGGTGTATCGGCCGGCGGTGCTCCCCAGACGGGGCAAGTGCGAAGGCTCGCAACCCCCGCCACTGCGATTCCTGAAGTGGCTAGGAATCTGCGGCGATTTGAATTCGATACGGTCATGCTGCATAGACTTTCAATGAAGTGATAGTGAGGCGAAAATAGAAGCAAGGAAGATACATGTTTGCGACGTTGTGTCCGACTAGCGTTCGATGGAATACTGCTCTAGTTTACGATAGAGCGTGGCACGGCTGACTCCCAATAGTTTTGTGGCTTCGACAATATTGTTTTCGGTGCGTTGCAAGGCTTCGCGAATCAGTCGCTCTTCCCACACATCCAGGCGTAGACTTTCGATTCGATCCGAGCCCACATCGCGAAGCGACAAATCACCCGGTTCGATCATGCTTCCAGCCGCCAGAACCACGGAGCTATCGATCACGTTGCGAAGTTGACGCACGTTGCCCGGCCAATCGTACTCTAGAATCTTTTTGCGGGCGGCGGGTGAAAGTTGTAAATTGGGGCGACCGTGCTGAATTAGGAAGTGGTTCAAGAAATGGTTCAACAGCACTTCGATATCGGCACCACGCTCGCGAAGCGGTGGGACATCCAATTCAAACACGCTCAGCCGATAGTACAAATCCTCTCGAAACTTTTTGTCTCGGACGTACTCGCGCAAATCGCGATTGGTGGCTGCGATCAAACGCACATCGACCGTTATTTCCTTGCTGTCCCCGACTGGCATGAAGGGATGGCCTTCTAGGATGCGCAGCAATTTGGCTTGGCCTTCGAGGGTCAATTCGCCAACCTCGTCCAGGAAGATGGTCCCTGTGTGCGCTTGCTGAAACCAACCTGCATGGTCCTTGTCCGCGCCAGTGAAGGCCCCCTTTTTGTGGCCAAATAGTTGACTCTCCATCAGTTCCGCCGGGATGGCTGCACAATTGACGCACAGCAGCGGTCGATCCTTGCGTGGACTGAGGCGATGGATGGCGCGAGAAACGAGTTCTTTACCAACGCCGCTCTCGCCGCGAACCAGAGCGCAACCGCTCGCTTTGGCCACTCGTCCGATGCGGTCCTTGAGCTTCATCATCGGCGGGCAGTGGCCGATCAACTCTGAAAAATCGGCGGAACGTTGAACCAGCCGATTGTGCTCTGCGGACAGACTGGCTTGTGCGCGACTACTTTCCAAAGCTACGGCCAGCATGTTGCCAGCCGAGATAGCAAAGTCAAAATGCGACTGCTCGAACTGCTCGCGTTCGCGATACAAATGAATGGCCCCCATGACTACAGTATCATTGATCAGTGGCACACAGATTGCATCCGCATAGACTTTCTCTTTGCCTCCGGTCGAAATGTCGTTCTTGATCCAAATGGCACGACCTTCTTGGCTAACGCGATCGGTCAACTTGCGATTGAGTTTCAGGCGATCCGCTAGCTCCGGAGGTAGGATCCTCTGGGGCTTTAGCTCATGCTGCTCATCAATCCACAAAAAACCGACGGCAGTCGCTTTGGTGCGCACACGCAGCATATCAAGCCCTACGCTGGCCACTTCGTCGGGAGAACTACAGCGGATCAGGCAGATGCTCAATTGATATAGGTCAACCATGTCCTGCTCACGTTGTTTGATGAACAGTTGGCTGACGGCGTCAACTCCGCTCGCGTCATGCGATATTTGCGATTCAACCAATAGGGTTTGGCTGACTCCATCGGTGTCGATCTGATCGACAGGCAGTTCGAACAACAATTCGGTCGATCCGATACGAATGCGATCGCCACTCGACAAACGGATCTGGCTGATCTTCTTCTCGTTGACCAGCGTGCCATTGCGGCTATCTGCATCGGAGGCTATCCAACGCCCATCCTCGTAGCTGATGATGGCGTGCGTGCGCGAACTGAGGGGATCCGACAAGCATATTTGGCAACCGCTCCCCCGGCCAATCCGGATAGGCTGCGTAGCCTCCAGGTCGTATGCTTTTTCGGACGCCGAGCCTCGGACGACGGTTGCAAGTGCTTTCATTCGTGCGCTAATTTCGTAGATACGGGGCGTATTCACGCATCGCCCAGGGAGACTCCATTCGGTATCTTCCCTCAGGCAATGAGAGAAACCTAGTATAACATCAGGGGTTTAAGAGGTGCAGCGGGTAGCGCTAAGTGGCTAGATTCTCTGGGCTGCTCAGCATAGACTCTAGCATAAGCGGATCGTTGATGGGGTGCGTCACTTCTAAGCCAAGTGTGCCAAGTGCTTCCAAGTCAAGTAGAGGGCGGGAAATAAGTATCCGGTACCATTTGCCAGGAACTGGCCCAAGGGGAACGATTGAGCGAGAGTGTACACAGAGCCATGGGAGCCGCTTCGGCGCAGCTCGATCCCGACGTTCAACTCATGCTCCGTGTCCAGCAGGGAGAGGGGGATGCCGTGGCCTTTGAGCAATTGATTGCAGCCTACCAAACCCGATTGCTGCGCGTGCTCCAACACCTCGTCGGCTCCGAGGCGGTGGCCGAGGATTTGGTTCAAGAAGTATTCTTACGAGTCTGGCGGGCGCGGAAGAATTACCAGCCGACGGCCAAGTTTGCGACGTGGCTGTTTCATATTGGACACAACGTGGCCAGCAATGCGCTCCGCGATCGCCGACGCCGCAAGGAATATCAGATTACATCGAATACGTCGGAATCGTCTGCCGGCATGTCGCTCGAGCAGATGGCGCTGGCCGCCTCCGGCGGTATGCCAGTGCGAAAGCTCGACCTGGCCGAGCGCGCGTCGATCGTCCGCGCGGCGGTCGAGGCACTCAACGAACGGCAACGCATGGCACTACTGCTTTGCAATTTCGAAAGACTGAGCTACCAAGAGATTGCCGAGACGATGGACTTGAGCGTGCAAGCGGTCAAGTCGCTTCTGAGTCGAGCCCGGGTCAACTTGAAAACATTGCTCCAACCCTATATCGACGATGGCTCGTTGCCCCCGGGCGATTCCCCGATCGAGGCCAATCCATGAGCGAGCCGACTACTCCCATGCCCATGCCAACCGACGACGAAACTCTAGTCGCTTACCTGGACGGTGAACTCTCGCCTGAAGAAACGCTGCGCTTCGAACAAAACCTGTATACGGAGCCTGGATTGCAAAAGCGGGTGAATGACATGCAGGCAAGTTGGAGTCTGCTAAGCGAATTGCCTTGCCCCTCGCCACGACGCGATCTGACGCAGTCAACCATCGAAATGGTCACCTTGGCCATCAGTCAAGAATCGCGAACCTGGCGCGATTGGTTCGCCGAACATCGCTGGCTGACGTTGGCGCTGGCAGGAGCGTCCATGTTGATCGCTGGTGCGGCGACCTCGCGCGCTCTGACGCACTATATGACGAGGCAGATCCTTGACAATTTGCCGAGCATTGTCGATTTTCCAGCCTTGCAGAATATCGATTCTCCTGAGTTCCTGCACGAACTGTCGCAAATCGACAATCTAATTGCCGCCGCTGGGCCTCAAGCCGAGCGGGCAATGATTGGTGATGGCTGCGTACCGTTGTCAATCGATGATCGTCGCCGTTGGGTCGAACAACTCAAAGAAGATAGCCGCGGACGGCTCGAAAGCAATCTGGACGAGTATCGCCGTCCAGAAACGCAGCAAGAAACGATGCGCGTCATCGCAGATGAGATCTACCACGATCCGTCTAAAACCGAAAACTATTTGCAGGTGATCCGCGCATACAACACCATTCTGGACCGCTGGGGCACAAAGCCTCGCTCGACTTTGCAGGGGTATCCTTTACCCAAACGCATCGAAGCGATTCGAGCTCGCGTGGCCGTATTGATGGCGCTAAGCTATGTCCCCTCCTCGCAGGACCGGGCTGCGTTCCGCAATTGGCTCGACGACATCGTCCAAAAACAGGATGGCTCGGAGCAGTTATTCTACTACTACAACTACGACGCGCAACGGATCGTCGACGAATTGCTGTGGGGTGATCCAGACAATTCCATCGTGACGCACGATGATCTCACCGGTCTGCTACAGTCCGACTTGTCGCCAGAGGCCAGAGAGCGATTGATCGAAATTAAAGATAAGTCGGCGCTGCGCTATCATTTGGGTCTATGGATGGCGCCACTTTTTGCGGGCACGCCCGTGAGCGGCACTAACGGTAACGTTGACTTGCAACAACGCTTCTACAAGCTCGACGAGCGGCGACAAAACGAACTCGAATTTTTGCCGGAAGAAGAAGTGCGAAAACAATTGCAACAGCCGACCACCCCCCAGCCGAATTCCCAGTCAACCAGCCTGCCAAACTCTCAGCCGACCACTCAGCCACCCCCCCCAGTAATGCCCTGGAGTGCGGTGCGACAGTAAACGCAAGAACCCAATAAAAGGCAACGCGAAGTGAGCAGTGTATCTCGGTAGAGCCCGGATGGTTCATAACCCGCAAGCTCAGCAAGGACGGTTGGCTGGGAATCGAATCTTAATAGCTTGAATCCCCTTGGTTTTACCCTGCCCATTTGCAGCCGATTCAAACATGCTTGCTGACACGTAGTGGACGAGGCAACGAGTCCCTGAAGCAAGACCCCATTTTTCAGTCGGCCGAGTGATGGTCGACCAGAGGTATCGAGATTTCGACGAACTTGGAACAGTCGAATTCGCCAACAGCCAATTCTGTATATACTCTACTGAGTACAATTCCAGGTTGCGGACTACCTGAGACGCTCTCGTCGATACCGCTAAACTTCAACAAAGATATGAGGCAGAATAATGAATCATACGGCCCGGCAACTAGTTGATGACTATTTGAATAGACCCACGTCGCACGGGAATTCGGTCGTCCAACGGCTAGCGACTCTGACTGCGCTCACGGCTGCCGTTGGGGTGATGTTCTTGACAACGCTGCTGCCCGCTCAAGCTCAATCCGCGTCGGAGGAGTCAGATTTAACGCCCCTGTTCAACGGGACTGACCTGAGTGGTTGGTATGGCTGGTCGACTCGCGACCCGCAAGAACTATGGGCGATGTCTGCTGAGGAACGGGCCGAATACAAACGCAAATCGGTGGAGGGGGGACTGCTCAATGCCGATGGAGAACCCAGTAAGGATAACATCAACGCGCATTGGCGGGTCGAGAACGCGGAACTGGTCAACGATGGCCATGGTTTGTATCTGACTACAGATAAAGACTACGGTGACTTCCAACTTCAACTGGAGTACAAAGCGCTTCCGCTCGGAGATAGCGGAGTCTACTTGCGTGGCACTCCGCAAGTTCAGATTTGGGATCCCGATGCTCCTGACCCAAATGGACTGGGCAACGCTTATGGCTCCGGAGGGCTTTGGAACAATCGCAAAGGCGCTCCCGGAAAGTTCCCTCTAAAGAAGATGGACAAACCGCTGGGCGAGTGGAACAGCATGGATATCACCATGATCGGTGAACAAGTCACCGTTATCTTCAATGGCGAAAAAGTCGTCGACCGAGCCCCGCTCGAAAACTTCTTCGCCAATCAGAAAAGTGGCTACCTAGCATATGGGAAGCCTAAGGAAGGCGACACGGACAAAGACAAGCCCAAACTGCCCAATGGCTTTATGATCGATCCGGTCTACCCCAAGGGACCGATTCAATTGCAAACGCATGGTAGCGAAATCCGCTGGCGCAATATATCCCTTCGAGAAATCAGCGCCGAACAAGCGAACAAGCAATTGTCGGGGCAGGATTCTGATGGGTTTGTCGAGTTGAACAACGGACGCGATTTGAGCAATTGGCAGGGGGACGTCGATTCGTACGAGATGATCGATGGAGCCATTGTATGTCGCGCAGGTCAGGGTGGAGATTTGCTCACACCGGACGAGTACACCGACTTTGTGTTGCGCTGCGAATTCAAATTACCCCCAGCGGGCAACAATGGTTTGGCACTACGCGTGCCACCCGGAGGACATCCGGCAGGCGATGGTTTTGAACTGCAAGTCATCGACAGTGACGGTTACAATGCGGCGCACCCCAATGCACCGCTTGAACCCTACCAATATCATGGCTCGCTCTATCACTGTGTGGGAGCGAAGCACGGCTACTTGCGTCCGGTTGGCGAGTGGAACTTTCAAGAGGTGGAGGTGCGAGGTCAGAAGATCAAGGTTACGCTCAACGGTACGAAGATTCTCGACGTGGACATCGACCAGTTCGACCGCAGCCAAATAGCGCATCCGCCCGGTGGCCTCGATCGCCGCACGGGTCGAATCGGGCTGGCGGGCCACAATGACCCGGTGGCATTTCGCAGTTTCCAAGTTAAACGATTGTAGAGCACGCCAACATGAGACTCTGTTTTCAACACGCCCTTCGACCAACTTGCATCTCCGGGGTGCAAGTTTGGCATCCGACGCAGCGGCACTCGAATCGTAGGCCCATGCCGCTGGTGTTGGTATGCCTGATGGTTGCATTGACGGCCACTTCTGTGGAAGCACTCAGTGCCCAAGAGCAACCGCCATTGGCCGAGCGAGGCGGCCACACGAAATTGCTGGCTTACGTTGGCACTTTCAGCGCGCCGTTGAAGGATATGTTGCCGACCCAAGTTGATCTGCCGCCGGGCAATGGTCGGGGCATTCATATTTTCCACGTCGACCGTGAGACGGGCAAACTCACTGATGCGGGCGTGTTGGAATTGGGAACCAGTCCGAGCTGTTTGGCCGTCGGTCCGTCGGGTACACATTTGTACTCTGCCAATGAAACCGCTCGTGTCGGACCGGACAAACAGGGGACGGTGAGCGCATTCAGTATCGATCCCAAGCAGGGACAACTGACGCACCTCAATTCCGTGCTTTCTGGCGGCGCAGGGCCGACCTACATCAGCTTCCACCCTTCAGGCAAACATCTATTGGTCGCCAACTACTTCGGTGGCTCGGTAGCGGTGTTGCCCGTCTTGGACGATGGTCGCTTGGCAGACGCCAGCGATATCCAAGTGGACACCGGAGAGATCGGCCCGACGCGAGCTACCCACGCGCCGCCAGGCAGTTTTGCCTTCAGCGGTCATGATCGGACGCATGCGCACATGATCGAGTCGGACCCGTCGGGGGACTTCGTGCTGCATGTCGATTTGGGACTGGATAAGATCTTTGTGTGGCGGTTCGATCAGCAGGAAGGCAAACTGTCTGCGAACGATCCAGCCTCGGTTGCATTGCCGGCAGGTGATGGACCACGCCATTTTGATTTTCACCCCAATGGTCGCTGGCTATATTCGATCGAGGAAGAGGGCTCGACGGTAACGCTGTTCGACTACGCCGCTAATTCGGGACGGTTGACCTCGCGCCAGACGATCTCAACGCTTCCCGAGGGATTTGTCGGCAGCAATTTTTGCTCGGGGATTTTGGTCTCGGCCGATGGCAAGTTCCTCTACGCGGGCAATCGACTCCATGACAGCATAGCACTGTTTGCGATAGCCGCCGATGGTAGGCTGACCTACGTCGAGGAGCAGTGGACACGCGGTAATTATCCACGCAGTTTTAGTTTCGATCCCAGCGGAAATTTCTTGTACTGCTGTAATCAGCGCAGCGACAATATCGCTATTTTTCGAGTGGACCGTTCGACAGGCCGCCTGGAGTTCACGGGTCTCTACGCGGCTGTCGGCAATCCATCCATGTTAACCTTCGTCGAATTGCCAGCGCCCTAGCGTCGCTACGGTCGCCAGATGGCAGGTTTTGCCTTAGGGTCCGTTCAACGGGCCTTAATTGCATCAAAAGTGAAACTAGCCTATAATAAAGGCGTCGGGCTGGCGGCTGAGCTCCGCTACCGCTTGGCATTGATTCCCACCGATCATCGAACTGACACTCCCTCCCGCCTACCTAACCCGAGCTCGCTGAGTGGCCTGATATGTCTCGGCTCCACTGTTTTCTCTGCTGTCGAAATGGCGCGCTGATTGGCGCAACGGCTTGGATGCTCTGTTTCGGCTTGGCAAGATTTTTGCCGGGAGTTGAGCCGACGGCCGTGGCGGAGGCGTCAATCGCCAAAGATGCCTTAAAATTTGAGCTGGACATCCAGCCGATTTTGACTGCGCGCGGCTGCAATGCGGGCGCGTGCCACGGCAAGGCGCGCGGACAAAACGGTTTTGCGCTATCTCTGTTGGGCTTCGATGCCAACATGGATTACGACGCCATCGTTAAGAACTCGCGCGGTCGACGACTTTCTCCGGCTGCACCGCGTGAAAGTTTGTTACTGATGAAGGCCACGGGCCAAAGCCCGCATGGCGGTGGGATTCGCTTTGGCGAGCCGGACGAAGAGTATCGCTTGCTACTCGATTGGATTGCTTCGGGAGCTCAACGTACAACCGCTAGTGATCCGACGCTGACAAATATCGCTATTTCCCCCGCGCCTCACTCGTTGGCAGCCGGTCAGACAGAGAAGTTGACCGTCGAAGCGACATATAGCGATGGCTCGACCCGAGACGTAACGGGGATGTGTGCCTTTCAATCGAACGAAGCGGCGGTCGTCTCGGTTGATGCGTCGGGGCAATTGAAAGCGGACGTGCTGCCTGGTGAAGCGACGATCATGGCTCGATATATGGGAATGATCGCAACCTGGAGCACAGCAGTACCGCGTGCGGAAACGGTTGCGGCGGAACGCTACGCCGAATTGCCAAGCAAAAACTTTATCGATGAGCTGGTCTACCGCAAACTCGCCATGTTGAACATCGAGCCCAGCGCCCCTTGCAGTGACACGCAGTATGTGCGGCGCGTCTTCCTGGATACGATCGGTCGCTTGCCGACAGCCGACGAAGTGCTCGAGTTTATTAATGACACAGCACCCGACCGTCGCGAGGCTCTGGTCACTCGTGTATTGGAACGACCCGAGTACGCAGATTTTTGGGCGAACAAGTGGGCCGACCTAGTCCGTCCCAATCCCTATCGCGTAGGTATCAAAACCACCTATAGCTTGGATGCTTGGCTAAGAAACGCCTTTCGCCAAAATATGCCGCATGACGAATTCGCGCGCCAATTGGTAACGGCCCAGGGAAGCACCTGGCGCAATGGGGCGACGACCATCTTTCGCGATCGCCGACAGCCTGAGGAAATCACTACGCTGGTTAGCCAATTGTTCTTAGGTCTGCGGCTCGAGTGCGCTAAGTGCCATCAGCATCCGTTCGAAGTCTATGGTCAAGCCGACTTCTACGGCATGGCCGCCCACTTCGCGCGCATTGGAACCAAAGGGACAGGTCTTTCTCCCCCTATATCGGGAAGCGAAGAGATCATCTTCGTTAAGGACAAGGGTGAAGTTCGACATCCATTGACCAATCAAGTGCTGCTTCCCAAACCGTTGTTCGGGGCCGAGCGAGAGATCCCGGCGGGAGAAGATCCACGCGTGGCCTTTGCCGATTGGATGACATCCGCCGACAATCCAACTTTTGCTCAAGTAGCCGTCAATCGCTTGTGGGCGGAATTGATGGGCATCGGCCTGGTCGATCCGGTCGACGATTTGCGAGTGACCAATCCAGCCAGCAACCAGCCGCTGTTGACAGCGCTAGCGGAGCATTTTCGCGAATTGGGCTACGACAATAAGCGGCTACTGTTCATGATTCTTACCAGTCATACCTATGCGCTGTCGTCTGAGCCCAACGCGAGCAACCAAGGGGACTATCGGAATTTCTCTCGGCACTATCGAAAACGTCTGCGCGCCGAAGTCGTCTCCGATGCGCTAACCGACATCACCGGACAACCCGAAGAGTTCAGCGGACTGCCGCGCGGAACACGAGCCATGGAATTGTGGACCGTGCGCGCACGCTCCGACCTGCTCGATGCCTTCGGTCGCCCCGACCCCAATCAAGACCCGCCCTGCGAGCGCGCCACTGCTGCCACGATGGCGCAGACCCTACACCTGATGAACGCGGGGCACATTCAGCAACGTATCTCAGCCGACGAAGGGCGCTGCCACCAGTTGGCCGAGTCGACAAGAGAACCGAGCGACATCGTGAGCGAACTCTACCTAACGATTTTCTCGAGGCCACCGACGACGGCTGAGTTGGAATCGTTGACCGCCGAATTCGACAAGCCGGAAACCGATCGCCGCAAGCTGATCGAGGATATTGTGTGGGCGATGGTCAATTCGCCAGAATTTCTATACTTGGATTAGCAGAGGATCACGCCATGCATCGCAGGAATTGTTTGCAGCTTGGATTAGCCGGCTTGGCGGGAGGTAGTTTCGTCGATCTGTTGGCCATGCGGCGGGCTTCGGCCAACGAAGCACATGCGCCTCGCAGACGGCAAACAAATTGTATCTTGATTTGGATGGACGGCGGCCCAACTCACCTGGAGACGTTTGATCTCAAGCCGGAGGCACCGGTGGAAATTCGTGGCGAGTTCCGTCCCATCGAAACCAATGTATCTGGCATGCGCATTTGTGAGTACATGCCCAAGTTGGCTAAGATCGCCGACAAGTATTCGATTATTCGCTCGGTCCAACACAATCAAGGAAATCATGGCGCGGGCAACCACTACATGATGACCGGGGCGCCACCGCGTATTCCAGTGGGTTGCGGAGCGTTTGTCAGCTTCCATCCAAGCCTTGGTTCCGTAACCGCTCACGAACGCCCTGCTCCACACGGTTTGCCGAGCTACTTTTCACTGCCGAGCATGACGCGCTCTGGGGGACCAAACTTTTTGGGGGCCAAGTACGCCCCGTTTGTCGTTGCCAACGATCCCAACAACAAAGACTTTCGCGTGCGCGATGTTGAGTTGCCGCCCGAGCTGACAGAGCCTCACTTTCAATCCAGACGCGATTTGCGACAGTTAATCGACCGCCTGCCACGCTACAGTGATCCCCAAGTTGCCGATCCTGTGGCCGGCTATGATGAGAATGTCGCGCAAGGTTACAACTTGGTGACGACTCCCGAAGCGCAAAAGGCTTTTGATATCCACAGCGAACCCGATGAAGTTCGCGAGGCTTACGGACGCAATGGCTTTGGACAACGAGCGCTGATGGCGCGCAGGTTGGTCGAAGCGGGCGTGCCATTTGTAACCATCGTCGATGGCGGCTGGGATCATCACGCCAATTTGTTTGATGCACTCCGCAAACGACTGCCGACTTGGGATCAAACCGTTGCCACGCTAATCAACGATTTGGACCAGCGTGGTCTGTTGGAGACGACCATGGTTATCGCGCTGGGTGAGTTTGGGCGCACTCCCAAAATCAGCACGCTCGCTGGACAATCCAAAGCAGGCCGGGACCACTGGGCCAACGCCATGTCCATTCTATTTGCCGGTGGTGGAAGTCGTGGTGGCCAAGTCATTGGGGCCACAGATCGACTCGGCCACTCAGCCGTCGAGCGCGTCTTGTCACCGGAGAATTACGTGTCGACCGTCTATCGCAAGTTGGGAATCGATCCTGACATGACGTACCACACACCGGCCGGTCGTCCTGCCCACTTGGTAAGCGATCCAACACCTATCGACGAGTTGATGTAAGCATGTCGCAACGTGATCGATTTCTGGCAGCCTGCCTAGCGCTCGTTGGAATGCTCGCCGCCAGCCATACAGCATCGGCTGCTGATAAGCCTGAATTGACGATGCTGTTTCCCCCAGGTGGGCAGGTTGGAACGAGTGTCGATATCCTGGCTCAGGGTAAATTCCCAGTGTGGCCACTAAAAATTTGGACCGACAGTCCTCATGTCCAGTGGAGCTGTCTGGAGGAGTCGGGGAAATTGCGAGCCGAGATCGGCCTCGATGCCGAGCTCGGTCTGCACTGGTTGCGGCTGTACGAGCCCAATGGTGCGACGGAATTGCGCCCCTACTTGATCGGCAGTAGCCCCGAAGCGAGTGAAGTAGAATCCAACGATCGCGCCGACGAACCACAAGCCGTTGACCAACTACCATTCACCATCCAAGGTGTACTGAATAAAACGGCGGATGTCGACCTGTTCGCCGTAGAGTTGAGCGAGGGACAATTGCTCGCCGCTACCATCGATTCGGCCAAATGGCTGACAAGCCCGGCGGATATCAGTTTGCAAATCATGGACTCGCGCGGCTTCGTGTTGTCTGAAAACTTAGACCATGTAGGCCTCGATCCCTATCTGGAATTTACAGCGCCGCGCGCAGGCAAGTACCTAGTGCGGTTGTTTGGTTTTCCGGCCGCACCCGATAGCACGATTGCTTTTAGTGGTGGCAGTGATTGGGTCTACCGCTTGCGACTCGAAACGACAGCAGCTCCCATGAGTTCGGCGTTCGAATTCTCGCGACAAGCCGAATTGACCGCGCCAGCGACTCAATTGGAAAAGGGCGCACATACGACGCGTGAACAAGCCTTGCCAGTTGAATTACCAGTGTACGTGAGTGGGACCATTGCTGAGGCGAAACAAGCCAACTTTGTTAGCTTCTCAGCACGCAGCGGTGCCAACTATCGGTTCCGTGTGTTGGCGCGCGATTGCGGATCTCCCTTGGACGCTACACTCTCGGTCCTCGATGCCGACGGGAAACAGTTGATACAAATGGATGATGTGGGGCAAGATCGCGATCCAATGCTCGCGTGGAAGGCCCCCGCCGATGGCCAATTTGTCGTATCGATCAGCGATTTTCATCATCAAGGTGGTGAGCGCTTCGCGTATCTTTTGCAGCTTGAAGAGCGCAAGCCCGATTTTAGCGCAAACGTGGCTAGTGATCGATTGACCACCAGCGTCGGGAAGGAGTTAGAGATCGTAGTCAATGTAGTGCGTGAGCTCGACTACACAGGAATCATAAAAGTCAGTATCGAGGGGTTGCCCAGCAGCGTCTCATGCCCAGCGGTTGAGTCGACGCACGGCACCGACTCAGCGGCTAAAGTTACGCTCAAGCTCACGGGGTCGGAGCCATTTCAAGGGCCGCTGAACATCGTGGCGAGCTCGGACGTCGAAGCGACAACTCAGACACGACAGGCAGGCACCAGCGATCATAAACCTATATGGCTGAGCATCACTCCCTAGTAACCTCATACCGTCTGTTCTTGTGTAGGCTCGTAACGAGTCCTGCGAGTTACGGCAGACCGAAGCAAGTGACTTTGGTACCGCGTCTCCGCGACACAATGCGTCTGAGTCGGCTGATGCTTATGCTCTCGCACGGTGGATCATTCGCATGCTCAGCAAGGACGATAATCGTGATGGAAGATGACCAGAACCCGCACGTTTCGATTCCATCGGATTCGCGAATTGCTCCGGCAAAGGTCGGGAAGACCCATTCAGCCCAGTCGTCAGGAATTGTTGATGGGGGATTCACAAATCTTGTCTGCGGAGTTGAGTTGGAGGCGCGACGTATCGTTGAAGAAAAATACGCCGATGAGTGGAATGCATCTGGTTTGCTGCATCGCTGGCGTCTCCAACGCAAAATGGATGAGGAGATTGCGAAGCTTGTGGAACAGAAGATGCCAAACGTTTCGTCAAGAGCTTTGTTCTGAACAGTAACTTGGTGCAGCCGCATCGCGCTGCTAAATCTGCGTCGACCAAGTATGCACCGGTTGACTCGTCTGCTGCCGAGCTTGGTAGACCGCCAACAACTGTGCGAGATCGCCATGGCAAGCGGAAAATACCTGTCGCTGCCAAGTCGCTCCATTCTGCCGAGTTTCGATACGTCCACGCAATACTTCGCCCGTCTCTTGGATCTGCAATTCAGGAATCCCCAGCTCAGACATGGCTCCCAGCGCCTGCGGCAACAATGTATCTCGTAGCAACGCCGCCATCGGCAGCTTTTGTCCGCCCAACCAAACCACCTCTGCCGTCAATCCGAACTTGGCGGCAGAATAAAAGTTTTGGCTGGCCTGCGTAAATGCCAATTGCGATTCGGGAGCCTGAGGTAATCGAGCCAGGTAGTGGACCAGACCGAGATAGAACTGCAAGTCGGCGAACAAGTCGATCAAACTTGGGCTGGCGGACATCGGGCGATGCTCGATTCGCAAATGGGGCTGCCCGCCCGGTTCGAAGCCGATCAATGGACGATTCCAATTCCAGATCGTACCACCATGCATGCGAACATGCGGCATTCGCGCCGGAGCCTCGTCGACTAGAGCCGGCAGCAAGACGCGATGGTAGTTTATATTGTCCTCGAACAGTTCCATCAGCGACTGTTCGAGATAGCGGTTTCCAAAGGAGACTCGCCGTAGCGGTCCTGCGGTATCGACGGCCTGTTCGAACACGGCAATTCGAGTATCGTCCCATAACCGGCGTCCGAGAAACAACGGTGCATTCGCGGCCAAAGCCACGGTAAAGGCAGAGGCAATCAGCGAGGCATTGTAGTAGCGAATTGAATCGACTTGCGGAACTTTCAAATGGACTTGGACCGACGTAGCGGCCGACTCAAGCATAACATCATTGTGCGATGTCCTCAGCGAATCGATCCCATCAATCTCTAGCAGCAGCGGCCGACCGCCGCGCAACCGCAGCACTCGCTGGTTAATTGCAGCGTAACGCTTTAATGGCGACATGTTCTCGGGGCACAGCATGTGGTCCGCAACCGTTGGCAAAATACCGATGGATACGATGCGGTGCCCCAGCGTCCGAGCTACCTCTTCACAACGCAACCAAGTAGCACGCAGTTCCGATTGCATGTCCGACAGGCCGCTGCCGGCAATGTATTGCGGTGAGACGTTGAACTCAAAATTGAACTTCGATAACTCAGGAACCACCGAGCGACGATCGAGCGCCGATAGAAAGCGAGTGTTATCAGGAACTGGAAGTCCCGCCGGATCGACCAACCAGGCTTCGAGCTCTAGACCGCTTTGCAATTGGTCATCACAGAACTTATTGCCCGCGAACCAGCTCCGCAACAATTCCATCTCAGCCAGTAAGCGATTGCGAAAATTATCCAAGTCCGCATCGGTGAATTGAGTCGACTCGATTTCAACTCCCATTGGCCGCTCCTACTTGAACATGGCTACCGTCGCCAGACGTAGTTTACTGCACACTGTCAACCGCAGTTACAAAACACTTGCTTCTGCGTAGGCCTCGTCAGTCTCCCAAATGCGCACGCTGGTCGCTCGGGCACCAGTTCCTTCAAGCACCTGAGGGCACATCTCTTCAAGCAAATAGCGAGCCATGTTTTCGGCAGTCGGATTGTAGGGCATTTTAAACAGGCGGCATGGCAGAACCGCTTTCAAGGCAGTAATCGCGTTTTGGTCTTTTTCGTATACCAAAAAACTGTGATCCCAATGCTCGTCGATCCAGCCCTTGGTGCGCGCTTTGAGATCCGCGAAGTCTAACACGCGTCCGACGGAATCGACCGTGTCGCCCGTCACAAAAATGTCCGCCACATAATTGTGTCCATGGAAGTGCTCGCACTTTCCACCATGCTCGAAGAGCCGATGTCCAGCACAAAATTTGATTCGTCGCATAATTGTCAAACTCATCGATCGCTCATTCCATAAATCGGATTGTTAACTTCGCCACCCATCACGACTCAATCACTATCCAAGTTTAGTTTGGGATTGTTGTGATGCCGAGTGGCATCGCGCTGGGTCTTCTTTTGCAGATTATTCCGCAAAGCCTGTTCAAGATCGACGCCTGTTTGATTGGCGAGACAAATCAGCACAAACAGTACGTCGGATAGTTCATCACTCAAGTCGGTGGCTCTCTCGCCCGCTTTAAAGCTCTGCTCACCGTAGGTGCGCGAGATCACCCGCGATAGCTCTCCCACCTCCTCCATCAACTGAGCCAAGTTGGTCAGCTCAGAAAAATAGCGGACTCCAAAACTGCGTATCCACTCGTCGACTTGCTGCTGTGCATCCGAGAGCGTCAGTGAGTTCACTTGATTCATCTTTATTGAGAAACCATCTAGGCGATAGTCGCGGTTCACTCCGCCATTCAATTGCTTTGCAGGCGTCCCTATAGTCGACGGTAGCGTTGTACATGTCGCGGAAGCGATGGATCGACCCACGACTAAATTGGGTTGCCTAGGAATAGTTACTTATTGTAACCTAACCGTCAACGAGTGGCTTGAGTTGTTCCAGCCATTTGGGAACGGCCTCGAACGGATCGGGCGCGGCTTCGTACTCCAGTGCTAACCAGCCACTGTAGTTGGCCTCTCGAAGAATCTGTGTGATACGAGTCAAATCGGCCGGTTGCTTTTCGCCCTTCACCTGCATTTCAACTTTGATTTGGGCATTAACCGCATAAGGGGCGATCATTTCTAGTTCAGCGTAAGGATCGTCGGTCGAACTGAAATTCCCAGAATCGAAGTTGACGCCAAAGGCTGGCGAGTCAACTTGGTCGACGATTTCGAGCAATCCTTGCGGTCGAGTCGTGACGCCGCCATGATTCTCGAGAGCCAACATCACGCCTTGCTTGGCAGCATCGTTGCAAGCTATTTGGCAGATCTTTGCGCAACGGGCTAACGTCATGCTCGGTTCTTCACCGGCGACCGTTTGTCCTGCGAAGATGCGGATGGCCGGTGCCCCGAGCATGGCATAGTGATCGATCCACAGACGCGTGTGCGCCAAATCGCGGGCAACCTCAACCGGGTCCGACTGGCAGAAATCATTGCGTATAGCCCCACCTGAGATGCTAACACCGCGAAGATGGCAGTGCCTCTTGAGCTTCAATAGGTAGGCATCGTCAACCGAAGATGGGAAGTAGTAAGACGTCAGTTCGGCCCCCGCCAAACCCTGTTGATGACAAAAGTCAACGAACTCGAATAAGTCCATTTGGGCTGGCTTGTCACCACTGGGCTGCAGGTATTTGCGAAACGAGTAGGCGGCCAGACTAAGTCGCAATCGACTCGGCTGGGGGCGCTTGATCGGCTCCATGGACCAAGAAGTTGATGAGCGTCCCCACGTGGCCGCGCTGCCACAGGCTAGCGCGCTGAGAGAACCATACTTCAAAAAAATGCGACGTTTCATGGGATAGCCATTCTTCCGATTGTTTTTAATTTCACAACTTTTTCTCATGCCAGGCAAGCTAACCTGGGGCATCAATGCCTAACAAAAAGCCGAGCTGCTTACAAATCGAGTGCATCGAGCTGATCGATCAACGCATCGAGCTGATCGGCTACGCGCGGTCCGTCTGCTGGATTGAGCAATCGTTCACTAACTCCCGTCGACTTGCCGACGGCACTTCTTCCTGCCAGCAACAGCTGCTCGTCCCGCTCGCGAATGGCGGCTGCCGCTGCATCCTCCCCATCGTCGGGTGCGCCAAACAGTTTTGACAAATCGATCTTGAGGCCGCCAGCGTCGACCGGTGCACCGGCGATGGCGGGCGTTTTATGCTGCGGAAAAATAATAGCGTTCTGTGGGCAGACACGACTGCAAGCGGGACAGCCCTTGCGACAATTGTCAGCTTGCTCGACGACGATCGTTTCCAGCGTATCGATTCCGTAGACGCCAAACAGACAAAAGTCGATGCACTCCATGCAATTGGTACAGCGGCTGAAGTCGATCACTGGATACCAGCGCCGCGCCGGGTGCTCCTCGATCGATGCTACGCTCGACGTACCGAACAAAGTTGACAGGGCAGGCGCTGCGGAGGATGAGTGGCCATCGTCCGTGCTGCCGGTGCCTGTGAGGTTACTCGATCCCACGAAAGTATCGTTGGTTGGTTGTTCGAAGTGCCCTAGCATTTCCAGCGTCAGGGGAGTGGCAGGGTTACGCGCCGCTGCCGTTGCCTTGGAGAGAATCGCGATTCGCTGGATTTCATCGACGAAGGCTTGCGGCTGTGAGCTTGCGCGAAAATCGAGCGTATAAATGGTACGCTCGGGGCGTGGTTGCGCGAGCGTTACGCGTTCGTCGTGCGGCTCGAGCTGGTTGTCCTCATCGTCGTCGTCCACCTCCTGCACCAGTTCGACCGTACCAAACTGACCTCGTAGGCCATTGCGATCGAGAATCCAGTGGGCGGCTCGGGTAAACAACCAGGTGATGAGCACTAGATCGCCGTCGAGTTGTCGCAGCGCCTGGTAGGTCTCACCGTCTTTGGCCAAGTCGTATAGGTGCGGAATACATAATACCCGCACCCCTTCCAGCGCGCCGGCCCGCTCGGCGATCGCTTGTTCGAGCTCGCGTTTCTCCGGATTGCGGCTTTGCCCCGCTGAAACGATAACTGTCAATTGGCCATTACGCATTAGCTTGTCCTTTGATCGTTCGCTGCGCGACCTCCCAGGCTGTTGTCAAATGCTCCATATACTGCGCCGGTTCGAGTAGAGCTGGTGGGGCGTCTGCCGTCGATTTCGTTTTCAGCTCGAACATCCAACCCTCACCATACTTGTCCAAATTGATGCCAGTCGGATCTTGCAACAAGGCATCGTTCAGTTGCGTGACGGCACCCGCGATCGGACTATACAAACTGCTTTCGGCTTTCTTACTTTCGATGGAACCGATCTCCTGTCGCGCGGCGAGCACCATTCCCGGCTCGATTACTAAATCGAGAAAGTAGACATCTTGCAGCAGTCGCACCGCATAACTGGATAACCCGAACCGGAGTTCCCCATTGATCTGCGGCTGCACCCACATGTGATTCTTGGCGTACATTCTATCGGTCGGGAAAGTGGCCGAGTACTCCCCCATTTTGAACACCAGTTCGGCGCTCATGTATAACGCACTCCACGAAATTCCGGTTCGAAGAATGGCGGCAATAGTCCGTCAGCACGCAGTAGCCCTTCCATCGTCAATTCGATGCGATCGCCATCGCGGATGACGTAGCCATCGCTGACGTACTGCTCCCACACCTCTTGAAACTCCGACCAAATATCAGTTCCAAATTTTTCTTGGAAGTAGTCGATCTCAAGGTATCCGCGTTTGAGCAATAGGATCATCTCACGGATCATGGCTTGTTGGGCCGTCGGCGTGAAGGCTCGCCCCAGCGGTAGACGCCCTTCATTGACCGCACCGATGTATTGATGCCACTCAGGTAGATTCTGATAGTGTACGCCAGTAACATGCCCGAACGAGGCGATGCCAGTTGCGATGAGGTCGGATCCCTTCCACAAATTATCGCGATAGCTGAAGCTGATCTTTTTTGGGTCTTTGATCATCGTGTAGGCGGAACTTTGCGCATAGCCCGCATCGGCAAAGGCCTCAAATGCATATTGGACCCAATCGCGTTTTGTCTGCCAATCGGCCACAGGCGACTGCTGCGCCTGTCTCAGTATCCCTTCCGAGTAAACGGTATTGAAGGGGAGCTCCATTTGATAGATCGTCACGCTCTCAGGGGATAGCTCGAGCGTCTTAGCGACGTTCACCTTCCAGTTATCCCATGTCTCACCGACCATACCCGATATGAGATCTATATTGACGTTCGGAAACTTAGCTGCCACGATCCAGTCCCACACGCGGAAAACTTCCTTCGACAAGTGGGCTCGACCGTTCTCCTCCAAGATCGCATCATCAAAATTCTCGATACCAAGGCTCAGACGCGTCACACCGAGCTCGCGCAGCGTATGTACTTTCGATTCGCTCAGCGTACCAGGCTCGCATTCGAAGGTGACCTCCTCCGCCTTGTCCCAACTTATATTGGCTCGCAAACGATCGACCAAACTGGTCAATTGCTTGGGCGATAGAAAGCTTGGTGTGCCACCGCCAAAATAGACGAAGCGAAACGGTCGATCTCCCATCACCGCTTGTTGGCTGACCAGCTCAATCTCGCGGCACAGCGCTTCGACGTAGGTTTCGATCTCGCCTGAGTTCTTGCCCGTGAACACTTTGAAGTAACAGAACTTGCAGCGCTTGCGACAGAAGGGAATGTGCAAGTACAGCCCGAGCGGCACGGGGCGCGGCGGGTCGGCCATCGCGCGCTCGACCTCCGGTAGAAACTCGGGTTTCCATTGTGAGTAGGGAGGGTAGTTGGAAATGAAGTAACTACCGACTTCCGTCGTGGTGGCATCAATTGGCATGGTTAAGTCTATCTCACACGATATTGCGGTATGTTCAATATTTCTCGACGAACGCCACGAAGAAATGGTAGTGGACGAGGATACGAGTCTCTTTTCGCATGCAGAATCATACGGACTCGTATCCTCGTCCACTACGTCACAGGGACTCGTAACCTCGTCCACTACGTCACAGGGACTCGTATCCTCGCCCACTACCCTAAATCTGAATCTTGACCGTCCCCTATTTCTTTCCAAAGCAGAAAATGGTCCCCCGATCGTTGGCTACTACTAGTCTACCATCTGCGACGGCGGGCGCGCCCAGAAAGCCTGGTTTCACCTCGAACATCCACTGAGGTTTTCCCGATTTCAGGTCGAAAAGCAAGATGCGGCCATCGGCTGAAGCCACCACGACTTGTTCTCCGGCAATGACTGGCGAGGCATCACAGCGTTTGCGCAACGTTTGCTCCCAGACGACGGAACCGGTATTGACATCGATGGCAAACACTCGCTTGTTGCGACTGGCTGCTACCGCCAGTCCATCGGCCACGGCTACTGAATTTTTGAACTCATCGGCCAACTGTGGGTTCTTGAAACGCCAATGTAACTCAAACGAAGGGAGCTTGAAGCAAAAGATCTCACCTGCGTAGGTAGGCACAAAGACGTGGTCACCCAATACGCTGGGCGTGCTACCGGTGGGAGCGTCGATCGGCAACGGCTGGCCGACCCCGTGGCCATTGTTGACATCAATCACGTGTAGGTTTGCATCGCAGCCCCCCAGAAAAGTTTTGTCCCCAGCCAAAGTTGGGCCACATTGCAGTTGATCTCCAGTTTCGTATTTCCAAGCCAACGAGCCGTCGGCAACACGCACCGCATAGAGGTCTCCGCTTTGCGAAGTGAACAACACTCGATCTTGAAAGAAATTGGGGTTGCCATCAATCTCCATTCCGGTCTCGTAGCGCCATTTCGCCTGACCATTGCTCGCATCGAGAGCATGCAAAGTGCCGTCGTAGTCACCGACAAACAACACTCCGTCGCGGAAGGCGGGAGATGAGACAAAACCAGTATCGAGCTCGATCCGCCACAGCTCATCACCACTGACCAGATCGATCGCCAACACGCGGCCATCGTGATCAGCAGCATATACCTTTCCCTGTGCGATGATCGGCCCGGCGTCGAAACCTAACCCTGCGACGTCGACTTCCCATAGAAGTTCCATATCGGCCGGGAGCGATTGGCTCGTCGCCCCAGTTCCCGCTGCATCGCCCCGCCCCAACGGCCAGTCGTCAGCATGTGTTGCCTGAGTTGCTAATGCAACCATTAGCAACGTGCGAAAAACAAATGCCGAGTGTTTTAGACGTTCACAAGTCGAGAATTGCATTTGCAGTCCAGTTTGTTTTACTTTCGTTCCCTCGCTGGCTTGCCCGGCAGGAACGTGAGTTTTGGTTCTAGTGTTGGCGAAACAAATGGCGCGCTGCGTACTTCGTCTTTCTGACTCCAAAACTTTGCTCCCTGCCAGACAAGCTGGCAGGGGGCATCAATCGCGGAGCAAGTCCATCTAACCAAAAAATATCCTTCCTGCTAGACAAGCTGGCAGGGGGCATCAATCGCGGAGCAAGTCCATCTAACCAAAAAATATCCTTCCTGCCAGACAAGCTGGCAGGGGGCATCAATCGTGGAGCAAGTTCATCTAACCAAAAAAATCTCCTTCCTGCCAGACAAGCTGGCAGGGGCAGAGATGTCGAACTATTCGACGGGAAAACCGCGCTTGCGTAGTAGTGCGGACGTGTCCACATCGCGGCCGCGAAATGCGCGGAATCCTTCGACTGGATCGATGGTATCCCCCACCGACATAATATGGTCATGCAGGCTCTTGGCGACGACCGGATCGTAGTAGCTCCCCGCCTCTTCGAACACGTTGGCCGCATCGGCGGTCAGCGCGTCAGACCATAGATAGCTGTAATAGCCCGCCGAATATCCGTCGTCGGAGAAAATATGCATGAACTGCGGCGTGCGGTGCCGCATGGGGATTTGCGGTGGCATCCCCAATTCACTCAGCGTCCTCTTCTCGAACGCATCGGGATCGATCGGCACGTCACCGGCCAAATGCAATTTCATATCCACTAGCGCGCTGGCCAAGTACTCGACGGTCGCGAAGCCCTGATTGAAAGTCGCCGCCTTCTCGATCTTGTCGATCAATTCCTTAGGTAAAGCCTCGCCCGTTTCGTAGTGTACCGCGAATTGATTGAGGATCTCGGGCGTCATCAACCAATGTTCGTTGAGCTGCGACGGGAACTCGACGTAGTCTCTGGCGACCGACGTTCCTGACTGCGACGGGTAGCGAACTTTAGAGCACAGTCCGTGGAGCGCATGGCCAAATTCATGAAACAGCGTATCGGCGTCATCCCACGAAATGAGGGCGGGCGTCCCTTCAGCACCTTTGACAAAGTTCGAATTATTGGATACCAGCGTGGTGATTGGCTCATCAATGTTCTCTTGTGCTCGGTAGTCCGTCATCCAAGCACCTGAGCGCTTCCCTTCGCGCGCGTAGGGATCGAAATACCACAACCCAACCAACTTGCCCTCTGCATCGTCAACTCGCCACACGCGCACATCGGGATGAAACACGGGCACGTCATGAATCTGAGTAAATTGGAAACCGTAAAGCTTGCTTGCGGCCCACATCATGCCTTCTCGCAACTTCTCCAATTGCAAGTAGGGTTTGACCTCGTTGAAGTCGAGGTCGTACTTGAGCTTGCGGACTTTCTCGGCATAAAAGCGATAGTCCCACGGCTCGATCGTGATCTTATCGCCGGCTTGAACGGCGATGTCCTGCATATCGGCTACTTCCTCAGCCACTCGGGCAACCGCTTTGGGCCACACCTTGAGCATTAGTTCCATGGCCGCTTCGGGTTTCTTGGCCATCTGCGGTTCCAAGCGCCAGTGAGCGTGGGTTTCGTAGCCGAGTAGTTTGGCGCGCACGGCGCGCAGTTTGAGGATCTCGCTGATGATAGCGTTGTTGTCATGTTGATCGCCGTTGTCACCTCGGTTGTAGAAGTTGCGCCATACTTGTTCGCGCAGGCTGCGATTTTCGGCATACGTCAGGAATGGATCGACCGAGGAACGCGTATTGGTAACTGCCCACTGCTTCGGCTTCCCTTTCTCTTTGGCGGCAGCAGCCATGCCCGCCACGATACTCGTCGGTAACCCAGCCAAGTCCGCTTGATCTTCGATCCAAGTCACATAGCCTTGCTCGTCGGCCAGGACATTCTGGCTAAAGTCGGTAAAAAGGCTGGCTAGGCGTTGATTGATTTTGGAGAGTCGATCTTTGTCCGCCTGAGATAGTTTGGCCCCTTGTCGCACGAACTGCTTGTAGCGATCGTCGACCAAACGCTGCTGCGCGGCGTCGAGTTGCTTGAACTCCTCGCCATGAAAAACCGCATCGATGCGCGCAAAGAGCTTGCTGTTTTGAACGATCTTATCCTCATGCTTCGACAACATCGGAACCACGGTGCGTTCGACGTCTGGCAAGACGCCCACGTTGAGATTCGATGAATGCACTCCGAACATCGCACTCAGCCGAGCGAGCGGGCGTCCGGCGGTCTCCAAGGCGACGATGGTGTTCTCGAAAGTGGCCGGTGCCGGATCGTTTGCAATCGCGTCAACTTCCTTTTCTGCGTCCGCGATCGCCGCCTCGAAGTTAACCACGAATTCGTCGGGGCGTACCAGATTCCACGGCGGAACTCCTCCGTAGGGGCCCGACCACGGTTTGAGCAATGACTGATCCGCCACTTTTGAACCTCCATTTTGTCCAAGAGCCTGTCGGCTCAGAATTCCAATTGCGAGACATAGTTGCACGACAAGCGTCAGCTTGAGAACTTTAAGCATATTGTTGAAACCTCATTCTTTTTGGGAGAACGCGCTGTGACTCTATAATATACGTGCTGAAGCCGCCAATTGACAGGCGCGATAGTCCCTGTCAACCGTGCTCCGGATTTGCCATCCGTGCGAGAATTCGTGTCATTCGCTAGCACGAATGGCAAGGCTGGAGCACGGATAGCTAGGTTACCAATTACCGGTCACCGCAGCCAATAGATCGTCACACGGCACATGCAAATTGCGAGACCGCCGACTGCGATGGGCTTCGACGAGACTATAAGGGTGGCCTAACTCTTCGCTCAACATTGCGTAACATTTGCGAATATAGTTGCTGGGCGCGAGCTCGATAACGCGCGTGCCAGCCTGAGCGTACAACATATTGGTCAAGCCCGCTCCATGTCCGCCGACAATCATCTCCGCCTCGCCGAACAACTGGATTTGCTTCGCCAGCGTGTACTGCTCCAAGCAATGGAATTCGAAGCCCAATGGGGTGAGCACTTCTTCGATTTGCGTTTCGTTGGCAATTCGCCGAGTTCGCGCGTTTTTACGTGAGACGAAAATTCGACGGGTGCCGCCGACCTGCGGCGGAGAAGGTACGCCAAATGCCTCACGCAGCATTTCGCCCGTGCGTGAGCGAGCTAGCGCAGTTGCCAACGAAGGAACGATCAACTCGTCGGCTTCTATCAGCAATCCATTGTGAGGCTCGATCACCTTCTCGCGTGGGATCCCCAAACTCTGAAGCGTTTGTCGTTGAAAAGGTTTGTAGCAATCGACAACATAGTAATCCGCTTCCGTCCAACCCGCTCGGCGCGCTAGCTCCAGACGAGGTAACACTTCGGTAATCCAGTGATAATAGTTGTGCGCCGCCCCCTTATTGAGCACCAGCACACGTCCAGCGACGCGCGTTGGCCGGGGAAATCTATCAGGCGTGGTTAGCAGTTGACGATAGTAGCGCGGATTGAGACGCCCCATGGGATATTTTCTAGCCGACATCCGCCGAGCACCGTCGAACAATCGAAAATCTCGCAGCGGTCGATTTTCAATGCCGACCCAGTCGCAATAACGCCCGTGACACCAGCCGTTTCTGAGCACCGCCACAAAGCCAGGTAAAGACTCGCCGTCACTCAGTTCCGCATCGCTTGGTTCTTCGAACGGGGTGATCGTAACGCGTTCACCGAACTCAGCCTGAAGCTGGTCGATGGTTAGAAATTCGTAAGGCTTCTTAGCGCCACGTCGGATGGGGAGCAAGGTGGCTGGAGCAACCACGTATTTTCCGAAGTGGATCAAACCACGGTTGAGATTCTCAGTCAACAATTCAAGCCCGCGAGATGGAGTTCAAAGTTTCGGTCGTCATTTGCCACGCCAGCTTGGCTGTCGCCGTTAGCATAGTGTCGCCGTGGCGCCTGGGATTGTCCCAGGCCGAGTTAAGCCCACGAACCACGCGAATGAACGCGAATATATCATGTGAATGAACGCAAATATATCATGTGAATGAACGCGAATATCGCACGACTACTGACGAATTGGATCGGTAGCTCCCACGCCGTCGACCGGCAAGGTGTCATTCCACTTGAGGACCGCTTGCTTGAGTCGTTTGGTTATTTGAAGGTTGGATTTTGCCAGATTGTTGGCCTCTCCGATATCTTCGGTCAGGTCGTACAACTGCGCGTGCTTGCCATGAATGTCGCACAATAGCTTCCATTGCTTGTCGCGAACGGCGAGGTCTGGTGCCGGAGCGTTGGGCTTACCTGGGTGATCGGGTGGACGCCGCCAGAACAATGGGCCATTGCGCTGCGCAGTCGATTTGCCCAATAGCGCCGCTAGTAGGTCTTCTCCATCGCACTGATAGCCCTCGGGTGACTCCACTTGGCACAGGTTCATCAGTGAGGCAACCACGTCGACGTTGGAAACGATGGTCGTATCATTGGTATTACCCACAGCAGAAGCATCTACCAAGCCGGGGCCCCATACAATCAGCGGGCTTCGGATGCCCCCTTCGTATAAGCTTCCCTTCGCTCCGCGCAATGGTCCACCACTTCCCGCCCCTGGTTCATGGCCGTTGTCGCTGGCGAGAATGATCAGAGTGTTGTCTCGTAGCTGTGGATCGTTGCGAACTCGATCGAAGAGCGCTCCCAATTGTTGATCCATGGTCTTAAGAACAGCCAGATAGAGCGTCCGCTTCGCTTCGTCGCCGCGCATAGCTTTCGGTGGAAAGAATGGAGAGTGGACATCGTCCGGCCAGACATTCACGTAGAAAGGACGCTTTTCGGCGGTGGCTTCGTCGATGAACTCAAGCGTTCGGTCCACATATCGCTGCGTGATCTTTGAACGATCCTCCCATTCGATCGGCCCATGCCCCAAGTTGGCACTGCCGAGATCGTGACGCTTGGGCTCCTGACCGTCGAACGCATCGCACAGCGGCAAGACGCGAGGTCCCAGCCCCTCGAAGTTCGTCAGCGATGCATCAAAACCATACTCTGGTATGAGTGGAGCTTCACCAACGTCTCGCTGCCCTCCCATGTGCCATTTGCCGAAATGCCCCGTCGCATAGCCAGCTTGGGATAACATGCGAGGGAGCGTCGGTACACTAGCGTCCAACCACTGCGCCATCCCCCGCTGCTCATTCAACTCCCGCCGGGCCAAATACGAGGTAATGCGATGCCGCGCTGGGAAATTGCCGGTCGTCAGCGCTGTTCGAGACGGCGAGCATATCGGGGAGTTGACGTAAAAGTTGGTGAACCGCAAGCCTTCTTGCGCGAGTTGATCGATACGCGGGGTCTGGTCCGCTTGACCTCCAAAGCACGATAGATCTTGCCAGCCCATGTCATCAATGAAAACAGTAATCACGTTCGGCGGGGTTCCTTCACGCGGCAGCAATGTTGGCATGCCAAATACGGTCGGTTTGTCGTTTTGTTCGCGAAGCCATACATCGAGTTTGCCACTCAATTCTTTCAACTGATTCGCGTACGCGGACTCTTGCGCTAGGTTGTGCTTTTCATGAGGATCGGTGCTGAGGTCATACAGCTCCTCGGCGGGGCGCTGCTGATATCTCTGGACCTTGCGCGCAGCCGCAGGCACGGACCGTCCCTTCTCCACCCAGCTCGACCAGTAGGCGTGCTCGTTTTTCACCTTGGTGACGTGCGAATCAAATTGGAATTCGGGGTAAAGGTTGCGAATGTACTTGAATTGGTCGGTACGCACGCTGCGCGATGGATAGACGTTGAAATTCCCATCGCCGCTGTGAGTCGTGAAGATCTCGCTGCGATGACTGGTTTTCTGACCGCTCAATACCGGTAGGATCGATTTCCCGTCGAGCGATTCGGGCACTGGCGCACCGACTGCTTCGAGCACGGTTGGGAGTAGGTCAATCCAAGACACCATCGCATCCGAGGTCGATTCTGCTGCGATCCGTCCTGGCCAGGATACGACCAGGGGAGTACGAATTCCATCGTCGTACAGATTCCATTTTCCGAATGGCCACTGCGCTCCATGGTCACTCGTGTGGATGAAAAGCGTATTGGAACCGAGCTTGCGATAGGCAACATCGAAAACGCTCCCCAACTCGCCATCCATGATCTTGATTGCCTGATAGTATTTGGCCCTTGCTTGCTTTGTCTCGGGAGTGCGAACATGGGTCGATGGAATCGTCACACTTTCCAAAGGCACATCGGTTGCGGGAGGCCAAGGGACATGCGGCCAATTGGTGCCGACGAATAGGCAAAGCGGTTTTTCACTATTGCGATTATCGAGCCATTTAACCGCTTCCGACACGGCGACATCATCGTGGTAGGTGAAGTGCTTAGCCAAATCGAAACCATACTCGGGTGTCTGCGCGTAGTGACCCACCTTGCCAAACGCGACGACCTCATATCCTTGCTCTTGAAGAAAGGCTGGGAATTTTTTGAGCTGAGCATCGGGTCGCGCATGATTGGCTTCGGCCCCGTTGTGCGCGGGGGTCATGCCGGTAAGCAGCGCCGCGCGACTCGGTGCACAAGACGGGGAGACAACGAAGGCTTGACTGAAGGTCATACCAGCTTTGGCCAAACGCTCCATATTGGGAGTTTGAATATCGGTCGCTCCGTACAGGGACGAATCGGCTCGGGTATGATCGTCGGACAGGAAAAAGACGATGTTGGGCCTCTCACCCGAGTCAGCCGCGACCTGATCTGTCGGAACGAGAAGCGTCTGAAAAATAACTTGGCTAAATGCCAACGCACAAATGTTGGTTGCCAAAATCCAATAGTGGCTAGGGTCGATCTTGAGAGTCACGATTGTCTTTCTGCAATATATCTGAGAATGGAGTGCATTAGCGTAACGGCATTGCGGTGAATTCACCACGCAATTGTAACCGTACAATTAGTGATAGTTTAGCGAGTTGCATCGGTGGAAGCTAACATTTCAGCCCGCCCCGCCTTGCCCACGAATCATGCGAATCAACACGAATAAGCCAAGACTGCCGCGCGATATGCTGTACCCGTGCAGTGTACCTCGTGCGTAGAGTCATTGCGGAGGCGATTAGCGGGAGCTTGAGTGGCGACATCTTGACCGCTTAGCACTGGTACATGGTAGGACTTGCCAACTAGATAGGCTGCCGGCATCCCTTCGCGCTCGGCTAGTCGTCCATACCATACGGCCGCAGTCGATCTCGCAACGTTCCGCGATGGATGCCGAGGAGTTCGGCTGCTTCAATTCGACTACCACCGGTGTGGTCGATGGCAAATTGTAGTAAAGCTGGCTCGGCAGTCGCCAAAAAGCGAGCATGCAGCGGTTCCTTATCGGCTGGCTTTTTTTGGAGCGACTCCTTCGCCCAGCAGCGGATGACTTGCTCTATAGATATTTCGTGCAATCCGGCGTTGTTCTGATTGGGAAGCGGGAAATCTGAGATTTGCAATGTCCGGCCGCGCGCGACGACTGCGGCGTGCTCCACCGCGTTTTTCAACTCGCGTACGTTGCCATGCCATTGCCGTGTTTGCAAGTCTGCAAGGAGCGACGGGCTGAACACCTTGTTCCAGTCGCGAGAGACGTCGTGCTAGTCGTCCAGTCATCCACATCATCCATGTCGTCAGCAATGCAATGGTTGATAGGCCGGTGGCCATTGGCAGCAACCCCGCTCGGCGGCTAGCCGCCGCGACTTTGGCTTGGTCGAAAAACACGAAAACTCGGCGAACCGTATCGATACTGTGTCGTGGGTTCGAGCGTACCACAACAAATACAAGATACTCGTGTGAGCCAACTCGAAAACATCATGTATGGCCCATTGTCGCCCTAAAAAGAACGAAAGCGTGGCAACGACGATAGCAGCCGCGATCGAGGCGGCCCACAGTGGCAGCAGAAGTCGATAGCGCAGCGAGAAGAATGGTGTTGTTTCAAAATTCACGAATCGGAGGCACCATGCGTTGCGAACGACTGGGCAATCTGAAACTCAGCGACGACTTGGCCGCCTAGTAGATGCTCTTGGATGATTCTCTCGATGACTTTGGGTGAGCAATGACCGTACCACGTTCCGTCGGGTGTGACCGTCATGATCGGTCCCCCTTTGCAGATGCCGACACATCCCATCTCGATGCGGATGGTGCCGCCGCGCCCATCGAGCTTCAATTCCTTCAGTCGCCGTTTCAGATACTTCCAAGATTCGAGCATATGCTTCGAACTGGCACATTTGGCCCTCCGTCGGTCCATGCACAGCAGCAGCATGCGTTGGGCCTTTTCGAGGCCGAGTTTTTCACATTTCCGGCTGGCGGCAGACGCTACAGCTGACGAACCGTAGCTACCGCTGCCAAGCGGTAGATGATCGATATTTTCGGATAAATCCATAGGGATCGGACCATTTCTGCCAAAATTTCGGATTGACGAGGCTCTCAATCGGCCTATTATTAATTGAGACTCACTTTCAACAAGCTACTTTTGGCAGAAATTGCGTGCAAAACGAGACAATCTTAAACGTCTTTTCGGGTGCCAGCGATCAGAATCGCTTGGTTTTGGTGCGCAGCACGACCCTGTGCGGCTTGGAACATTTGATCCTACGGCAAGAGACGCACTCTGCGGACGTCGGATGGTTCGTGCAGAATCAAGTCGTCATCGAGCCTGGGCAAGTAGCTGCGCTCAAGATGACTCTTTCGCCGGCAAACGCCAATAGAAACACAGCATCTGTGAATTCGGCGACTAATCGCAGATTGAATACCGGCAACAGAACCGACCAGCCTGCCGCTTCGCCCGTTATATTACAGTTCGAAGCCGCAGGCTAAAGGTAGCGTAGCACGTTGGTCCCCAACGTGTCTCTCGGTGGGGGACGACCGAGCTACGTTAGGCTGTCTTGCCTTGCGATTTCTTGCTGGTTGCAGAGCCTTCGGAGTTGCGGAGCAATTTGGTGTACTCTTCGACCCCTTCTTGTTCTTCGATGAGGATGTCTTCTAGGAACACGACCAGCGGGCGATCCCCTTCAGCCATTTCGAGTGCCTTGGTGTACATCTCGACCGCTTTGGCCTCGAACTCGAGGCTGAATTGCAAAACCTCTTGCAGGTTGCGTGACTGCTTAATCTCGTTGCGCGTGGCCACAGGAACTCCGCCCATCGCGACGATTTTGCTGCCAACCTTTTGGGCGTGACCAAACGACTCTTTTGCGTCCCCCAAGAACTTCTCCGAATAGACCTCGCGCCACACCCCTTCGCAGATGAAGCCCGCTTGAGAATACTGTGCAACTCCGGTCCACTCGTGCTTCAAGATCTCATTGAGATGATCGATAATGGCTTGCTTGCTCATGGTATTACTTTCGGTTGGTGGCTTCGAAGTGGTGCCCCAGTATTCGGGCTCAATATATGCTTTAGATTCTATCGGCTCCTGCCCCCCAAGTGAAGCCCTGAGGCAATTGCGAGTCGTAGGCGGGTAACGATCACAGCGAAAAGAGTCCGGCACCGTTCGAGAAGAATTCTCCCCGTTTCTCCCTTGCGATAAAGGGAGGCTTGACGAATCGGATACTTACACTAGTATGGGACCCGTTCGAGGTGATTCGCTGGGTGTCTACCGAGCGGATGAACAGGGAACTCCGGTTAAAATCCGGGACGGTCCGGCCGCTGTGTGCCACTCGCAGTTGATAACTCAATTGCATCCGTCGCTCCTTCTTTGGAAGAGCCATTGCTTGCCATGGTGCTAGGCTAATACCTACTGAGCACTTTGCGAGTGAGAAGGCTGTGAGCGCTGGAAAAGGTGGAAAGTCAGAAGACCTACCTCGAGCAAGACGTTTTGGTGCCTTCCAGGTTTGAGGCGAACGTTGCAATGCATGTTATCGACCAGTAGCAGTCCCTCGCGGCCCCTACTCGATATAGCTTGAGTGTTTTCACGCTCGGTGCATTGGATTTCCACAGTAGCTCTGAACGGAGATGCTCGGTGGTCGCCTCAACAAATTCTCGCTGTCGCAAGCCGGCCTTCACGCTCGTTGAATTGCTGGTCGTGATTGCCGTTATCGCCATACTGGTTGGTCTGCTGCTGCCTGCTGTGCAAGCGGCGCGAGAAGCGGCGCGCAAGGCATCCTGCAAAAACAACTTGCATCAGATCGGCATCGCGCTGCACAACTATCACGATACGCACCGCACGCTACCGACAGGTTGTATCGAGTGGCGCGGCTTCAGTTCACCCATTTCGAACCGGCAATTCGCATGGTCCGCTTTGCTGTTACCGTTTTTGGAACAGCAAAATCTGCACGCGCAGATCGATTTCCGAGTTCCCTTTGATGCGTCCATCAATGCCCCCGCCGCCGCCACACGACTGAGCGTTTACGAATGCCCTTCGGCAGACAATCGCCAGTTGGTGCGCGGGCAGACCGACTACGGCGGACTGTATGGCGAGAGCATGGTCGATCGAGATTCTAGCGATGGTATGTTTCTGTACGATCGTTCCATCGCTTTTCGCGACGTGACCGACGGGCTATCGAACACCTTGGCAGTCTCCGAAGACGTGGGCGGCCCCGATAGCGAGTGGATCAATGGCCGCAACGTGTTTGTGCAGTCGGGCGGTATCAACGATCCCAATGCCTGGATTGGCGACAACGAAATCCGCAGCCGTCACGGCCCTGGGGCGATGGTGCTGTTTGTCGACGGGCGCACCATCTTCATGACCCAATCCATCGATGTAAAAGTCCTAGGCAGTTTGATCACTCGCGCCAAAAGCGAAGTCGTCAATCACGATTCCTATTAGCTAACCGTAACCACCGTCTTCAGACCGCATCTAAGCTTCACTACTTTTAACTTTTAAAGACGAAAAATGAAAACCATCACGATATTAAGTTTGCTTCTGTTTCCACTCGCCCATGTCGCTTCCGCAGCGATCACGGTTAGCTTCGATGAGCTTAGCACATACACCGAGACCACGGCCACGGGAAGCTACTTCAACGGCAATTCGGGTGGCGGTGCCAACGCCAACGGCTGGACTTCTAGAGGCGCATTTTTTGGCAATACCTACAGTGTTGACCCGCAATACGGCGGATTTTGGTCGGGTTGGTCCTATTCGAATGTCAACGATCCCGCCACGGCCAGCTATACAAATCAATATGCATCTGCGACTGGAACTGGTGTTGGCGGATCGGGGAATTACGCCATCGCCTACGATGACGGCGCCTATTTCAATCTACCTTCCGATCAGCGAATCGACTCACTGTCGATCTCCAATACCACCTATACCTATTTCACCATGCGGGACGGCAACCAGTTCTCAGAGAAATTCGGAGGGCCGAACGGTAGCGAACCTGACTTCTTCAAGGTGACATTCAATGGGTTTAGCGAATTGGGCGCGGCGGGTTCGAGTACGGGCAGCACTGATTTCTACTTGGCCGATTTTCGCAATATCAACAACACCCCCAACTATATCGTCAACGATTGGCGTTCGGTCGACTTGACTGGGCTGGGCAACGCGCGCTCGATCAGTCTCACTTTTGACGGGAGCGATGCGGATATTCAGTTCGGATTGAACACTCCCAAATTCGCAGCCGTTGACAATATCGTCTTCTCGGCGGTTCCCGAACCGGGTAGTTTCGCTCTAGTGGGCAGCTTGGTCATCGCACTAACGCTACATCGCTCAAGGCGAAAACGATTCCCAGCGTCAACGAAAGCTCGCGGATATTCACCGTCCTGAGGTCTCCGTAGCTACCGTCGACAGACGGTAGGCAGCGTTAAGTTAGTGACATCGGAAGTCGCAATTATCCGTGCTTCGGCCTTGCCATACGTGCGAAAAAACGCGTTGAAGTCGAGCTCGGATCGAGTGCGGACGGCACAAGACATTGTACGGGCTACTCTAACTCTGCTCGGCAATTTCCACGATGGTACCGTGGTGCTTTAAACGGCCGGGCAAGTCGCAGCAGGCGCAGTTGATAAACTCAGTTGGGCCCTTCACTACTCGACCGACGTTGTCGATCCCACGCTCGTCGTGAATATGCCCAAAGGCATGAATACGTGGCTTGATGCGCTCGACGACCTGACGCATCAGCGACTTGGAACCCACATGGACGGGCAAGCGGCTATCCACATCCTTGGTGACATCTCCGATCCCTTTAGGCGGTCCATGGGTAATGAGAATATCTACACCGGCCGGAATCGACTGCCATACTTCATCCAAGTCTTCGCGCTCGCGCATGTAGGCCCAGTCAAAGAATCGCGGCGTGTAGGGTGAGCCAAAGATCTCAAGCCCACGCCATTGGGTCGATTGATGTATTAGGAACTCGATGTCTGGATAGTCTTCGGGACGCACCAAGCCCTGTTCTATTGCCGTCGAGTGGTTGCCTGGAACAAAAAACTTCTTGGGCATATCCAGTTCGGAATACCAAGCGAAGAACTTACGCGATTCGGGTTCGTTGAGCCACGCGTTGCCTGAATTCGACTCATCGCCACAGTGGATGACTGCATCCATTGCTTGTGGCACTTGCAGACCTTCGTGCTCGCCGTGCGTATCGGAAATAAACCAAATCTTTATCGTCATCTATTTACCACAGCCATCTTCTGTTGATCGAAACCGTTTACCACCTACTCGGTACGTTCTCATAGCCAATGTGGCCCGACGCTCCGCGTCGGAACGAAGACTCGTGGCTCAGAATTCCTCTGGGCGTAATGAACGAGGTCGCGAGTCCTATTGGCGTAGTGGGCGAGGTTACGAGTCCTGTGTATGTAGTGGACGAGGTCACGAGTCCTTTTGATTTGATACACATCAGGGACTCGTAACCTCGTCCACTACTTTCAACGCTAAATCGTGGCTTTGACAAAGCTCACCTCCCGGTTTTCCGATAGCAAGTTGACGATATGAACCGACACATTGTCGGGCAGCGCATCGGCGAAAGCCGCATCGACAAAGCCTTGCTCTACCCAGGCTTGGGGAGTATTGGTCTCGATGGCAGGCGTCATCGATTTGAACAATATCAACTCCCGCGCGCGTACAACATGTGCCAACCAGGCGGCGAGTGAATCGGAAGTTGTGTCCCAGTTCTCTGGCAGAGGACAATCTTCTGTGCGATTCTCAACTAGCGTCGAATCAAGTTCTGTGATAGTCGACGAAGTATCGTTGCACGTCGACCTTGCCGCTGACTGGCTGGGTGCGGCGGAAGTATCCTGCCGTGAAGGTCGGCTGTAAAAACTGGAAACGTCAACCAGGTAAGTCGATCTGTTCTCAACCTTGGGTTTCGTATCGGATGGATTGCCGATCGTCGATTCAACACGACGTTGGCCATGTGCAATCTGGAAGAGTGCTTCGGAAGTAGCGATCATCGGAAACTCGGGTAATAGCTGAGCCGCAATGCGCGCAGTAGCTGAGAGTAGATCGATGCACAACCAGTGGCTGAATGAAGCTGGGAAACCGTGCTGGGCGTCGAGACGCCGCACCGATTCGACGATCTCACCGCCGCCGACCAGCAGCAGGTCTAACGGAGCTGGATGCGATGATAGCCAGCTTTGTAGACGCCGGGGCCAATCGGGGATCAGCAGCAGGCTACCGCCTAGCTTGAGCACGCGCACGGGTGGCATAGAACCCTTGTGATCGTTCATGGTACTTGGGGGCGCAATTCTTGGGTACCATCCTCACTGAGCGGATACTGCGCGTGCGACTTGTCCAACCCTTCGATCAGCTCGAGCATCATGCGTTTGAGTTGTTCCGGCTGCTGCTCGGCCAGATTGGTCGATTCAAAGGGATCATCGGCCAGATTGTAAAGTTGATAATGCGAATCCTCAGTTGCTCGCGATGGATAGTAGTGATAGATGACTTTCCAATCGCCATCGCGAAAAACGGTAAAATAGTCGCTGCGATGTGGTGAGTGGGGGTAGTGCATCAAGAAAGTCGGCGGATGACTCGGATCGGGCTGGCCGCTGAGCAACTTGTCCAAAGCAGCGCCATCGAGTGGATAGTCGGCGGGGAGTGGTACCCCCGTCAGCTTGGCGATCGTCGGCAGTAGATCGCACACCGAAGCCATTTGCGATTGAACGGCTCCAGCGGGAATCGGTAGTTTGTTTTGCCACGGATTGTTGGGATCGTGCTTGGCCCAGGCGGCAATGAATGGAACGCGCATTCCACCTTCGTAGTGCGCGCCCTTCTTGCCACGCAGCGGTGCCGAGCTGCTCACGCTATGCTCGTGCCCCAGCGGAGCATCGCTCCCATTGTCCCCAAGGAAAATGACCAAGGTGTTGCTCGCTACTCCCAACTCATCCAACTGATCAAGCGTATCCCCCAGCGACTTGTCCATCCCTTCGATCAAAGTCGCGAAGGCTTGAGCGCGCGGCGTCTTGCCCGAGTTTTCATAGTGAGCTGCAAAGCGAGGATCGGATTGAAAAGGCGCATGTACGGCATAGTGCGAAAAGTACAGATAGAACGGCTGCTTGTCCGCCACCGCCGACGATACGGCCACTTTGGCTTCGATGGTCAGCGCTTCGCTGAGAAAAGTCTCGGAACCGTGGTATTTTTCCAAACCAGGAACTGCATGTTTTTGATTTTTGGTGCCCCATCCGTAGTCCTCCTCACCATAGTAGCTTCCTGGTGCGCCAAACGATGCGCCCGCGATATTGACATCGAAGCCAAGGTTGAGTGGTTCGGCTCCTTCGAATTTTCGAGCCCCGAAATGTGCTTTACCGACATGAATCGTGCGATAGCCGACTTGGTGCAACTGCCCGGGTAGGGTCAAGTCGTCACGTTTGAGCCCCTCCCAATTCCAATCATGAGGTCCATGGGGGCCGCGATTGTTACTATCTGGATTGATCCAATTGGTAGCGTGATGTCGAGCCGCATTCTGCCCTGTCATGATCGAGATCCGCGTCGGTGAGCAGACGCTCATCGCATAGAATTGATTGAAGCGAATACCTCTCTCCGCTAAGCGTTGCATACTTGGTGTACGGTAGAAATCGTTCAACGGATAACGCGTCGGCACCCCACTGGCGTCCGTCAAAAATGGAACCGAAGTATCCATGATTCCCATGTCGTCGACGAGAAAGACGACGATATTCGGCAGGCTGTCTTGCGCGCTCACGGTCAACGACCCAAGAGTCATCAAAACGTTCACCAACAGAGCCACTGCTCCCAACGTTCCGGAGCGAAGTGAACAGCGGTTCGGCAGGATAGAATCCGTCCATCGGTTCGAGGGATTGCGACGCATCTTAGTTACTTTCCAGGCTACGGGGAACTCTCGGCATGGAGGATTGGGAATCCAACGTGACTAGCGCAGGACATGCCGAGTAAATAGACTGCCATTATCGGCGACGGAAAGCAAGGGGCGGTAGTAATCGCGGTCGCTACCAAAACTTCGACCAGGAGTCCAAACCAACGCTAAGTTGAGATTCCATCCGTCTTGCGTGTAAGCCATGTCGGTCTGGCTGGGTGGTATTAGGTAGGTCGTACTGACGTCGAGCCCGAGTTGATTGTGTAGTGGTGCTCGTAGACTGGCACCCAAGATCGCTGAAGAATCCTCGCTAAAGCCGGCGTTCAGTTCGGCTTGACCAGCCGCATTGTGCCCAAAGCGAGCGCGGTAGAAGAAGCGGTAGGTGTTGAGTGCAGATAGCCGCAAATCAATGGGCATCGCGCTCCCGCGAACTCGGGCTGTCGTGTCGTCGGTCTGTTGACTGTCGCTGAAACGAAAACCAAAATCGTGGCATGGCGTGAATAGAAAACTCAGCTCGCCACGCAACTGCAACAAGTCCGCTTGGTAGATCCAATCGTCATGCAAGTAGTCGACTACCAAGCCCCCTTGGAATCCATAGTCAACGCGTCGAAACAAACCGGCAGTGACAAAGGTCTGCGTGCGATGATCCTCGCCGGCTGAGCTGCCATCGAGCTGCGATTGGGTGAATCGCATGCCAAGCTGCGAACCAAGCTGGCCGCAGAGCAGCCCTGGGAGCCGCGTTCCGAAGTTGAAGCCCTCTTGAAATCCAAAGTTGCCAGCCACTTGGCCTGCATCACCAGCCGCAGCCCCAAGAGAACTGCTGGCTCCTGAGAAACCAACGCTGCCCAACCACAAGTCGCCTCGACTCCAATCGAGCAGCCAACCAAATGGTTGGCAAATGCAAACGCCATTCATTGCGCCGCAGTTGTCGCACCCCGCCTGAAAACCGGAGCTGTCATGTAAGTCGTAGTCTACAGCACCAGGGGCCAGTGTCGCCGTATAGCCATTGTCGATGCCGTCGCTTGGATAGTACTGTTGGTCGGTGGTGTCGTCGATGATCGAATCGCCCACATCCTCGTAGATCTCGATCGCAGCAGTGCGCACGGGCGGGCGCGCTGCGGTGCGAGCTGGTAGACGGCGCGAACCTGGCGAGTCTGCCGGTCGCCGCATACGCGCTCCCGCCGCAGGAGAGCGCGGCGAAACGGGACCGTAGCCATTGTGACTGTGGTTAGAAGTTTGAGCCCAGCAGGCATCCATCCACGTGATCTGGACGGCCAAAAAGAGCATGCACATCAGCCCCAGCCGCTGTGCATCGACAGCCGTCGACGAGCAGGCAACGCCCGTGGGTTTGCTAGCAAAGTAGCGTGAGAACCTGTGTTGGTGATGCAGCCCAAACATCGATCGGCAAACCCCGCGCATGAGTGCGCGCAGTTCCTCCGCCCCCCAGGTTAGTCATCGTCCTACTGCAGGCGTCATATTTAGCCTAATCGGCAAATATTGATACATGTGGACGCTACATTACTGCAAGCAGGTTAATCGTGGCTCGCATTGCGGACCAGTTCGCGATAGGTCGAACGGAGGGTTTTGTGCAGGAATCGAGCGAACGAGCCATCCAACTTGCGCACTACAATCAGTTCGACGACATCGGCAAAATCTTTGTGAGTGCGTCTCTGATTGGCCATCCCGCAAGCGATTTTCATTTCAATTAGTCGAGACAATCGCACGACGGATAGGCCTTTAATGACTTCGACATTGAGATCGCCTTCCGGATCGGAAATGGCCACTTCGCTGCCTCGGCCGGCCTTGTCTCCACTGAACAAAAACTGAATTGCAACGCCATTTGGGCTAACCAATTTCTTTCGCTCAGCATCCCACCGACAGCCGACCGACTCAAGCAAATCTCGCACTTCATTTCTAACGGCCGGGCGGATGATCAAGTCCACATCGGTCGTATTCCTGTGGTAACCATGCAAGCAAACGGCGGCACCTCCACAGATTGAATGCGCAAAATTCGCTTGGCTTAGCACTTCATGGCAGTGCGCAGCCACCTCCCACAGCGACTCGTTGCCGAGCATGACATATACTTTTTGAGTAGTTGTCATAGCTTGGTTCTTCCAGAGCTATTGTAAGGTGAGAGTCGGGAAAATAAATCTCACGCAAAGGCGCAGCGCTCGCAAAGAATTCGCAGTCAATCACTTTGCGCCTTCGCGCCTTTGCGTGATGTTAACCAGTGAGGAAATGTCGATTGAAGTTCAAGCCATGGTGGAGTTCGGCGAGAAGTGTCCTAATACTCTGGATTTTGGCGATAGGTAAACGGAATGCTGGTAACGAGTTCGAGCACTAGAGCCGAGAAGCGATATTCGGATTTGGAAGCCGCTTGAACCATGCGATCGACTACGCACTGATCGCTGGCCTCAAGTCCACGACCGAGCGAATAGATCATCAGACGGCGGGAGAGCTCCTCCAACACGGTTTCGCGCTTGCTCAACATGTAGTCTTTGAGTCCTACGATACCATCGAACTGCTCACCTGACTCCATGCTGGCCGAGGCGTCGATAGGCAGGCCAAGTTCGGTATCGCGCCAGCGTCCGATGGCATCGAAATTCTCTAGGCTGAAGCCGAACGGATCGATCTTGGCATGGCAAGCATAGCAGGTGGGCGCGCTGCGATGCAATTCGAACGATTCGCGCAGCGAACGCGCTTGGCCTTGTTCTTCCGTGTTCAAAGGGGGAACACCGGGCGGCGGAGGAGGCGGAGGCGTGCCCAGCCATTGACCGGCGATGAAGCTTCCGCGACGCGGTATGTTGCTGCGCGCTGGATCGGATTGCAACATCAACAAAGCTGCGGACGAAAGCAGACCACCGCGCCGACGGTCGGGAAGCTCGACGCGTATCGGTGTTTCACTAGCGATCGGCGGCAGTCCGTAATGGTTGACCAAGCGTGCATTTGCGAAGGTATGGTCGCTGTCGATGAGCCAGGTCAGTGGACGATCCTCGTTGATGATCTCAAGTAGAATCAAATTGGCTTCGTCGCGCATCGCACGCTGTAATTGAGCATCGTACTCGGGAAAGACCGCTGGATCGGGTTGATGGGTCTCTAAGCGGCGCAAGTCGAGCCACTGAGCGAAGAAGTTGTCGACCAAAGCGCGATTGCGTCGATCGGATAACATGCGCAGCGTCTGGGCACGCAATTGAGCTGGCTCATGCAAATGACCGTTGGCAGCAACATTCAGTAGCTCCTCGTCGGGCGGGCGCGACCACAGGAAGAAGCTCAATCGTGTCGCCAGTTCATAATCGCTCACACCATAAGGGCCGATCGCGCCCGGCTGATCGTCCTCGATGCGGAGTAGAAAACTCGGCGAGATGAGTATGGCTGTCAGGCAATGTCCAAGGGCCACGTCATAGCTATCCTGCTGCTGCCGGCCTTGGTCGTAAATCTGCAACAAGCGATTGACATAGAACTCTTCGACAGGTTTTCGGAAAGCATGCGATGCGAAGCGATTCAAAGCGACACGCGCCTGTTGCCGATCGGGCGGTTCTTCCGCTGCCAGGCCATGCTGTGTGGAGAACTCTCGCAATCCGGTTTCATCGACATCAAAAATTGCATCGACCGATTCGAGATTTTTACCACGCTCCGCTAGGAGTGCCGAGACAATCTGTTGTGCGGCCGAGTAGTATATGTCTACTTGTGCGGGAGCCAGGGCAAGCGCTTCGGCGTTGTTGTCAAAGCCGTAGCCGGTCGGGTCGGGCGGAAAGTTCTTGCCGAGATGTAGATCCAGCCGAGTCAAATCGTAGACAGCATTGTCGTATTCGATGTTGTTGAGCCGTCGGAGAACCGGACGACCTGGATTGCGTTCTCGATCGCAATCCCGCGACGCAAAAGTCTCTTGCAAGAAGGCGAGCATGATACGTCGCTGGTCGTGGCTGGGTTGCTGCTCATCTTGGGGGGGCATTTGCCCAGATTGCAGCCTATCCAACGCAGTGGACCAAGTACGCTGGTGTTGCAAAATCCGACCAGGGTCTTCGTCTTGCGCGAGATTGACATCGCCACTCGACTCGTCGGCGTTATGACAACGATAACAATACCTCCGAAACATGGGTTCTACGTTGCGATCCCACGACAATTCTTCCTTGTCGCGGCCAGGTTGGGCGTAAACCGAGCCTGGCGCACACAGTAGCACAAGGGAGATAGACCAAATGATCGGCCAGTTGACGCACGTGCGAGTCGGCTGAGGCATAACTTTCGAGCCGCTCATGCAGTCGGGTGGATTAAGCCGAGCGGAGCGGTACTATCGCCGAAATGTTCGCGCTGGACTCCAGCAGCGGCGAGCATGTCGAGATAAAGATTGCAGATCGGCGTCGATTGTTCGAGCTTCAGATGTCGACCACCGCGTAGCGCACCACCAGCTCCACCGGCTACTAGTACGGGCAAGTCGTCATGATTGTGTTGGTTACCATCGCTGATACCAGAACCATAAAGGATGCATACATTGTCGAGCAACGTTGACTCACCTTCCGCAATACTCGACATGCGTTCGAGCATCCGCGCGAAGAGCGACATGTGATGCAAGTTGATCTTGGAAAGTTGGTCGAAATTTTCAGGCTTTTGCAAGTGGTGCGAGGTCGAATGGTGCGCGCCAGGTGCGCCGACTTCTCGATAGGCGCGCCCCGACTTTTCATACGAGAACATGAAACTAGCCACGCGTGTCGTGTCGGACTGGAAGGCCAGGGTAAGTATATCGAGCATCAGGTTCACGTGCTCTGCATAAACGCTGGGTATCCCTTTGCCTTGCGGAATGATAAGCGGCGGAATTTCGACTTCGTCGGCGTGCTGGAGTGGATCTTGATCAAAGGCATCCTGGTGGTGCGAGTGCGAGTCCCGTTCGCTGAGGGCCATGCGCCGCTCGATGTCATGCAGTCCTTCGAGGTACTCTTCCAGTTTGCGACGATCGTTGAAGCCGAGCTGACGTTGGAGCGACTTGGTCTCCTCTCTCACTAAATCCAGCACACTCGCTTCGACCGATTCGACTGCACTTGGAGCCTGCGCGTTAGGAGCTTGGTTCCAGTCGGGAGCGACGATGCGTTTGCCGCGGAACAGACGATCGTAAAGCTGCCGCGGGTTGAGCTCGAGCGGTACCGGAGTGGTGGGGCTGCGCCACGATATGTGAGACATATACGTTCCGCTATAACCGTGGTCTCCACGATGACCAGGATCGATTCCGAGCGCCAGTGAGTCGATGGGGGTCGCTAGGCCGATTTCTTGGGCAATTGTCTGGTCGATCGACTTGCCGCCAACTTCGGGTTGTTCGGAATGTTTGCAGCGCGCACCGACTAGAAATCCGCCACCGGCCGGCTCATGTGCGGCTCCTTCGCCATTACAATGATCGGCGGCCAAGTTGCTGATGACGGTCACATAATCGGAGAGGGATTGGAGAGGTGCGAGCGTGGGGGAGAGCTGGCCGAGTTGGTCGCCGTCGAGTTGTTGGTCACTTGGGCGCCAAGCGGGCATGTGGACCCCGTTGGGGACATAGAAATAGGCCACGCGAACGGGGGGCGTGCCGCTGGCACCCCACGCTCGCGTTGGAGACATTAGTTCCAACCAGGGCAACGCGACGCTGGCACCCACACCGCGCAAAACGGCTCGGCGAGATAGTTGTGTTGGGCGGGCCACGAGACGATCCCCTGTTGGAATTGGAGCAGGTTTCTCTTCCATTATAGTCCCCCAAGCAATTTAGTGTGGCCGCCTTATTGTGGCCCGACGCTCTGCCGTCGGAATCCCCTCCTTAATGTGGCCCGACGCTCTGCCGTCGGAATCCCCTCCTTAATGTGGCCCGACGCTCCGTCGTCGGAATTCCCTCCTTAATGTGGCCCGACGCTCCGTCGTCGGAATTCCCTCCCTAATGTGGCCCGACGCTCCGTCGTCGGAATTCCCTCCCACCAACGGTTGTAGTGTAGCCTCTAGGCGATTTGAACGGGACGAGGATCGGCTAAAGCCTAGACTCCAGCGCTTAAGGTCCAGGAAGAAAGTCACCTGAGTAGCCGCATTGCGTGTTGGAAGTTACCATATTCGCTCTAACCAACCATATCGCCCCACACCTTATACTCAACCGCTGGAAGACTGACGACATCCATGGAAGCTGGAATTGTAGGATTGCCGAATGTCGGCAAAAGTACGTTGTTTAACGCGCTGACGAGCACTCAGGGAGCTCAGGCTGCAAATTATCCATTCTGCACGATCGAGCCCAACGAGGGGATTGTCAGCGTTCCGGATGATCGTCTGGCTAGGATCTCGGCCCTGATCAAGCCGAAGAAGCTGCTGCCAGCCTACCTGAAGCTCGTTGACATCGCGGGAATCGTCAAAGGGGCCAGCGAGGGCCAAGGCTTAGGGAATAAATTTCTGAGCCATATTCGGCAGGTTGACGCGATTCTCCAGGTGGTGCGCTGTTTTGAAGACCCTGATGTGATCCATGTGAGTGGCCAAGTCGATCCAGCGGCTGACGTGGAGATCATCGAAACGGAGTTGATGATTGCCGACATGCAAACGCTGGAAAACGCGCTTCCCAAAGCGGAGCGTTCCGCCAAGAGTGGTGATAAGGAAGCCAAGCTGCGTGTAGCGGCAATCCAGAAATGCCAAGCTCATTTGGGGCAGGATTTGCCGTTGCGTAAGCTGGAATTGCCGGAGGCGGAAGCCAACGAAATTGCTAGCTTTGGGCTCATGACGGCCAAACCTGTACTGTATATCGCCAACGTCGATGAAAGCGATCTGCATGGCACGGGGGAGAAAGCTCAAGCCCTCAGAAAATTTGCGGAACAGATCGGTGCGACCGTAGTACCAGTATGTGCCAAGCTGGAAGCCGAGTTGGCCGAGCTGGAGGAACCAGACCGCAGTGAAATGCTCGAGTCGGTCGGACTGACGGAGCCAGCGCTGGCCACTGTGGCTCGCGAGGCCTATCGTACATTGGGGCTGCAAAGCTATTTTACGGCGGGTGAGAAAGAGGTGCGCGCTTGGCCGGTTCCCGTGGGAGCCACTGCGCCGCAAGGTGCCGGAGTGATCCACACCGACTTTGAGCGCGGATTCATTCGCTGTGAAGTGTATACTCTCGACGATTTGGAGAAGTACAAGAGCGAAAAGGAGATCCGCAGCGCGGGGAAACTGCGCACCGAGGGAAAAACGTACATACTACAAGACGGAGATATTTGCCACTTTCTTTTCAGTGTTTAATTGCAATCGTTCACGAGTTAGTTCGCTCAATTGACCACGAAACACACGAGGAACACGAAAAACTGGCCCAGCTCTTTATCAAATTGTATCGTACACCCTCGCGATTTCATCCTTAAAATCTTTTAGTGGATGATTCGTTCATAATTGCTTTTGGGCAAACTTCGAACATCGCTCCCATGACTTTGCAACTTTCAACTTTGATCAGTATTTTATTTTAGCGCTGCTCGTTACATCGTTACCTCGGCGTTGGCCCTCCAAGGACCCCAGCAGCGATTATTTTCGTGTCCTTCCTGTGTTTCGTGGTTAATGCAACTCTTAAATCCTTCAAGTAGTCTAGCCCCTCGGATAAAACCATTCATGCCAAACTCTCGTCGTTGGAGCGTGATAGTCTGCCTTGGCAGCATGTTGTTAGCCACTGGCAATTTATTAAGTGAGCGCGAACCACTTCGCGCTGAGGATCGCGTGACTACGACCACTTCGCGTTTGGCCGCCGATCTGATGTTCTTGGCCTCAGACGAGTTGGCTGGGCGCGATGTGGGAAGTCCTGGTATCGCACTGGCGGGTGAGTATATCGCAGGGCGTTTTCAACGGTTGGGGCTGGTGACCGATCTATTCGATGGTGGCCCCTACCAAGATTTCAAAATTCCTGGTCCGGCAACTCTGGGCGCTCCCGAAAGAAACAGTTTGCGATTTGAGGGGGCAGCGGGGACGAGCCAGTTGTCGTTGGAAGATGAGTTTACTCCCGTCTCACTAGGAAGAAATGGTGCATTCTCGGGAGAAGTTGTGTTTGTGGGCTACGGGATCACGGCTCCCGAGTTGAACTACGACGACTATGCCAATATGGACGTTCGCGGAAAAGTTGTCATTGTGCTACGCAAAGAACCCAGACAGAATGACCCCAGCAGTCCCTTTGATGGTACGCAGCCGTCGCAACATGCATTTTTTTCGTCGAAAGAATTAAATGCTGCCATGCATGGCGCAGCCGCACTGATCTTTGTCAATGATCAGACTACCGTGGCGCGCAGCGGCGCAGATCAACTTCCGAAGTTGACAGCGGCGGGCAGTGCAATCAATGACCAGCAGATTCCCACCTTGTATTGCCTGCGCTCGACAGTGGACAAACTGCTGCAATCTGCCGGGGGCGAGTCGCTGCACGCCCTCGAGATGGCAATCGATCGCGACATCGCGCCGCACAGCTATGCTTTGGCGGGCATTCACGCCAGCGGGGAAACCCACATCGTGCAATCGCAAACCCCAGTGCGCAATGTAGTAGGACTGCTGCCCGGCCATGGAAGTTTGGCCGTTCAGTACGTGGTCATCGGGGCTCACTACGATCATGTGGGAACAGGCGGTGTGGGATCACTCGCGCCTGGCACCATCGAAATTCACAATGGCGCCGATGATAACGCCTCTGGGACGGCGGTGCTATTGGAGGTTGCTCGCCGCCTGGCTAATGAAGCCAGTGCAAGTGCTGCCGAGGCAGCCGAAAAAAAGGTCCAGGCCGCTGGCCGTCGCAGTATCATCTTCATTGCCTTCACCGGTGAGGAACGCGGCTTGCTGGGGAGCAAGTACTTCGTGCGCAATCCACGATGGCCATTGGAAAGAACCGTTGCGATGCTCAATATGGATATGGTCGGAAGGATGGAGGGAAATTCGTTAACCGTCTACGGCACTGGAACCGCAGAGCAGTTTGATAGTCTAGTCGATCGCACTTCAGCACCGTTGGGGTTGGCCATCGATAAACAGCCGGCCGGCTTTGGTCCCAGTGACCATGCGAGCTTCTACGAGGCGAACATTCCGGTACTGCACTTCTTTACCGGTCTGCACAACGACTACCATCGACCCAGCGATGACTACGACAAAATCAATTTTCCAGGAATGGCAATGGTCACTGACATAGTCACAAGCATCGCATCGGAGTTAGTAAGTAGCCCTTATTCGCCGGAACTATTGCAGACTTCAGCCGTTGCGCATATAGGTCGACCGGTGCCGTCCCAGCGAGCCATATTGGGGGTCAGGTTGGACGCCCAGAGATCGGTGCCTACGGTGGTTGATGTTTCGCCGGGTGGGGCCGCGTCGCTAGCTGGTATCCGAGCGGGCGACATCATCAGCGCTATCGATGAGCAGCCCATTTCGCATGTGAGCGAGCTCCATCGGCAGCTCGAGTTACGCATCGTTGGCGGCAATGTCACGATTACCATTCTGCGCGGGGATGAGAACCTGCGGCTAACCACAACTCTGCAGGGGGGGTAGTGGGTCGGCTCGGTTAATTCAACGGGAAAACTCAATCGAGCTGAGTACGCGAGAAGAAACCAATCGCTGTATCCAAGATTCGGCGGCGATTGCGCCAGACGGTTCTTCCGCTTTGTATGCGGACGACCGCGAAATGGGGAATGCGAAATATTTCGCGGAACCATCTGAGCGTTGTCGCTACTAACTTTACTTGGATCGCTCTGCGTCGACGATTCACTCTATGCGGTGAGAGAGTCCCTGACGCAATAAAGAAATAGGAAACATGTCTACAGCTCTTCCCGTGTCAGGCGAACCGCATGTAGTGCCGTTCGGATTTATGTGCAGTGCGACTCCATCGAAAGCGATGGAACCGGAATGTGCTCCGACCGCTGAGCTCCCCAATACGAATGGGTGCGTTGGAACGAGAGCCTGCGCTTCCCCAATCTCGAGAAATCGCGTGGCGTTGGTGCGCGAGCAGCAGGGGATTAGTCAGCGGACGATGGCGCGCCGTATGGGGCTCGACCTGAAAGCCTATCAGGCGCTCGAAGCCCCCGACGCAGACCTTCTACTCAGTCAGTTGGCCGCTCTGCAAGTCGCCTTGGATGTGCCGTTGGTTGATCTTTTGGAAGACTCCCAAGCGCTCTCGCGCCCGGTGGCGGAGCGGGCCAAAATGATCAAGGTCATGAAGACGGCCGCAGCCATGCGCGAAACACACAGCAACGCCCGCGTCGAACGGATGGTGCATACCCTATGCGCTCAGTTGATCGATGTTATGCCGGAGTTGGCCGAAGTCAGCGGCTGGCCGCAATACGGAAGCCGCCGCGGCAGATCGGCTCTTGGCAAAGCGCTCTCGCAACCTATCTCGACTGCAGACCTAGGATTCCCCGAGTGAATGATGTTCAACCAGATCCGACGCGGAGCGTCGGGCTACATTGTTCGATGCGGAGCGTCGGGCTACAGTGCAATCGCCGAGCTATCCTATCGCGTGCAACTATCTCCTAGGAACATCGAAGGTTTCGGTGGCGCAGGCCGAAACGTTTAATGCTTGGAAGGCGTTTCGTCTGGACTATCTTTTTTGACGAGCTTGATAGTCGGTGGGAGCTTTTCGCCTTCGGCGATGAACTTCATTGAAATGGAGTTGACGCAGTGGCGAGTATTTTTGGCAGTATGAGCTTCGCCCAAAAAGACATGACCTAAATGCCCTTTGCAATTTTTGCAGACGATCTCGGTGCGTGACCCGTCGGCATCGGGGTGACGTTCGACCGCACCTTTGATTTCGTCGTCAAAGCTTGGCCAACCACAACCGCTGTCGAATTTATCGTCGCTCTTGTACAGCGGAGCATTGCATTGTCGGCAGATATAAGTCCCTTTTGCCTTGTTGAACTCGTACTCACCAGTCCATGCGCGCTCGGTACCTTTGTATAGCAGCACCTTCGCCTCTTCGGCGGTCAGCTTGTTGTAACTCTCAGACATCTTCGCGTTTCCTTTGGAGGGATTATCGGTGGCAATTGGAGCAGCGTCCTCAAGCGAGTTCTTTACGCTATTATTTCCTCCGCCACTTGGCAACGAAGTTTGGGTCGCTTCAGGGGTCTGCCCTGGAAGGTCAACCGGTGCAGACAGTGGATCGAGACAACCACTGACCGGACCACAAACTAACAGCAACAATAAAATACGTGTCTGCGTCATAACACCCTCCGCCAAAAATGAATTCTTAACAAAATGTTCGAAGCGCTGTGTTCAGTCCACCATACTTCGTAAGTTGGGCGGAAGCAGGACGACACGAACTTAACGGTACTCAACAGAGATGTTTCGTAATCCCAATTCATATAATCCTATAGCGAACAGTCGATTTTAAGCAGATCTCACGTCTGCTGGTAGAGCATCTTCCAAGCCACGTCAAAGCCATTGCAGACCGAATTGCGGTAAGAACTACCTTTTACGCTAGATTTTCTGCTTAAACCTTACCCCAAATACCGAAAATATTGGTGTCATTAGTTGAGTTTAACTCGATAGCTGTCTATTCTGCAACTGTTTGCAGTTAATCGGCAAACCGCTCGCCTTAAAATTCGAGGTCGGAAAGCGCCGCCCCCAAACCTGTGTAGGAGCTCCCCCACATGCCCCAAAGCTTATATCTGGAAGACCTCGCAGTTGGCAGGCTGTGGACGAGTCCTGCGCGGACCATAACGGAATCTGATATTGTCTCGTTTGCCGGTATGACAGGCGACTACGATCCACTGCATGTCGATCATGAATATGCGAGGCAGACCCCCTACGGTAAGCCGATCGCTCACGGTTTATTGGGACTGTCATTGATGGCTGGTTTGAGTAGCAATGCGCCTCGAGTACGGACGCTGGCCTTGGTCAAAGTTTCCGACTGGCAGTTCCAGCGCCCCGTCTACGTCGGCGACACCGTGCACACAGTTACACAGGTTGAGTCGATCACGCCGCGCGGCCGACGTAGCGGCGAGGTCGTCTGGTTTCGGAAATTGGTAAACCAGCGCGATGAGTGTGTTCAGTCAGGAAGAATCATTACGCTCGTTTCCAGTCATTCCTTTCTGCCGCGTTCGCAGCCGATCGCCACCGGGGCAAATTTGAGCAAGTTCAAAACTGTTTCGGCCGATTCGGTCCCAGAAAAAGAAACGGTCGACACTCTCAGCAATAGCTAAGTTTTGAGGTAACCGGTGCATTTCACGGAATCAGATAGCTTTTGCATCTTAAAGATGCCATGGCTTCCACTGCCAGAGGGTGGATGGTAAACGACGTATCCGTGCGGTTTGGCGACTGCAGCAGCAGTTTCTGCTATTCGGGTTCAAACGCGCTCTGCGTCTGTCGGCTGGCTGTTAAATAGCCAGCCCACAATGCGAGCAGCAGAGCAACTATCGCGTAGCCTTGTGCCCAAGCCAGTACCGTCGGCAGGTGCTCGCTCGGCAAGACAATCTCAGTTGGCAAGCCCGCAATCTGCCACGGAAATAGAATTGGGGAAGTGGGAAGTGGCGAGTGCATCAACCCGAACAAAGTGCAGACAGCAGCCAGCAGATAAAAAGCAGCCGCAGCCATAAGCCGTCGATCGATTGCCATGGCCAGTGCCGATGCCCAAATGATACTAGTGACGATAAAACCATTGGCCAACAAATACGTGGTCGACAAGTTTGTTTTCAGTTCGCTGTTATGCAATGTCCCTGGGTTGATCCCATGGATTAGCAGCGCACTATCGCCGAAGAGTTGGTTGACGAAGAACACTGCCAAAGTTGCCAGGGCGGGAATGCAGGCCAGCGCGACAGCCGGATAGTGCCGGCGTGGCGTGGCTAGGAAACTTTGGGCCGCAATTTCCAATCCTACGAAGACCAGAATCGGATAGACGGCAGCCTTGGGGATGAATTCGTAGAAGTAACCGAAAAGGCCGCTCAGCCCGAGCAGGCCCATCGTCAGTGCGGTGGCCAAAGTGTAAGCAGCGCGGCCTCCCATCGCCTTATAAGCGGGATGCCCAATGTAGGGCGTCGTCTGAATCACTGCACCGCACAAGCTTGCCAACAGAGTAGCCAAGGCTTCGACACCGATGACGGTATTGGTATCGTATTCGTCACCCACGGCTGCCGCGCTCTCCGTGCAATCGATCCCGCCGACGACGGTCGCAATCGCAAACGGAATGACGACTGGCAAGTACTTCACGGTCTCACCCATGGCGCTGAGCCAACTGAACGAAAAGGCTTGGATCCAATGTGTGGGAAACAAAGCATCGGATGGATTGAACAAGGCAGGCGAGCGTTCTCCCAACATACCTAGCGCGTTCATCAGTGCATAAATCGTTCCCGCCACCACTAGTCCACCCACTGCACCTGGCAACTTGAATGGCAGTGGCACACGGCCGACCAGGGCGGTAAGGATCACCGCCAGTCCAACCAGTCCTACTACTGGAAAGCGCAAGATTTCGAGCAGGGGCAAGAAACTGATCAGCACGAGCGCAATGGCCGCCAATGACCCCAGCAGACCCGCTCGCGGAACCATGCGTCTGACCCAGCCACTGCCAAACGAGCAGATGACCTTGATGAGGCCGCTGACAAAGATACTACAAATTCCAATTTGCCAAGCCGTCTCGGCCGCCGTCCGTATCTGCTCGGCGCTCGGCTCGGTTCCTACGGCCAAGCCACTGCTCAAGGCTGATTGGTAGGCAGGCCCCAACACAAAGAACACCATCCCAAAAGTGCTCGGCGTGTCCAAACCCAGCGGCATGGCGGTCACCGAATCGCTACCCGTCTTCTTGGCCAAGCGGAAGGCGATTACAAAGAATGCCAAATCGCCGATCAATACTCCCAATGCAGTTCCTGGGATCATTGACTGCAGCACGAAGTCAACTGGGAAGTTAAAGTTATGGCTGAGCAGGCTGACAATCAACAACAAACCCGCTACATTGTCGAGCATCAAACCGAAGTAGGCATTGATGTCGCCCAATGCAGCCCAACGATATTTACCTGCCATCAAGTCAACTCTCCACTGGCTTCGGTATTTTTCAGTTTTTCATACAATAACACATTTTACGATAGGCTGAACAGCCGCTATGAAACACGAATCATTCGAAGAATCTGCTTCGCAGCCGCCGCAAGTCGGCTGGCAACCTGAGTTGGAGATCGAAGCGCTGCGAAGCGCGGCGGATCCTTGCGGAGGAACATCAGCAGAGATAGCGGCAGAATCAGACTTGGGGAACGCGCCGCAGGCGGAAGCCCTATCGATGTCCAGCGTCTGGCAGATGGAATCGTTGGCTGCCGCCGACGCCGCACTCGCCGCCACAAGTAAATCGTACGGCTATCGTCGAGTGGAGCATCCCAACGCTCGAACGCTAGCTGTCAAGCTGGCCCAGTTGCATGCAGCCGAGCGTACGGTAGTGACCGCGCAAGGCATGAGTAGTGTGGCTGCGGTGGCGCTGGCTAACCTACATCCTGGCGCTCGAGTATGGTTGTCGAAAGAACTGTATGGAGAGACCAGTCAGCTTTTTGCGAGTAGCCTTCGCCGTTGGCAAGTCGAAACCGAAGTATTCGATCCGACCAGTGCTGAGCATGTGCGAAAACTTGCCGATGCGTCGGTCGACATGGTCGTCGTCGAGACGATCACCAACCCTCGATTGCATGTGTGTGATATCGCTCGTCTAGCCCAAGCTACCCAGCAAGCTGGTGGCCTGCTAGTTGTCGACAATACTTTTGCAACTCACTTGCTCTGTCAACCACTCCGACTCGGTGCCGACTTCGTCATTGAAAGTCTGGGAAAGCAAGTCAACGGTCACAGCGATGGCATGTTAGGCTTCGTCGGTGGTCGCGACACGAAACGCATGGTAGAAGTGGCCAATGTTGTTAAGACTTTCGGCTTGACCAGCAGTCCACTCGATTGCTACTTGACTCATCGCGGGCTGATGTCCTTGGCCGTCCGCATGGAACGCGTCTGCGCCAACTCCATGGCGCTGGCTCAGTTGCTGGCCAAGCTGCCCATCGTGCGTGAAGTCGACTATCCCGGTTTGCCCCAACATACCGATCACGACATCGCGCGGCAACAGTTCACAGGCGGATTCGGTTGGATGGTAACCTTCCGCGTCGACATGGATCGTTCCGGTGTCGAGCGTTTGTTGTCTGCCTTGCGGCCCGAGATTCGATTTGTTCCGTCTCTAGGTGACGTATGCACTACCGTCTCGCATCCGCTTTCGACCAGCCATCGCGACTCATCGCCTCAGGTACTGGCGGCTCTGGGGATCACGATGGGAACCCTGCGCGTGTCATGCGGCATCGAGCCAACCGAATGGCTGCTCGAATGCTTTCGCAAAGCCCTTTCATAGTGTCGTCTAATGTGGCCCGACGCTCCGCCGTCGGATTTCGCGTCGGCTCCCCCGCTAGATTGCCTGGCAGGAAGCAAAGTTTTAAGTGAGTATATCGCCATGCCACGCATTGTTTTCCCGCCGAATCGCCGCCCGGGGCGGCGATTCGGCGGGAAAACACTTTACTCGTTGCAAACCCGATCTATTTGCAAAACTCATTCACCCGTGAGGCAAGCTCACGGGGGTCCAAAGCAATGACGTTGCATTTGTGAGGCAAGCTCACGGGGGTCCAAAGCAATGACGTTGCATTTGTGAGGCAAGCTCACGGGGGTCCAAAGCAATGACGTTGCAT
>JADYZV010000139.1 GCA_020852965.1 Pirellulaceae bacterium | reverse complement strand
GTTGGAAAAGGTATTTTGTGTCATTAGCTCTCCTTTGACCCTGGCCGGTTTATGAAACAGTCATCGCAGCACGCATTGTTGAAAGAATGCTTGGGAACGACCGGGATTCTCATGATTTTTCCGCCTCGACCAAGCGTTTGATATTCTGCACTGTCCGTTCCGCGCCGTCCTTGATCGCGACGCGAACCAATCCTTCGAAAGGCCGCATAATCGCTAGAATTTCCAGCAATTCAAAAGAAAATGTCAGCTTGGTGGACTGCGCCGGATTGATTTCCTGCAACTCGTAAGTGCAGCGGAATGGATCGGACACGCCGACCAGCGTGATGCGTTGCCCCGGCTCAAAGGTTGAAATTTTAAACTTCGATTCCGAACGCCGCCCTTGATCGACGCGAACCTGACGGCCTTCGGTGCCGAGCCGGATCGGCCCCGGCGTCAACTGCTCCAGCTCTTTGACTTCCGGCGACCATTTCGGGTAATTGTCAAACAGACCGTCACCGAGAAAGCGGAATAACTCAGCCGCCGGACAGGATACGATCGTATTAGCCCGTCCGATAACCGGATCAGTCGAACCCAGATTGAGCATGGAACCTAAATTGAACATAGCGTTAGCCCTTGATGACAAACCTAGCTAATCGATTGACGATGAATTGAGACGTTAAAAGAAACAAGGGGGGATTTCAAGTAATAAACAACCCCCGTGGCTGGACTAGGGGAATCACAAATTAAGAAGATGAGTAAGTTTTATTACTAATGCGCAAACACTAACTGATGTTTAAAAGAGCTTCTCGCATTCTCGGAACCTTTCTTTGTACCAATTGATCTTAAAAATGCATAGTTGTATTCGGCGGCATAGCGCTTGGTGCCGGAGTGGTGTGCAAGCGAGTATGTTATCCCTTTTATCATTTTGCTCAAACTGACAGCCTTCGGTTGCGATTGAGCCTCATGCCAGGCATCCGCTCCCGTAGCATAAAGGGAGGTATGCTAGCAACAGCAGTCATTAGTAAAATAGCGACAGAAATCCCTATATTCATCGGCAAGGGAGGATAAACATGAAAATCGTCGTCATCGGCGGTACCGGACTTATCGGTTCGAAGACTTCCGCCATTTTGCGTCAGGGTGGGCACGAGGTTGTTTCCGCCTCACCCAAAACCGGCATCAACACCATCACTGGTGAAGGTCTCAAAGAAGCAATGGTCGACACGCAGGTGGTGATCGATCTGGCCAATTCACCCTCATTTGAAGAAAGGGCGGTGCTGGAATTTTTCGAGACTTCCGGTCGTAATCTTCTCGCAGCGGAGACCACGGCCGGTGTCCGACACCATGTAGCATTATCCATCGTTGGAACCGATCGGATGCCTGATAATGGTTATTTTCAGGCCAAAGTCGCACAAGAGAAATTAATCCAAGCTTCCAACATCCCCTACACCATTATTCGTTCGACTCAGTTCCTGGAATTCCTTGGTGCCATCGCCGCTTCAAGTATAGTCGGAAACGTGGTCAGGCTTTCGCCTGGCTTGTTTCAACCTATCGCAGCTGACGATGTTGCTGCCATCGTCGCTGATGTGGCACTTGCTGCTCCACGAAATGGCATTGTCGAGATCGCTGGTCCGGAACGAGCCCCATTCAACGAGATCATCGCCCGCTATCTGAAGACGATCGGTGACACGCGCGAAGTTGTGAGTGATCCCGAGGCCCGATACTTCGGTGGCCGGGTCGAAGAGTACTCACTTGTGCCGTTGGGTGAAGCGCGCCTCGGCTGCATCAGTTTCGACGAATGGTTTCGCCGCTCTCAGGCATGATTCTGATTCTTCATCAACCAATCAGAGGAGAAATTCCATGAAATACATACTCTATTTGCTTCTTCTCACCCTTCTGCCGTTTGGTGTCGCCCTGGCCGATGCACCAAAGTCGAAGAATGCCAAGGTGACCGTCGTCTATCAGCATGAGTTACCGAACATCCCTGGCAAGAGCATCAAGGGCGTGCTCGTCGAATATGGCCCAAGCGGTTATTCACCTGGTCACACACATGCCAAATCAGCCTTCATCTACGCGACTGTGCTTGAAGGGGCGGTCCGCAGCCAAATCAATGATGGACCGGTGGTAACCTACGAGGCTGGACAGAGCTTCTCCGAATTGCCCGGTGATCGTCATAGTGTCAGCGCTAATGCCAGCGAGACGAAGTCAGCAAGGCTCCTCGCAGTATTCGTAGTGGATACGAACGAGACCGAATTGACGATTCCATTTAAGGACTGAGCAAAGCGAATAGATACTATAGCCTGTTAACGCTATTCAATATAATTCAGTGATGGAAATCACCGAAACTCAATACCAACGGATCGAATGCTGCCTGCCGCGTCAGCGTGGCAGCGTCAAGCATTCAAACTTGCAAGTTCTCAATGCCATTCTTTACGTAGCCGGGCATGGCTGCAAGTGGCGAGGACTGCCCAAACGCTTCGGCAACTGGCATACCATCTATACCTGCATGAATCGCTGGGCAAAGAGTGGTGTCTTGAGCCATGTTTTTGGGCAACTCCAGCATCAGCAAATCATCCGTATCCGTATTGAAGCTGTTTCGCCGGACAGTACCAGCATCAAAGTCCATCCCGGCGGTACGGGTGCGTTAAAAAAACGGCCCGCAATCCATCGGAAAATCCCGAGGTGGATGGACCACCAAAAATTTATCTG
>JADYZV010000138.1 GCA_020852965.1 Pirellulaceae bacterium | reverse complement strand
GACCCCTGCGAGCTTGCCTCGAGCCATTTAATTCACCACAACTCTTGCAGACCCCTGCGAGCTTGCCTCGAGCCATTTAATTCACCACAACTCTTGCAGACCCCTGCGAGCTTGCCTCGCAGGTGAAGAAGTTTTGAAATTAGCAACCCACTGTCGCAACCCCGTCAGCCTCCCATCGAATTGCCGCTGGAAGCGGCAATTCGATGGGAGGCTGGAGCGGATATGGCGCATACGGCGACGACTAACTCGTAAAACTTGGCTCATGCCAGACAAGCTGGCATGGGGCCGATGCATATAAACTTGTGAGGTATAGAAACGCTGGACTCTATGCCACTTATTTTTCCGACGATCCTAACGATAGCTACTCGCCCCTGGATCGCCACCTGATTTGAGGTACGCGATCAAATCCAAAACTTCATCCAGCGTCAACACATTCACCAAACCTGATGGCATGGGTGAAATATCGGCTTGAGAAGTCTGCTCGATTTCATCACGCTTTACCTGAATCGTCTGCGTCGGCAACGTATTGGTCTCGATGGTCAGCACGTTAGCTCCCACGCCAGCGGGACGACCGGTGATCACAGTTCCGTTATCCAACAGGTATCTACTGAGGCGATACTTTTCGTCAATTTCTTTGGAGGGCAGCATAATCGATTCGAGCAGCGCGCGTTCATCAAACCGGTGCCCCACGTACGTGAGGTCTGGCCCGGTAAAACTCCCCTGCTCGCCGATTCGATGACAAGTCACGCAAGACGCCTTGGCCAAGGCTACTCGTCCCTGTTCCCATGATCGCCCCTGATGCGCCCGTGGTAATTCTGCGGCAAGCTCGTCCCAAGTCCATTGCTTGACAAATGGCGATTGCGGCAGAGCCTGGCCGTCGCTCTCAGCGCTCGCCAGTTGATCCAATCGAGACTGCAAATGCAGCTTGTCGGCACTCGTGAGCGTCGCGATCGCATCTTCACGAATGTGCAACATCGCATCACCGAAAAGATGCCCTCCCTGGTACCTTCGGGCAGCCAGCAACCAGTCGAAAAACGCCTCACGCGACGCCTCGGTCCAACCCTTGGACTCGCGCGCCACTAGCTGTGAAAAAAAGATTGCGTCTTCTTGGCTGATGGCATGGCGGATCAATTCAACACTGCGAGGAATTACATCAGGCGCTTGCAGATAGACCAGCAAGCGACACAACTCGCGATTCACATAGTTGCTCGAATGGGGGTACAGAGTGTCAAGCCGCGCCAGGGCGCGAACTCGATCTGTGGCAGATGGAGACCCCTGGCGGATAAAGCTTAGCTCCCACACGCGCAGCGCATCTAGCAATTCAGATGAACCCATACTCTCTAACGGCAGGCGATCCAATGCGTTCAACAACGCGGTCTGGTCCTCGGCGCGGCCCAACCGCGCCAACGCCAACAGAGCAGCAGTCGAAGCGCGAGGGCGAGTTTCGCTCAATGCGCGGTCGCGCCATTGCGCCGGCTGCTGCCGCTCAATCGCCAAGCGTGCAGCAAAGCGCAGCCAGCGATCCTCACTGTTCAGGTAGGGCCACGCCAAATCGATTCCACTGGCGTCGCTCCGCTGATGGAACTCTTCCAACTGATGACGCAACTCGCGCGCCGCTGCAGCATCCCGATCGCGTTGGACTAACTCGTCATTCGCTGCCACTGCTGCAATCGCGGCATCGCCTTCCACGCCATCGTAGGAGATGCGGTATAGCCCTGATTGCGAACCGCGACCGCCGGTAATGAAATACAGCGCTCCGTCTGGCCCGAAAGTCAGATCGCAGACGTTAAGTGCGCCACCTTCCAGGAATACACCGTATTCACAAGTATAACTGGCACCCTGCGGTGACATGGAAACTTGTAGAATGCGACCGTGTTGCCAATCTCCCATGAACAACGCGTCGCGATACGGGGATGGAAAGCTTCCGCGCGTGCCGAACTCCAAGCCGGTAGGTGAACTCAGGCCGGTATCGAGCGTCGAGGGGAGGCTGTCTGCGAAGTACTCGGGCCACTTGCCCGTACCCCAACGCCAACCGTATTCTCCGCCTGAAACAATGTGGTTCAGTCGCGTCGGGCGATACCACGGCAGTCCGACATCCCACTCCATGTCGGCATCGTAAGTGAACAACTCGCCCGCACTATTGAAGGCCAAGTCAAACGGGTTGCGAAAACCTCCTGCGATCACTTCCCAGCTCTTACCATCGAGGTCGGTCTTTAGAACATGCCCGACACGGACGTCTTGCACGGCGTCGCGCGGTTCAGGCAGCAGATGGTCATCGTGTGGCTCGCGGTAGGGCGAGTCCTTCGCCACTCCCTCCGGAAAAGCAACGTCATTACCGCTGACCACGTACAGCATGTCATCCGGCCCGAGCACAATTTGATTGGTGCCGTGCCCATAGCGACTCTGATAGTCCAGTGGCTTGAGCAACTCTACGCAGTCGAACTGGTCGTCCGCGTTCGTATCGCGCAGGCGATAGAAACCTTTGCTATCCGTGGCGCAGACATAGAGACTTCCATGCGTCCAAAGAATGCCACGACAATGCAGCAGCGTATTCTCCAAAACCTCAAATCCTTCGACAGCACTCCGATTGTCGGTGAGCGTCAATCGTACGATCCCGCGCGTGTCACGTCCCAGGATCAGCCGCCCATGATCGTCAAAGGTCATGCTAATCCACGAGCCTTCGCCCTGGCGTGCCGAGCGCAATAACTGGGCTTTGAACCCACTCGGCAGCGTGATCGATTCTACTGGCGTGGCCTGGCCACCACCTGGCAAATCATCATCGCCATTGACTTTCGAGTGGACTCCAGACAGCGCGATTTGCAGTAGTAGCCACAGCGACAGCCACCACTTCCGAAGCCCTCGTCGATGGCCGGGCGAAGTTGAACCTAGAATTTCCAATGGGATGCCCTTTTTCCAAGAAGCCGAATGCCGCTCTGCCTAAAAAGCAATGACAGTGCCAGTTTGAGCGGACTCGGTTGCGGCGGCCATCCAAGCTACAGCAGCCCGCGATTCACTGGGAGTGATCCTGCCTGGTGCCTCACCCGAGCGCACGCAGTTGGCAAAATAACGTAGCTCTTCCTGTAACACACCGGCATAGCGACCGAATGGTCGGGGCCAGTACATGGTGTCCGGCATCTTGACTCCAGCCGCATCGTGGATGGTCAACCCCGCTTCAGCACAGTTGATATAGAGTGCACCCTCGGTTCCGATGATCTCCATCCGCGCGTCGATGGCATACGGCGTGCTTTCCGGCAAGTGCCAAACGGATTCGACGACAGCCACAGCACCGTTGTCGAGCCGAGCGATCGACCAACCAGCATCGGGATACTTGTTCTGCCCCGGATGTACTTCCTGAGCATAGACGCTCGCTATCTTGGCCTGGCTGAACCACAGCATCAAGTCGGCGTCGTGGATGCCGTCACCCATCAAGGCAGAAATATCGTCGAGCACCATGCGTCCAATTGCCTTAGAGAGATTCCGCCGAGCGTGCATGGATATGATTTGACCGATACGCCCCTGTTCGATCGCCTCCTTAGCCAACACCACACGCGGATCAAACCGACAAATATGGCCCACCATAAAAAAGCCACCGGCGTCTTCCGCTGCCTTGATGATCTGATCACAATCAGCGACGGTCGGCGCCATCGGCTTTTCCAACAACACGTGTTTACCGCTGCGCAAAGCATCGATGGCAATCTGGCGATGATCGCAAACATGAGTGGTGATGCTAACCACATCGACTTCCGGATCGCCCAGCATGTCGTGATAATCGGTATACTTGCGTTGAACCCCCAGTCGGCCTGCGATCTCCTCCAGACGCTCGGGCCGCCGCGTGCACAGAGCCGTCAGTTCGATGTCGGGCATTTCGGCCAAGTTGTCGGCATGCACCTCGCCGAACCACCCTAAACCAATAACACCCCAGCGCACTTGCTTTGCATTATTCATCGGATAGTCTAGTCCTCTGTCGTGGAGACTCGACGACAGATTGGTTTCTATCGTGGAGCTGGGAAGTTGGGGGAAGTGTTGGTGGGAAAGCTCGCCGCAGACCATTCGATGGATTGTCGACACAGCTTCAATGACCTCAGCGTGGCGCTTCGGCGGCAGGCTAATCAAACTCGCATACGTTTTTCGACAATTTGAGCAACTAATCATTCAACCACAAAGGTACCTCCGTGTCAAAGACTTTCCATCACATCGGCCTGCCTACTTCTGAGCGGCAAGCGAACGAAAGCTATGTGCCTGAGACCAAAGTTTGGGTAACCGATCCGGCCGATCACCCCTATCGTGTCGAGTTTCTACGATTCGAAAGCGATTCACCCGTAACGGGTCCACTTCGCGATATGCCGCACGTCGCCTACCGTGTCGAGGACATGACGGCCGCTATCGCCGGCAAAGAGATAGTCCTTGAGCCGTTTACCCCCATGCCAGGCCTGAGCGTCGCCTTCATCATGGAGGATGGCGCCGTCATCGAGATGATGAAGTTCGATGGCAGTGCCACCGAATTTTCCCATCTGAAGTAATGTGGCCGAGACGATCGTTTAACGCCTAGCCGGATTGGCCGGTGGATCAAGAGTGGTGTCAACTACAGAGTGTTGGCCAGATGTAGCTGCGATCGCATCAGCGCGAGTGTACCGGCCAAGTAGGCGCAGGCGGGAGCGGAGCTGATTGTACCTAGCCACTAGACTATGCGCGAGAGAGTCTATGGAGTGCGGTTGGCAGACGCATGTGAGTGTAGCATGGGACTGCCGTAGGTGCCATCGCCTGCGCAGGCCGCGACTACCGGTTGGAATGCGCTGAGGTACGTCGAAGACTCTCGTGCTGAATCGCTCACCTCGTACATTGCAGCCTGCTGCGGCTCGGCGTTAAACGATTTCAGTGACAGTCCCAAAATCGAATACATTCTTTCCGCGCGACGCTTAGCTGGCCGGCAGGGCTTCGCTAAAAAAGCGAATCCAATTGCCATGCAAGATCGCAGCGATATCCTCAGCCGGGTAGCCGCGTTTCTCCAGCAACTGTGGTAGGCACATTAAGTCGCCATAGCGGTCCAAGTCGGCCGGTGTCTGTTCGCAACCATAGCCGCCATCCAAATCGGTCCCAATTCCCACGTGCCGTGCGTTGCCAGCCAATTGGCAAATGATATCGATGTTGTCCACCGCAGTCGCCATGGTCGCCTCCTGTGGAGAATGCCCAGCCACGTAGCCCTCTTGCAGCATAATGATATCGAACGCGATACCAATCACTCCATCACGCTCGATGACCGCCTGGTACTGCTCGTCACTGAATTGGCGTTGCCAACTGGCCAAACGCCTCGAGTTCTGGTGGCTGGCATGGATGCGTCCCGAGAAATGATCTAGCACTTGCCAGAACGAAACGTCTGACAAATGGGTAACATCGACGGTCATGCCCAGCTCTTCAATCTTCTCCAGCAGCGGCAGCGCACCCAGGCTCAAGCCAACTTCCGAGCGAGTTCCACCGCCGTACCGATTCGCACCGTAGTGGGTCAATCCAATCGCTCGCAATCCATGTTCATGAAACTCTTCCACCGTGTCAGGAGCGAGCAGTGGATCGGCACCTTCCATCGTCAGAATAAATCCCAAAGGACAGGTGGCGGACTCGCTCTCGAACTGTTGAAGATGTGACTTGAGATCGGATTGAGTCCGAATCATCCGCAGATATCCATCCCGCTGCAGAGCGCGATAGTAGGCCAAATGCGCGTGCGCCATCGCGTAGCAAGTGTGCGGGGAGGTCCAGCCAAAGGGATGATTGATCTCCTTCTCCTGCCTAGCCAGAAGTGTGGCCAGGCAGGTGCTGACTTGGGACTTCCGCAGTTCAGGCAAGCTCAGCGTGTTGGTCTGACGCCCACGAGTTTCCATGTGTAGCGAAATTTCTTGCGCGCGGATGTCGTCGACCGTTTGCCGCAAGTCACGATTCCAATCGACGCCGTTCAAACCTAAATCGAGGTGCGCATCAAAGAGTTGCATTACAAAGGTTCCTAGATAAAACTGAAAGTGGAGCACGCACCCGTCATGTGCCCAAACGAATCGTACCGAACGATGTCGGAACATGAAAATCGGGCGCGGCAACCTGTGGATCAACCCAGCTCATCCAGTCTTCAATAACTGGTCCCCCGCTGGGGTCTCGGCTGAACTCCGCTCGATACAGTCCCGCTTGCAGATATTCGCCAGAATCATCTCGATGCAAGCAGCCCAGCGTGCGAAAAGTTGCCAACGGAATGCGACCTTCGACAATATAGCCAATGTCCGTCAGCGACGTAGCCACAACCAGTCCATCGCACGTCCAATTCCAATTCATTTGCCGATGAAACCTGGCTTCATAAGCGAGCACTTCGCCCCGCGGATCGATTTCAATGCCGAAATATGGATTCAGGTTCGGCCCCGTGCTGAAGAAGATCTCTGCACGATCTGAGCCAATTACTTTTTGCATCGCGTCCGCACCGTCGCTCAAAACCACATCGAAGTCGGTGACGTCGAAACGAAAAACCAATTGTCGCGCATCGCACACAGCGCGAAACTCGGTCGCCGGGGGTTCTCGCTCGCTCCATGGAAAGGAAAAGTCGGTCAGAACTTGGGCCAATTCCCAACCTGGATCCGAACCGCGGCCATCGATGGAAATCGACTGCCCCGATTCGAGCAACGTAGCATGATAGACTTTGGGTTTGCGAATAGTTGATGGCATGGATTGGTTTACCAGGGAGGGAGTGCCAGAGTGCCGCCGTCCAGTGTCAGAATGGTTCCATTGATATAACTGGCTTCATCGCTTAGCAGAAACGCGGCCGCTTTGGCCACATCCTCGGGCGTCCCCAGTCGTCGGACTGGAATCTTTTGCGCGACCTCAGCATACAATTGGTCGATTGGTTTGTCCCAGCCCGCACAGGTCGCCGCCAACATGGGTGTATCCACAGTACCGGGGCTGATTCCCACGGCGCGCACCAAGCCCGCGTAGTCTACGGCTAGACAGCGCACAATCGCCTCCAGCGCGGCCTTCGACGCACAGTATACCGCGTGCTGCGGAAAACCGATCTGGGAAGCCACAGAGGTCGTCGCCAGAAATGTGCCGCCGCCCGCTGCGCGCAAAGCCGGGATTCCATACTTGGCCGCCAGCAGCGCACCTTTGACATTGACTCCCATCACCTTGTTCCAAATCGCCTCATCAAAATCTTCCGCCGTGCCTTGCCCCCAAGCACCGGCATTGCAGTGAATGGCATCAACGCGGCCAAACGTAGCCACAGCACCCTCGACGAGCGCTCGCACCTGGTCTTCTTGAGTGACATCGCAGGCGATAAATTTTGCACGCGATGTGGATGAAAGCTCATCCTCTAATGCCTTTCCCTCGGCCGGTTGAATGGAAGCCATGACGACGTTGGCCCCGCGCTTAATGAACTCTCGCGTACAAGCTTCACCAATCCCCGAAGTGCCGCCGGTGACGATGATCGTTTTTCCTGCGATGGACATGCTATTCCTCGGTTTTGGGGTTAGGATTATGTTTTCATTAACCGCTGGCGGATTTTAGTAATAATATAGTCGTGAGCAGCTATTTTTGACACTTCTCGTTGCGCGCAATCACGTGATCGACCAATTAGATGGCTTGACGCGAATTCCTCTGTGGCTCTGTGTTTTAAAAGTACGAAACGGAAGCCGCTTCACAGTTGTTCAAACTTTCGTCAAAGAATTGAAACACAGAGTTACAAAGTTCACGGAGTGTCCTATTTTATAGATTCTTGCGGACCGCGATAGCGCGATCAGCCATGTGGTAAAAGTCATTCATCGGCGAGTAGCCGAGCTCTCGGCGGGCGCGCGATATGTCGATGGAAAAGGGATGGTATTGCGGGTTGGCGATTTCGATCGTCGGAACACCAAGCTTTTCGGATAGGTAGTTCGCCGCTTCCCGGTATTGAAAGGCGTCCGCCGCCGCGATGTTGTAGTCGCGCCCTATCGCTTTCTCGTTTCCAAGCGATGCTTCGAGTGCAAGCAAAAGGTCGTCGATATGGACAATGTGTCGCGTAAGTGGGCTGCCAGAGCCATCGAGCAGGACAGGTATGCGTTCCTGTCCACTGCGGACAAGCTCTAACACTTCGTCAGACACCTTACCAAATCCATGCCCCGGCTCGCTGGGGTTCACGTTCTTGAGAAGAGAAAAGTGGTTCAATAGGTCATCCCCTTCAAACACCCACGACGAACGAAGTATCGTCGTACGCAGGCCATACTGGATTTGGTATTGCCGAGTCATGGTCTCCTCCATCACTTTGGAGAATGCATAGTACCCGGGATAAGCAGCCAGTGGCGTCTCCTCGGTGATCGGCTGCGGATGCGGATAGAACCAGATTCCCTGCGCCGCATCGCCGCTCAGCAAGATGAACTGCTTGACATCTTTGGAAAACCGACAGGCTTCGAGAATGTTAAACGTACCACGCAGGCTGACATCGAAGAACGTCTCGCTGTCCTCCTTGGTCGTCGCCAATTGAATAACGATTTCCGAGCCTCGCACCACTTCACTACAGTGGGCAGGATCGACGACGCTTCCCTCGACGCAGGTCACATGCGATCCGGGAACAGGATGCTGATGGACGAGAGCGCGCACTTGATGCCCGTGCTTCCCAAGCAACCCGACCGCCTGCCGGCCAATCTTTCCCGAACCTCCAAATACCGCGATCGTTGTCATGACATCTCTCAGAAAGTTTTCCAAACACTAGGCCGTTTGCCGTTACACTCGCCACCCCAATGGCCCGTTGTGTTCGCTATAAAATTATGCACTAGCAATACTAACTCAACGGTCACTTTGATAGTAGCCCCACAGCCGACTGCAGAGACTATGGCCTTCCGGCCTGGTACAAAAACTTCAAATTGCGGGCCCTGCGTCAGCAAACCGAGCACTAAGTTTTCCGAGGGTTCCGCTACGCCTCGACTACGCAGCGTGCGGGAAATAAGTGCCTGGTCTTAGTCGTAGCTACGTTCGCCAGACCGTAGGGAGTCTACGATCTGGCGAACGTAGCTACGACAGCTATTTCCCGAACGATGCTAAGTGGACAACAAACTTTGCAAAAAACACTTGCGTCACACCCCCCAAACTCCTAACATAGAGCTGGAACACCGAGCATTTCCTTGGAATAAAACCTTGGCTGGAATGAAAGCACTCATTGGCTTTGCAACTCGCTGTGCCTGCGTCGTGGCGCTGGCGCCGATGTTGCTGTGGCCATGTTTCGTGCGTGCCAACTGCTGCTGTTCGCAAAGAGAACTACCATCTGAGCTATTGACCTGCGATGCGGCAGTCGCTCCGCCGCCAGCGGGAGATGAAGCTACCAACCAAGCCAATCGCCCGCTCGCCTGTACGATGTGCAGTACTGCGACTGGACATAAGCAGGCGCGAGCCACGCTAGCCAGCGATGGGTCGAATGTATGTTCAACGGATTGGCTGGCGCAGTGCGATTGCCAATATCAGCGGCCAACCACTGCGCGATCTGAGCTCGAGCAATTGGCGCGTCCGTCGAAAAAGTCGTGGTCCGCCACACTCGGCGAGCCCCCTGGCAAGCAGATCTTTGCCCATTCTGCAACAGGCCCCAGCGCCGCTGTCAGTGCGGGCTTCTATCCAACTCCCACGCAGCGCCGCGCGCTGTTGTGCTGCTGGCTGATTTGAGATTGCGGATGGATCCGTACTGGAAGGCGGCCGCTAGCTGTCTTCCATCTTTAAACTCAAATTCTATCGTTTGTGATCAGGAGATCATCATGTCTAGTATCGTTTTGAAGATTGCCGCAGGTCTAGCATTAGCGGCTACCGTTGGGTTTGGCACCAGCCAAATGTCAACTGGCAGTGTCGCCCCCGATAGTTGCCCATGCGGAGTATGCGTGGCCGACTGCGGTTGTTGCGCGGGCGAAGCCTGCACGTGTGACGATTGCCCATGTACGCTCGATTGTTGCAATGACCAAGCGTCGCCCGTCGCGGCATGCTGCAGCTCCGAAAAGAGCTGCTCCGCAAAAGCGAGCTGCGGTGCGGTAACCACCGCTGAAGCCGCCGACTGCCCCTGCGGAGAGTGTGCACCAGGCTGTGAATGTTGCACGACGGATGAGTGCACTTGCTCGGTGTGTGCATGTACCGCCTGCGGTTGCGACACCAAGTAGCTTGACAAGTTTTGTATGCTGCAGGAGCGAGTGTTAGACATCTTTTCGTTTGGCACTCAAAACACTGATACAAATCTGTGTAATCAACAGACCCGGTCGGCAACGATCGGGTCTGTTGCTCGTTGGATCTGCCTCACCTCGACACCGCTTCCCACGTTCAACAACCAAGCTGGCGCTTTGCAGTGCGCGCTTGACTAGGCATGTCTTCCTCGATATGGTGAATTCCGAGCCTCGATTGTGTCAAGGCACCAACTCGGTCCCTCACCTCCACTACCCACCAAGTGCGACGACTGCAATCAGCCGCGAGCGTTTGATTATTCAATCGCAGACGAACTTGTAGCTGTCACGCGGCCAACATCCTGAGCCATTGGAAAAATATAATGCAAGCCCGTTTATCGAGAAGCATCGTTGCTTGGTTGTTCGCAGCCGCGCTATTGCATGGCGGAGTTTTCCAAGTCGAATCCCTAGTTTACGCGCAGGATGCGCAGCCCGTCTTTCGCGCGGGAGCAGCCACCAGCAACATCACCCCTCCGTTGGGCGAACCGATCGTCGGCGGTTGGCGGTCACCCCCAGCTACCAATGTGCACGATGAGCTTCACGCTCGCTGCCTCGTGCTGGATGATGGAAAGACCAAGCTGGCATTGGTGATCTGCGATAACGTCGGCATCGCGGTGGAAGTCTTCGATTCGGCCAAACAGCAATTGCAAGACGCGACTGGCTTGCCGCCTTCCCAGGTGTTATTGGCTTCCACCCACACTCACTCGGCGACCTCTGCTCGTGGGTCGAGCAAGGTGACCCGTGACGGCGAGCTGACGGACTACCAGAGGTTTGTAGCTCGACGTATCTGCGATGGAGTGCGCTGCGCCTTGGAAAACTTAGAACCGGCGCGCATTGCCTGGGGAAACATCGACGAGCCTTCGGAACTCTTCAATCGTCGCTGGTATGTTAAGGACGCATCGCTTCTGGCAAATCCCTTTGGCGGCATCGACCAAGTTCGCATGAATCCTCCCAGAGGCAGCGCCGCACTCGACCGTCCAGCGGGACCGACCGATCCTCAGATTAGTTTCATCTCGGTCCAAAGCCGGGACGGGAGGCCGATCGCACTGCTGGCCAATTATTCATTGCACTATGTGGGCGGTGTGCGTGAAGGCGATATTTCGGCAGACTATTTCGGGTACTTTGCAAAATTCATTGCGCAGAAGTTGGGAGCGAGCGAGCAATCGCCTCCGTTCGTCGGCATTCTTTCCAACGGCACCAGCGGCGACGTGAACAACATTAACTTCTCCAACCCCAGCGAGCGCAAATACCAGAACTATGAAAAAATGCAGGAAGTCGCTGAGAAAGTTGCCTGCCGCGTCTATGAGGCCCATCAGCAACTCGAATTTCAGGACTGGGTTCCACTGGGAGCTGCAGAAACGGTTCTCCCTCTGCAGGTCAGGCAACCCACGCCCGAGATGATAGAGCATTTTGCAAACCTCAACGCAAACGATAGCAGTACGCCGACATCCAAACCCAATTCAAACACGACCAGCCGAGACGAAATTTATGCCGAGCGCATTGCACTACTCAAAGCTGCACCGCGCCAAATCGACGTCCCACTGCAAACCCTTCGTATCGGTGGGGTAGGGATCGCCGCTATTCCATTCGAAGTCTTTACCGAGACCGGTCTCGAACTCAAGGCTAGCAGTCCCTTTGCTCAAACCTTTACGATCGAGCTCGCCAACGGCTCCTTCGGCTATCTACCGACGCCCGAACAACACCGCCTGGGTGGCTACGAGACATGGCTGGGGACGAACTACGTCCAGCTCGATGCGTCGACTAAGATTGTCGATACACTTTTGACGCTGTTTGCGAAACTACAAAAAGACCACAACTGAAACATGCGTGAATACTCTGCTTCCTTTCTACCTCGAAAGCACCTATCGATGACAAAAATCGCTTCCCTTTTTGCAGCTGCGCTGTGCATCGTGGCATGCAGCAGTGCCTCAATCGCCGCTGACAATCAACTGACCGAACAAGAGCAGAAGACCGGGTGGCAGCTTTTGTTCAACGGAACCGACTACACAGGTTGGAAGTGCAATAACGGCAAAGAAATTGCATCGGACGTTGTTGATCATGCGATGCAGCCCCACAAATCGGGTGGCTACATCATCATTTATGAAAAGCAATTCGGCGACTTTATCCTGAAGTGTGACGTCAAGATGCCCGAAACCTGCAACTCGGGAATTTTCTTTCGCGTCGAGAATCCAGCCGATCCCGTGAACACCGGTTTCGAGGCTCAAATCGCAACCGGCGACGGAACCAGTTGCCACGACTTCGGTGCGATCTACGACCTTGTGCCAACCACCAAGAATGCTTCCAAGGGGCCCGGCCAATGGGACACTGTAGAAATGAAATGCCAGGGAGCGGAGATTTCGGTCAAGGTCAACGGCGAGCTGGTCTGCGAGATGAACACCGACGAATTTGACCAGCCAGGCGAACGCGCCATCGCTGGTGATCACAAGTACAAGCTCGATGGCAAGAGCCGCGCAATCAAAGATTTTGCCCGCAGCGGTTATCTCGGTTTCCAAGACCACAACCATCCAGTGTGGTACAAGAACGTCAAACTATTGCCGCTGAATCCGAAAAAATAGTATACGGTCTGTTCGACGAATTGTTCCGCATGTTTGTCAGCCCAACTGATTCAAGCGGGATTGGCTCTTCCGCAGCGCGCTACGCTTGTCGAAGCGATCGATTGTTTAACCGCGCAGCGCGCCCGCATGCTGAATTGAGACCGACAAGACAGACCCAGCGGCACCAGTGGTCGCCCCAACGAGTGCCGCAAGTTGACTCAGCACTTAGTCCGCGCTGCGCGGTTAAGCAGACCATTCTGGCGTCGAGCCGCGATATCAACATCAGCAGCAGAACTTGCGGTTTCTGGCGTTAGCGGGTGGCGCTCTCTGCGGCCAGTTGCTCGATTTCACCAGCCGCCAAGGCGCGCTGGTAGATCCGCACATCACTCATTTTCCCGTTGAAGTAATCGCTGGCTCCCGCCCCAATCTCCAGCGGTCGTTCGTTGGCGATATCGTACTCACCGGCGTCGAACGTCGCCGAGCTAGCAACGAGCTTACCATTGACATAGAGCTTTAACTGGTTCGTGTCGCGCACGGCGGCCAAGTGTACCCAGCCACTGGGCAGCGCGTGATCGTAAGTGACGTTACGACCAATCTCCACCGAGTGTACGTGCCCCGAGGGGAGCGTACCGGCGAACAGACGTCCTTGGAAAACAGCCATCGTCCAAGTGCGGCGATAGCGAACCTCTGAGGTGAGATCGAGCCGGGCATCTTGCGTCCATTGCGGATCGTCGAAACGGTAGACTTCGGCCAACGGCAAAGTACCCCCGTACATCTTGCCGTTATAAACCATCAATGGCATAGCCTCGAGCTCGTTCCCCAATCGTCCGGAAAACAGCCATTGCTTGTCGCCACCCCAGCGGAAGACGCTGGCGTTGGGCCATTCGCTGACATACAACTGGCCGCGATGCGTCGCGAAGCCGTAGGTCTGTGTGGCACCCTCTAAAGCGCCTTGATGCTCCCACTGCTGACCATCAAAGCGATAGACGGCTCCTTGATCGTAGCCGCTGGCAAAGATGTCTCCATTATAAACTGTCAGCGACTCAACACGCTTTCCATCCGGCGTACCGCAAGACGTCCACTGCGTGCCGCCGTCGTAGCGATAGAAGCCGGCAGGCGCGTACAGCGAGCCGGCGTAGAGCTGCCCACGATAGACGACCATGCCATTGATGGCTTCCGTATCGGGTAAGCTGCCGCAGTTCAGCCACTGGCCATCCCCGTCGTAGCGAAAGACCTTGCCGCCCAGATGTGGATTCTCCGACTCGCCGAGCGCCGACCCTGCCAGCCGATATTTGCTCACACCAACGTAGAGTTTTCCTTGATAGACGGCCAAGGAGGAAACTGCGTTGCACGGATCTGGGCTGCCGCAGTCGGTCCACTTTTGACCATCGAAGCGAAAGACACGTCCCGACTGCTGCTCGCCCGCCTCGCAGGTCCCAGCAAACAATTGCCCCTGGTAGACCGCCATACCAAAGATCATGATCGCATTGCCTAAGCGCCCGTGATCGCTCCATTCTCCAGCGTCGGAACCATTATCGATACCAAAGTGCAAATGGCGATAGTTGGCTTGCGACGAGGTGACACCGGCGTTGTTTTGAATACTAAAATTAAATCCACGACGGCTCTGCGGATCGTATTTGCTGAGTAGATCCCCCAAGGCGTCGTCCAGCTCCTCCTCGGTATGGATCTTTAGAGCGATCGTAAATTCTTTTTGTCCCAACTGCAGGGACTTGCTATTGGGAACTTCGATATGGCTCTGTCGACCGTCAAAAGCCGCCGCTGTTCCGGCTTGTCCTGTCTGTCCTGCGGCCTGCAAATCGACTTCATGCGCTTCGCAGTGATTCGCTTGCGACGAGTGATCTTGCGCATCTCCGGCTAGCGGCCAGTGCCCCACCAATCCCGGAGGAGATGCGTCAACCGTCGCACACGCGAGGATCGCTAGGCCAAAGCTCAACGCTGATATTAAAAAAGTTCTACACTTGTGCAGATAGGACCGCTCAATTCGTGGCGCCCTGCTGCTCTCGATAGAAACGACACAAGTAAATGGCAAAACCAATAATTTGTTCAACGTAATTCTCACTGGATTGTGTTGCGGTGGTTACATCCGTTGTTGAATCGGATTTAGATTGCTTGGGATGCAGCGCGTCGAGCTATTTTTGTCTGCGACTACTGCGACGTTTTTTCAGATGTTCACGGAGCGCGCGATGCCGACGTTTCTTCTCGCCAAGGTCGATAGCTACTATCTTAGCTGGCTCCTCATCCCAAATCGATGGTGGAGCCGATTGGCCGCGCTCACGCCTGAGTTCGGCGTAGTGCTTCCTCAATCGCTCGGCGTATTCGTGATCACGGCAGAGCATGTCATACCAGAAACCCACTAGTTCATCCGCGTAGGCTGCCTGCCGATGAAGCGGATCTAGAAAAGGATTGGTTGTTTCACCAATGATATTAGCCCACGAGTCATCGGGAGCATCGTTCCAAGAGTAGCTGAAGGTGGCAACTTCCTTTGGTTTGGATTGAGGCGTTTTGACATAGAGCGCCTTCACGAGCAACCGCTGACAGTCACACGACAGATCCACACAATAGAATTCGGCAAATACATAGGTTCCGTGCGGGAATGGCAAACTAGCATCAGCCGAAAAATGAGCTGTTCGTATTTCCGTCTCGCATTTTTCTGGAAATACATCGAAATATCCAAGCATCATTACAATCCCTTTCCGATAATCCTGGATTACTTACGAATTCATCAGCCTCCGTTGCTAATGATCCGTTGAAAACAGTGCCGTTGTCAAGCCGACATCGGAACCTCCACAACTTTCAACTCTCCACCACTCACATCTCTCCTCTGCCCCATCGCCCGCTTGCGGGCTGGATCGCAAGTTTTCCAACTAGACACGACCGCGTCGCCCCTCCCCTTTCCCTAGATCTTGCGAGGGCTTTCCGCTTTAGCGGAGCCCCGTGACTGGTCTTGCCCACGAATCACACGAATGAGCGCGAATCTGTCCGTCAATTTCGTGTCGCATACATTGATCGTCCACTGACAGCCACTGACTCGTTCGTCAATTCGAGTACAATAGCGAGCAAATCACAAATAGCTCGATCCCTATTTCAATCCAGCGCAACCATCTATGACATCAGACGCTCCACAGCCGACATCGCAAGATGTGTCGCTGACCGACTTCCAAGCCAAAATCCGCGACATGTACTACGAGAAAGATGTACAGCGCGGCGTCGACGGTACCTTCATGTGGCTGATGGAAGAAGTCGGCGAACTCGCTTCGGCACTGCGACAAGGTTCGCGCGAGGAGCTGGCTGCCGAGTTCGCAGATGTGCTGGCTTGGTTGGCGACGATTGCCAACGTGGCGGGGATCGACCTAGGACAAGCCATTTCAGATAAGTACGGTAGCGGCTGTCCTGGCTGTGGACGATTGGTCTGTACCTGCCCCATGCAAGAAAAGCCGTAACGCCAATGGTCCGCCGAAGCGAACGAGTTGCCTTTGCCGGAGGGTCGGGCTTTCAATTGTCAGGCATCGTCGATCTACCCGACGAACAGCCGCTGGGTACCGCCGTCTTTACGCACTGCTTCACCTGTAATAAAGACCTCAAAGCGATCGTGCGCATCTCGCGCGGACTGGCTGAAGCCGGCTATCAGGTGCTGCGCTACGATCTGACGGGGCTAGGTGGTAGCCAAGGTGATTTTTCGCAGACCCACTTCTCCAGCAATCGCGACGACCTGTTGGCGGCTTGCGATTTCATGAGCCAGCATTACGCAGCGGTCGACTTGTTGATCGGCCATAGCTTCGGCGGTGCCTGTAGTCTGTCGCTAGTCGAACAGATCGGCAGTGTGCGCGGTGTGGTCGCCGTAGCGGCCCCGAGCGACACTGGTCATTTGGCCGATCTACTTGTGCGCAGGGACCCGAAGATCGCTAGCCAAGGCACCGGCTCGGTCAGCATCGGTGGTCGAGACTACATCATTCACGACAGCATGTTGGCTGATTTCCGCAGCTTCAATCTTCCTGCAACCTTGCGACAAGTGACCAAGCCCGCCATGTTACTCCACAGTCCCGTCGATGAGACGCTCGGCTTCGAACATGCGCTGCGATTGTTTGCCCTGTTGACTCAGCGTTCGGGCAATGATCCCGAACCATCCCCCACCAGTCTTATCTGTCTCCCCGGCGCCGACCATCTACTCGTGCGAAATCCAGCAGACATCGAGTTCGTGACCGCAGCCATCGCCGCTTGGTTCAAACGCCTAATGAACGATTGAATGTTGAGATCGAGGCTTAGAACTCGCGAGTCTCGTCGAACACTTGTGATAACTCGACGCGGAAAACTGGCAACAGGACCGACTCAGCCATTTGTCCAAGAGCGTAACAAGCCATTTCACGATATACACCTGGGTTGGTATCTGCTGCGAGCGTTAAGACTCGGATGCTGCAGTCTCGTGGGTCAACGATCCAGTATTCCGCGATGCCAGATTTGGCATACTCATCACGCTTGGTCACAAGATCACGTGGTGGGTCATCGTCACTAACCACTTCCATTACCAAGTCAGCACGATCCCAGAATTGGTCACCGCGCCGCGATTTGTTTGCGGCCAGCATAAACACCACGTCCGGCTCGCGGAACTTGCCAGGCCACAATCGAATGCGGAGCGGCGCGGCGAGCGTCAGCCCCAATCGATGTTCTCGGGTAATCGCGCGAAGTTGTTCATACAAAAATAACGCGATCATCTGGTGCCACTGAGTCGGCATTGGTAGCACCTCGATTTTTCCGTCGTTCAATTCGACCAACCGATTAGTGTCCAGCGCCAAATACTGTTGCTCCGTCCATTGCTTATGAAGCGGAAAGGACTCGGCATCTTCTCTAACAAAATCACCAAGTAACCTCGGTCGCGTGGGTTGGATCATGACGAGTTTCTATTCAAAAATGATGTACGAGTTGGCATGTCCTCTTGTTGCACGCTGCATGTTAGTCTCATTCTACTGCGCTGGCTGATTGGAAATACTTCAATTTGTCCGCTATGGAAGATTTTCTGAGACATCTACCAAGTCGAACGGACTCGCAGCTTCGTCCACTACCCCCAATCTAAGCGTGGGCGAAGCACTAGAACCAAGTCCGCGGCCCCACTAGAATAGATAATACGCATCGGGCATCCGATGGCTTGCTCTCCCTCATCCTTGCGGAGTTGTTACTGACATGAGTCTCAATAGTGCGCTGGCAACGACATTGCAAGATCACCTCGCTCAGCTTGGTGATATCGCGCCAGATCGCGTTCGCATGCAACCGGCTCCTGGTACGGCAACCGCTGAAGAATGTATCGCGTTGAACGAATCGCGAGCCGAAGGGCTGTACGAATGGGTCGATGGTACGTTGGTGGAGAAAGCGATGAGTTACGAAGCATCGGTGGTTGCGCTAACCATTGCACGAATTGTGGGAATCTTTGTTGCCAACGGGAGATTGGGATTGTTGTCTGGTCCCGACGGGTTCTTCCGACTGGCGTCGGTCTTGCGTGGACCTGACGTTGCGTTTGTTGACCGAACGCGATTACCAGGTGGCAAATTTCCAGCGGAGGCTTGCCCGACCCTGGCGCCCGATTTTGTAGTCGAAGTATTGAGTCCAGGGAATACGAAAGCCGAGTTGGCTCGAAAACGCATCGAGTACTTTGCTGCGGGCACGCAGATTGTTTGGATCGTCGATTGCGCTCACCGCAGTGTTGCTGTGTACACGAGTCCGTCCGATGCCGTGGTTGTTGGCCAAGACGCGGTCATCGACGGTGGCAACGTGCTCAAAGGATTTTCGTCGCCCGTCGCCGACTTCTTTGCCGACCTTGATATTGGCGCATGATTTTGGCAACTCTCACTCAATATCAAACAAGTCGGCGAGCTTTAAGCGCGCGTCCGGTTTGCAGGCAGGGGACAATTCGTCGGGCGGGGCGTGCATTTCGATGCGACGATAGCGACCATCCTGGATATCGCTCATCACGTGAATCTGGCGGTTGGGGATATCGACCACCCAATACTCGCCAACACCGCTCCGGCTATAGATATTTGCTTTCACTTGCAGGTCAGAGTCCAGGCTACTGTCGGAAACTTCGATCAACAACATCACGTCGGCGGCGGTTGGGCGACGACGACCGTAACGCCCAGGCTTGATCCACAACACATCCGGCTCTGGCCGGTCGTCATTACTGACAAAGCCCGATTGCACACGAATGTTGCAATGCTTGCGAGTCGTATTTCGAAACGACCAATCGGTTAAATACTCGACATGGTCGTCATGCACTGGACCAGCCGGATTCATAAAACGCAATTCCCCATTGATTAGCTCGACCTTCTTAGGACCGATACCATTGAAGGCACCTCGCTTGACCATCGAGTCGAATTCGGCTCCTGTCAGGCGTGCCAGAGTACTCATAAAACTGACCTCAAGACTAAAATTGGCGAGGGTAGTGGACGAGGTTACGAGTCCCAAACGGTTAATGATTCAAAGGGACTCGCGGGCCGCGTCCACTACCCCAAAACTAAATGTGGTTGAAGCGCTAGCTCTATTCTAGTCTATTCGTGCCTGTCCAACCAATGAAGGTGAGTAAAGGTGTTTACAATACCGGAGCGCGTTCCTCACCAACGCGAAAGCCGAGGTTGCCGTAGCGATGGTAGTCGAGGCAAACACTCTGCTCGCGCACATACCACAGCAATTCAACTCGACCCACTGGGCTAATCGAAGCGTCGGCGACGTAGACAAATCGTTCAGCGGCGGCGCGCTGCACCTCGGGCGGCACTAAGCCTGGCGCTGCATAACGTACGCGATCCACTTGTCCCCGCGCAATCGCCTCCGCCAGCGCCTCGTCGGACTCCTGCAAGAACTCCATGTCGCCGGCCCACTCTTGAGTCAACTCCTCGAAGACGTCAATGATGCGTTCATCAACTTCGGCTGAATAGCTCATCGTCGCGCGACCACCGGCAGCGACGACAGCGATGGCTCGTACGGCGATATCGAGCCAACTGTCGCTTGGCGCGATGCGAATGCGGATGTGAGTCATCGGCACGTAGCGTCGCAAGTTATCCTGTCCCAGCAGATGCAGCGAATCATGCGTCGCGCGAATCTCGGACAAGGCAAAGCGATCGTAGTCGAGTATCGCACCGAGTAGCTTTTGCCACTGGTCGCCGTTCAAATGTTGTCGAAACTGTGCCACCGCGCGGTTACCAGACGCATGCAACTGCTGATAAAAGGCCGACAACGATTCCAACTCGGGTGCCGGCGCATCTTCCCCTTCGGCCAACTCCTGCCTCGACTCTTCGGAAAGCGGCTCTCTCAATGTAGAAAAGTGCATCAGCGGTACGACATAATTCGGTCCACCGGCCTTGATGCCTGGGCCAAAGGCACTCTTGCCTGCGCCACCGAACGGTTGTCGCAGCACGATGGCACCGGTCGTAGGACGATTGATATACAAATTGCCCGCTTGCAAACGGCTCATCCACTGCTGTTGCTCACGATCATCTAAGCTTTCCAATCCGCTGGTCAGTCCATAGCCAGTTTGATGGACGATATCGATCGCTTCGTCTAAATATCGGAAAGGGATCACTCCCAAGACTGGTCCAAACAATTCCGTCGTGTGTGTGAAGCCGCCCGGTGGCACATCCCACTTGACGCCTGCAGTATAGAGACATGGATTTTTCCCCTGCTGACGCGGCTCAACTCCCCACGACTCGCCCGGTTCGAGCTGGGTCAGCCCGCGCAACAAGACGCCGCTCGGAGGATGAATCAACGGTCCGAGCTTGGTGGTCAGCTCCCAAGCCGATCCGACTCGCAGACTTTGCACCGCATCGATCAGTCCATCGCGAAAGCCTCGGTCGTGATAGACCTCTTGTTCGAGCAGCAACAAGCTGGTCGCGCTGCACTTTTGTCCCGAGTGCGAAAAGGCCGAGTGCAATACGTTTTTGATCGCCAGCTCGCGATCGCTCAGACTCGATACGATCGTCGCGTTTTTGCCGCCCGTTTCGGCCAACAGATGCAGACCAGGACGCTGAGCCAAAATCTGCTGGGCCGTCTGAGTACCGCCAGTCAGAATAACCGCCCCCAGGTCGGGAGCACTCAACAGCTCTTGCCCCGCTACGGAACCACTGCAGGCGATGAATTGCAGAGCTTCGCGGGGAACCCCCGCATTCCAGAAACATTCACACAGGATTCGAGCCGGCAGCACCGTATCCGAGGCGGGTTTGAGGATGACCGTGTTTCCGGCAGCCAGTGCTGCCGCAACTCCGCCGCTGGGTATGGCAATAGGGAAATTCCAAGGGCTGATGACCACTACGGTTCCTACTGGACGAGCTCGATAGCGTGCGGTTTGTTGCAGCTCTAACGCAGTGGCCGCATAGAACTCGACAAAGTCGATCGCTTCGGAAACCTCCGGATCACTCTCTGCGATAGTCTTGCCACCTTCGGCCAGCGCTGATCCAATCAGGTCGGCGCGTCGCATCCGAATCTGCTGTGCGGCTCGCCGTAGAAGTTTGTATCGCACTCCAGCGTCCAATCTTCTCCACTGAGCTGGATCGGCGTGAGCACACTCGGCGGCTTGTGCAATCTGCGCAGGGCTGGCTTGTCGAACTCGAGCAACCACCACGCCTGGTCGCGATGGATCGAGCGACTCGACCGCCTCCCCTTCACCGTCGACATCTTGACCGCCGATCGACAGTGGCACATGCGCGGCTCGCAAGTCGCATTGCGGCTGCCACTGTTCGATGATCTCTGCCGCCCACCGTCCGTTTTGCACTAAGGCGAAATCGCTATCGGGTTCATTGACCAGTAGACTCCAATGCGCGGGTTGTACGGGCACCTGCGGGGGTTCATTTCGATCTTGCTGTCGGCGTGGCGCGAACGAGACGTCACTTATGCGCGCGACCGAATCGAGAAAGAGCCCTTCCAGCTTGAGCCACTCAGGGCTGTCAACTTCGATCTTGAAAGCATGGCGCAGAAAATTGTCTGGGCCCGTATTTTCGTCCATGCGTCGGACTAAATAGCCGATCGCATGAATGAAGTCCTGTTGCCTACAGGCCGGGGCATATAGCAGTAGGTTGTCGACCATTTCGTGCAGCGCTCGTCGCTGATGGTTGGCCATACCTTCGAGCATCTCGAACTGGACATGGTTCATGGGAGAACGCGACTGCAACGAGCTCTCTTTTTTCCCCTCGGCAACATCTTGCTCCGGTTGATCGTCGAGACCATTGAGATTGCTTTTCGCGCGACAGGCGGCCAGCACCATGGCAAACGAGACATCAAACAGATTGTGGCTGGCGACCCCCAATCGCACCGCCACAATATTTTCTGGTTGCCAACCATAGTCGAGCATACGTTTATAGTTGGCGTCCGTTTCGACTTTATTTTGATAGGGTGCTTGCGGCCAGCCCCGCAGCGAGGCCTCGACACGTTCCATCTCCATATTGGCCCCTTTCACGATACGAATCGTGATGGGAGCCTGTCCAGCGGCCACTCGCTTACGCGCCCAGTCGGTCAACTGCTGCTGCACAGTAAAACTGTCTGGCAGATAGGCTTGCAATGCGATACCAGCTTGAACCTGCTCCAAGCCTGGCCGATCGAGCGTTTGCCGAAAGACGTCGGCGGTCAGCCACATGTCGCGATACTCTTCCATGTCCAAGTAGACGAACTTGAGGACTTGCGTTCCATCGTGTCGCGCAAAACGTCTCTCTAAGGCAGCGCGATAAAGACGCTCCAACCGATCTGAGATGGTGCGAACGGTATCGTCGCGTGCAAGCGTAGAGATCTGGGAATATAGAGTGGAAATCTTTACCGACACACACTCGATTTCTGGCATTTCCAACAAGGCCAAGTAGGCGTCCAGCCGACGCTCGGCCTCGTGCTCACCCAGTAGCGATTCGCCCAGCAGGTTGACATTCATCCGTACACCTTCGGCGCGGCGCGCTCGAAGATGCGCGCGCAACATGTCGGGCTCGGCGGGCAGAATAACGTTAGCCGTCTCCTGCCGCATCTTTTCTTTTACGAGCGGCACTGCTACCCCGGGCAAATATTCGCCGAACGATTGGAAGCCACGCAGCATCGTCCGCTGGAGCGGGCTGAAGAAGCGCGGTATGCCCTGCACGTCCAAGATGTGAACCAGTTGATCGGCGGCTCTGGCTGACCGCTCGCTGCGAAAAGCCTGGTCGGTCAACTGCGTTAGAATGGCTTTGTCGCGCGGATGCTGCACCATCCGATCCAACTCCGCCTGCTGCCTGCGTTCGGCCGGTGTCTGCAATTCCTGGGCGCGAGTTTGCAGATGTCGAGCCAGCCTGATTGCCACACGAGCCAAGCTGTGCAAGTCGCTGCAATCACAACTCTGCAACGCATCCTGAATAACTGACAAGTCCATGGTAGGTGCTCTCGGAATTAGCCGACTTCGAGCGTATCGGGCGATCCGAAATCGACGGTATCTTGCGCTGGCTGCTTGTCGAAGTTTTTCGATCGCTCACCGCGTGAGTGAAACCCGGTGACCTCTCCCAGCAACCGCTCCAGAGTGACCTCGGCCGCCACGCGAGTTTTGGGTTCGTCTTGTTCGGGCTTGCCCAAACGCGCGACGATGGCTGTGATGTTGTCGGCCCCGCCACGAAAATTGGACATTTCGATGAACGAGCGGCAGCACTCGAGCGGCTCCAAATCGCTGAGCAGAATATCCTTGATCTCTTTATCGGGAATGTAGCGATACAAGCCATCAGTGCATAGCAGGATCGTGTCTTCGGCTTGCAGGGCTACTTTGTGAACTTCGGCGTCGACACTGCGCGCGCCGGCACCGAGCGCGTTGTAGAGCACGTTGCTCCAACGTGATGATTGGGCTTCCTCTTGGGTCATGCCACCCTGGGCTACCAATTGATTCGATACCGTATGATCGTGAGTGATCTGCTCCAACTCTTCTTGACGCAGGAGGTAGCAACGACTGTCACCTGCATGAACGACGTACATCCACGGCCAGATGACGTATGCCATCGTCAGCGTCGTCCCCATCCCTTGGTTGGAAAGCTCTTCACTCGATTCTTGTTCAATCGCCTCGTGAGCCCGCTGTAACATTCGCTTGAGGTCGGCGATGAAGCCCTGCTCGCGCTCCTCCTGCGGCTTGTCCATCTGCAGGAACCAGTGCATGCTGTTGAGCAATTGATTGATCAACAAGTCGATCGCCAGCACCGCTGCGCGATTGCCAGCCTGATGCCCCCCCATGCCGTCGGCCACCATAAACAGTTTGCCATGCGACATGCCGTATAGTCGCGACTGAGTTTCAAGGTTGAGACTCGTCGACTGCACGAGCATCGATTTATTGAGATCGGCGATCAGGAACTGATCCTGGTTGTTCTCTCGCTTTTTGCCGATATCAGTCCTACCCGCACTGGTGATCTTGGCCAACATTGGGTGAGCTTTCAAGCTATTCACATGGAGGTGTATCCCCGACGCTTGTTACAGTATACTGAAATGCGGAATTGGGAAAACTAACGGAGCCAACGGGTCCATGCTTTTGGATAGTCGTGGATCGCTCCGTCGATCCTTGTTTTTAATACAACCCGAAGGTGTATTGAAGATCATGTCGACAGCACTCAAAAAAATTAGCGTACAGGAATACTTGACCCGAGAGCGCGCGGCCACCTTCAAGAGCGAGTACTTTGACGGCGAGATATTCGCGATGGCGGGCGGCTCGCCCCAACATAGCTTGATCGCCGCCAATTTTATTGGCGAGGCGCGGCAAGCTCTCAAGGGAAAGCCTTGTGCCGTTTTTAGTAGCGATCTCCGCGTGCGCATACAGCCAACGGGACTCTACACCTATCCAGACGCCTCGATCGTGTGCGGCGAACTCGAATTTGATGACGAACGACAAGACACCGTCGTCAATCCAACCGTTATTGTCGAAGTCCTATCCGATTCGACCGAAAAGTACGATCGTGGGCGCAAGTCAGACCATTATCGGCAAGTCGCTTCGTTGCAGGAATTGGTACTGATCGCACAGGATTATTCCCACGTCGAACGCTTCACTCGCCAAACGGACGGCAGCTGGTTGTTTCAAGAAGAGAGGGAACTGTCGGCTAGTCTCCAATTACCTTCGCTGGGCATTTCGCTCAAGCTAGCTGAAATCTATCGCAACGTGCAATCCGACGCAGCGGCTCTGTGAACTCTGTGCCTCTGAGTTTGAGCAACCGTAACTAGCTCCCAAACGGTTAAAGTGGCGATCTACGTCGCAAAAAATGGCCAGCCCAGACTAGCAATTCCCCTTTGGGCTAGCCATGATAGAGGTGGCTCGGCAACTTTTTTCCACGGTGTTTTTCACCACGATGTTTTTTGCCGCTCAGTAGCCTGTCTGAATCTCTAGCCCCGAAGAACCGAAGTGCCAACCGCAGCTACCCCATCCGACGCCTTCGGCGTGCTCGAAACCAGTGGCTGGACACCTGCCATGGTGGCGCTCGACGCCATGGAAAAATCGGCTCGAGTGCGGGTTTGGCAAGTTGAACTGAATGACTTCTCAGGAACGTGCATCAAAATCCTTGGTCCGGTCGACTCCGTCCGCACCGCCATAGATGCGGGTCATGCAGTCGCCGAGCAGATGCAGGGCAACCCAGTAAGTACCGTCATTCCGCGGCTGAGTAGCGGTGGCTTCCAAGGTATCAACAGCCCAGTCGAATTCAGTCCGCTGATTCAGCAAAATGTCGTCAAGGAGCTAGCCTCGCCTGCCGGCCCGTCCGCTAACCCGAACGCAACTTCAACCCAAACCGAGAAAAACACCGTGAGTTCCGCACCGATTCAAGCGCTAGGTTTTATTGAAACTCAAGGCTTCACCGCCGTCTTTGAAGCCATCGACACGGCCTGCAAAGCGGCTCAAGTCGAGGTGGTCGGCAAAGAGAAGCTCGGAGGTGGCTACGTCACCATCATCATTCGTGGCGACGTGGCGGCTGTACGAGCTGCCGTGGATGCTGCCAGACCAAAAGTCGATGGGCTAGGAAAGCTGATCGCCGCGCACATCATCGCCCGCCCCAGCGAATCCGTTCTCGCTCTGCTACCTAAGTAGATTTCTGCGGAATCATCAAGGAGACCGTAACGCGACCTGCGCAGTTACGGCAATGCAGTGTCGCCCGCCTCGGATTGACCGACGGTATGTCTAGAGCAATCTGACAGAGCTACCGACGGCTGAAACCATAATCCGTGTGGTCGCGCTGGAAATCTTCTGGACTCAATCCAACATTAAGTTGTATGTTGCGATAGCTGTATTCTTCGAGCACCGGCGGCTCGGCTCCTGGTTCATTCGGCCAGTCATAGGCTTCGAAACGCACAGGTAGCTGCAGCTCCTGGTCGATATAGATTCGAGCTATGTGATATACGAAATAATCGCGGCGCTGAGGGTGCAGCACTTCGATACATCGATAGTGTCGGCCATCTAGCGTCGCCTGCTCGTCGATGCGCACCTCGCACTCGGCATGCTCCAATTCCTTTTCACCGAGGCGAATCATGCGTTCGACCAGCCGCTTGATACCGAACTCGGTCACCGGATACCGGGTCCCTCGCATGGCCAGAGCGCAGGTCGGATCTAACTCGAGTGTTAAGAAAGCCAGCCGTTGACCGCCATTGCGGACTAGCAGCTCGTGTGGCTCACCGCCACGCTTGAAGAGTACCTCCCTCCCGCTCAAGGTTGCTGGGCTATCATAACGGAGATAAATGCAATCGAACGACGATGCCTCCTCCCCAAGTTTGTCATTTCCATGCAGCACTTTGGCAAATAGCGTTTCCTGAGGTAATAGCTCGCCGGCGATTCGCTCGCGTTTCACCAAATTACAGGTGTAGTCGTGTACCTCCTGCTCAATATACTCCAAGGCTTGCCGGGCTTCGATCAGGAGCGGTCGCAACGGATGCTGTGGCTCTTGCTCGAGCGAAGCCTGCTTGGAACCCAAACTGCTAAACGAACGCTTGCCACGCGCACTATCATGTACTCCTGAGAATGCAAGTTCGCTTGCCGCCCGCTGTGACACGCCAAGCGGCTCTTCAGCCCAGATCTTTGAAAGTGGGGCAGCAAATTGAGTCGTAGCCAGAACGAGTAGCCAAAGTGGGCTAAGTGTGCGTTGAGCGACCATTTCCATGACCTTCACTGTAACCTAAGGGAACTTTCAATCATTTCATCCAACGCCGCAAATGCCGTACCAATGTTCCCATGCGAGTCTGAAGTACCCACTCTGCGTTTGCGTACCATGAATCAACTCGCAGTCCAGCCTGACCGCAGATGGGTGGTCTATTGGATGACCGCCTTTCGCCGCACTCGCTCGAACTACGCCCTCCAGTTTGCTCGCGACTTGGCCAAGCAGTTCGATCGTCCCTTGATTGTGCTCGAAGCCCTGCGGGTCGGCTATCGCTGGGCCAGCAACCGATTCCACCGATTTATTATCGAAGGTATGCTCGACAATCAAGCGGCTTGTTCCAAGTCCGGCGTATTGTATTACCCCTATGTCGAGCCAAGGTCGGGAGACGGTTCGGGATT
>JADYZV010000137.1 GCA_020852965.1 Pirellulaceae bacterium | reverse complement strand
TGACCAGTCTACTTAAGCAGGACACTTCACGCTCATCTTTGAAGGCCAAAAGAAAAAGAGCTGGCTGGAATACAGATTTCCTCGAAACCCTACTGTTTGGCTAAGATTTTGATGCGATCGCCGTGGCCCGCGCCAATGACTCCCAGGCGTTTGGGAAGTTCCGTCAACGAGAACAGATTCTCGTTCGTGAGGTAGTCGATAGTGTCCAGACCGGGAATAGGAGGCGCGGCGGCGCGCGCACCCGAAGCAATTACCGCCCGCTTGAATTTGAGCCGTGTGCCATTCACATCCACGGTGTTGGAGTCGACAAAACTGGCTTGACCGAAAAAGACATCGATGCCAAGCTTTCTGAACCGTTCAGCCGAGTCGTTGGGACTGATTTGGGCCCGCAAGCGACGCATCCGCTCCATGACGGCTGCAAAATCGACGTGGATAGCGTCTGTTCCACGCACTCCAAATTGGGCTGCATGCCGCGCCGACGCGGCAACTCTACCGGCGCTGATGAGAGCTTTGGATGGCACGCAGCCAACATTTAGACAGTCGCCACCCATCAGGCCACGTTCGATGAGAGCAACCCTAGCGCCCAACCCTGCTGCTCCGGCGGCGGTCACAAGTCCGGCGGTTCCCGCGCCGATCACCACGAGATTGTAACGCCCACTAGGAGTGGGATTAGTCCAGGCAAGCGGATGCACATTTGACTGAAGTATTTGGTTGAATTGATCAAGTGGTTCAAGCTGCTGCAGATAGCTCATAGTTTCTCACTATTGGTGTTGGTAGTTCACGAAGATGTTGACGTCTGTGCTTTCAAGTTCTGGTGCTTCAACTTTATCTAAATTTAGGGTAGTGGACGAGGTTACGAGTCCGATTGATTCGTAATACGTTCGGGACTCGTAACCTCGTCCACTACGACCAAAATCAAAAGTGGTTGAAGCACTAGCGTCTATATCTGTGAGCACAACAGAATGAGCGTGCTAGCAGGATATTGTTCTTATTTACTCGGAGTCAATTCGATCGGTCCGTTATCCAATCGCCGATAATTTTCAACGCGTCAGGGCTAATCGTTTCCTCGATGCTACGATATTCGTCGACATTGCCCGTGTCACAGGCTTGGAAGAGATGATTCAAGCCCGGAAGAACGACGATTTCAGATTCTGGATTAGCTGCAAGGGCTTCTCGAATTGCCGGTACGTTTAAGTTTGGGTCGACTTGTATGTCCTTGCTTCCATTGAGGACCAGCACAGGGCAACCCAATTGACGCAAGTCGCGAGTTGGATCGTGCGTTAGGAAAAAGCGGAACCACGGCGTGCAAAGCTGAGCGGCTGCGGCGCTGGCGATCGCTGCTCCCTTGTCTGTCTCGCGTTCTTCATCGGTTAGCAAAGGTGCGATAGCCTCTCCGGCTCGCTCCGAAAATTGCGACTCGTCGATTGGTGGTTCCAACTCGGCCAAGTCGAGCAGCTTGCGCTGAATAAGGAGTTGCTGTTCGATCTCACTCGCCTCCAGTCCACTGGCGCTTAGAATCAGCTCCATTTGGCTAGTCAAAATCTGATCGCCGTTGACCCCCGGTCCGGCCAACATGATCACGAAGGCAACGCGAGTGTCCGCCACCGCGACCATGGGTGCGATGATACCTCCCTCACTGTGTCCACACAGACCAACCTTGCTTGCATCGATTCCATCCTGCGACCTCAAGAACTCGTACGCAGCTCTTGCATCACTGGCGAAATCGAGGCTGGTAGCGCTTGCAAATTCACCCGTCGACTCACCAACGCCTCGATCATCGTATCGCAGCACGGCGATGCCGCGTTGCGTCAAATAGTCGGCGATTACCCAAAATGGTTTGTGCTCCAACAGACTCTCGTCACGATCTTGCGGTCCCGAGCCGCTGATCAGTACAACCGCCGGATAGGGGCCATCGCCTGCCGGGATCGTCAGTGTTGCAGAAAGCGAAACTCCTTTATCTCGTGGATTTTCAATGTCAACATCGTGTATTTTGTAGTCAAATGGTGGTTGCGGCGTTTGGGGACGCCGAGGTGTTTCCGGCCGGATATCGACTTCATTTGATTTGTCGAGCACCAGTTCCACTTCAATCAAACTCTGTTTCCAGGTGCCGCGCATCTCCTGACCATCCGAGCTGAGCTTTCCAGAGAACTTGCCGCCTACGCCAGGCACATCAAATTCGATGAGCTCATCTTGGACGGTTTTCGTCACGACAAAACCTCCCGCTTTTTGGCTCACGCTTTCGAAATAAACCTCACCATCGGTCGACTCACAAAACGTCACCTTCAGCTTTTGAAAGAGGACATTGATGTCGCCCACCCACAGCGCCTTCACATCTCGAGTAGGATGCTCTTCGACCTGCTCCAACACCAAATCGAGTTTCGCCGATCCTTGCAGCCACTGCCCCTCAATTCTTTTTCCGGAGACGTCGAACTTACCGACATACCTTCCTTTAGAAGCCTTGATTGCAAATTCGAAATCGGTTGCAGTGCGTTTGAGCGAATCTAGTACGAACTTCTGGCGGCCCTCGTCAAAACTCAACAAAATCCCCTGCCACATTCCGTCCGCCTCTGGCAGCAATTCGAAACCGAAACGAAACCTGCGCTCGCCTGCATCGAGCACACCAAACCACAATTCGCGCAATTCCGCATCGGTCGTCTTGTCTTGGGCACCGGCAGAAGGGTGGAGAGCCAGGCCATCGAGCACAAGGACCATAAAGACGGCGAGCAACAGCTTGGTTTGCATGGATTCAGGACTCCAAATGTGTAGGTATGTAGTACGGACGCCTGCGTTTAGTCTATTCGATGGCAACGTGATCAGCACCCGCACATGGCACACCTACGGGTCACCATTCCTCAAGCGATTCATCGAGAAGCCGGCGCTTGCAGCTAGCGGCCAAGGCTGACTTGTTTTGAAGTTCCAAAGCCTGCGGCAATTCCGACGGCTTTCGAGAGTCGCTGATCGCTCCGCCGATCAGTCGCTCTTTTTTCACTATCGATACATAGATCGTCCAAACAGTCGACACCTACCCAGCGACTGACCGGCGGAGCGGTCAACGACAGCGAGTAGGTCCACAGCAGTCGATCAGGCAATTTCTTGGCGAGATTGGCTCGAGTCCAGGGGGCTCGCCGCCTAACTACTGCCAATTGCTCCAGGTGATGGTGAATTGCAGCACAGAGGCAATGGAGACCCAAATGAAATATGGAATTTGTGCCAAGGCCACCCAGCGGTGATGCTTCCAAATGGCGAGCATTATCCAGAGAATGGTTAGCCATACAATGGCGATGTCCAGAGCAGCCAGTGGTAGATTGCGTAGACCGAACAGGATCGGCGTAAAGGCTATATTGGTTGCTAAATTGATGGCAAAGGGTATCGTAACTTGCCAGGGAAGTTTCGTGCGGGCGGCGCAGTAGAAGACGTAGCCAAATGTAATGAGAATAATCGGATAGAGAATCTGCCAGATCAGACTGATCGTTGAGGGTTCAGGTGTCCAGGCTGGTTTTTCCAACGCATCGTACCAAACTCGCCATGCCATATTGGTTTCCTCGGGAAGGTGTTGAATTGCGGTTCTTGCCTAGGGTATTGTTGTGCTCCAGCAAGTGGCGGGCCCCTGGAGATTGTCGTAACAGCTAAATGCCAGCGAGGTAGCCGTCGTATCAGGTGAAATTTCTAGATCTACCTACTTCCTTCATCATTGCCGTACGACGTAGAGGAATCGATGCCACAATTAGAGTACGCGACCTATCCCCGTTCGACAACAAGATTAAGAATGAGTAGCTGGAAACGTTCGAGTTTCGGGAACTGGAAGTGTGAATTGCTATGAGCGATTGGTTCAATAATCTAGTCGGTTTTGAAGAACGGGGACCAGACGCGGTGCGGCGTGAACTGGCGGTGTCCGGCTCGTGTCTACGTAGCCACAGGTCGGGCCGAGAGTTTCAATGCGGGCAGTTGGAGATTGCCTCTCTGGGAGAGTTGCGAAGGCGAGTGGCTGCAAGTGAAGGTGTGAATTCGGGTAGATTGCAAGTTACTGAGGTGGTAGGCGATGTCAAGGCATTACATCAGGACGCGACCAATGCGGGCGCTCTGTTTCAAGTCGCTTCACAGTTCAATTTGCTGGAAATGGTTTCACCGAGTGTTACGCCCGAGCAGGGCATTGCGATCTACGAGGACGATCCTACGCAAGGGCCCGCTTGCGCGATCGCTTGTGGAGCGGGAACGATCTATCGCAACTACTTCGTTGAGTTGGAGGAGCAGCTTGGACAGTCGGTGGATAAGCAGGTTGACTGCCTGGCTGATGTCGGTAAATCGCTTGGAAACGGAAACGGGCAACTGTGGAAAATGCAAAATGGTTACGCCTTGCCCTCGGCTGCTGGATTGAGGGAAATCGACCGCCGGTTGCAAAGTATGTCGGAAGCGGAGCTGGATTCGCTGCGAGCGAAGTTGAAGATTGGCGTTCAATGGAATACGCAGGTAACGCTCGGCGGCTGCGAGCACTTGGTGAATCAGGCGTATTGCTCTGCTCTGCCCGTGGCCTACAGCGGACAGCCTACGCAATTGTGGGAACGGTTTGCGAGACTGATTCTGGAGGCGGCTTATGAAGCGACGCTGGCGGTGGCAGCGCTGAATGCGTCGAAGTCAAGCAACAAAACGGTGTATCTAACGCTGCTTGGTGGAGGTGCGTTTGGAAACGACGAGGCGTGGATCCTTGATGCGATCCGTCGAGCAGCCAAACTGTACCGGAACGTGGACTTAAATTCTAAGATCGTGAGCTTCAGCCGGCCCAATCCCAGCGTTCGAGAACTTTGCAGTTCACTATAGCTGACTGCTCGTCAACAAAAAAAGTATGGCATGACGTAATTGGCTAAACGCAGAGTCGCCACCAGCCTGCCGTTCAATGCACTGCTGAGCGTTGTGATCCTTTGAATAATCCATCTTTAGCGATGGGCCAACTCTTGCCGGAAGAGCCAGTCCCAAACATTATCCGTCATGTCACATCTGTGGCTGCTATATTGTGTGACGAAACCTTTCTCTGGCTGGTCGCCCTGATAGTTAAATGCAAACTGTGCGGCGCCATGCTGGACGTCCCGCAGCTCGGTGTACTTAAGGTTTCCTTTTACTTCTTTCAACCGCGCAAAGATTTCTCGTGAAAAGTCGGTGGGAGCCACCGGGTCGCTGCCGCCATGAAAAGCCCAGATGGGAACGTCTTTAAATTTTGCGGGATCCTTCCATGGCAGCAATCCGCCCGCGCTTGGGATAGCGGCAGCAAATCGCTCTGGCGCCGCCCAAACGGCATTCCAAGTTCCGGCGCCTCCCATCGAATGGCCGAGCACATAGACTCGATCCGTATCTACGGAGAATTCTTCGGCAAGGTCGTCGATCAGCGCAAAGACCTTCGTAAGTGGTCCGTCGGACATCGGGCCGGGCGGATAATTCCGCTCTTCGATCCGCGTTTGCCATGCATCGGAGTAAGTTCTCTTCAGCGCATCGGTCAGTTCCGGTATCGATTCTCCAGTGACCGACCAATTGCCCACTGCTTGGGGTGCCACTACGAAACAGGGATATTTCGTTCGCCAAGCCTTATCAACAAAATTCGCGTTCCAATTCCGCAGATTGCTTTTGTTATCATCGCCTACGCCCGCCCCTCCGTGAAGGCTCACGATCAGAGGATACTTTTTGCCAGCCTCAACTTTGACGGGCAGCAGCAGGCGGTACGGCATGCCGTCGAACATTCGCGCGTCATAGGCGTCAAGTATTTCCGTTGGCACACCGGCGCCCTGATTCTGCTGGCGGGGCCTGTCTTGCTGCTGATTGATCTGCGCATGCGACTGGCAGACGAACAGAAACAACCAAGCGCTTGAGAGGAATGTTTTCATGATCTCGTCTCCTTGTCGGCAAACCGATCCGGTACGAATTCAGGGCTGGTAGAACTCAATATCGACATCGCGATCTCTTCAGGAGTCGACGTGACGGCGCAGTCGGCGAGTTTCTATAGGCCGAGACGCTCTCCTGGAGCTGCTAGCAGCTCGGCCGCATGGGGTGAAAAGGGGGCACGTCCCTTCCACCGACATGCACCGTCTTCAGGATGCCCCAGCCCCCGAGCAGCAAGCGCCGCCCCACTGCGACTTTCACAATGTGGGCTATTCAACTGCTTTTTCGACTTCGACTACCAAAATCGTAGATTTAGCCGCCATTCAGTTTGCTCACGATTTTATCCATTTCGGCAGCAGAGAAGGCCCGGCAGGTTGTCGTGTGGACGTTGCCCATTGCTCCCAGATGCAGAATGGCAGCGGTGGCAGTTTCGTCATCTGGAGCTTCCAAGATTAGCAGTCCGTCATGGTCGCCGATGGTCCAGTAGATGTCCTTGACCTTGACACCCATTTTCTTCCCTTCGGCCTTAAAGAATGCCGCCCGTTTCGTCGTGTGGGCGACATCCTTAATGCCCTGCTGGGTGAACTTGATATTAGTGATAAAAGTTGCCATTGAAAACTTCCTTTGAAAAAGTGTGTGAGAAAGTAACGGATTGAACTCAGAGCACCCAGTATACGCTATTGATTATATGGACTCTTGCTGTGTGGAATGGGCTTCAACCCGGATTATTCATCAGCCGCAAGGCGCTCTAGTTATCGTATGGCCCCATGCCCACTCGTTATCGTATGGCCCCATGCCCGCTTGTTATCGTAGGCCCCATGCCCACTTGCTATCGTATGGCCCCATGCCCGCTCGTTATCGTATGGCCCCATGCCCGCTTGCCGGGCGTGTGCCAAAGTTTTTCGGGTAGAAATGGCGTGACGTGAAGTTCCTCCCTTTCCGCCGACTGGTCCGCGAAAATTCGCTCGATATTAAATCAGCAATCGACGGAGCAAAGCCTTCTTTTGCACAGGTGGGGGGAATACGGCACTGTGATCGAGGCTGGCAGGTCGCTAGTCTGGCAAATCGCGATCGTTTACGAATTCCATCCCCAGTTTCTTTCGACCTTCCTCAGTCAAGCGATTTGAATTCCATTCGGGTTCCCACGTTTGTTCAAAAACGACTTGCCTCACACCAGGGACGTTCATCAATCGCTCGCGAATGGGCACCGACAAGGTGGGATGAACGGAGATGGAACCGTCGATAAAATATCCGAGTCGCGGCCGTCCCCGATGGGGCATGGCCATCACCAACGTTACGACATCACCACGGACGCGAACATCGTAAACGAGGCCGAGTTCGACGACATTGATGTCAGCCGTGTAGAGCTGCGCATCTTTGCAATCGCGCAGCGCTTGCCAAATAGCCAATTTCAATTGAGAACAATCGCCTGTTTCTCCAGCACGCCCCAGACGAGGCTGGGTTGTCGGATCGGGTCTTGCAGCAACCTCTGGCGCAACATTGGGTTGAGGCGCAGCATGGCTGGCAGATACTTTCAATGGATTTACGAGGCAGCGACGCAGCGACTCGATCGTTTTCGAGCCATCCGGCTCAGCAAAGGGAATTGCGAGATAGGCATTTTTCTGTCTCAACTCGGCGCCTGCTGGCACGTTTTTGACTGTTAGGGGATAGCGACTCCAGACGCTTCCATGCCAACGATAGTACAACTGTGGTGCGCCATTCTGTTTCAATTCCGGAATGCCGGTTGCTGAATGCTCGAGGAAAAGAGCCATGAAAGAGTCTCTGCTGACCTTGTTGAAGAAACCGATCCCCCATAGGTTTTCCGATTGTTGTGTTGGCACATCTCCAGTGTGCAGTTTTCCATCCGCCGTCATCCACAACTTGTCGGTAAAGGATTGACCAGAGAATACCCACTCATCATCGCGCAGAGCTTGTGCGGAAAAGTCTTGAATGGCCTTCATGGAACCGATCTTATGGAACCATGGCAGACCAGTGTAGAAACGATACTCGATATCCACTTTGAGACGGCTGGGCGAATAGATTGGATGGACGGGTGAGTAGGGAAACCCCCAGCGCCGGACAATGGTGCAAAGCGGACCGCGAATGACCTCATAATCTGGGCAGCGATCCCAAAGCGAGATACGCAGTTTCTGAAAACCGTCCTCATCGACATAGTCATGGGCCCAATCGATACCAGGTGGTTCGCCATGCCCTTCGCCACCTGAAAACAATTCAAGCCCATGTTCGCGACGCAGTACAAGTCGTTCCAACTGCCCTGTCTGTTTGGAAAGAGAAGCCTTGAAGTGGGCGTTAGAGATATCCAATCCAAAACCTTCGCCTTCTGTTAGCAGATCGGAAGGATACTGTGGCAATTCTGCATCCGGATTGCTATAGAAGACTAGTAGGTCTTGCTTCTGTTTTGGAAGACTGTCGACCATGAACAGGATCTTGCAATGCCGCTCATTACCTCGTCGAACTTCGCCAAACACTTGGCACGGCAGTTCAACAAGTCTGCCAAAGCTGACCGTCGCCACGCGAATCTCGCGAGCCAGCGATGTAACTTGGTTTGCAGGAAAACTCAGGGAGACCTCCACCGGCTCGGAGTGGCGAGGTTCGGCAACCGTCTCCTCGATGGTAAGCCTTTTAAAATACCTCCATCCTCGAGCCCACTCTTTCCATTCCGCCGCTAACGACTCGACCGATTGGAGTTGATTGGTCTCGACCGGTGATTTGGCCGGCGGAGTTTCTTCCTGTTGCGTTTGGACTACGGTGTCTCGCAAAGAGTGGGTGAGTGATCGAGCTAAGTCGAAGTCGCGCTTCTCCCACGCCGATTCGAGCAAACGCATTTTGGTTTCGAACGAGTCGCTTCGACGCTGGGCGGCAGATTCAGAATCGCCAACGTTTGCTGTCGATTGCCCGAGACTAATCGATGAGCACGACAGCATCAAAACTACGCATGCCATCCTCAAGCGGTGCGAAGTAGATTTCCACATTTGAAATACACTTGATAAGTCGGTTCGGTTGAAACAACACAGAATTGTATCATCGGCGACGAATCGTGTGTGGTCGGGAGCGATTCATATTGCGAACGAGGAGAAGCTACCGTAGCTGCTGTCCCTGAATGGCACTCCTGCTGGCGTGCTGTCGTTTGCGGATGGCTCGAAGCATGCGACCTGTGGTGAGTGTCGTGAGGATGTAGGAGAAAGCGTCATCTATATCTATGCGTTCGCCGCTTCAATAGCCGAGTGTGTGATAGTTTAGAGAATGGCCTAAGCCGGTTAGCCCCTGCGCCGGCCTTTCTTGATCGCTTCTTGTCAGGCTCTCTGATCCCCGATGGACACTGCGCGCTTAACATGTAGTTTAGTATGTAATGTAATGCTCGTCGGACTGCTATTTTTCACGACGAAGCTCGCTGCAGCGTCCAATTACGCATTCAAGCCTAAGGATAAAAACATGAACGGCTACCACATCTCAGTTCGACGGCAAAGCATTGTACGGTTCGGCGTTTTCGTGCTCTTCTGTTTATCACTTTCGGCTGTTCAATCCAGAGGACAGTCAACAAATGAAAAGCCAAATGTGTTGTTCATCATTTCAGATGACCTTACGACAACAGCCATTTCTTCGTATGAGAATCAAGCCTGTCGTACGCCGAGTATTGACAAGCTGGTTTCATCCGGAACGAAATATACGCGCGCTTTTTGCCAATTTCCCGTATGTGGCCCCTCAAGGGCATCTTTTTTGTTTGGATACTATCCCAACGCCACACAAACTTACGGGTATGTGAGTGGCCGGGAAGTTGTCGGCGATCTACGAAAATCCTGGCCTCAGCTCTTCAAAGACAACGGGTATTACACGGCGAGAGTGAGCAAAATATATCACATGGGATCCGTTGATATTATGAGAGGACTGAATGGTCAGGATGACGAAGCATCCTGGACCGAACGCTACAATAGCGCGGCACCGGAAGTACATGCCGAAGGAGAGAGTGAACTGGTCCAAAAAAATCCCTTGGGCTTGAAGCCAGTTCTGAGATCTGAAAATCAAAATGGTGGAAACCTGATGAATATCGTCAAGGCAGACGAAGGGCAAGTACATACGGATGCCGAAACTGCGGACAAGGCAGTGGAGTTAATACGGAAACACAAGAATGCCCCCTTCTTCCTGGCAGTTGGATTCTTTCGTCCCCACGTTCCTTTCGTCGCCCCAAGAAAGTTTTTTGTACCCTATCCTTACCAACAAATCGTGCTGCCCCCGCGAGTCGAAAATGACTGGGACGACATACCAGATCGTGGAATCAATTACGTTACCAGTGTTAACGGACAGATGAGCGAGGAGCAGGAGAAGAAAGCGATTGCCGCATACTACGCTTGTGTTTCCTATATGGATGCCCAGTTGGGCAAGATTCTAGATGCCCTTCGAGAAGAGGGGATCGAAGATAACACCATAGTGATCTTTACGTCGGATCACGGATATCATCTGGGAGAGCATCGGTTTTGGATGAAAGTAGGTCTGCACGATGAGTCGGTTAGGGTGCCTTTGATTATCAAAGTCCCAGGGAAAAAGCCTGGTGTTTGCCATACCCTGACCGAGATGCTGGATATCTACCCTACCGTTGCTGAACTTGCTGGATTGAAACCATCCGAGCATCTGCAAGGAAAGAGCTTGGTTGAAACGCTGGATAATCCCGATCATGCGGTGCGGGATGCCGCGTTTTCAATGCATTACACCAATGCCGGATTCTCCTATTTGTACCGCACAGAAAAGTGGGCATATATTCAATACGATGAAGATGCCGGCTCAGGCATGGAATTATTCGACATGGAGTACGACGCCAAGCAATTCAACAATTTGGCCCACCATCCAAAGTACCAGAGCCTTGTGCAAGAGTTTCAGCAGAAGCTGAAAATAAAACTGAAGGAAGTACGGAATAATGATTTGGGAATAAACTACGATCTCTAAAGCCGGCAAACACACTCGATACACCACACTGGCGCCGCAGGTCGAAGTCGACGATTTCACGAAACCTTTAGCCTGGCCCTGTTTCCCTGTAGGGGTTGATGGTTGGCATACCGGCATGCGTCGAACATGCTACACTCGCCAATTGGGGAGCTTAGCCTTGCCAGTCAACCGCATTGTTCAACTAAATCGTGCCGAATACTCCTCTACGCGTCATCAAAAAAAGCGGCGGGCCAAAATAATTCGTTGCTCACGTGCAGGTACCACCAATCCAAGGGGGCGCCGCTAAGGTTCAGTAACGCGCAGCGATTTTTGGTGGAAACGAAACGCTCTTCGAGTTTCGCGACGAAGTTGATCATCGGGGGAATGGTCTAAGCCACTCGGTTGACGAACGATCCGTTTGATCCGAGCTTGTCGGGCAAGGCTTGCTCAAACTGCTCGACATCCACGCCGTTTTCTTCCAGGACTTTTGTCAGAGCCGCGCGAATCGAGTCGCTGGATGTTTCCGATGCCCCCTTCGCAGTCAGATTGGAAATCGTTTCGATCATTTGGGTTAGCAGTTTATTGACGTTGGCTTCTTCTACATCTGCGCTAAGCAATGCGGATTCAATCGACCCGATTTCATCTCCGCTACCTTGGGCCGAACGTGGTGGCGGTGGGCCGCTGGGGCGACCACCACCACGTGGACCACCACTCTGCTGTGGACCACTGGTAGACCGACTCGCCTGAATCGTATCACCTACCTCTGAGGGGTCGATCCCATTGGCCTCCAACACGCCGGCTATCGCCGAATGAACTGCCGAACGATCGCTACTGTTTGCCGAGGAGTCTGACTGCAACGAATCGACTGCTTCTTTGACTTGTGACAAGACATCGGCAGCGGTTTCGTCATCGACGCCAACGGACTTCAGGGCCGAAGCGAGCACTTCTTGTTGATTGGGACGCTGCTGACCGCGCACGGACTGCGCTGCAGAAAATGATGAAGTGGACGAGATGTTCATGAGTAGCTCCTGGGATAGTGACAGCCAGTGCTGGCAACGACAATGTAAGAGTGCGCTCGTTCATGCTGTCACGTTGCGCCCAAACGATACCAGTGATTTGCGCTTGAAAAGGTACCAGTTGCATTAAGGAAGGGTGACGCTTCCGATAGACGGTTTTCAACAGTGAAGACCGCATCGGAGAAGAGCGTCAT
>JADYZV010000136.1 GCA_020852965.1 Pirellulaceae bacterium | reverse complement strand
TCCGCAAAAAAACTTGCGACGAGCTGCGCCAGCCCCACGTCCCGATATAAAACCACTCCCTCAAACACCCAAGTTGGCAGTCTCCGCTCCGCTGAAAATGGCAGTCTTTTCAGTCTCGGTCACAAGTACCGAAATTCCAAACAGCACGTCACGCATCGTAATCATTGACGACCATCCCTCGACGCGTGATGGGCTGTCGATGCGAATAGGTATCGAGCCAGATTTGCAAGTCGTCGGTGAAGCTGCGGATGTTGAGGAAGGTATCGAACTAATCCGTCGCCTCAGCCCGCATGTGGCCATCGTCGATATCTCGCTTAAGACCAGCAGTGGCTTGGATTTGCTCAAACGCGTCCGAGCGGAGGGACTCCCCACCAAGTTGCTGGTGTGGTCGATGTACGAAGATTCACTATACGCCGAACGAGCCTTGCGCGCCGGTGCCTTGGGTTACATCAACAAAGAGCATGCCACGGGAGCCATCGTCAACGCCATTCGCAAAGTGTTGAAAGGTGAAGTCTATCTGTGCGAAGAACTCTCTGCCAAACTATTGCACCGCATGGTGACTGGCAACAAAACTGCTGGCCAGTCGCCGGCTGAGGCCCTTTCGGATCGCGAATTGCAGACGTTCGAATGGATAGGTCGTGGCCTGAAGACAGCCGACATTGCCGAGCGCATGCAACTCAGCCCAAAAACGATCGAGACGTATCGCGCGCGGATCAAGGAAAAGCTCGAACTGGACGACATGGCCGCCTTGACTCGCCAAGCCGTCCAGTGGGTTATCGAAAACGGCTAATTCGTCCTTGCTTGACTTGGTGTGGCTTGAGCTCTCGCCTGACTTCGCGAACGGCCGACGCATGTGCTGTCGCCTGCGCAGGCCGCGAAAGGAACCGCAATGCGTTGAAGCCCTCCGCACACGGGAGGGTACCATGCAACTTGGCTTAGGTGCTCATGAATCGTCCGGGTTGAACACTTTCAGACGTTGCGCGCGAGGACCATGAGCTGATAGGGTTCGAGGATCATCTCTTGGGCGGCGGTGACGATGCGGCCAGCGACTTGGTCGACGACGGTACGTCGCAAGCCCAATTGTCGCAGGTGTCGCGCTGACAAGGTCTGTTCGTGCTCGGTAAAGTTGCCCAACACGAGCACGCTTTGCGATTCTTGATTGCGGAAGAATCCGAAGACCTGGTCATTGCCGGTGTTGATAATTTCGGTGGAACCGCGGTGAAAGGCCATGTTCTGCAATCGAATTTGGATCAGGCGCATAAGCCCTTGATAGACGCGACCGATCGGTGTACTCGCGTCGTTGCGCAGCTTGGCGCGCTCCCAGTCGAAGGCAAAGCGATGGAGCCAGCGCGAGTCGCCCTGCTTCTCGGGTACTTCTTGGTAGTCGTAGTTGTTCTCACTTGCCAGTTCGTCTCCCAAGTACAGGAGCGGTACGCCGCCAATGGTGACGATAATCCCATGGATGAGCAATATACGTCGCACGGCCAGGTCGACTTCCTCTTCGTCTTGCTCGTAGAGCGCTTTTTCCAAGCCCGCTAGCGAAGCGGTGGTTCCACTGACGCGTCCGTCACCGGTCACTGGATCGATCTGGAAGGGTTGGCCTCGAGCAAAGGAACCTTCGACCTGCCCCGTGTAGAACTGCGTCAAGAATTTGCGATGTAGGGCTGGATCAAATCCGCCGTGGATAATGTCCTCGTCGGAAAAGGCCCAACCAATATCGTCGTGGCAGCGCACGTAGTTGACCCACTCGCAATTCTCAGGAATGGCAAAACCTCGCGCCATCGCATTGCTGAGCATTTTGACTTCGCGCGTGGCCAGCGAATTCCACAATAGGGCCATCAGTTGCGGGTTATACGACAGCGGGCATTCTTCGAAGGAGATGTACTTTTTGACTTCATCGGGATGCACGATGGCTTCGGACTTAAAGACCATAGCGGGAGCGGCCATTTGCACGGCGTCGTTGAACGCCTGGATGATCCAGTGCGCTTGAGGCAAATTTTGACACGACGTTCCAATCTGCTTCCAAATAAAGGCTACTGCATCCAATCGCAGGATTTCGATTCCCTGGTTGGCCAGGAACAGCATCTCGGCCAACATGCTGGTGAAAACTTCGGGATTCTCGTAGTTCAGATCCCACTGGTAGTTGTGAAACGTGGTCCACACCCACTTACCCATTTTGGAGTTGTAGGTGAACTGTCCGGGATGCTCGTCGGGAAAGACCTCGGGGAGAGAACGCTCGATCTCCAGCGTTAGCTTGCGGTCGGAATACATGCGATAGTAGCGTTGAAATTCCTGTTCGCCGCGCAGGGCGGCCTTCGCCCACTCGTGTTCGTCCGAGGTATGGTTAAAGATGAAGTCGAGGCAGAGCGAAATACCATGCTGTCTCAGGTGGGTGGCCAACTCGGCCAACTCCCCCATCGAGCCCACTGCCGGATTGACTTCTCGATAGCTGCTGACTGCGTAGCCGCCGTCGTTATCTTTCTCGGGAGTGCGAAATAGCGGCATCAGATGCAGGTAGGTGATGTGCATCTCTGTCAGGTAAGGGATCTTGTCTTTGATGCGCTGAAGATCGCCGCCAAACAGATCGACGTAACACATCGCTCCGAGCATACGCTGTGACTGATACCAGTGCGGGTCCGCTTCGCGCAGCGCGTCTTGAGCTCGCATTTCAGGCGAGCGTTGCAGCCACATTTCGGTGGTGGTCTTTAGTACCGCTTCGACGTGGTAATAGAAATCGTAATAGTTGCCATAGAGTTGATACAGGCGTTCGAAAAGCCGGGGGAAAGTCTGTCGCATGCGGCGGACGTAGGCATGCCATTCCACCGGCTCGGCTCGACCCTCGAACTCGCGCTCCAACACAGGCATCAATCGCCGTAGCGTCTTGGCCTGTTTGTCTTGTATGCTCTCGCTGTCAACCGTCTCGGAAAAGGAAATCGAATCAACTCCTCAGAATAATATGTACTGGGCAATCAATGTCTGCTGCAATTGTGCGAATCGCAGGCAGGCACGGCTCCCGTTATGCTGCTTCACTACGATTGACGAACACGGCCAATCCAAAGCCGGTAACCAGCCCCACGACTAGGAACCATAGGAATGGCCCAGTCGTTTGGGACCACGACCAGTTTTCGGTGAAGGTTGTACCAAAAATGGAACCGAGTGTTGCCAGTGGAAAAAATATAGCCGCCATCGTATTCAGTCTATGGGCGGACACGCTCATTTTATGACTAGCGGCTGCCTGCTCTTCGGCGCGGCGAACAACCGCCAATTCCATCGAGTTCTTTGCATCCTGATAGAGCAATTCCGCTGTGCGCGAAATGTCATAAGCTCGATCGCGCCAGTCGATCAGTTCGTGAACTTCGTTGGCGACCGTGCGTGCTTCCTGCAATACTTCGTAAAGGTTGCGCGCTGCGCGGACCAACGGAGTCAAACCATCGAGCAACGGGAGGTATTCGGCCGCACTCTGAGCTTTGGCTTCTTGTTGATCAAACTGTTCGATTTTTTTGGTGTAGACGTCGAGCAAGCTTTCAACAGCCAACTTTCCAGGACCGCCATCACTGGCTCGCCATTGTTGTCCATCGAACCAGACTAGCACGCCACGTCGCGTCACCTCGTTGGGCTCCGGTACGCGGTGGACTACGATCAACAACTGCCCCTCGGACTGCATCAACCTCTGTCGCCCGGCCGAGGAACCAAGCCGCCTGCGGAAATAGTCAGGCAACTGCCAATTGGATGGTATCAGCGGTGCCGCCATAATTGCCTCTCGCGATTCCGTTATCTCTGTTCGACTCTTCTTTTTGTCTGAAAACCCTGTAGCTACTGTCGCCAGAAGGTAGATCGCTGCGGTCTGGCGACCGCAGCTACTCCCGAGGAAATCTATTTCTATTGCGGTTTAAAAACAACCGTAGCCAACGGCGGCAAATTAATTCGCATCGAGGCGGGTCGGCCCTGGTGCGGCTTGGCATGCGCTTCGATGCCAGGATAATTGCCCACATTGCTACCGGCGTAATAGGACGAATCGCTATTGAATATTTCGCGATAGAAACCCGCTCGGGGAGCACCTATCAAATAGCCTTCGCGAACGACCGGGGTAAAATTACAAGCCACGATCACGAAATCTTTTGGATCCTGCGCCTTGCGGATAAAGCTGATCATGCTGTCTTGTCGGTTCATGCAGTCGATCCACTCGAAGCCCGCACTGTCGAAGTCCAATTCGTGCAAGGACGGTTCGTTAATCACCATCTTGTTCAAATCGGCCAACATCGACTTGACGCCTTTGTGCGTATCCCAGTGGAGCAGGTCCCACTGGATCTCGGAATCGTAATCCCATTCGTGCCATTGCGCGAACTCGCTCCCCATGAACAGCAGTTTCTTGCCGGGGTGAGTCCACATGTAGGAATACAGCAGACGCAGGTTGGCGAACTTCTGCCACAGGTCACCGGACATTTGGCTAATCAATGCACCTTTACCATGGACCACTTCATCGTGCGACAAAGGTAAAGCGAAATTCTCAGTGAAGGCATAGATCAAGCTAAACGTCAGCTCGTCTTGATGGTATTGGCGATGGATGGCGTCGTGGTGCATGTAGCGCAACGTATCATTCATCCAGCCCATATTCCACTTGATCGAAAAGCCGAGTCCACCACTGCTGGTCGGACGACTTACGCCGGGCCAAGCAGTCGACTCTTCTGCCATGGTGATCACACCAGGGAACTGAGCGTGAGCCTGTTCGTTGAATTCGCGCAGCATGTGGATAGCGCCCAGATTCTCGCGTCCACCATATTCGTTCGGAATCCACTCACCCTCTTTGCGACTGTAGTCGAGGTACAACATGCTGGCGACCGCGTCGACGCGCAAACCATCGACGTGGTATTTGTCGAGCCAGAACAACGCGTTGGAAACCAGGAAGTTGCGAACTTCATTGCGTCCATAGTTGAAGATCATCGTCCCCCAATCGGGATGCTCGCCCTGCCGTGGATCGGCATGTTCGTAGAGCGCTGAGCCGTCGAAGTGGCGCAATCCATGGCCGTCTTTGGGATAATGGGCAGGGACCCAATCCAAGATCACGCCGATACCATGTTGGTGGCAGTGATTGACGAAATACATGAAGTCTTCGCAGGTGCCATAGCGGCTGGTGACGCCGAAATAGCCGACGGTTTGATAGCCCCACGAGCCCGTAAATGGATGCTCGGAAATGGGCATCAGCTCGACGTGAGTAAAGCCCATCTCATTACAATACTCGGCCAACTGGTGCGCAATATCGCGATAGTTCATCCAGCCGTGATGACCGCTCGGATCGCGCCGCCAACTTCCCAGATGCAATTCGTAAATATTGCAGGCTTTGCGCAGTGGGTCGGTGCTAGCGCGCTGATCGATCCAAGCTTGATCGTCCCAGGTGAATTCGTCTAGCTGAGTGACGATGCTGGCCGTGCGTGGCGGTAGCTCAGCGTAGAATCCATAGGGGTCGGTCTTTTCGATCGAGTGCCCACCCTTCATCTTAATTTTGTATTTGTATTTTTCACCCGCCGCTAATTTGGGGATAAACAGCTCCCACACTCCTGCCGGAATGTGCTTACGCATGACATGCTGAGCGCCGTTCCAACTGTTGAAGTCACCGATCACCTGTACACTATCGGCATTGGGTGCCCACACAGCAAAGTTGGTTCCAGCGACGTCGTCCACGGTGCGCAGGTGTGCGCCCATCTTGTTATAGAGTTGCCAATTGCGACCTTCGCCAAACAGGAACAGATCGAATTCGGTCAACAGGGGCTGGACTGCGTATGGGTCATGCATCTCAGTAATTTCGCCGTTTTTGGTTGCAACGCGGAGTCGGTAATTGGATGTGTTGGAGTGGGTGGGCCGAATTGCTTCATAAAAGCCTGAGGGATGTACGCGCCGCATGGGGCGAACTTCGTTGTGCTCGTGATCCACCAGCCAGACTTGCTGGCTATCTGGCAAAAACGCACGCACTGAAATCGCTTTGCGTTCCCCATCCTGAATCGCATGAGACCCCAACATCTGAGCCGGGTTCTCGAGCGTACCTTCGACGAAGCGACTGATACCCTGCAAAGAAAGCTGTGTCCGCACATCCATCTCCGAATATTTTTAATAGTGTAGTTATAACGTTGAATGCTGCCCGGCGTTAGCTTAGGCAACTTGTTCCTGAGAGCTTGCGGTCCGCCTGAGGGAGCATACCATCGTCTCCCCTACGATATTGCGGGCAATTACGTGCCGTAAAAGGCGGGGCGATGCTGAAATCGTCCGCGCCACCAACGAATCCAAGCGGCGGCCAAATTCCACCAATTTACGCGCAAGTTTTCGACCTTGCGGCTCGCAGACGCCGCGTGCCAGGGATTCGTCGCGCTACGCAAATCACGGACCAAGACCGCTGTTCTTCGCGGAAACGCGGACTTCCCAGCACGGAGCACAGGAGCGCGCCGAATCGAAGTCGCGACCATCGATTCAGGCGAAAAGCTGTCAACTGCCCAAGGTGCCGCTAGCGCACCGGAAGCTGGAGTCGCTGGTGAGTCTGCTGCCGCTTGCCATTCCGATGCCACCGCTGGCTCAGGGCTGAGCTGAGGGGAGTTGGCCTGTCCAGCTTGGATCAGCCGGCACTTGATACCATGGAACTGCAGGGCGGTATCGACACGACGCCACAAGTCGCTATTGCGCACCGGTCGCTGCTCGCCAAAACGCTCCCAGGTGTAGTCGCTGTCGCGCCATGTATTGAGTCCATAACGTAGGCCCCGCGACACATAGCGGCTGGTCGTCACCAAGGTGACTTGAGAGGGTTGTTCGAGCGCTTCCAGTCCACGGACGACTGACAATAATGCCAACCGCTCACGGTTCATGGCCAATTCACTATCGGCTGCTTCCAGCCGCTCTGGGCCGTCGAGCTGCTCCAATACGAAATGCCAACGACCACCGCTCCCCACATAACCGCTCGCCGGCCCGCTGGCCCCGAGCTGACTGTCGGAATGGTGGGTGTCACAAAATAACAAAAAATGGGGTTGGGCAACCATTGTTTAACTCCGTAGACCACCGCCTGTGTGATCAACCCCCATCCATGGCTGCCGACCGGTCCCGCTCATCTTCTATCCAGCGCATCGAGCGGATGGTCATCCTAGGTATGGCTGGCAATAAGTTTCCTATCGTAGATTTGCTTGGGGAAAGCATAGCCCAAGCCGCCAGAAAAACTTACCCAGCCGCTAAGCACTTCCCAATGCGCAGATTTTACCGGTCGCATTGCGCCAGCGACCAAAGCAACGGGCACACAGCGTATGCCGTTCGCCAAACGAATCTAAGGATTTCAGTCTTCGGCCACGGATACGCGCGACCGAAGGAAACGTCTGTTTAACCGCGCCAGCGCTGGCGCAGTTAAACAGATACTCTCTCCGGCGACGTTCACGCGCGGCCGAACGATTGAATTTGCTACTTTGGCGGATGGCACCAGGGGTTGGGCCTGCTATTTGGTTAGCGGACGTCTGTTAGATGCGAGAGCACATATCGCGCACAAGGCAGCGATAGGCTATTGCCGAGCAATTTCCAAGCCGAGCGGTGGCTCAGGCCATCGAGCCGGAAGGCATCGCCAAAACCTAACAGTCGAGCCACTTCGCGTGGTGAGAAACGCCTAAAGCCAGCGCCACATTGCAGGTAGCTCCCTGCATGCAAAATGGTCTTGCCATAGCTACCAGCAAAACAAGCGGTGTGCTCACTGCACAAATCCACACGATCCAATGCATCGAAATACCGCTGCTGCTCACTCGCGGCCAACATCAGCTCGGACGCCTGTGGTGCATTGGGACCGAGCTCAGGATCGATCAAACTCGCCAAGCTACACTTCCATTGTGGTAGCACTTGCCAATCGGGCAAAGGTTGTAGAGACGCGAGCAAGTAGAAGCGTGGCCGACGATTCGGCCATCCCAATTGGCTTGGGCACAACTCGCGCGAGCGCACGTAGTAGCCTAGGATTTCAAGTTGCTCGAGCAATAGGCGATGCGCCCCCGAGTTCTCAAAACCGACAACGTTCTCCAATCCCAACCTGGCGGGGCGACAATGCGGAAGCGCCTCGACGATATGCTGGAAGCCTCGGCAGCGTCGATCGGCCAAGTCGCGAAGGGTGCCGCGCCGTGTAAAGGGCTGGCAGGGAGGAGACAACCACCAGCAGTCGGCCGAGTAGCCGCGTAGTGCCTCCGTCGACAACGACTCGATCTCTTGCACATGGTAGCGATGCGAAAAGTTCTGTTGGTAGACACGCTGTGCCAGTTGATTGATGTCGATAGCTGCCAAGACTTCCGCTTCGGGCCAAGCGGCAGCCATCCCGCCGATACCAGCAAACAACTCGATAGTTCGTAGCTGGGGGCATTCGAGCCCTGCTGCGTGAGGAGTCAACAACATTGCGGTCGCATGATCGTTTACGATTTACTTTATCCGTTCACGAACTTGGAGGATGGGGAGCCGTATAAAACCCGGATTATCCATAACCCGCAGCGTCAGCAAGGAAGTTTAAGACTAAATCGGGTTTCTCAAACATGTATTACCTTGGTTTTGCGCAACCCATTTGCAGTCACGTCAAACTTCCTTGCTGACGCTGCGGGTTACGATTTATTTACCAGATGCCAGAATTCTCAACCCACTGCCAAGCTGTTTGCAACGGTTGGTTCATGTCGGCCAACCACAATCGTAGGCCGGCTGAACCGGCGTGGGCGAATGAGATCAACAACCCAACCACAGCTAGATTGGCGGCTGGTAAAAACAGCCAGCAAAAGGTCAAGCCGAGCTGCTGTATATCGGTTTGATCTTTGTGCGTCTCGCGATAGGTACTGACGACGTGATAAGCCAATGCGGCTCCTAACAATAGCCGGCTCCATGGCAACAGCCACTGCAGAGGCAACAGATAGGCGAGCAAGAACATCAGCAGTGCAGCGGTGGGGAAGAAGTAGGGAGCCACGACGATTAGCCAATTCCCGCTTCCTTCGAATCGAACTTGCCCACCTCTGCCCATCGAAGCACGGAAGCTCAGGATGCGATGCCCCGTCAGCAGGGCAAACAGGGCATGCGTCGACTCGTGTTCGACCGTTATTAAAAAGCGACCGATGCGACTTTGTCTCAGCCAGCGTCGCCACAGAACGACGAATAGCACACCACCGAACACGAAAGGGATCAGGTTCAAGGGCTCGCGAATCACGCGCACTATCAATAGCAGCAGCCCCCAAGCCAGCAGCGGAGTTGCCACTGCTGATAAAAGGGCGGCTGGCCACTTGAGCGGATTGATCAGGCGATCACACCAGTTCGACCAGCTCGTCGCCTTGTCCATCGCCATCGCCCATCACTGAAAACTTCGTAGCGACCGTCGCCAGACGGTCGTCTTCGTAGCTACTGTCGCCAGACGGTCGTCGACTGCGGTCTGGCGACCACAACCACGCTCGCCAATTCGGCTACTTAATCTTCAGCAATTCAACTACAAAGTGCAAATTGGCTCGCGGCGGTATCGGCCCGCCCGGGGTGCCACGTTCGCCATAACCCAGCTTGTAGGGAATGGCCAATTCAATCATGCCACCTTCGCCGACGAACTGCATGCCTTCCGTCCAACCAGGGATGACCCCTCGAAGTGGAAATGGGATCGGTTCGCCACGGCGATACGAGCTATCGAAGATCTTTTTGTCATCCAACCATCCTTTATAGTGCGCGACCACGGTATCGCGAGCGGTTGGTTTTTTGTCGCTTCCTTTACGCAAAATGCGGTATTCGAGTCCCGATGGGGTCTTCGTGAACTCGCGCGGAGCGTCAGCGTCAATTTTCCCAGGGGCGGTGACTTCTTCCTTGTCGGCGGGACCGGCGGTCAACGGTGCTTGGGCATCAGCGACCTTAGCCTGTGCGTCGGCGGCGGCACCACGCACCGCTTGCACCGCACCTTGAGCGCAGGCTACGTTGGAACTGACCAGTCCAACACTGAGAGTCAAAGCGGCAATAGTCATACACTTCATCGACATGAGTCCTTTGGGAGAAAACGATTACTACGGGGAAAACGTTGAGACGATTAGTTACTAACGCGCTCGACATACTCGCCTGTGCGAGTATCGATTTTGAGCACGTTACCTTCTTTGATAAAACCAGGCACACTAAATTCTGCTCCGGTCTCGACAGTCACCAACTTGGTCACGTTCGTCGCCGTGTCCCCTTTGGCTCCCGGCTCACACTGCGTGACCAGCAATTCGACATGGATCGGCGGAGTCATCGTGAGCGGATTGCCGTTGAATAGCATTACGGTACACTTCATGCCGTCCTTGAGGTACTTCCACGCGTCGTCGACCTGCTCGGCCGTCAGTTCGTATTGCTCGAAAGTTTCGCTGTGCATGAACACATACGTATCTCCCTGCTTGTACAAATACTGCACGGAGATTTCTTCGCAATCGGCCGCTTCGAGCTCGTCTCCACCTTTGTAAGCCCGGTCCAATATAGTCCCGCGCAACAGATTTCGCATTTTGCATTTGTATAGAGCGTTCCCTTTGCCCGGCTTTACAAAGTTCATTTCGACCATTACATACGGATCGCCGTCGATCTGAACCTTCAGACCTTTTTTAAAGTCGTTTGTTTTGTAGCTACTAACCACGTGGAAACCTCATCGAAATTATAACGAATGCATGGCTGGAAATGGCGGCAATCCACCCCGAAAACTACGGCGGTAACCCGCCCCGCATATTATGAACAGGAGCCCGCACGATGGCACAGATTCTAACGACAAACGGTTCCAATGTCGAAGCCACTTTGCCAGCTAACACACCCAACCACGCCCCTAGCAAGGTCCCGGATTGGGCGATGGACCCTGTCACACTACTGCCAACGGAACCGCCCGCTGGACAGCCTACCGGACCAATCGCTTGGCAAACAGCCCTCAAACGAGCCATTCGCAGTGGCCGCGAGCTGTGCCAAGCCCTCAATTTACCGGCCGAGCTAGCGAGTCCTCGGGCCGAAGCCGATTTTCCTTTATTCGCTCCCTGGGAATACGTCGCCCGCATGCAGGAGGGCAATCCGCGCGATCCGTTGTTGCTCCAGGTCCTAGCCGGAGAACAAGAAATGGCACCTCAGCCCGATGCGCTGCGGGATCCAGTGGGTGACGGCCCGGCCGAGCGGCTACCGGGCCTGCTGCATAAATACGATCGACGCGTACTCATGATCACCACCGGTGCGTGCGCGATTCATTGCCGATACTGCTTTCGAAGACATTATCCCTACGACACCGCCCCACGCGGTCGAGAGGGCTGGGGCCAATCCCTACTGAGCATTGCCGACGACCCGTCGCTGGACGAAGTTATCCTCAGCGGCGGTGACCCGCTAACGCTGGCCGATAGCTCTTTGGCTTGGCTCGCCACACAAATTGGTGCCATGACACATATTCGGCGGCTACGAATCCACACACGCCTCCCCGTCGTTATTCCGCAGCGCATTTGCGCAGAACTGCTCGACTGGGTCCGCCAATCGCCGCTAACAATCTACTTTGTGCTTCATTTTAATCACGCCGCCGAGATCGATCAGCCGGTCAGAACCGCATTGAGGCAATTACGACAAGCCGGAGCCACGCTCCTGAATCAAGCGGTCATGCTGCGGGGCGTCAACGATACTTGTGAGGCTCAAACGGCGCTCTGTTTAGCGCTCGTCAACGAACACGTCCTACCGTACTATGTCCATCAGCTCGATCCCGTGCAAGGCGCCATGCACTTTGCCGTACCCGACGCTTCGGCAGTAGCCATCATGGCCGAGATGCAAACTAAATTGCCCGGCTACGCGGTCCCCAAGCTCGTCCGTGAAATCGCTGGTCAACCCAGCAAAACGTGGATTACGCATTCTGCGTAACTGATCAGCGACTATTGCTGGGTTAGCCCAGTCGGTCGGTGGCGACGTGGTATTGCGGATCTTCTGAAAGATTGATCTCGACCAAGTCGCCCGCTTGATCCAACAGACTGCGGCATTCGAGGCTGAGGTGGGTCAGGTGCAAGCGCTTGCCAGCCGCTTGGTACTTTTCGGCCAAGCTATTGATGGCTTCCATACCCGATTGGTCGTACACGCGCGTGTAGTAAAAGTCGATGACGACATCATTGGGATCCCCCGCCACGTCAAACATGTCTTTGAAGGAAGAGACCGATGCAAAAAACAGTGGGCCATGCAGTTGATAGATCTTGCTGCCGTGCTGGTTGTATTTGACATCAGCCATAATGTGCGTGGCGTGCTGCCAAGCGAAGACGAGGGCTGAGACGATCACACCCAGTATCACTGCGGATGCCAAATCGTGCATGACGACTGTGTATCCGGCTACCAAGACCATCACAAACATGTCGCTGCGGGGCATGCGGCGGAACATTTTTAGCGAGGCCCATTCGAACGTGCCGATGACGACCATGAACATCACCCCGACCAGTGCGGCCATCGGAATCTGCTCGATGAGCGGTGCGAGAAAGAGTACGAACAGCAGCAGACACAGCGCAGCGGTAATACCAGACAATCGACCCCGCCCCCCAGAATTGACGTTGATCAGCGATTGGCCAATCATCGCGCAGCCACCCATGCCGCCAAATAGCCCGCAGACGATGTTCGCGGCCCCCTGACCGATACATTCGCGATTGCCCTTGCCGCGAGTTTCGGTGATCTCGTCGATCAAGGACAATGTCATCAGCGATTCGATCAGCCCCACGCCACACAGCACGAACGCAAATGGGAAGATGATCCACAACGTCTTCAAGTTGAGAGGGACCAGTGCGTACTCTAGGAAAAACGGCATCGGCAGCCCACCGCTAATACCGCTGTTTTCACCAGCCAGCGCGACCAATTCGGCTTCGGAAAGCACTGTGCCGATCGTGGCTGTGGTGGCAGACGACGGGGTGGGTAGGGGTGCCTCGAACTCGGATGCATCGAGCGGTTGGGCAATGTTCACCTGCGTAAGCAGCAATAATCCATCGGTAGTTGGCAATCGCGCTGCGGCAGGCTCCACCTGCGCAAAGTGCACTCCCCCGCCCGATCCGTTGAACTGGGCAACTTTGGCAGCAATGGTGTTCGTACGCAGCATGTCGCCAACCGTTGCCAATGTGTGCGGTCCCGATGTTGGGCTGGTTGCGCGGTTGATTGCAATCGAAGCGATGGTGACAACCAAAATCGCCGCTAGTGAAGCGGGAATGGCGCGACTGAATTTCGGTAGTAACCAGATGATCCCCATGGTGATGCCAACTAATAGCAACATCAGCAGCAATGACGTCCCCTGCAGGAAGACGAGCGAGCCTTGCGGCGACAGCGTCTTGAAGCTTCCCAACTGTGCCATTCCAATCACGATGGCTAGCCCATTGACGAAACCCAACATCACGGGATGTGGCACCATACGAATGAGCTTGCCCAGCCGCCCGAGCCCCACAGCCACTTGCAGCAGTCCGCACAGGATGACAGTTGGGAAAAGGTATTCCACACCATGTACGGCGACTAAAGCCACGACTACGACGGCCATCGCTCCGGTCGCGCCTGAGATCATACCGGGGCGTCCACCAAACACGGCAGTGATGAGTCCAATAAAGAATGCCGAATAGAGTCCAATCAGCGGCGAAACTCCTGCGACAAAGGCGAAGGCAATCGCTTCGGGAACTAGCGCCAGCGCAACGGTCAACCCGGACAGAACGTCGTTCTTGATTGAGCGTGATTCTTGGCGAAAGAAATTAAGCATAAGTATTCCGAAAGGGACTTGGCGGAGCGGGGAGCGAACTAACTAAATTGCTACACTGCATGGGGGACTATAGTTCCTGTACGGCATCGGTCAACGCAAGTTTGGCCCTGGGCGCTACGGCAAAGGTGGACTGGCAATGGGCTGTCGTTTGGCCATTCGCCGAAAGGGGGAATGTGCCCCCGTTAGAAGCGCTGCGTGGTGCCCTGCGTCCCCGATGGATAGTTGAAGCCAACACATGCGTACAAAAAAACTTTTTTCAGCTTTTCGCATACTTAAGACGTAAGTTGTCGGAGAAGCTGCGGCATCGATAAAAAATAGAATTTCAGTATGACAATTGCTGGGATTAAAATAGGATAAAGCTATGAACGTTTCCAACGACTATCGATGTTTGCCAGTACTAGTGTTCCTGCTTGGGGCGATCAATTTGCCACTAATGGCAGAGGACTGGAATCGCTGGCGCGGGCCCAACGGCACTGGCATGTCCAACGAGACCCAGTGGACCAGCCATTGGGCTGAAGCCGGTCCACCGATTGCCTGGACGGCTGAGGTGGGCATCGGGTTTTCCTCGTGCGTGATTCAAGGCAATCAAATGCTCACGATCGGTCATGCGAACCAGACCGACACGGTCGTCTGCCTCGATGTGAAGGATGGCCACTCGATTTGGAAATTTGACTATCCAGCACCATTGGACGATCGCGACTTCGAGGGAGGCCCAACCTCCACACCTACGATTGATGATGGAAGCGTTTACGTGCTGAGTCGCGTGGGAGAGCTATACCGTCTGGATCTGGCCAGCGGAGCGCTGCAATGGAAAACGCCAGTAGCCGAGGATGCTCAGGTTCGACTTCCCGGCTGGGGCTGTTCCGCTGCACCGTTGATCGCTGGGGACAGAGTGGTCCTGAATCTGGGTGAATCGGGGGTGGTCGTCGACAAGCAAGATGGCACACTGATTTGGAAATCGAACGACAAGGAGAGTGGCTACGCCACCCCGGTGCTGATTCATGGACCGGACCAGACCACGGCGGTTTTTGCATCGAGTCGCGCGTACATTGGCGTCGACTTCGACTCCGGCAAGCAGCTTTGGAGAGAGCGCTGGTTGACGAGCTTTGGTTGCAACGCCGCCGATCCAATTGTGCATGACGGAAAAATGTTTCTGTCATCAGGCTATAACCGTGGCGCTGCCCTCTTTGAGTTCGTCGACGGACAGCCGAAAGAGGTGTGGAAGAACAAAGAAATGCAGAATCAGTTGCATAGCTCCATGCTTTACGATGGCCATCTCTACGGGATTGACGGCAATATGGAATATGAGCCGCGACTAAGATGTATGGATTGGTCGACCGGGAACGTTATCTGGTCGATCGATGATCTCCATCCGGGCGGATTAGCGATGGCAGGTGGACGGCTCCTGGTACTTACCGACACGGGCGAGCTCGTGATTGCTCCCGCCACTCCACAGGGATTCAAAGAGCTGACGCGAGGTCGAGTATTGGAGGGGAAGTGCTGGACGTCTCCCGTGCTATCTGGTGGCCGTGTATATTGCCGCAGCGTTGCGGGGCAGGTCGCATGCATCGATCTGCGACAATAGAGTTTAACAACAACACACTCAAAATTCGTATCCGTTCTTCAGTTCGTTTGTTGACCACGAAAAACACCAAGAACATCAGTAAAGTTTTTTCCTATATTTCGTGTGTTTCGTGGTTAATACAACTACCAATCTTCTAAGTTCGTGAACGGCTTTGAAATCTCATCAAGGAATCATGCTCATGTCACTCGATCGTCGCCACTTTCTTTCCTCGACTGCGGCAGCTTCTACGCTGCTCGCCGCCCCCGCCATTCACGCGGCTTCGAAGACCAAGCAGTATCGAACCGCCTTGATTGGCACGGGCTGGTGGGGCATGAACATCTTGCGAGAAGCGCTGGCGGCTGGCCAGACTAAGGTCGTTGCGCTGTGTGATGTCGACAGCGACCGGCTCGAAATTGCTGCAGAAGAAGTCCAAGACATTTGCGGCGATCAACCGCGCACATACGGAGATTTCCGCGAGTTGTTTGAAAAGGAATCGGTGGAAATTGCCATCATCGCCACGCCAGACCATTGGCATGCGTTGAACGCTTTGGCGGCCATCGAAGCGGGCGCTCACCTCTTTATCGAAAAACCTACAGGCCATACTATCGGTGAGAGCCAAGCCATTCTCAGAGCGTCGCGTGATGCCGGGCGGACAGTTCAAGTCGGATTGCACCGAAGGCTTGGTCCGCATCATGTTTCCGGAATGAAGTTTTTGAAAGAAGGGCACGCTGGCGACATCGGGAGAGTGCAGATGTATGTCCATAGCCGCGGTGGCAAGGAAGAACCAACCAAAAACAGCCCGCCTCCCGAAAACCTCAATTGGGAAATGTACTGTGGCCCTGCTCCCTTGCGCCCCTTCAATCGCCGCATCCATCCCGGCGGGTTTCGCCACTACTTGGATTTTGCCAATGGCACGCTCGGGGATTGGGGAGTCCATTGGCTCGATCAAATGTTGTGGTGGAGCGGTCAGCAATCGCCACGCAGTGTCTATTCCACCGGAGGACGCTACGTTCAAGGCGAACCGGTGCTTAACGCAACGGAACAAACGAGCGATGCGCCGGATTGTCAAATCGCAACCTATCAATTCGAATCGTTCGATGCGGTTTGGGAACATCGCAAATTCGGCGGTGCGGGTCCCGAAAAATCGAGCGTCGGTTGCTACTTCTACGGGAGCAAGGGGACCTTTCATATGGGGTGGCGCGATGGCTGGACGTTTTATCCCGATGATTCCAACCAGTCAGTAGTGCACCAGGACAGCCAACTTCAGGAGCCCGATGGCCACAACCTCAAACTGCTTTGGGCCGACTTCTTACAGGCGATTGAATCGGGCAAACGCCCCGCTGCGGATATCGAGATCGGCCATCAGGCTACCACGCTCAGCCTGCTCGGCATGTTGTCTCTCAAGCTCGGACGAAGCGTCGAGTGGGACGCGAGTCGCGAACGAATCATCGATGACGACGAAGCCAATGCACTACTCGTGCGCGACTATCGCGCACCCTGGATCTACCCGAAAATTTCCAGCTAAGCATCGTCGGAAAAAAAGTGGCATAGGCATCCAGCCTTTTTATACCCATAAGTTTAGATGTATCGGCCCCACGCCAGCTTGCCTGGCATGAGCCAAGTTTTGCAAGCTAGTCGTCGCCGCATGCGCCGTACCCACACCAGCTTCCCATCGAATTGCCGCTTCAGCGGCAATTCGATGGGAAGCTGCGGACGTTGGGATAATGAACAGCTAACGTCAAAACTTCTTCACCTGCGAGGCAAGCTCGCAGGGGCCTTAAAAAAGCCGTAGTGGATAAAATGGCTGGAAGCCTATGCCACGCTAAAATGCCGCCAATAACTGTCCGACGAGGCTAAGTTCGCAACCAACTCTTAAGTGTCTGTAGGTCGTTCTTCAACGCCGCCAGATGCTGCGGAACCAACTCCGGTCGCGCGTGGTCGAGATATTCCTCGTGCAGAGATATTGGGCCACGAAATTGAGAATCGGCCAATAGCCTAAAGAATTCGGGATTGACTTGACCTGTCCCCAAGGGGACGTCCTGTATCTCCCTCTCTACCCACCGAAAATCCTTCACGTAGACCGTGTCGATGTGCGGTCGAATCATGTTGAATGTAATGGGCCAACTCGTTCCGCCTTCCACGGTGGCGTGGCGAATATCGAAGGCAATACCAATTCGGTCAACCGGTATCTCCTCAAGCACCTCCTTCAAATCCCAGATGGCGGCTCCCAGCAGTTTACCGCTCGGTTTCAGTTTTCCCCAACAGGCGTGATTCTGATAGACGGCTCGAATCCCCAATTCATGATTCATGTCCGCCAAGTCGCGGAACCGGGGGCGCCATTCGTTCAATTGCTCGAGCACCGGTCGCTTCAGGTCATACATCAGATAGTTCATCCGATAGCGTTCGATCCCCAATGCAGCAGCAGTACGCAACACTTTTTCCGTAAGAGGCTCGTTGGGGTCGTCGATATCGGAGGCCATCACCGTGAGTTCCAAACCTCGGCTTCGCAAAGCTTCGATCAATTCGGGCAACCGGTCTTCGATCGCAGTGGGGTCGATGTACCCTCCTCGGCGAATGGGTGCCTCAATACCCGCGAACCCGGCTTCCGCAATTCGATCTGACAATTCTTCGAAAGATAGAGAGTTGAACGGCTTGGTGAATGCACAGATCGACTGCTGCGGTTGTTCTTGAGGCGCTGCGCCAATCGGACTCGACAGCGCGTATGCCGACGTGAAACCAGCCGTTGCTGAAAACAGAGCGCGTCGGCGAGACATTGGTGCAGACATGCATCGGACTCCCCAAGTCGAGGGTGAAGGCAATGATCAAAACCAAGTGGAGGAGCGGCCGTCAATCGTTGCAGCAACGCAGCGAACTTGGTGCACTCATTGGGTTAATGGCCTGGCGACTCGACGGGTGCCAACTTGTCGACGGTTTTGGCTACTCGGTTCGCTCGGCTCACACGCAACAATAATATGGCACCGACGGCGAGGAAGGCGATGCCAATCGACTTGAGGGTCAGGCTGAGGGTATCCTGATTGCTAAACGCATCGACCTGCTTCTGTTTCAGAGCGGCGAGATGGGCTTCGGCACTCGCGAGGGGATCTGCTGTTTCACTCGAAGTTGGCTGGCCGTGCTCGTCGATAGCAGGCTCTGACTGTCCAACGCCGGCGAGATTGTTCTCCGCTTCACTTTCCGGCGCAACTCCTATGCCTTTCTTCAAATTGAACACATGTTCCTTGGCCGATTGAAATTCGTCCCGATCCGCTTCGGAGTAGAATCGGTGCGGGGCAAGGTTGATCCGATCCGGCTGCTCCCGAAACGAGAGGGCCACAAGCAGCAAGCCCAATCCAATCAGAATGACTCCGCCCATCGTTCCGTTAGGCCGTTTCGACATAAAGGTGTTCCTTAGTTCATGTGCTCAGAGGTTCAATTCGCAGCCGATGTCTGGCTGGCAACATCAGGACCTTTGGTAGAACGGTATTCATCCTGTACCTGTCGGCATCTTTCGAGATAGTCGGTATGAGGTGTCAACTCGAACTCAGCGATAATATCATCAACCGTCAGATCGGGATCGAGCGACGCGAGCGAGACGAGGTCGTCATCGTGATACCACGTGATGCGGACGCGGGGACCATATTTGGCGGCGATTTCCCGCATCTTCCTGGTATGGAAGTCGATCTCGAACATGCGCATGCCTAGTGGAATTTCTGCACCGGCCCAATACTGAAACCTGCCGGAAGTTGCCATTTGCTCCCCCGCAATATCGTAAATGCTCGATGGACGCCCTTTGGTAGAACTGACAATAAAGTACTGATTCAACCAGGCGTGAGTCTTCAAGTGACGAGCCGCAGGATAGGCAGACGGAAAGAAGACGATCTGCGCCCCCTTTTCTTTTAATTGACGCCATTGATCGTGCCAGTTCACATCGAAGCAGATCTGCATACCAATTTTTCCGAAGTCGGTTTCAAACACAGGTAGATCGACGGCCCCTGGACAGACCGATTTGTCCAATTCCCCTTCGGTGGGGCGGATCTTATCGTATCGTCCGACGATGGCACCCTCACGATCGATCAGGACTGCCGAGTTATATTTATGCTCACCCGATTGGACGTGAATCGAGAAAACGACGTAGCAATGATGCTCGCGTGCCCAAGCCGAAAGGAGCTCCGAAGTCGGCCCAGGAAGCGACTCCGGCTCGCGCAACGTAAACGTTTCGGGGAGGCAGGCGATGTCTGGTCGAAACGAGGCTGCGAGATCGAGACGTTCCATTGTCTCCACAGTCAACGTGTCGGCACTGGGCCTCAAGCCATCTTGTGAGACCGTGACGACTCGCACGATACGATTGCGAGCTTGTGCCCGATCGGGCTCGTCGCCTTGGACTGTGCCGAAGGGCGCACCAAGGAAAACGAGCGCCGCTACCGATAACATTTTATGGAAACTCTTTAACACTTCTAGCTCTCCAAAGTTTGAAAATAATCTAGTGCATCATGGCGATGCATTTGATGCAAGCACCTGGCTCCCATCGAAATCGGTGCGGTAATTTCGACGCAACAGTTCATTGGCTGGAGCGTTGCCTACGATCGACTCAGTGTGCTGGTCGAACTGGAGCGTCGATCGCGTGCGATATGCAATGTTGGCCAGATGTGCCAGCGCGGCACTTCGATGGCCGATTTCAATGTCTGCGTTGGGCTGCTGCCGCGTCGCGATGCATTCGAGAAAGTTCTCGACGTGAGCGAGGTCGGCCAGTGTGTAGGTGAGTGCTGCATGCGATTCGATCACCTGGTCGCCTCGATACAAATTCCAACCAAATTCTCCACACTCCAATCGACCTTCGGTACCATAGAATGTGATCCAGTTGGCTGGTGTTGCTTCGGCCCACATGCGATTGTCCCACAGCACGCTTGCATTGTCGAAGTCGAAGGTTGCCGATTGGGTATCCGGCGTTTCCATGTCATCGTCAAAGGCAAAGTTGCCACCGCCTGCTGAGACGGTGCGTGGATACTCCAAGTCCATTACCCAACGCACGACGTCGAGCGCGTGGACTCCAAGGTTGCCACAGTCTCCTGAGCCATAATCCCAGCGCCAGTGCCAATTGTAGTGGACGAGGTTCTTCTTGTAGCCGTTGTTCGGAGCTGGTCCGCACCACTGATCGAAATCCAGCGAAGGGGGCGGCGCAACGACGCTTTGCTTGCCGATATCCGGTCTGCCCTTCGACTGCCGGGCATGCGCCATATAAACCTTCCCCATCCGCCCACTGCGAACCAACTCGACGGCAGCTTTGAAATCTGCTGCACTCCGCCGCTGAGTTCCAGTCTGAACGACTCGCTGGTAGCGGCGTGCTGCCTGCACCATCAGCCGGCCCTCAGCCAGGGTCAGCGAGGCGGGCTTTTCCACATACACGTCTTTGCCAGCCTGACAGGCCAGAATCGTAGCCAACGCATGCCAATGGTCTGGAGCCGCGCACACTAGCGCATCGATGCTGGGATCATCCAGTGCAACGCGAAAATCTTTGACGACCTTCGGGCTTTTGCCACTCTGCTCTACGACGTTCTGGGCCACTTGGGGAATGACGGCCGCGTCGGGATCACAGAGGTAGGCCACTTCGACCTGAGGAAATGCGAGGAAACGCTTTACGAGGGAGCGACCTCGGTCGTTGACTCCCATCACGGCAACCCGGACCTTCGCGGGGTTATCCTCAGCAGCCTGCGATTGGTGAACGCTCGCGGACGTCAGTGCGACTGCAGCGGCCCCCAGGGTGCCCGCAGTTTGGTCGAGAAAACTCCTTCGCGTGACACCTAGGTGAGAATGCGATTTTTCTTGCATGATGCTATTTCTGTCCGCCAGCATTCGATCGAGCCTTGCTCTGCTGCAAACGACGCAGCACAACATGGTCTGGCAACTGCTCATCGCCGTCGAACGTTGACAACTTTTTCAACTCGCTGGGGCTAACGTCCTGTTTCATTTTCTCGAGCTCCGCCGCCTCAGCAGCAGACCTCGCGGCGGCACGATCGCTGAGTCCTGAACCCCCACACCCAGCGAGACACATGCCGAGCACTACCCCTGTGACACACATCCCACCTCGAAGCACCAACATTAGACTGCACCTTTCTTCAAGTGGTTCCACTCTTGATTCCCGCGATCCTACCTCGAAGCAAAGCAACGCGCTTTGACGAGGATCCAACGCAGGCCCATCATTGAATTCGACACTTCCTCAAAGCCGACCAGAGCTACCCACCAGCGACGGCAGATAGCTCGCGATAACTGTATCTGGCCTGCCAGCTTAAAAATCACCACCAACCACTTCACCACCGTTTCGGGACATCAGGAACGGCATGACGCCCGTCGAAGGAGTAACTGGAACGGTTGTAAAAATTGGCGGAGTATGGTCGACGCTCTCGCTGATAAATCGAACCGACCCGTCACCCAGCGCAAACTGCGCGCCACCCGTGTGCGTGCTGCTGATGCCGGTGTTCAACAACCCGTACAGCGCATCATTGATACCTTGATCGCCGGTAACGTGGAGAATGGTACTGGATCCCCAACCATGCCTGTAGGCACCAAAGACAGTGGATGCGCCCAAGTTCCGCCCCTTGAGAGTGGTAGCGCGCTCGCTGATCATCACCGTGTTGCTCGTCCCGTCGGTAAAGTCCCGGATACCAGTGCACGAGTTGCCTGCGCCTGTACCGTCGTATTGCGAGTGGGTGGCGGGGACGGATCCGCTTCCATTGCAGAGAGGCCCCTCACGGTATTTGTCCTGGATCATGACGTAGTTCGACTTCGGTTGAGCGTACTTGTTGCCAGCCGTGTCGGTCAAGTAGCGCGAGCCGGAAGATGATTGCGCAGGAACCTGATTTTCCGCAGCCATATCGATCATGTTGGGGCCGGGGTCCGAGGGACAGACGTAGGTCGATTGAGGAACCAGCACTTGTTGTCGCAATACAGCGTTGTCCATGACTACGTTGAGCCCCACGCTTCCAACCTGCAGCGCGTTCGACAAGTTGCCTTGCTCGACAAACGGGAGCAGGAAGGCACCCCAACCCCAAATGGGACCGTCGCTGCCGCGCGATGGATCTTTGTAGTACTGCATCGGAAATTTCTTATGCGCATCATGATAGGTGTGCATGGCCAACCCGAGTTGCTTCAGATTGTTGCTGCATTGCATTCTGCGAGCCGCTTCGCGAGCCGCCTGCACGGCAGGCAAAAGCAGCCCTACCAGAATTCCAATAATGGCAATGACCACGAGCAACTCAACGAGCGTGAATCCGCGTCGATGAATCTTCATAGGGAACACCTCTTCTTAAAAGATCACAATTGGATGAAACGTCACTCAACCATAAACTTTATCGCTGAGCGAAAACGGCGAACGTGTGAAATTATGTTCGTCTACTTGCACTCCGTCAATCCAATTACTTAGAATAATACTCCAGTTTTTCGTCACTCAAATTCTTCAGCGGCTACCTAGCAATGAATCAGATGAAACATGTCGCCCTCCTCATTGAAACGTCTCGCGAGTACGGCCGAGGCCTGCTGCGCGGCGTCACTAGATTCCACCGCGAGCATGGAAACTGGTCTATCTACTTCAAGCCTCAAGGGCTCCGCGATCGGGCTCCAACATGGCTGTCCGAATGGAAAGGCGATGGCATATTGGCTCGAATCGATAGTTGCCATACGGCCGATAGCGTTCTAAAAACTGGCCTTCCGGTCATCGACCTGCGTGGCGTACTACCCGATCTAGGAGTACCGGAGATCGGCATTGACAATCGAGCCTTGGCAAAACTCGTACTACAGCATTTGCTCGATCGCGGACTCAGGAACTTTGCCTTTTGCGGTGACCGCCCCGGACGCAATCGCTGGTCCGATCAGCGCCGCGAGATGTTCCGCCAAGCGGTGGAGTCCGCGGGGTTTCGCTGCCACGAGTTTTCCAATCGACGGCGCATGCCGAGCTGGGAGTATGAGCAGGAACAGATTACCCAATGGGTCAAACAATTGCCCCAACCCGTCGGCGTGATGGCTTCCAACGACGATCTTGGCCAGCAGGTCTTGGACGCTTGCCTCCGAGCCGATGTTCATGTCCCCGATGAAGTGGCGCTGATCGGTGTCGATAATGACCCCTATCTTTGCAATTTGACGCTTCCCCCGATGACGAGCGTGGATGTCAACTCGGAACGCATTGGATACGAGGCGGCGAAACTGCTCGATCGACTGATGCTGGGCTGCAAACCACCCAAGCTCCCGGTCTACCTCGAACCCGCTCAAGTCGTCATGCGGCAGTCGACCGATACGATCGCCGTCGATGACCTGGAGGTCGCGACCGTCGTGCGATTCATCCGTGATCATGCTTGTGAAGGGATCACCATCGAGGACGCTTTTGCCAAAGTGTTGGTTTCGCGAAGTACGCTGACCCGTAGGTTCAAAGCACTGCTGCAGCGAACGCCCATGGCCGAACTGACGCGGGTTCGCCTACAGAAGGCTCGACAATTGCTGTTGGAGACGGATCTAGGGATCGCGCAAGTCGCCGCCCGCAGCGGATTCAGTGAAGCCAAATACCTGATTACCGTTTTCCACCAGACCTTCGGGGTCACTCCAGGTGCCTTCCGGAAAACCTCGGCGTGAGCCAACGTTCGGATTTCACTCACACCAGCTCACTCCAGGCAAACCCATCGGCGAAAATCCTCTTGACGAAAAATTGGTGCATTATTCAAAATACTTGGATTGATCGGATGCGCCCTGCGAGGTATGATTTTTCATGCAGCACATCGACGCGTGTCACAAACCACCATGTTAGCAAGCGAGTTAAGATGTCCATTGGCATTGAAAAGTTGACCTCAGGTGAAGTGCAAATCCGCCCCTATCGCGCTGAAGACTATAGCATCCTGCATTCGCTCATGGTCGAAGCATTCGACGGTGTTTCCATTGATCATGCGATCGACTCGGAACTTGGAAAGATCTCCACCAACGATTGGAAATGGCGAAAAGGGCGCCATCTGAAAGAGGACATCGAGCGAGACATCGACGGGGTGCTCGTGGCCGAATTGAATGGTCATCCCGTCGGATTCATTACGACGTGGCAAGATACCGAGGCAGGCATTGGCCACATTCCCAATCTCGCCGTGGCGACGGAATGTCGCGGACTGGGAATAGGCCGGACACTCATCAAGGCTGCGATTGAACGTTTCCGGCGTGCAAACCTGTCTGCCGCGAAGATCGAAACTCTCGAGCAAAACGATCGAGCCCACGCGCTCTACACATCGGAAGGCTTCGTCGAGGTCTCGCGCCAGGTTCACTTCGTTCAGGACCTGCGAGAACCGCAACCTCCCAGAAACTAAACGTTGCGTAGCCGCCACCGCTCCACCGTTTGCGCGGCATGCAATAAGTCTCAGGCTGGCGCCGCAGTTTATGAATCGTCTGAATAAAGCAGACGAGCTCTCCACCTGCGCGAAATGGCTACCGAAGAGTATTATAGGCCTATCCATGCAGGACACGTTATTCACCAATCGACATCTCGAAGCCATATCACCATGAACGCGCAATATCTCGAATATGCCAAAATGATCGACCACTCGTTACTTATACCAACTATGGATGAACGACAATTGGAAGACGGCTGCCAATTGGCGCTCGCCTACGACGTGGCCAGCGTCTGCATTATGCCGTACTATCTCAAACGCTGCGCCAAAATCCTGGCAGGTTCGAGCGTTCAGCCGAGCACCACCATTGGCTTTCCCCATGGCGGGCACGCGACTGCCGCAAAACGTTTCGAAGCCGAACAGGCCATCGCCGATGGCTGCCAAGAGCTCGACATGGTCGTGAACATCAGCCAGGTTCTCAGCGGTCAGTGGGCTTACGTCACACGCGATATCGCGGCTGTGATCGAAGTGGCTCACGCGGCCAAGCGCAGGGTGAAGGTCATTTTCGAGAACTCGTACTTGCAGGACGAGCATAAAATTCGGCTGTGCCAGCTCTGCAGCGATCTGAAAGCCGATTGGGTCAAGACCAGTACTGGCTACGGCGGTGGCGGAGCTACCATTGAAGATTTAAAATTGATGATCGCCAAGGTTGCTCCAGGCGTTCAAGTCAAAGCGGCCGGCGGCGTGCGAGATTGGGCAACGCTCAAGCAAGTCCGCGCTTTGGGGGTCACACGTTGCGGTGCCAGTCGCACGCAAGAAATTCTCGATGCTGGTCGAATTGAAATGGGCATAGAACCTATCCGATTCACTCCTTCTGCATCCACGGCCGCCGGCTATTGAGTTCTTTGTCTGCGGTCCGCAGACCGCCAAAGAAACCCTTCTGGCGACGGCAGCTACAGAGTCTTGCCATCCGTGCTCCGACTTCGCCAACCGTGCCCCGGCTTTGCCATCCGTGCGAGGCTTTATGTCGCCGTTGGATTCTCAGGCCAAGCGTGTTTGGGATATCGCCCGCGCAATTCCTTGCGGACCAGGGGATAGGTATTGGTCCAGAAGCTGGCGAGGTCATCGGTGATCTGATGCACGCGTCCGTTGGGAGCGAGCAAATGTAGTAGCAGCGGCACGCGCCCATCCGCTAGGCGAGGCGTCTGAGACCAACCGAAGAACTCCTGAATGCGCGCAGCCAACACAGGCGGCTTGCCCGCCTCGTATTGCAACAGGACGACACGACCGTTAGGCAGTGTGACTTGTTCTGGCGCTTGGGTAGCCAACAGCTTGCGACCGGCCGAGCTCAACTCGGCTTCCAACAATTGTTTCCAGGGAAGCTGCTTTAGTTCGTCGAGCTTGCGCAATCCAAAGCACCAGCCGCTGATCAACTGGGCCAAGTTTTCGGGGGCCAGAGACGGAAGTGGCGCATCGGGCATCTGCTGCAGCAGCCAGCGGACGCGCGCCAGCCAGCTTTGCAGGGACTTGTCCTTCGGGGGCAGCAGTCGCTCGAAACGCTCGGCCGCTGCGCGTGCTAACAGTTCGGCGGTTTGTTCGTCTGCGGGCGTTTCGATCGGTGTTTCGCTCAATAGCAAATCGAGGAAATAGCTGCGGCGGCGTGTCACCACCGCCTCGGCTGTCGGATGAAAGAACCTCTCGTCGCGCTGATTGAGCAGAGCGTCGGGGAGCCACTGAGCTTCGATGGCAGAAGCCTTGCGCACGCGAGCCTCCGTGCCGACAGCATCGACATCCAAGCATAAAAACAGATCCGACTTGCGCACGCTCGACGAATCGTCGAGCTTCACGCCACGGCCGCCGACCATCAGGCCACGTGCTTGTCCCGCCATCCGGCGCCGAGCCAGACGATCGGGGAAGGCGACCAGCAGAGCGCGACGCAGCGCGCAATCGCTTCCGGGTCCGCCGCCACTAATTTCGTTTCGCTTTTCCGAGTTCGAAGCTTCGAGCACACGTTGCAATTGTTCGGCGACTCGCAATACATTGTGTGCGGCAGATTTTTTAATTGTCCCCACCTCGTGCTCAGTTTGCCGGCTTGTCTCAAAACCCTGCAACGCCACGACCTGTCGCGTCAGGTCGCACTCATCGGTCACCGCATCGCGTCCACTCGGCTCGCGGCCTCCACCTACGCGGCGATCGAAGATATCGCGTTCGCTCAAGCAGGCAGCCGCCAAAGCAGCCTCCCGGGCAATGCCCAATTCACGTCCAGCCAGTAGCAATCGAGCTAAGCGGGGTTGGACCGGCAGTTGATTCATGAGTCGTCCAAGCGGTGTCACTTGTCCATCTTTGGCGACCGCTCCCAACAACTGCAATGTCTGCAGCGCTTGTTCGAGCGCGCGTGGCGATGGAGCTGTCAACCATGGGAAGGCGGCCACATCGGCTTCTCCCCAGCACCGCAATTGCAGCACACCGCCGCTCAAATCGACGCGCAGAACTTCAGGTTCGAGGAAAGCCGCACGGGATCGCCCAGTGATTTGGTCCCACAAGCGATAGCACACGCCCGGTGCCGTTCGGCCTGCGCGACCAGTACGTTGATCGGCCGAAGCGTTTGAGATAGGTTCTAAGACCAACATATTTAGTCCGAGCGCTGGATCGATGCGCTGCACGCGCGCCCATCCGCTGTCGATCACGGTACGCACGTTCTCGATAGTGAGCGAAGTCTCTGCCACGTTGGTTGACAAGATGACTTTGCGCTGGCGGCTTGGGGCGAGCACACGATCTTGATCTTCGGGAGGCATGTCTCCAAACAAGCTGAGCAACTGCCAGCCATGACGCCGAGCATCGGACTCGAGCTCCCTGGCGACTTGATGGATTTCACCGACACCTGGCAGGAATACTAAGATATCTCCTTCGTGAGTCGCAGTCGCTTCGCGCGTCGTGGCCACACACTGTTCGACGATTCGGCGACTGGGACTCGGCGGCGTGCGACCGCGCGTCGCGGTCGCTTGATAGCGGCTGAAGATCGTTTTCACGGGGTAGTTTTGCGTCTCAACCCGAATGATCGGTGGATGATTTAAATAGTCGGCAATATGCTGACTGTCGAGCGTAGCGGACATCAGCATCAATCGCAGTTCGGGACGTAGCTCGAGTTGCAGCCGGCGCAACATTCCCAGCAGCAGGTCCACTTCCAGCGAGCGTTCGTGGAATTCGTCCAGAACCACCGCCGCCACATCGGTTAGCACTCCATCGCTTTGCAAATGGCGCAGTAGGATCCCAGGAGTCATCGCGATCAGTCGACTAGCCGGTGACACCCGCGAGTCAAAGCGAACTTGATAGCCGATCAACTGCCCCAGCGAGATTCGCATTTCTGCCGCGATACGCGCAGCAGCTGCGCGGGCGGCGATACGGCGCGGTTGAATTAACAACAGCTTGCCTGTCGGAAACCCATCGCTAGCAGTCGGCCCAAACCGGCTCGTGGCCAGAGGCAATAAGGCTGGGGCGGCGCGAGTGGTTTTGCCCGTTCCAGGGGGAGCTTCTACAATCAGGCAATTGTGCGACTGCATCTGCGCCACGATGTGATCCAAATGCAAATCGATGGGAAGTTCGAGGGGCAGATTACGAAGCGGTAAATTCACGAGGGGTATTTGTCCAGCAGGCGAGTTGATGTGGCGACGCGCGACCATTAGACCAAAAAATCGGCGCAACCGTTCACGAATTAGGAGGATTGGGAGTCGTATCTAACCACGAAAGTAAGGACTCAGCCAGCCTTTCGTGTTATTCGTGTTTTTCGTGGTCAATAAACGAACGAACTCGTGAACGGTTAGAAATCGGCTATATTGTTGTTGCTGAGCATTCAGGGGCGAGCGCCTAGAATGCTTTCCCGATGGACAGGCTGACGCGATTCTCTAACGAGCAGTTAACTTAATGAGCTTGGATACTGTTGATATTGATGGCGTGCGGTTGAAGCTCGCCTCCCCGATGGACAACCGCGCGCAGTGGATTGGGCAACGCGATGTACTCAAGCAGTTGTTGGCCTGCTGGTTGGTCGTCGACCAAGAGGACTTGCCGCTTACACCTCGCTTGGTGGGTGTGCCTGGCATCGGTAAGACTGCCTTGGCCATGGCCGCCGCTGCGATTCGCAAACAAGAACTTTATGTCTTCCAGTGTACTGCGGACACGCGACCTGAAGACTTGCTAGTCACGCCGGTACTGAGCCAACAAGGGACGATTTCCTATCACGCCTCCCCCTTGGTCACGGCCATGCTGCGTGGAGCGGTGTGTGTGCTGGACGAAGGGAATCGCATGAACGAGAAGTCGTGGGCCAGTTTGGCACCGCTGTTTGATCAGCGACGCTATGTCGAGTCGATCGTGGCTGGGATCGTGATTCGTGCGCACCAAGATTTTCGGGCTGCCGTGACGATGAACCAAGATGATTCGACCTACGAAATCCCCGACTATATCCTCAGCCGCTTGCAACCCACATTGCCGCTTGGATTTCCGAATCGGCAAGACGAATTGGCGATACTGCAATATCACTTGCCGTTTGCCGAAGCGGACATGTTGGCCATGACGGTCGAGTTTCTACAGCGTTCTCATGACTTGCAACTCGATTTCTCCGCTCGTGATGGATTGAACTTGTTGCGTTACGCGCTCAAACGCCTTTCCCAGGACCCCGAGCACCCGCTCAGCAAAGATGCCGCCTGGCACGAAGCACTCGAGCGTTGTCTAGGCGAGGATGCGGTCAATCTCGAAGCGCTCGCTGAGCGCAAGAGTCGCGATTTGGGTGGCAACACGTTACCGCTCGGGTTGGGAGATTTCTTCTTCGATCCCGACGATCCTCTCCATCCCGATTTTGATGGGGACGAAGATGAGGACTAGTGTTGCTACCGTCGCCGTATAGTTAGCTACAAGATTTTGCGATTACGCCTAACTGCGTTCGGCCACCAAGCAGCATTCGCGGCGATTGGAGGCCAACTGTCGAACCTCGACGCGCGCGTAACCCCAGCTATGGACGCGCGCGATGTGTTCGTCCATTTTGGCGGCTAAGTCGTAGTTGGTGAGTTTGAGCGTCAACAGCATACCGGCAATGTGACTTGTTTTGTAGTTGACAATATCCTCGACGCAGTCGAGCGTATAATTTGGGGTGGCACTCGCATCGGCGGCCAACCAGCGGAATTTGGAGTACATCTTGCGGCGCACTCCGGCGGTTTTACATCGCCAGTGTTCAAATCGCGGATGGGCAAGTAGGAGCGGGTCCATTTCGGCTGGGTCGATCCCAGTCACTTTCAACCCCAAGTCCAGCAAACGTTGACAAGCGCCCCCAGGAGCGCTGCCGATTTCGACAAACGAGTCTCCCGGCTGGATGGGCAGACCACTCCAAGCTAGGGCTTCCGCCATTTTGAGATAGGCGCGACTGATCATTTCGTTGGGCTCAGGCGCACTGTAAGCGCCTCCTGGCCAGCGCTCGTGACTTCGCTGCACTTGATGGTGGCCGATTAGCCAGTGTTGCGGATCCGCGATGACGATATCTAACACTCGACTACCAACTTCGGCTTCGGCGTTGATGCGTGGCGGAGCACCCTCGGTCGGCCAGCGACGCGCGAAGATCGCGGCGATCTCATCGCCAAGCAGCGTTGGCCCGGGTTCGAAGCCTTTGACACCAGGCAAACCACTATCGCGGAGGAAGACGTGTACTGCGTCCCAATCCGTCCCGGCCAACGTCAGTGCCTCGTCGACCATCGACTCGACCAGTTCTCCTTTGACCTGGCCCAATATCAATCCTGCTAGACGCACCATCCAATCATCGCCAATGGAAACCGCCGCAGGGGCCCCTTCAGCAGTTTTGAACGTCAGTAGCCCTGGCCGCGAAAAAGCGAGTCGTAAAGGGCTATCTCCCCCCAGCCAGCGGGCTTTCAGAGTTGGCTCGGTGCCGTGTTGACACAACAAAAAGGCGAATTGTTCTTGCCCTATTCGGGGAGTTGTGGCCAAAGCTTCCTGGACGAGGTGTGGGGTCATACTCTATAACTATGGATTAGCTGATTTTGAAGGGCTGCGGGAATCTACCTAGTTTACCCGCTTTTGGTGCGAGCATAGGAACCTATATGGCAAAAAAAGAAGAAGCGTTCGAGGTTGAAGGTACCGTTACCCAAGCACTGGCCAATACTCGATTCAAAGTTCAGCTTGCCACCGGTTCGGAGGTGCTTGCGCACGTCGCTGGGCGGATGCGAAAGAACTTCATTCGAATCGTGCCAGGCGATAAAGTGCGTGTCGAACTATCGCCGTATGACTTGACCAAAGGTCGCATCACGTTCCGTGAGCGTTAACAGACTCTCCTCCAGCCGCCAGAGTCTATCTATCCCGCCTGCTCTGCCGCCTCTGACCGAGCCAAGCTGCGTGGCTGTCGCACAGTTTGTTACTGTTCCGGCTGTTCAGTCGCTCTCCGACTCGTTAGCCTATTAGCTGTGCAGTGCGCCAAGAAAGCGGACTTTCTTGGCCTATGAAATACGCTTGGAGCCCATCAGCCACCAGGCAATTCGAAAAATTTCAGCCCCTGTCAATCTGAATCTCTCACTTAGGAGTTTACTGATGCGTTTTCGTCGCTTGCTTGCCATGGCTGCTACCGTTGCAGTCGTGACATGTGGACTGGCACTTACGGCAGCCCGCGCTCAACAGCCGCAGCGCCCAGTTGCAATCGTCTCGATCTCACCGCTCGATCGATTCTTGCAAGACACGTCGTACCTGCTCAAGGCCTGCAACGTCCCTGAGGTCGGTGGCTTGGTCGGTATCATGGCCAACCAGTACACGCAGGGCATCGACCGCACCAAGCCGCTGGGCGTGTCGGTCACACTCGATGGTCAAATCCCAAACGCTACCGTGTTCTTGCCGCTCAAGAGCCGCGAAGATTTCTTCGGTGCCCTGGCGGGCATGGGCATCGAGCCTGACGATTTGGGAGGCGGCCTGTTCGAGATCGATGCCAACGGTCAGAAGCTATTCGCTAAAGATACCGGTGGCTGGTTGTTCATCGCACAAACGGAGGAAGCGCTGGCGACCGTTCCGGCAGATCCAGCCAAGTTGCTCGGTGACCTGCCCCAGCAATACAACTTGGCAGTCAAACTGGATATCCAAGCGCTGCCGCCAGAATTGAAGCAGTTGGCAATTGAACAAATGCGCATCGGACTCGAGCGCGGCATGGCCGAACAACAACGCGACATGTCGGCAGAAGACCAAGCCAAAGCCAAGGAGTTGAGCGAGGCCAACATCAAGCAGCTCGAACAAATGATCAACGATACCGATAAAATTATCGTTGGCTGGAATACCGAATCGTCTCAGCAACGCGTCAATATCGACGTGGGTGCCCAGTTCATCTCCGCAAGCAAGTTGGCCAAACAAATGGCCCAACTGCAAAACCTGTCCTCGAACTTTACAAAGTTGGTAGGCAGCGGCGCAGCGGCCCAAGTTCGCTTCACCTCAAAGATCCCTGATGAAGACAAACCTTCACAGATCATGAACCTTCGCAATTCGATCAAGCAACTCGAGCAACAAATTCCCGAAACGGATCGGGCGGTTGCCAAGGATATACTACAAGGCTTGACCAAAGTCATCGAGCAAACCATTCAGGAAGGTATCTTCGACGGCGCAGGTGGTGTCAGTCTCCAAGACGATACTTTTCGCGCAATCGTTGGTGGCGCTGTAGCCGACGGGCATGCACTTGAGGCCGAATTGAAGAAGATTGCCGGTGCGGTCCAAGGTGAGAAGGACGCACCGCAGTTCAAGTTCAACTACGGCGATCATAAAGGGATGAACCTGCACAGCGTGCAATTCCCCATCAAGACGAATGATCGTATCGTGCAAAAGGTATTTGGCGATTCGTTGATCGTGCATGTTGCCACCGCAGACAAAGCCTACCTCATCTCAGTCGACCCTACCGGCGATGCCGCCTTGAAGCAAGCCATCGAACGCGTCGCCTCGTCGCAAGGCGAAAAGGTTACGCCGCTAGATGGTTCCATTGCAGTCGCCCAAATCCTGCAGTTCGCTCAGGCCATCGCTCCCAACCCGATGATCGAGAACGCTCTGAAGACGATCCAACAGTACGCGGGTAAGGACAAGGTCCAAGTGGCAGGGCGCATCATCGAGCGCGGTGCCCTGTACCGCCTGACAGTTGAAGAAGGAGTCCTCCGAGCTGGCGGCGCTGCTGCCAAAGGCGCCAACGGTGGCGGTGGCGGCTTCTGATTAGCCTGAGCCAACAAGAATATTTTGTATTCGTTCCCACGCAAGCCACTGATCGCCTCGTCGATCAGTGGCTTTTCGTTTCAAATGCTCGATGCGACCGTTTTTTCGCGTAATGCGCTTATTTCGCGTAATGGTCGCGAAGGTCGCGGATGCGATCGTGTCCAGCCTTAATGTTGGCGTACTGTCGAGTGAGCACGTCGTTGACCGCACTGCCAGCAGTTTCTTTCAGGGCCTCTTCGTAGGCCTTCTTAATACTGTCTTCGCCGCGCTCGGCCTCCGACAGAATAACGTGTGCATCTCCCCCACTTAATTTGGATCGAAGCTCCATCCAGGTGCGATGAAAGGCAGCCACGTAGGAGCCTTCGTCGCGAGGCTTTTCATTGTTCCACTGGACATAGTCCTGCAGTTCCGTGGCATTCTGGGCGCGTTGGGAACCGAGCTCCATGAACACACCCGATACGTTGGCATCCTCAATCTGCTTGGCCGCCTCTTGGAAGCCTTGTTCGGAATCGATATTGATTCGAATCAGGTCCTGAAGTTTCGACACGGTCGCATCATTCAAGCTAGTTTTCGTTTCTACACTCATTTTGTGTTCTCCTGTTTGCGAGTCGATTTAAAGTGACTGTACTACGTGAAAGGGGGCAGCGAATCGTGTGCCACTACCCCCCGGATGCGACTGCCTGCGTCCCAAGCGACCACGCATGCGCGCTTATCGTACACCTTGGTTTGTAGCAGCCCCAAGCCCCACGCAGAACTCGCCTATGCAGCAGTAGTGTCACACCCACTCATACAGTCCTACCCCTGGATTGAAAGCAAGAGCAACGGCTGGCACCACATTTGCTTTCACTAATTGTCTCTAAACTGGATTTTTTCATGACTAGTTAATTTGAACCACAAGGCACCCTTCCACGTCCGGGAGAATCGGGCGATTCGGCCCGGGGAGGGTACATGAATCATCCAGACTGAACCAATCGGCGGAAGACATTAGCAGCAATTCAAACCCCAATAGATATCGGAGCAAGCCATGTCAAGCGTTACCAGAGAACCTCGCGAAGAGCGTCAAGAAGCAGACGGCAAGGAGAATCCCGACGCAACGACAGTAGCAGACCAAGTGATTGAATCGGCCTCGGGGGAAGATCGCCCGATGGAGGAGGTTCATCCGCAATCTCCTGGTGCCATCGTGTGGTTCACCTACCCCGTTCTGCTCATCGTGGCTCTGTTGATCATTATCGCAGTGCTCGGGATCTGGAATGGCATTTGATTTATCCTCGTTTCGAAATAGGAGTTTAACCAACTATGTCCAACATATCCACTCGCTCAGACGGAGACGTCCTCAAAATATTACTTGCCATACTGCTCCCGCCGGTTGGCGTGCTAATGGAAGTCGGGCTCGGCCTCCAATTCTGGCTGAACATCCTACTGACACTGTTTGGTTACATACCAGGCATCATCCATGCGGTGTACATCATCCTCAAGCGGTAAGCGGACCGCGTGTGGCCTGGCGCCCGTTTCGGATCGTAGATTGAATTAAAGTGAAGTTGGGCACAACCGCTTATCCCTGCAAAAGCGACTGTGCTCCGTCGATCCAAACAGGCGTTCCTGTAATATGGCTAGCCGCGTCGCTGGCGAGAAACACAGCTAACTGGGCAACTTGCTCGGGAGTACCCATTTTACCGCCAGTCAATGGGATTTTACCTTTGGGAAATTCGACCGGAGTTTCGATACTGCTCAGATTCTCACGTTCCGTTTTCTCATGAATGTTGCTCTCGATGGCACCTGGGCAAATCACATTGACTCGAATCCTACGCGGGGCAAGTTCGAGCGCCAGCTGTCACGTTGCGCCCAAACGATACCAGTGATTTGCGCTTGAAAAGGTACCAGTTGCATTAAGGAAGGGTGACGCTTCCGATAGACGGTTTTCAACAGTGAAGACCGCATCGGAGAAGAGCGTCAT
>JADYZV010000135.1 GCA_020852965.1 Pirellulaceae bacterium | reverse complement strand
GAAACGATCTTGCCAAGCCCTGGCGTGACGCCAATCGCCTGGAAAGCAAGCGGCTCTTAGCCCAACGGCTCCGCGACGCGATTGCTGCGGGATTGACCCGCCTGCCGCCCGTCGTTCGGCGCGACCCCCGCAATCGCCTCGAAGATCAAAAAACATTCGAGCAGCCGATCAACTACCGCGAACAGCTCGAATCGAAGCGAAAAGGACTCAAGAAGAAGACCGCTGAAGATGTGCAGCGCGAGGCCGACGAGGGGGAGACCGCTGCCAAGGGAACTGAGCGGGCTGCGGAATTACAACGCGATCGGACGCCACCTTCGCTGCCACCAACTGCTGCCGACGATACGGACATGCAAGGCGCCGCCGTGGGTTCGCCTCTGACCCCCTTGGTTCAATCACCCTATGCACAGCCCCCTAAATCACAGCGGGAAATTATCAATGACTTGGCAAAAGGATTGAACATACCCATTCGATATGGGCGATTGTTAACCAAGAAGTTTGGCGGTTACTTCCGCAAGGTTCCAAATCTTATCGGTGCGAAACGCGCTAATGATATTCCTGTCGTGTCTCACGAAGTTGGCCATAAGCTCGACGATTTATTCAAACTGTCATCTGATCGTTCGATCGCTCCCGAACTGGAATCGTTAGGAGATCCTACGGTACTGGGTTCGCGATCCTCGTGGACACCCTCGAAGGCTATTAAGTACAAGCGTAGCGAAGGCGTTGCCGAATTCGTGCGACTCTGGCTCACGGAACCCAATCAAGTAAAAACTGTCGCGCCCAATACCTACCGGGTATTTGAGGAAATTCTAAATGCCAATAAAGATCTGGGAGATGTATTGCGGCAGGCGCAAGAGGACATTCGCTTGTGGCGGACGGCTGATCCGCAAGCTCGATTGCGTTCGCATATTTCCACGGGCACTAACCCCAATCAAACGCGATACACATTAAGCCAACTAACTCGCGACCTCGTGAACGACTTGCACTTTTTGCAATTGGCAGTCGAGCACGCCAAGCGGGCCAAGCCTGACTTGTTGCCCAGCCAAGATCCTAATCTTCTTGCGCGGAATTTGCGAGGTAGTTTCGGGGCGGCTGAGAACTTCATCCACAATGGCGTCGTCGATGGCAGGACGATGAAGACCGCACTAGGGACATCGCTGGAAGACGCGCTGCGTCCAGTAGCCGGTCGACTCAATGACTTCCAAGATTGGATTGTTGCCAAAGCTGCCCAGGAACTCCACCGCCAAAACAAGGAAACTGGTCTAGTACCTTCCGATGTTGATTACACCGTCAATAAATTTTCGGGCGATGCAGTCTTTGTGAAAGCATTTGATGACGTGAAGAAGTGGCAGGATAGTGTACTAGATTATTTAGTCGCCAAGGGATTGGTGTCTCCTCAGTCCGCGGCTGCCATGCGGAAAATGAATCAAGACTTTGTGCCCTTGCATCGTGTTTTTGAAATTGGTGCTGGCGAATCACCATCACAGGACTCAGCGGGAGTAGGTCGCGGCTTAAATGTCGGTAGTCCTGGATCATTACGTCGGCGACGTGGTTCCTTTCGGCAAATCGTAGCACCTATCGAAACGATGGTGCGAAACGCTTATACGCTGATTACGGCTGCTGAGAAACAAGAAATCAATTTGGCCGTTGCGGGCTTAGCAGATATCCCCGACATGGGCCGTTGGGTGGAACGGGTGAGTGGGCCACAGCAAGCGGTGCGTGTCGGCATTGAGAAGATTCGCGAGCAGCTCGAAGATTCCGGCGCTGATCTGAGCAATGTTCCAGACGACACACTGCTGTTGTTTTTTCAACAGGGTACGCGGGCTCCCGTTGGCGAGAATACGATTGCCGTGCGGCGTGGCGACAAGACGGAATTTTACCGGCTGAATTCCGACTTGTTCAATACGCTCCATGCGCTTGACTTGGAGGATGCTGGAAAGATCGTACGCATCTTGTCGTCGCCCGCTCAACTACTTCGGGCCGGGGTTACACTGGACCCGGAATTTAGCCTGTTCAATGTCATTCGCGACACGTTTGGCGCTGCGGTGTTGAGCAAGTATGGTGCGCTCCCCTTTGAAACGACGATTCGCGGCGTTATTGCCATGCTGGGTGATAAACAAGCCGTTGCTGACTGGATGGCGGCGGGTGGTAAGTCCTCTGTAGAGGCAGCATTCTTCGACCAGGAGAAGCTACAAAAATACATTTCTACGAAAATCAGCAAAGACCTGACTGCTGCCGAACGAGCCCTCATTGTTATCAAAAGCCCACTGACTGTTTTGCGCTGGTTGTCGAGTACAGCGGAAGAAGCAACTCGTATCGGCGAGTCGCAAATTGCGTTTCGGAAACTCGTCGCGGCCGGGATGCCCGCAGCAGAGGCCCGCAGGCTAGCGGCGTTCGAAGCTCGTGATCGGCAGGATTTCGCCAAGGGTGGTGCGAAAACTAAATCATTGCGGGCGATTGCGGCTTTTTGGAATGCTGCTTTACAGGGTAATCTCAAGGTCGTCGAGTCGTTACGCGAGCGGCCAATACGGACCACGTTGCAGGGCATGGCCTATATTACCTTACCGACCATGCTGCTGTTGGCGATGAATTGGGACGACGATGACTACTGGGCGCGTCCCCAGTGGGAGCGAGATGCGTTCTGGTTGGTTCCTTATCGCAAGGATGCTGCTGGTCACACTCGCTTTGTACGGCTGCCCAAGCCATTTTTGCTAGGTGTTATTTTTGGCGTTCTGCCAGAGCGTATTGCTCAGTCTTGGAAAGAAAAAAGCCCCAAGGCCGCGGCGAAGTTCCCTGCGACGTTATTGAAGGAAGGAGTATTTCAAGCGTTTCCTAATCCGCAATTCGCAACCGTAGTGCTCGAATCCATGTGGGGCGAACAAGGTTATGATATGTTTCGCGAGCGGCCGATCGTGCCTGACTCCTTGGCTGATTTGCCCCCGGAATTACAGTGGACGGAACAGACCAGCGAACTTGCCAAGAAAATCGGTGCGACGTTCGGCGTCTCGCCACTCAAGATCGATCACTTCATCGAGCAGACTACCGGCGGCTTGGGTAAACTGGCGACTGGGCGAAGAAAGATCGGCCAACGACTTGTTACGACTCCATTGAGCGTAAGCAATCAGGCTACTGAGGATTTCTATGAAATTCGAGACGAACTAAACGAGCAGGCCAGCGCTGCGAAAATGACCGGCCAGGGAATCGAACCGCCCATGCGGCCTGCGTTTGAGAAGGCCGCGGCCAAAATGTCAGAGTTACGAAAAAAGGCCCGAGCCACTAGTGACGATACTGAGAAGTTGCAATTGATGGATCAAGCATACCAGATTGCCAAGCAGACAATTGAAGAGTATCGCAAGAACCCCCAGCCGAAAAGCGGCTTGATCGAACGCCGTCGAAAACTGGGTAAGGCGCTCCGTGGTCGCCCGCGGCCTGGTCCCGGTTACGCTGAACGGGCTACTGAAAATGCACGCAAACGCGAACAGGCAATGCGGGAAATTGGCGAACTCGATAAGGCGATACTGGCTCAATAGCCCCAGCGCAACAGCCCTGGATAAATTGGCGGTACGATCTCTACGCGAATTGGGTACAACTGTTGCTGCCTGATCTGGTAGTCAATTAGCCGTCGCTGCTCAAACCAGTCGCCATTGATCCTGGGGTTGCACGTTGCATGCGCTGTTGCAGCAATAATTCGATTCGATTGCGCTACCCATTCTTTTTCCACTCGCTCGCGATCCAAGCGTGCCTTGAGTTGCGATTCGACACCAGCGCGGATGCTGGCGACCCGAGGGTGGATTGGCTCGGCGTCCTGTGGCCAATCGATAAGCGGTGCGGACGTGGGCCGCTCGGCTAGTACCGTGGTGCCCGAGAATACGGAGAATACGCACACAATAAATAAGAGAATCGTTTTCATAAATTACCTCCATTTTACTTCAGGCCATGCAGTTGTTCCTGCCATACACACTCTCCTATTGTCCTCCAACTGCCAGTGTACCGAAATTATATACTCGCCCATTTCATTTTAATAGCCTATCGTCTATCATAAAAACATGGATATGCCTCTGGAAAT
>JADYZV010000134.1 GCA_020852965.1 Pirellulaceae bacterium | reverse complement strand
CGGTCTTAGCTTCGAACGTGTAGGCCAGTTCGTTGTCGTTGCTCCACGTATACTCGGCGGTCACGTCGAGGTTGCCTGGAAAGCCCTCCTGGCCATCGGGACTATGAAGTGTAAAGCGTACACCGACGTGGTCTTTATTTCGCAACGCTTCAGCCTGCCAGACCTGTTTGTCGAATCCGACGAGGCCACCATGCAGGTGGTTCGGACCATTGTTGACCGCCAAGGTATAGTCTTTGTCTGCCAAGTGAAATCTCCCTTTGGCGATACGATTGGCATAGCGTCCTACGGTGGCACCAAAATATGGGTGGCCGTCGAGATATCCTTTCAAATTGTCAAAGCCCAAATTGACGTTGGCTAGTTTGCCCTCGCGATCGGGGACCTGGACACTGACCAGAATTGCACCGTAGTTGGTGAGCTGGACGATGTTGCCCGAGCTGTTGGTCAGTGTAAACAGCTCGACCGAGCTGCCGTCGCTGGTCTTGCCGAAAGGGGTGCGTTCTACAGTCATGCTTGGATTGTCTTTTTTGGACGAAAGGGTTTTCGAGGTGGTTTCTTGGGCCAACAACTTGGCGGAGGTGGCAGGGAGGGTAGCAAATATCGCCCAAATTACCAATGCAGACTGTCGAGTTGGTGTCATTTTGTTAACTCTCAAGGGATCGTGACGGCTGCTGACTTCGTAATGCCAGTTTACCCAATTTCACTAGAGTTGGTGAGCCACTTCTGGAAGAATGCTTCCAAATGATGTAGTGCACGAGGTTACGACTCCCCGACGTAATGCGGCTCCAACGGAATCGTAACCTCGTCCACTACATAGAACGGACTCGTAACCTCGTCCACTACGTCCGAGTACGATTTGCCTTTACTCGCTCAGTCGCCCCACTATGCCTCGCAAACCCGATTCATTATCCGCCTCGTCGCTAACCGGCTCTGGGCAGCAGTATGCTCGCGAAGTGGGGAGCGCATTGAGTCTGGCGGTTCGCCGCTGGAAGATGGATGACGGCAGTTCGATGGCTGCGGCGGTGGCCTACTACTTGGCGTTGTCTCTGTTTCCGATGCTGCTGCTATTGACGTCTGGAGTTGGGTTTGCCCTGCGCTATACGCGTTTGGGAAAGGACGCTGAGGTGCAGATCTTGTCGATTGTCTCCGAACACTGCTCGCCGACCTTGGAAGTGCAGGTCCGAGACGTCCTGCATCAACTCAGCGATCAATCGTTGGTCGGTGGTCCCCTGGGATTGCTGACAGCGATTATGGCTGCCATCGCCGTGTTTTATCAATTCGAACGAGCCTTCGATAAGATCTGGCGCATACCTCCTCCTCCGCCCAGCGGAATGGTCGGATTAATTGTTCGAGTTGTCCGCGAACGCTTCACCGCATTCGCTTTGCTGGCCGGCTTGGGACTTTCCATCGTGCTGATTCTGGCGGCCAACGTGGCGATAGGTGCGGTGCGTGAGTGGATGACTCATTGGCGAGTCTCGGGAACGGCAATGATCACCGTGTTGGATGCGCTGACCACAGTGACGCTCAATGCCCTAGCATTCGCCAGTTTGTATCGTTGGTTGCCCAAACGACCGGTGCTATGGCGCGATGCCTGGCGCGGTGGGTTGTTGGTCTCGCTTACTTGGGAGGTAGGCCGGCAAGTACTGAGCGCGTTCTTGATAGGTATGCGCTACACCACCGCCTACGGTGCGATTGGTTCGTTCATCGCGCTGTTGCTTTGGTTCTATTGGGGTGTCACTATCTTGTTCTTCGGTGCCGAGTATGTGCAGGTGCTCTCCCGGCGTCACGCGCGGCCTTTGACGATGTTTCGGCCCAGCCCTCGAAAGATGGAACTGCTGGCAGAGCCAATGGTGCGTTTGGCGTCGCAACCCTCTTCCGCTCCGATGGCTGAGTCGGGTACTTCGACGGAAGGAATAGCGAGTTCGATTCCCGTTAGCACTATACGAGTTAAGTCGCCTCCGCGCCGTCGCGCCGCCTAGTAAACATGTGCATGAGCCGGAAACACAGAGGCACAGAGTTCACAGTGAAATAGATGCGGCCAACTTTTCCAAGTCTCTTGTCGATCGCGTGGTAGTGGCCATCGCAAATTGCCGGTCATTGGGCGGCTTTATATCTGGCTGAAAGACATATACAGACAATCATCAGCCAGGCACCTCCACAGGCGATTAGATTGACTTCGAGAAAGTGCTTCGAGCTGATCAGCGTAAGCGCACCGGCTACGCAGCCCAAACATAATCCGCTGACCATTCCCATTCCGGCCAACGGCCAACTGCGGAAGACAAACATACCCAACGCCCAACCGCTCAGACTTCCCAGGCCCGCCCCGACGCTGATCATCAGACTAAGCGCCTGAGTCGTTACCGTGGCATCGCTCGAAAGCGTGCGCAGGGCGGCTGATACGATCGCTCCGAACGTAATCAAATAGAAGAAGAAAGCCAACGTGATTGGGCTGCGCTGCGAGCGGTCTACCATAAATTGGATCTTGTGAGAGTTCCATCGGCACGATTTCCTAGTTGTTGCATCAGCGTCGCATCAATCTGCTGGCTCAAGAAGTGAACCGATCCATCCGCCAACGCGAACTGAGAGCCGCCCGTGTGATAGCTGCCAAAGCCGCCAACATCACTCCCCGGATTGGGCCTGCCTGGGATGATCATCGGCAGGTCGCTGACCTGGAGCCAAGTTGTAGGATCGGTATCGAGCATGGTGTAGTCATTGGCACCCATGGTTTTGCTCTCTTTTTGCCGCACCAACTCCATTCCGTCAGGTTCGATCGATAGATCTTCGCTGGCTGCGTTGTCAAGTAATTCTGACGCAAACATGCCATCACCGTAGTCGCCTGCTGCCGATACATCGCCCTCGGAAAAACCGGGAGGTATGCCTCGTGTTCCGGTACTGTTGGATCCACGCAGGTTAATGATAGAACCCATGTTCCTCAGAGTGGCGCGCGTGCCACTGCTCCAACCAAGTTCGGTGGGGTCGGTGTATTTCTCGCCGAGAAGCAAGGTGTGGCTGGCACCATCGCTGATGTCGTCGTAGCGGACATGACTGTTGAGGAACAACACGCCATTGTTGTCGACGTCAATGGGAACTTCACGACTATCGTGGACGCCCGCATAGCTGCTTTGTGGGCCACGGATGTCGGGCGATGAAGGGCATTGTAGGACTCCCGGTTCGTAGGAGCGTATGGGAAAATTTGCCAAGCTGTAGATCGATTGGCTGTGATCGAGTTGTTTATAGGCGGTGCTTTCGTCGAGCATCGGTAGGATCTGTACGATCCAACTATGGTGAAAGCCGATCGGCAAGTGGACGATCGGACCTTTCGTATCGACCGTACCGGGAGGCAATGAGCGATGCGCCATGTCGTAGTTGCTAATTGCAATTGCCAGTTGCATGATATTATTTGCGCAGCTTGCTCGCCTGGCCGCCTCGCGGGCTGCTTGCACGGCGGGGAGAAGCAGGCCGACTAGGATACCAATGATGGCCACGACCACCAGCAATTCGACCAAGGTGAACGCGCTACGGGTGCTTTTCATCATCAATACTCTCCTGACGAATGACAGTTTGCGTGGCAGTGAATTCTCGGCTGCTTCCCAATGGATATGTTACTGCAATGCGGACACTCGAGTGGCTCGTGTCGCTTGAATCTACCGGAGTAAAGGCAATACTCGCTGTTTCTGCGGTCGCATTGGATGGTTTGCCGGTGGGCTCTGCGAGCGATACTAGCAGTGGTGTATTGGGTAGCTCGGCGGCCGGCTGCTGTTGTAGTACGAGCTCGCCCAATTCAACCAACTCGCGGGTTTGCCTCAGTCGCTGACGCATCGTATCACCGCGCCGCACCAGCATTAGCGTTTGCACGGTTTGCGACATCATCAGCCCAATAATGAGTAACAATATCAAGACGCAAACAATTAAGCCTCCGCGTCTGGGGGGGCCAGCCGTCTGTTTGCCGTTTGTTTTGACTCGATTGGGAGTATGCATTGATTGAAAGCTGTTTTTAGCAACGTGGCACGGTGGTCCCCCACCGTGATCCTCGGTGGGGGACCACCGAGCTACTCTAATTTCGGTGGAGGACCACCGAGCTACGTTCTATCGGGTGTTAGCTATTCTGGGCAGCCGCGCGAGCCATTCGATCGGTGCGTGCGCGGATTCAGTAGTCGAAAACTCCAATCGCCCCACGAGCAGCGGAAGCTTTCCGCTGCGGTCGACTTGCCATGTTACCTGAGCAAGCGGCCATGAGTCGCAGGTTTCTTGATTGAGCATTTTTCCGTCGCCTAGTAATGAGCGAACCAGTCGTTGTTGCTCGACGGTGTAGCGTATCACTTCACTGTTACCGCGAGTCAGTGTTAGACTGTCATCCGTGTTGGCTTCGATCGCTTGGCTGGCATCTTCCCGCAATCGATCGCACCACGAGTTGACTTGTTGCAATTGGCGAAACGAGACCAATGCCCCGCGGTGAACTTCAAACGCTCGGTGTAGCAACACGCTCGAAAGCGATAGTAGCATGCCCACCACCGTGATGACCGCCACGCACTCGATCAACGTAAAACCGGTTCGTATTCGATGGTTTCGGCGAGTTCCCACGAGGTTGTCCATTTACGGTGCGACCCAAAAGGTCAAGGTTTGAGGTTGGGCGGTTTGTCCATGCAACGAGCACTCGAGTTTCAGCGTCACGCGCAGGGCACTCACCGGTTCAGCTACCGGATCGACGATGGCGCGCCACTTTAAATCGTCGACTTGTTCCGTCAGCGACTTCGAGAACGGAATCGCTTCAATATGCTCGGCGGCGAGCTGCTCCTGTGGCCAAGATCCGATGCGTTCTCGCGCGTTGAGCAGTTCGTTGCTCAAGCGAGTGGCGAGCTCCCGCTCGCGCAGCCCTTGTTTTGTCGTCACCGCAAATCGTCCAATGGCAACGGTGGCAGTTCCCAGTAGCGCGATGGCCACAATCACTTCTGCCATCGAGGTACCGTAGCGCTTTTGGTGAAGCCCAGCTTGATTCATGTCTTATTTGGCTTTTACGATAGCGCCCACACCATTTGGGCCAACGTTTGAAACAAGCCGACTGCCACCAGTCCGACCACGCAGGCGAGTAGCAGGGTAAAAAGTACCACCAGCAATTGTACCAACAACGAATAACGCCGCAGCATGCGCTGGAGTTTCCAATTCGCCAATTGTTGCAAGCACCAAGCGGGTTCGCGTCCGTCAAGGCCCAACTGGCAGGTTTCCGCCTCGCGTCGGTCGAGCAATCCAGCGTTGCGGAATGCCTCGTGCGGTCGACGTCCAGCGGCCAACCCATGCGCGGCCAACTCATAGCGGTGAGCCACACTCTTCAGCGGCACCAGGCGCGTTGTTGCTCGACAGGCGGCGATCAGGTCCGGTTCGCGCTCGACCGCATGAGCTAGCGCCAGAAAACCGACGTTTTTGTAGTAGTCGCCGCACAGCCAGCGCAATGGGAATCGCTGCAACCATTGGGGAAACAACCATAGCACGCAAGCACCCAGCAGGAATAGCGCAAAGACGATGAGCGTCGCCACTGCGAGCCAGCCCCAGAGCGAAATGGAAGAACCGGCTGGTATCGAGCCGAGGAGCTGCATGGCTGCTGGTATCGGCTGCCCAAACTCCTCTAGCATCTTGAAAATCGTCGGCAACACAAAGGCTAAGACTACGACCAAAGGGGCCATTCCGATGAACACCCACACAAAGAGTAGTAATCGCCCCATCAGCCGCTCCGCCTCCGCCTCGACCATGAACGGTGTGCGCATGTCGAGGTTGGGTAGCGAGTCGCTGGCCGGCTTACTGGCTTGGACATCGTTGGTGGGGCTTGCAGCATCTGTCGCCTGGTTTTGAGGTCCATAGGTAGCGGCCAATCGCAACGCTAACTTTTCATAGACACCACGTGCCACCTTTCGTTTTTCCAGTGATTGATGCCACGAATTGCCTAGCAACAGATCGCTGCGCAATCCGCCCGCGGTGCGACGAATCCAGCCACGATTCTCGCTCCAAAACGATTCGCTGACCGTCATTTGCTGCGATGCATCGAGGGCTTGCAGGGCCGTCAACAATACCGCAGACCGCTCCAAACGACGATGTTTCCGAAATAGCACCGTCACCAAGCAGCTACACAGGAATAGCCAGATCAAGCCGAGTGGATTGCTGCGCAGACCAACCCCTAAGAACGCAAAGACAAATAGACTGAGAATGAGCAAACGTACGAAATTGAGGCTTAGTGAGCGCTGCCCGCTATCGCGACTTCCCTCAGCCAGACGCAAGGCGACGAACAACGTGACCGCCAGCGGAAAGAACAGGAACCAATTGGAAGTGAGTACGCTGAGCATAGTCTTACGCCAAGGACGAGATCATCGCTACTAGAGGAAGTAGGCCAAACAGGTAAGTACATATTGTGGCCCAGATGACGCTCCCTACGATCATCAAAAGGAAGACCGGCAAGACGCTGGAAAGTGCGCGACAACGTTGCTCGATCAGTCTGCCGAGTAGATCCACCGTCTCGGCCAGCGCTTGGGATAGATGGCTGCCACGCAAATCGAGTAGTCGTAGTGCGGGGCGCGTCAAACCATCGCTGAGCAGCGATAGGCACAGGGATTGTCCCGGCGCGATGCCCGCTTCCATACGTTGAGCCAACTTGGTTGCCGCCACACTCTGTCTGCTGTGACGGAAGAGCCGTGCGACCGCTTCTGCCGCCGCCACGCTCGACAGCCCCTGCGCGATTAACAAGTGGTAACTCTGCAATATTTCTCGCAGGGCAATCCAGCGTAGTGGGCGTCCGATCAATACAATCCCACTTACGACCGCCCCCCAGGCCCATGGTGGTCCCGCGATGAAGATCGTCAGAAATACTAGCACGACAAAAAGATACCCTAACGCCATTCCTAGGATCGCCTGATATTGATCGTCGATAAATCCGATAAGGGGTTCAATTCCACTGAGTTCGAATTCGCGATAGACGTCGATAGGAAGCGTGCGACTAATGAGCCAGCTAAAGGCGACGCCAACCGCCAGCGACAGCCCGAGTAGCACAAGCGGATAGGCGGCGAGCCGCATCACGGCTTGCCAGCTCTGGCGATTGCTGGCCTGGGCTCGCACCGCCGACAGCACTAGCGAAGTAGGGTGTGGAACCCGTAGCGACTCGTCCAACAAGTTTCGCAATGCTTGGGGCGCTCTGGTAAGATTGCCGATGGCAGTCTCCAAGGCGATACCCTGTTCGAGTTGGCTGGCCAAGCTGGTGAGTGGATTCTGCCAGCGGCGAGTAGCCTGTTGTGCTGCCAAACGCAGCTTGAGCGCGTCGAGTAGGACCGACCCATCTAAAATTTCAGCTTGTAGTTCAGTGGTGGTCAAACGGAAACTTCCCAGTGGTCCATTGGAGCGGCTACAATGGCACTCAGTATAACCATTGGGTCGCTCGTACACTGCGCCTAGTGCTTCAACCATTTTTTATTTTGGGCTTGATCGTAGTGGACGAGGTTACGAGTCCCAAACGGTTAAAGATTCAAATGGGACTCGTTACCTCGTCCACTACCCTAAATATAAATGTGGTCAAAGCACTAGTTAGATCATTTTCGAAGTCGCCCATGATGAACGTAGGAATTGAGACAATGTAGAACCATTGTCTCCATGGTTTACTGCATCGGATTGCTTAATTCAGTCAAAACCCCAAACAATTGGGGACAATTGTTCTACATTTCAAACAAGTGTGAATGGTCACTTATTTTCTATGCACTCACCGTTGACCTTTGGCGATCTCGATCCCCGTGCGAGCGACTATGCAGCCCGCGTGGTCGATCGGATTTTGCAAGCGGCGGTGACGCATGGTGTCAGCGATATCCATCTCGACGCTCAAGGTAAAGCGGGCGGGGTGTCGCTCAAGTGGCGCATCGATGGAAATTTACTGGCTGCCGGCAGCTTGCCCGACGGCGAATCGACCAGTATCGTGGCGCGGGTCAAGGCGCTCGCTCGGCTGATCACCTATCGCTACGATATTCCACAAGAAGGTCGCATGATCTTCGGCGAACAGGCGCTGGAGGCGCGCGTCGGAACGCTTCCTACTCTGCATGGAGAACGTGTTGTCATTCGCTTGATCGCCAAGCAGACTTGCGAGTGGCTGCCGGAACAGCTCGGATTGCCTAACGATATCCTGACTGCCATGCGCGGCCAATTGCGCAGTGATTCCGGAGTGGTGTTGATCGCAGGAACGGCGGGTTCTGGCAAGACAACGACGGCTTACGCTTGTCTTCGCGCAGTGCTCCAAGATGCGGCTCCGCAGCGCAGCGTCGTGACGCTCGAAGATCCCATCGAAGCCGAGCTTGCAGGTGCATGTCAGTCGCAAATCAATCAAGCTGTCGGCTACGATTGGTCGGACGGTCTGAAGGCGCTGTTGCGCCAAGACCCCGAAGTGACGCTAGTGGGTGAGATTCGTGATGCGCAAACGGCTGCCATGGTTTTTCAGGCAGCGATGACGGGACAGTTGGTGATTAGCACCATGCACGCGCGCAGTGCGGCGGATGCCCTACGGCGCTTGCTCGATATGCAGGTTCCCCCACATCACCTGCTCAGTGGTTTGAACTTGTTGCTCTGCCAACGCCTGCTGCGCGGTGCTTGCGCGCAGTGCAGGGACGAGCAACGACCGTCCAGCTCCCAAGGTGATAGCCAGCATGAATTGCGTGAGGCAAGCGAGCCGGCCGTTAGTTGCTCGACGTGTGACGGGAGCGGTTATGCCGGACGAGTGTTGCTGGCAGAACAATTGCCGCCGCTCGAGGGTGAGCTCGCACGAACCCTTTGGCAATCCGCTGATGCTCGCTCGCTAGCCGGTATCGCCCAGTCGCTGGGGATGCGCACGCTGGATACACTAACCCAAGAGGCCGCGCGAGCGGGCCGCGTCCATGCCAATGAATCGATTCGATATGGTCTGGGTTAACGGGCAACGTTTCGTTCCAGCGCGACAGGCGTTCGCACGGATGGCAAAGCCGATGCACGGATGAAAAACATCGATTTCAGATTTTCGATTTGAAATATGAATCTATGATTCAAGACAAACAACATAGTCGCTGATCACTCCGCCGATCAGTCGCTTGATACAAAATAAGATAGTCGCTGATCGCTCCGCCGATCCGTCGCTTTCGCCTGAAATGGTTCCCAATGACCCTGGACAAAACACCTTTGACGTTGCCCGAACAATTAGAAGTCTGCCAACAGGTCGCTCGATTGGTACGGAGCAAGTTGCCACTCGCAGGCGAATTGGCTCGATCTGCTAAGCATGCTAGCAGCTCGTCCAATGCTGCACGCAGCGTGGATGAGCAACTTTCTGCGGGAAAGAGTCTGAGCGATGCGCTGGCTGGTGAGCCTTCGCGCGATTCTCGAGTGTTGGCTGCGTGTATCGATGTGGGTGAGCAGAGTGGCTGTCTCGAAAAGACACTTGAAGCGTGGACCGAATACCATTTGGCGTGTAGCCGCTATGCGCGCACTCTACGCGGAGCGCTGCTGTATCCCATGCTATTGATCATCGTCATGCTGTGCTCTTTAGGATTCGTTGTGTGGGTATTGATTCCCGAATATCAACAGACGTATGCTCAATTTGATGCACAACTTCCCACTTGGCTAAATGCACTGGTCATCATTCGCGCGCAGATGCTGTGGCTGATGGTAGGTTTAGTGCTAGCGGCAGTTGTGCCACTATTGTGGTGGGCCCGTCGTCGGCGAAGTTTCGATCGTTGGGGACAGCCACGGGAGCGAGCCGCGCGAGCGCAGTCGCAAGCGTTGGCGACAGAGCTGCTGCAGATCGGTGTGGTGGTGGGTATGCCCTTGTCGCGATTGATACCATACAGTGTGCAAGCCAGCGGTGGCCAGCATGTGTCGGGCGAGCAGGCGCTGGCCAGCCTACAACAGCAGCAGCCAGTTCAGCAATTGAGCCGCGAAACGACTTTGCTCATGGCTTCGCTTCACGGCGGTTTGATATCTGCCACGGAGGCCGCCGAACACTTGGGAGAAGTTGCAGGTTTTCTGCGTCAGCAGGCTGACGACTCGGCAGCATCGGCCGCGCGTTGGCTGCCGATGCTGGTAGCGCTGGTCGTGGGCGGCTTGACGTTGGTGACTTATGTGTGCCTAATCTATCTACCCTGGATACTACTCCTACAGAAGATCGCGACCCACGACTGATGAACTCTGAAGTGCCGACACCAGCGCCGCAGAAACTGCCACGCGTATTGACGCGCACCCAACTGACGGCCGGGCTGATACTAATTACGCTGCTCCCCTTCTGTTTTGTTGTCGTGCTCTATGTAACGTCGCCGGCTTTGGATGATCCCGTATTGCAGGTGGAGGCGAGGGTTGGACCGCGAGCTTGGCCCACTGACCTGGCAGCGGACGCACGAGTGGTTCCGAGCCTGATTCTGAAGAATCCGACTAGCCAAGATTGGGAGAACGTCAACCTTTCGATCAACGAGCAGTTTCACTTTGTCCATCCCCGGGCGCTGCGAGCGGGCGAAGAGATCTTTATACCACTCAAGTTCTTTCAAACCAAAGGGAATCAGTACTATCCTCCAGAGAGCCATGAGCTAAAGTTGTTAACCGTTTATGCGCAGATTCCATCGGGCGCGCGAGCGATAGCCGAAATTCCGGGGAGTGAGCTGACAGAGCCTTAACCTGTGGTTTCTGCTGAACTATTGAATTCCGTGCTCGCGCAGCAGTGCTTTGAGCTTGGCATTCTCTTGTTCAGCCGCGTCGGCTCGCTTAGCTTCGATCTCGGCCTGTTCCCTACCGGTAGGAATCAACCCGTTCTCGATAGTCGCCCAGCGTAGCCATTGACTGTCGGTCTCTTCGTAACGACCAGACCATAACATGAGCTCCAGTCCGAGACTAGGAACACGCAGGCGATCACCCGACTTGTCCAGCACCAGCTCCGTTTGTCGCAAGCGATAGCAGCGAATTGTCTGCTTGCTCAGGTGGTGCTCGGGGTCAAAGATAAAATAGCTACCAACCCTGGCGCTCGCGTATCCCGTGAGTTTATGGCTATCTTCGCCGCCACGTTTATTGGAGACGATTTCGATTACTACATCGGGTGGCCGGCCATATTTCCAGATCATGTATGACCGATTCATTTTAGGAAAAAGATCCTCGGGCAGACGGACATCGACGCTAAGCAGTGCATCGGGGACCAACGGCGGAAGATCAACTCCGTAAAACAACCCGACATTGGCCATCGCTACAAAAGGGCGACCTGGCCTCCATGAGGAATACAACGGCTCAGTTAGCAGACGCATCTGCTTTTCGCTGAATACATTGTCCACGGGCTCATCATTCTCCGTTTCCATGTGATCGACCGAGGGCCAGTCCTCAGGAGCCAAGATGAGAGACTCGGGATCTTGAGAATAAGCGGGGCCAGGAATGGGAGTGTTCATCGAGTCGGCTCGCCAAAAATAGATCTTTTCTTATCGTTCATGGCCTTGGGCTATGAAGTAAACTTCTCAATCTTAATCATACTCCTAATCTTAATCCATGGTTCGTCGGCATCGCTCAATCGTTTTCCTCAAGCCACTCTTGGAGACAAAGCGTCAGGGGAAGAACCGCTCCGAATTTTTCTTGCAATTTTTGCATGTCCTCGATGTCATGTTTTCGTCCGATGAACCATTCATCTCCCATTTTTTACTTTGACCAAGCACCAAGCACCAAGCACCAAGCACCAAGCACCAAGCACCCAGCACCAAGCACCAAGCACCAAGAACCAAGCACCAAGAACCAAGCACCAAGAACCAAGCACCAAGAACCAAGAACCAAGCACCAAGAACCAAGAACCAAGAACCAAGAAAATTAAGCATTGAGCTTGACGCTGGGATCGTTGGCGATATTGACCCACACGTGCACGTGGGGCGCGCCACGGAAATGCCACACGAAGGCAGGTCCCTCGAGTCGCCAATTGTCCCAGACTTGATCCTTGCCAATGTCATGATCGGTAAAGAAGGCCAAGTTACAGGCGTCCAAGCCACCTTGTCGCTCCAGGCATTCGAGTGCTTCCTGTTGGTCGGACTGGCGGAATGGTTCGATCAACTTCTTCAAAGTGACTTGCATTTGGCCGCGCTGGTCGGCCGAAAGTTCGGTGATCGGAATGCCCGCGAACTGTCCCTCTCCACCTTGGAAGGCGACCTTTTGTTCGCTAGGTGTGGTGGCAACTTCGGCCAGTTTGCGCTGTTTTCCGTCGAGCATCGTGTAGATTTTGTTCGCCTCTACGGCTTGCGGCCAGAAGACGTTGCCGGGATGGTCGGCTTCTTCTTCGTCGTTGGGTGCGTGGCCGTAAAATATCGGGCCACCGAAGGCAACATTCTCCGCCGAGTTGCCGTCGCAGCGCAGCGTCATGTGGCGACCGGTCAACACGAGCTCGAACTGATCCTGGTCGGGTTGTCCAAAGATTGCGATGCTTTGCTCTTCACCAAATCCGCCGCAGTCGTCCTCGAGCTGCTGATCGAATCCAGCATGCCACTCAGGGTTGATGATCCCTTCGAAGATCTTGCGGATCAAGTCTTTCTGTTCGCCAGTATAGAAGTCGCTGTTGATTTCCTGGTCATTGATCATCCAATTGTTCGCGACGCGCGTGCGCAGCAGTCCACGTTTGGGATCGACGAATCCCCAGTCATAGCAAACTTGCGAACGCTGTTCGGGCTTAAGCGTTTCGTACAGCACCTTCACCAGCGACTCTGCCGTCGCGGTCTGGGGCGTGTCGGCTCGAGCCAAGTGGGGAAGAGCAGTCGATGCGGTCACGAGCGCGGCCGACTGTTGCAGGAACTTACGTCGATTGGCGGGATTGGAATGAGGCATAGCGAGAACTCCTTTGTAAGAAACGTGAGGTGGGATACTATTAGCCTAACACATTCGCGCACCGCCGGTCAAAGTTTCCCAGTCTGTTCCCCCGCAGTTTTTTCGACTGGTGTCGCCAACTCCACGTCTTCGTGGACCAGCTTGACCAACAAATCATGTACCGTCTTGTCGTGAGTGGCCCCCTGCCAATTCAATTCCCCTTGCCACAAGTAGCGAATGTAGCCCTGTTTGTCGATTACGTAGATGGTGGGCCACATGGTATTGGACCACGCCTTCCAGTTAGCCGATTCGAGGTCGATGAGTACCGGAAACTGAAAGCCTCGTTCTTTGGCCGCAGTCGTGACCGCCTGGGGATTCCGCTCAGTGCTCGTCTCCGGGGTTTGAATGCCGATCACGACAACTTGGTCACCGCCAAATTCTTCTTGCCATGTGTTGTAGTGCTTGAAGTTCGCGTGGCAGTTGTGACATTGAAATGCATAGAAGTGAATTAATATCACTTTGCCTCGTAGCTCTTTTAACTGCAGAGGTTTCGAATTGAGCCAATGCTCGACGGGTATCAGTTCTGGTGCCATGGGGTAGATGCGTTCAAGGGAAGATGTATCAAACGCCGCCCCGAGCAGCTTGGTGATCTTTGGTTGTTGCTCGGGACGCAGTTGTGTTTTCAGAGCGGCTTGCTCTGCTTGAGTAGCTTCCATCGCAGCGGTTTGCAGCTTTTCAGGGATCTCGCCTTTCTGAGCAGCTACTTGTGCTGCCTCCAAGGCGTCTTGAGTGGCTTGGGCGAGTCTAGTGAATTCCGCCCGCTGGGTATTATCTAGCCCAATCTGTTTCGCAGCATCGCTTCGTAGAAGCATGCGAATTCCCAGCGAGCGATACTCCAATTGTTGCAAGCGTTCGCGTTGTTCGGTCGACGCGTGCTGCGACAGCCAAGCGTGCAGCTTGGTTTCGAGCTCGGCCATGATCGTCCTTTGCTTGTCGGCTGCAAGTACGCGCGAGCGAAACCAAGTTCCATCGACTTGCTCGAAAAACTTTTCCAAGTCGTTGACCTGTTCGAGCGAGAAGCCCAGTTCGCGCTGTACCTCGGGAGCATGTACCAGTCGCAACAGGTTTTGAGGGACCAGCTCGCTTACCACGCCGGCTCGGACCTCGTTGTCGTTCGGTTTCTCTGCGTAGGCGGTAGCGGCTAGTGCTAGCCACGCGATGATGAAGCAAACCGACAGATTTCGGTAGGCTCGTTGTTTAGTAGTTCGCTTGCTCAGAGCCTTGGTAATCAATCCTATCAACATCGACCTTCCTCCCTCAATAATTGCGGTAGCCCACGCGTTTGAGCTGGTTTGACAGAATGTTCCTTCAAACATAGTCGTTGAGGCTACTGGCCTTCCGTGAAGGGCTTCACGTAAGTCAGATATTTTGAAGAGAAGCTTCGCGAAAGCGGAAGGGACTGGTGCCAGAACGCTACAAAAATGTTCGAGCCAGAGCCTTTTTCCTTCGAAGTTGAGACCAACGATAGTCGATTGCTTTGGATTGCCTGCTAGGCTGCTGGCGTAGTAGTCGCGGACTGTGACTAGTATTGGCTTGTAGCTGTTCGACCGCGCGAAAGTATTGCCGAAGACTGTTACTGTTTAACCGCGCAAGCGCTGACCTTGTGCCTTAGAACCTCAATGTTGTCGACCGTCCACGTCAAACATCTCAAGACTCAAGACTCGTGCCTCAAGTAGTAAACCGCAACTTGACTCGGTTCTGCCGAAAAGATTTCTTTGCGCTTGGAGCTTCCATGGAGTGCTTCGAGTTCTCGGAGCTTTGGCCTGGAGTGGGGATCGCAGCGCATGGGACCCTGACGGTGAAAACCAAGTTGGCAGCGCTTCGGGAGGCCGGTACTCGTTGGGACGTGGGAGCGCAGCCAATAGTCACCTACTTCGGTCTGCCGTAACTCGCGGTACTCGTTACGAGCCTACAATGAAGCAGCCAGCCACCGCGATCGATCATTCCGGCGAACGCAGCGGAATGAAAGGGGCGTTACGTCACGCATTTCTACTCTAAAAAAACTTCGGCACACGCCCGGCAAGCGGGCATGGGGCCGCGCTATGGTACCCGAGACTCGAAGCGTTTGAGTAGTTTGGGGATGAGAGTGTCGTAGCGCTTCGAAAGCGTGGGCACGTTAGCTGGCAGCCCCTGCAGGCGCTGGCCGATCTCGGCCGATGTCGGATCGCACCAATCGAGGCTGTTGAGTGCAGCGACGGCCACCAAGGTATTGGTGATGCGTGGATCGGACATGTTCAGCAGCGCGTCTAGGGCCAGTTTTCGATCCATGGGTTTGCCATACCTGGCCACCGTTTCACAAGCCATGCAGCGGACGTAAGGGGATGGATCGACGGTCATGCCACCAGCCGTCTTGACCGCTTGATCGCGCTGCTGATTCTCTTGTGCACGCAACAATAGCCCGCAAGCGACCCAATAACGCACCGCCTGATTGGGATCGACTTGATGCTTCGTGAGCTCGTTCAGATCGCCCTGCGTAGGTCGTGTCGCCAAATCGGCAACCGGATAGATTTTTTCGATGGGGTAGCGCTCTGCGTCATGCCCCATGGTGTAGGGAGCATCCTCACCGGCCAGTTCCAGCATGCGGCCTTCGGGCAACAACCCCAGGTCTTTGATTCTGAACATCCACTGCTTGGTCGCGTCGCGCAGACGCTCCAAGGTTGCCTGCTGGTCGGCGTTGCCCGCTAGGTTTTTAATTTGATAGGGATCGGCTTCTAGGTCGTAGAGTTCTTCAGCGGGTTTGGTTTTCCAGAAAAAACTCTGTGCCGCATCGAGCTTGCCTGCGTCGAAGAGCTGCTTCCACACTCGCGTTGTGGGTGTTTGAAACATGTAGTCGAGGAAAGTCCCCTGCGGACGTTGCGGATAAAAGTTGCGGATGTAGAGAAACTTTTGATCGCGTACTGCGCGCGACATGTCGTAACGCTCGTCCATGCGATCGCGAAAGCCATAGATGTACTCGGGTACGTCGGTTGCGTACTTACCCAGGAAAGCTTTTCCTTGCAGGATCGCTGCCGGACGCTCGCCAGCCAGGCTGAGGAGGGTGGGCATGAAATCGACGAAGCTCACCAGTCGCTCACTGGTGCTCCCCGCTGCTATTTTCTCTTTCAACAAGGATTGATACCGCTCTGGGATGTGAACGATCAGTGGCACGCGCAACCCGCTCTCATAAAGCCAACGCTTGCCGCGCGGCATGCCGCTACCGTGATCGCCGTAGTAAAAGACAATCGTGCTGTCCGCCAATCCATCATCTTGGAGTTGCTGAAGAATTTGCCCCACCTCGCGATCCATTTCCGTGATGCGATCGTAGTACTGCGCCCAATCCTGACGGACTTCGGGAGCGTCAGGGTGATAGGGCGGAATGGTCACTTTGGCTGGGTCGTGGATGGCCTTGTGTGGACGCGTGCGGAGTTTGCTTTCGTGGCTGATGGTCGAATTGAAGACCGCAAAGAAGGGTTGTCCTGCGCGGCGCTTGCGCCAATGCGCCTTGTTGCTCGATTCGTCCCATACCCCTTCGGGGGTCTCTACGTTGTAGTCCTCTTTGGAATTGTTAGTGCAATAGTAGCCCATTTCATGGAAGAGCTGTGGGTAGAGCTGAACCTGCGGCGGCAAGCGGACATGGCTGCGCATGTGCTGAGCTCCCAGGCTGGTAGGATACATGCCAGTGAGCAAAGTCGTCCGAGCCGGTGCACAGACCGGTGCGTTGGACCAACAATTGATATATCTCAGCGACTTGGCCGCCAACGCATCAATGTTCGGTGTGTTGGCGTAGCTGTCTCCATAGCAGCCCAACTCGGGGCCGTTGTCTTCGGAGGTGAGCCACAAGAAGTTGGGACGTGGCGACGCGCCGAGCCGAGTGTTCTGCGCGCACGCGGGCTGAATCAACAAGATTGCCAGCAGCGCTCCAACCAAAGGAATCGACTTGCGGGGAAAAAGCGAACACTGCCGCGAACTCAATTGACGAACCATCGGGTAACTCGCTCGGGGTGGATAGAAATTTCGTCCCAGTCGTTTATGATATCGTGTCACAGCACCCGATCGATGTCTGTTGCCGACCCCGCCCCATTCTCCCGTGTAATAATCGCGTTAAAATGGGGGGACTCTAGCGGTTGCCGGATTGTGTTGGTGCGGCCGAACTGTTCGGCGGAGCGATCGGCGACTATGAAGGTAACTTAAAGAGCGACTGACCGGCGGAGCGGTCAGCGACTATCGAGTTCACAATGCAATTAAATAAGGGTTCAAAACCATGAAGACAAATACGGCCTTGTTGCTAGTCGCTGTGTTGGCGATGGGAGCGACTTTCGTAGGAAATACTTTCGCAGAGGATAAGCAATTGTCAGACATCAATGTCGTCATCAAGACTTCCAAGGGGAACATCGAAGCGGTCGTGTATGCGTCCAAGGCACCGGTCACCTCAGCCAACTTCCTGAATTTGGCCAAGCGAGGCTACTACGATGGCTTGAAATTCCACCGTGTAATCTCCGACTTCATGATCCAAGGGGGGGACCCAACTGGAACGGGTTCCGGTGGGCCTGGCTACAAGTTCGAAGATGAAACCAATCGCAGCTTGCTGCACGACAGCGCTGGTATCTTGTCGATGGCCAATGCGGATCGTGGCAAGAGAGCCTATTCAAACACGGGAAAGACCAACGGTAGCCAGTTCTTCATTACGCACGGTCCCACCCCGCACCTGGATGGCATGCACACTGTCTTCGGTAAAGTCACCAACGGGCAGGATGTCGTCAATAAGATCAAACAGGGCGATACAATCGAAACGATCGAAGTGCTCGACAGCACCGACCTCTTGTTCGAAGCTACCAAAGATCGCGTGGCCGAATGGAATAAGATTCTAGACAAGAAGTAAGAAGTAAGCACTCACCTGCCAGGTACCCTCCCGCGTGCGGCTCGTTGTACCACATAACTTTCTTTGGCCCCCTGCGAGCTTGTCTCGCAGGTGAATGAGTTTTGAAGATAGATCGAGGTCCTCACAATGCCCCCACTTTTCCACCCGCTCGCCAACTCGGGTGGCGAGCGGGTGGAAAAGTGGTAGGGCTGGGGGGGTTTTGTCTTGCTCTATTCATAAAACTTGGCTCACGCCAGACAAGCTGGCATGGGGCCGTTGCAAAATCGAGATGTGTTACAACGAGCCGCGTGCGGGAGGGTCGCGAGTAACGCGAGCGGGGGAGGGCTTGAGTTACGACTGAGGGCAAACTGCCAATACGCTGGCCAGATCGAGGTGCCCATCGTAGATGGCGCGACCCACGATGGCAGCGTGCGTCTGCATCTCGAGCAGCCGTTCAATATCGCTCATGCTGGTGACTCCCCCCGAGCAGACCACTGGGATGGCGGTGGCCTGCTGCATTTCGGCCAGTTGTTCAAAGTTCGGACCGGCCAACATGCCATCGCGAGCGATGTCGGTATAGACGATCGCCGCCACAGCACTGGAAAGTTGCTCGACTTGTTTGGCCAGTGCGACGGCGGGAGTGGTCGATGTCTCCAGCCAACCGTCGGTGGCTACCATTCCATTGCGCGCGTCGATGCCCAGCACCAACTGCTGAGGGTACTTGTCCGCCATCGCCGCGAACCACTCGGGATCTCTCAGCGCCCGCGTCCCCACAATGACTCGTGATAGACCGAGCTCCAGTAGTCTGACGATGGTCTCTTCGCTGCGAATGCCACCGCCGACCTGGCACTCAAGTCCGCTTTGTTCGACAATGCGACCGATGACGTCACCGTTAACTTGGCTCCCGTCCTTGGCCCCGTCAAGATCGACCAAGTGCAAGTATTTGGTCCCAGCTTGCTTCCACTGCGCGGCCATCGTGGTCGGGTCGTCTGCGAAGACCGTCTCGCGGTTGTAGTCACCTTGTTGCAAGCGGACGCATTTGCCACCCAGTAGATCGATCGCGGGCCATATTTGCATCGTGTTATCTCTTCGGATTTCTAGATTGGGATTGTTTGTTCTGTGGTCTGTCAAGAAACAGTTTTTGGGGTAGTGGACGAGGCTACGAGTCCGTTTGATTCGCTAAACGTTGGGGACTCGTAACCTCGTCCACTACTTCTGTCGGTCGCTTAGGAACCACACCAAAGGAGCCAGCAACAGTGCGCCGAAAACCTGTCGCATGACCTCAGGAACTTGGTCAGGCAGCAGTTGCCAATCGAGCAGCCAGCTCCAGTTGGCGCGAAACACCAGCAATCCGAGCCAGACCCAGGCGGTCAAATCGGTCAGATTGACCGCCGAAAGTTTGGATGGCTTGGTCGCTGATAGCTGACTCGTCGATGGTCCGGACAGCTCGGAGGAATCCAAAGACTCTGGCTGCTCGGGAGGATTCGACGGAGCTAGGGATGGCGTAGCTTGGAGCGTCGAGCGACCGAACAGCCAGTTGAGTACAATTGTGCAGACCAGTCCAGCTAGCACGATGCACCAGGCTAGTGACACGCAACTTTGCCAGCCGACGCTGCAGCCGGCCACTGCCATCGCACCGACAAACTGTCGCGCTTGCGTGCTCTGTGGGTCCACCGCCATCAGGCTGCGGTCAAAACCGCGATAAGCCAATGGTGCGAGCAGGCGCGCAATAACCATGCCGGCAGCCGTTCCGCAGATCAAGCTCAGCAGCACTTGCACCCGCGCGTCCATGGGGCTGTACTCGGACAAGTCGCCCAGCGGCACGACGATCGTTTCTGGTAGACACAATCCAGCCACAACCAGCGGTGCAATGCTCCAGGCATATAGTTTCAAAGGAACTCTGCGGCGTTTGACGGCGATCAAGGCAGCGGCCACGAGTCCACTTAGTAGAAATAGATAGACGCCAGTCCGCACAATCAGCGTCGAGCCGATGGTGACTCGTACCACACCGCCAAAGCCAGCTATGCTGCCGACCTCTGGCAGATTAGCTCCGCCTCGAGCGAACTCGGTGACGTACACGATCGCAAACAGGATAGCTACGGAGAGTTCGACCAGCGGGTACTGGATCGAGATTGGCAGGTGGCATTCGCGACAGCGCCCGCGCAGTTTGACCCACGCCAGAAACGGGACGTTGTCGGCGCCGTCGATCGGTGTCTTGCAATAGGGACAGGCCGAGTGGCCACCCATAAACCTTCCCAGCGGCAGGCGGTAGGCGACCACATTGAGAAAGCTGCCGATGCAGGCACCCACCACAAAAAAGAATATGGCAACCGTCGTGTCAAATAGGCTAGCCACGAAGGACAAGCCCCAATCGGTGCCGTAGGCGCGCCGCCCGTAGGTCGATGCGAGCAGAATGGTTTGTAGACTGACGTAACCCAACAGCGCCAGCCAGATACCCAGCCAAGCGAATCGATAGGGCCAATTGGGACGTCTCCGCCGTTTGCGCGCCATGCCTATTCGTCCGTCACGCAGCCTTCGGAGGCTGATTTGACATTCTTGATGTACTTGTAGAGTGTGCCGCGCGTGGCTTTCAATGGGGGAGCCTTCCAAGCCTTCTGACGCTTGGCCAACTCCGCCTCGTTGACATCAAAATCGAGTCGGTTGGTCTCGGCGTCGATCGTGACAATATCGCCGTTTTGAATCAGTGCGATCGGCCCGCCGATCTGCGCTTCGGGAGTAATGTGTCCCACGATGAAACCGTGCGAACCGCCGGAGAAACGTCCGTCGGTCAACAGGGCTACGTCACTTCCCAAACCGGCACCCATGATGGCCGAAGTGGGGGTCAACATTTCTGGCATGCCTGGACCACCCTGCGGACCTTCGTAGCGAATGATGATCACATCACCCTTTGCGATCTGTTTGTCTTCGAGCGCCTTGAGCATCAGTTCTTCGCTATCGTACACCTTGGCGGGGCCTGAGAATTTTAATCCTTCTTTACCAGTGATCTTAGCCACAGCGCCCTCCGGCGATAGATTGCCGCGCAAAATGCGAATGTGCCCAGTCGCTTTGATTGGCTTTTCCACTGGCTGTATTACCGTTTGTCCCGCTTTCAAGCCAGGGACTGTTTCTAAGTTCTCGCCGAGCGATTTGCCGGTCACGGTCAAGCAATCGCCATTGAGCAGCCCCTTTTCCAATAAGTATTTCATGGCGGCAGGCGTGCCACCGACCGAATGCAGATCCTCTTGTACAAATTTTCCACTCGGCTTGAGATCGGCGAGGAAGGGGATGCGATCGCTGACCGCTTGAAAGTCGTCGATGGTTAGAGGTACATCGACGCTGCGGGCCATGGCGATCAAATGCAACACGGCGTTGGTCGAGCCTCCCAAGGCGATAACCACGACCATCGCATTTTCGAAGGCCTCGCGCGTCATGATGTCGCGCGGCTTGATGTCGCGTTCGAGCAAGTGCAACATGGCTTTGCCCGCCCGATGGCACTCGTCGATCTTAGCCGGATCTTCGGCGGGGATCGAGCCGCTGTACGGTAGACTCATGCCCAAGGCTTCGATAGCCGAAGCCATCGTATTAGCCGTGTACATTCCACCGCAGGCACCAGCACCCGGACAGGAGTGACGCACGATCTGTTCGCGTTCTTCATCGCTGATCTGACCCGATAGATATTGTCCGTAACATTGAAAGGCCGATACGATATCCAGCGATTGGCCATTCCATTTGCCCGCTCGGATCGTGCCTCCATAGACCATCAGGGCAGGGCGGTTCAGCCGCCCCATAGCCATCAAACAGCCGGGCATGTTCTTATCGCAACCCGGCAGGGCGATCAGCCCGTCGTACCACTGGCCACCCATGATCGTTTCGATCGAGTCGGCGATCAGATCGCGCGACTGTAGTGAGTAGCTCATGCCGTCGGTTCCCATCGACATCCCATCGGAGACGCCCACCGTGTTAAACCGCATCCCGACCATACCCGCTTTCGAGACGCCTTCCTTTACGGCGTCGGCCAGTTTGCCCAGGTGCATATTGCACGAATTGCCGTCGTACCACACGCTGCCGATCCCGATTTGTGCCTTGTTCATGTCCTCGGCATTGAGTCCGGTGGCGTAGAGCATGGCTTGCGAAGCGCCTTGGCTTTTCGGCTGAGTGATACGGCTGCTGTATTTATTGAGTTGAGTCATGATTGTTTGGTTCTTGGTTCTTGGTTCTTGGTTCTTGGTTCTTAGTTCTTAGTTCTTGGTTCTTAGTTCTTAGTTCTTAGTTCTTAGTTCTTAGTTCTTGGTCAAAACGGCTAAAACGACGAATCCATGGATCTAATTTGGATGAAGGACGATTTGGGTATCTGTGTCTGCTACTGCAATTTAGGCAGCGCTGACCGTTTTCTTTTCCTGACAAGTCTACTTGTCCGCCGCCCGACTGTGTAGGATGCTTGGGGTACTTCAGCCGATCTTCCGCAGGTTCTCACCCTCCCATCGCCCTACTTTCCCAGGAGTTAGCCCGCTATGAAACCGATCGTCATCCCCACTCGCTGTTGGGCGCTCTGCATTTTAGCCCTGGCCCAATCCACAACCGCCGTAGCCGACGAAAAGCCAGCCGACAAGCCACTCGAAGCGGGCTTCGTCGCACTCTTTGACGGGAAGACCTTTGACGGCTGGGAAGGCAATTTGGACTTTTTTCGTATCGAACAGGGGGCGATTGTTGCCGGGTCGCTCGAAAAGGACATTCCCAACAACGAGTTTTTGTGTACTAAAAAGCAGTACAGCGACTTCGAATTGCGGCTTGAAGTCAAACTGCAGGGGGCTGGTAACAACGCCGGTGTGCAATTCCGCTCGGCTCGTATCCCCGACGACCATGAGGTCAGTGGCTATCAAGGGGACGTGGGAGTCGCATGGGGACGCCCCGTGTGGGGTGGGCTCTACGACGAATCGCGTCGAAACAAAATGCTCGTCGAAGGGCCCGCTGACCAGCTTCCCGGGTGGGTCAAGGAAGGGGACTGGAACGAGCTGTGGATTCGCGCCGTGGGGGACAAAATTGAATTGTTTCTCAATGGGCATCCGACCATCAAGTACACCGAGCAAGACGCCCAAATCGCTCGCACGGGTATCATCGGCTTGCAGATCCACTCCGGCCCACCCACCGAAGCCTGGTACCGCAACATCCGCATAAAAGTCATCGACAACAAGTAGACAGATGTCTACACCGTAACACCGTCAAGACTCTATCGTTGCCACCACCTGTTAAACTTCCACTGTAGTTACTTTCCACCATGCCAGCACGTTTCGTTTACTTCGATTTGGGAAAGGTACTCGTCCACTTCGATCATCAGACGGTCGTCGAGCAACTCGCGCAGCTCTCGGGCCGTCCGGAAGAGTTGATCCAACAAGTGGTCTTCGAGTCCGAGCTGCAGAATCGCTTCGAGACTGGCCTGGTCACCAGCGAACAATTCGCTGCCGAAGTCAATACCGAGCTCGAAAGCGCGCTTCCTGCCGTTGATATTTTGGAGGCCATCAGTGCTATCTTCGAGCCCAACCTGGAGATCCTGGCTGCAATTGATTTAGTGAAATCGTCCGGTGTTCCGATGGGAATACTCTCCAACACCTGCGAAGCGCATTGGCATTGGATCCTGGACAAGCAATGGCCCATGTTCGGCCCCTGGTGGAGTCAGACTGTGCTGAGCTACAAAGTGCAAGGCATGAAGCCAGAGAGCAAAATCTACGAGGTTTGCGAACAGCGTGCAGGTTGCAGTGGCGAGCAGATCTTTTTTACCGACGATCGCGCCGACAACATCGCCGCCGCAAGGCAACGTGGCTGGAGCACCTATCAGTTCGCCTCTGCCGACACACTCGTCCAGCGCTTGCAAGCTTGGTTGTAGTGATACGACCCCGTTGTGGGCTTGTCCCACCGGTGAAGAAGTTTTGCAGCTAGAGTGCATGCCGCCCGACTCGCGGCCGTCCTGGAGTAGGCTCGTAACAAGTAATGCGCAGTTACGGCACGGGCAGCGCGTGCGGTTCACCTCGGACCAATCTTTAGCACAGATCAACGCACGCAGAGGCTCCAGGCAAGAAAATGGAGCTAAGACAATCAAGTGAGCGCTCATTTTTTTGTCTCAAGTTTGGAGTTCCAGCGCCAATGAGAAGGTGCGAATGGGAGATGGGAGATGGGGACGTGGGACGTGGGACGTGGGGGTGATCGCTCTAGCCACAAAACTTGCGCTCCAGCCCGGCAAGCGGGCGATGGGGGCGGAAGGACATGCAACAGGCGGGCGATGGGGGCGGAGGGAAAAGCAGCAAACGGGCGATGGGGCGAAAGGAAAAGCAACAGGTGGGCGCTGGAGGCGGGAAGGAAATGCATTGGGTAGGCATCGGGGAGGGGAACAAGTATGGGTGTGGGAAACGATTTCGTCTACCGTAGCGTGTGGCTGTGCTGTTCTTCTCCATGCGTATCTAGATGTCGCAATACCAAAGTGCGCGCGTTGGGTTGGCCAGCCAGTTCAATCTCCAAATAGCCGCCGGCCACGCGCAGGAACTGATGTATGTCTTTGCGGAAATTGTCTGGCTTCCAGCCACCGGCGTGGCGATCGCTGGCGGGACCGACCGAGAACTCGTGCAAGCCGCTGATGGGATCGATACTGTGATACTGCCAATGCCGATCACCACAGACGCTGACCGTGTTCGGATACGAGGCGAGCAACTGGCGGACCTCCGCTCCTTCCACTTGGAAATTTGCGTTCGAGTGATTGTCGCGTTTCTTTTCGCGATCGGGTCCAATCAGCGGAGTGGGCGAGACGACGACTTTGAATTTGGCCGTGGAAGCAGCCAGCGTTTGCTTGAGCCAAGCCTTCTGCTGGGCACCCCAAATGCTCTTGTCAGCACCATCGGGCGCATCGTTGGGGCTGCGATAATCGCGACCCTCCATCAACCAGACTTGTAGTTCTTTGCCAACTTGAAAGGTGCGATAGGCTGGAGTGGGCAGACCGGTTTGTTGTAGGAAAATGCGTTGTCCGTCTTCGAACGTAAAATCTTCGCTCCAGGCGTGTCGCTGCCCAGGCCAACTGTCGTCAAAATAGGTGTCGTGATCGTCTTTCAAAAAGAAGGTCGGTACGTGGCGATGGAAGTCGATGAGCGTTGGTAGCGAATAGGTGCGCTGCCAATGGTAGTAGGCTAGTGGCACGCTACGCGCCAATTCGTCGTAGTACACCACGTCGCCCGCCATGATGAAGGCGTCAGTGTGCCGCTTGCTCATGGTGCGGTACATGTCAAAACCATGTGGACCATCTCGATCTGGAAAGTCTTGGCAGGTCCCAACTGCCAGTCGAAAATCAGACTCAGTCCCAAGCGATGGGAGCGTTTTGAATTCGCCCGACAGGCTACTTGTGGGTGACTTGCCATCCGTCTGGCTATGGATTGCACGGACTTCGGTGCGCAGTGAATAGGTTTGTTCGGGCTGCAAAGATTCGATGTTTACCAACGCAGAATAATCGCTACTGGCGTCCACTTTGGTCCATTCCGAATACTTCCAGGGCTCGTTTCCAGCGCGGTGTCCGACGCGCACTTCGGCTGAGACGCCTGGGGCCGCATACTGCAAGCCTTCAACGCCTGTGGCGGGCAAAATGGGGCCAGTAGATTGCTTCGATTTCGCCCCGGGCGACGCGAATTGTACCGCTGGCAAGTCACCTAGGTTCGGCAGCGCCCAACGCGTGGCGCGCACCCACACTCGCGCGGAGTCCTGCCTCACTTCGACGATCTTGAAACCGCACGCTTGTTGCGGCTCGCTGGACGAATCGACCAATCGCTGCTTGGCGAGAGCTTCGTCGCCTGACTCGCCCGACTCGTTGTTCTCCACGACCTGGAAGCTACCGCGTGCGGCAGCTAACAAGCTAGCGTAGTCACATACTCGTAACAGGCCGGGCAGCGCAGGTGCCAATTCGGGATCGGTGGGGTATTGCGATACGCGCAGCTCGGCTACTGATGGCAATTCAGGGCTAGCGTTCGCGGCACACATCAACCCTGCCAACGTTGCAATGGCCGCCGAGCGACCAGCGCCAGTCAGTGTGACTGCGACCGGTTGTTCGCCATCGCGACGGGCAAGGCGTTTGATAAGTTGCAGGCTGGATAGTCCATCGGCCAAATCGCGTTGCTCAGGCATTTGGCCGAGCAAATAGAATCGGCGGACGATTTGAGTTTCTTGTTTGACGGTCAAGTCGGCTTGTTGCCAATCGGCGTTTCGCGCGCGAATGAAGTAGTGCTTGGCACTCGGTCGCTCGGCCAGCAGCGCGGCTGTCTTGGCGTTATTGGCAAAGCCGACCAGTGACTCGGCATCGGTTGCCAGTTCATCCAGTTCGCCCAGGTGTACCATCTCGACACTCGGTTCAGAAGAACCTGCTCGACCAGCAGCTTGAGATGCGTCGATTTCCAATACGGTGATTGCAAGTCCATCGGCCAGTGTGGCTTGGTGTCGTTTCACGAGGCGTGGGTCGTTGTCCGTCGAAGTTTGTCCGAGTGGAGTGACTTCGAATTGTGGGGCTCCAGACAAAGCAGCGATGGGAAGAGCCAGCGCGGTGCGGCTAAGTTCCGGTAGCCAATGCTCCTTGAACAGCTCGGCCGCTTGTTGCTCATTGTTTATAGTCTCAGCACTGGGCACGAACCAGCTTCCCACTGAGCCTACCCGTTCGTCGGCGGGAGTTTCGCGTGTGAAGACGGCCAGCGCGCCCGGTTCTAGTTCTTTCAAGGCAGCATCGCTGATAACGGTCTCCTCTCCGAGCAGCGTGCGCAACAGCCAGCGAAATGCGCCGACTTGAAGCTCCTGCGTATCCTTGTGCGGCCCAGGTGTGATGATCACGCCGTAGCGACTGCTGGCACCCAGCCTGGCGTATAGATCTTTCAACTGGCGATGAGTTCGCATGACGCCATCGAGTGGGAAGATCCCATCGGTATCAGAATTCGCCAGAAGCAGCGGTCGAGGCGCGATGAGCGCGGCCAGCTTGGGGTAGTCCCAGCCGTAGTAGTTGATCATATACATGCAGTCGCAGTGTCCCGAGACGCATCCGTCTATCACATGATTGTGCAGGTCGGTAATGCCAGCCACGGGGACGGCGATTTTGATCCGTTCGTCGAGCGCTGCGGTGTACCAACTGTAGGCACCACCACCGCTACGACCGGTGATGCCAATGCGCGATCCGTCGATGCCAGGCCAGCTCTCCAATAGATCGATCCCACGTATGGCATTCCAAGCTTCGACGCCGGCTGGCGTGTATCCACGGCTGATCCAATCCCAGCGCCCGAGCTTATACGTGCCATGATGTGCACCATGTAGCTCGCCCAACTGAACCGTGTCGATCGTCAAGCAGGCCACTCCATGCCGCGCGAACCACAGGCCATGATGCTGGTAAGCGGTCTTGTTGCCAAGTTGTCTCCCGGCGTCCAGGACGCTGCCATGACCGCACACGTACAGCACCGCCGGCCAACCAGACTCGGGCGCTTCGCCCTGAGGCAAGTAGAGATTGGCAGCCACATACAGACCTGGACGCGATTGATAGTGCAGCCTTTCGATGGTAAGTCCGTTATGGTGTATGGAACCGGTCACCGTGGTCTGCAGATCGGTTTTTTCGGGAAGTGGCGACAGGCCGAGCATCTCGAACAATTCGGCTCGCCACTGCGTCTTCTTTTCGTCCCAATTTGCCTTAGTCACCGATGCTAGATCTGCGGCAGAAGCCGCTTCGATGCGTGCGACTTCCAGCTCGAAATACTTGTCCCATGTCGGGGACTGGGCAGAGGTGGGGCTGGCCAATAGGCAGCCAATGAGGCAGGCTAACAAGCCACAGGTTGGCCATTGGTGAAGTAGATATCGCATGGAGGCGGCCTTTGAGTCGTGCGTTGGAGCCGAATAGTTGTGGTGGGGGTAGTCTGCAGGTCGAGGGTTTAGAATCATTTTACACGCTCGAAGGCTGCGATGTTGCGCCCTAAATAGCATCACGACCCCGATGTGGGCTTGCTCCACCGGTGAAGAAGTTTTGGTGGTAGAGCTCGACCGATCCACATTTAGCGCATCCATAGTGCATCGCGACCCCGATGTGGGCTTGACCCACCGGTGAAGAAGTTTTGGTGGTAGAGCTCGACCGATCCACATTTAGCGCATCCATAGTGCATCGCGACCCCGATGTGGGCTTGACCCACCGGTGAAGAAGTTTTGGTGATAGAGCTCGACCGATCCACATT
>JADYZV010000133.1 GCA_020852965.1 Pirellulaceae bacterium | reverse complement strand
TGCACCAGCTCCTCTGCCTCGTCCCAGTTGCCCAGCTTGCGATAAGCCAGCGCCAGGGCCGAGCCGTGGTAGCGTTCGTACAATGCGCTTTGCGCTTCGCGATCCCCCAACTGCGCCGATTGAACGAGCGCTGCAACGCTGGCTAGGGTGGATTCGTATGCTTCCGTAATCATATTATCTGTCTCCTACACGAACGGCCAAGCGCGCCAAAGCGGAAGCGCTGGGGATCAACGTGGAGCAGAGTGGGACGTGTTTCGCGGTCGGACTCTTAGCGCACTGCCGTGTTCACGGCTGAGGGCTAGGCATCGTGCGGCAAATGACTGTCGCGTTCTCGCTATGGAAGTGATGACACTTCCTGAGTGGGGACGGGAGCTTGGACAAGCTCTACTACGACGTCGTTGGCCGTATCAACGCATGGGGTGCGTGGACGACGAAACAATTCTCTCTCATGCGTGGGCCGACCGAGCACCCCTCGTGCTCGTAAATCGGTTTAGTCAGTTGCTAGTGGAAGGAGCCGAGCAGGTGCCAAGTGCGTCCGCTCCATAACCATGTCGCTAGGTTCTTTAACCTTGCCGTCTGGCTCTGACTGTCGCTATCGCCGTTGGGGATGGACAGAGGGCCAGAGCTGAGTTGCCAAAGTGCGGTAACAGACCAGGTTTAAAACCTGGCTGCAGATTGCCGATCGGATGGCGACCATGTTGGTCCCATCCGCGAACAATCTCCGACTGGTAACGCTCTAGCCAATACCCCATGGGATCTCGCGAACTGATGAGATGGAGCAATGTACGCACAGCCATACCAGCCAGCACGACGCGATGGGCCACAAGGTTGACCAAGGCGGAGGCGAACGAGCTGGAAATGAATGTGTTACGCATGATATTGCTCCGTCACGCCGTCCGAAGGCATGAACTGAGAGAGAGAAACGTTAGTACCCAATAGCAGCCGTTGGCGGCCGATTTTGGGGCGAGGCCAAACGGCCTCATTGGATTTTTAGGTTCCTTCGCAACGGAAGGCAACCCCTTCAGTCTACCGCACATTTGCCGCGAATACAAACAGGATTAGCCGATTCGCATCGCCGGCGTAGTTTTCACTCGGCGGTTGACAGAGGCTTAGACGAATATCCTATCGAAAGGTTCGCCGAAAAAACGTGTTGTTTGTACAGTTTATTGCAGATTTTCCTTGTGCAAAGTTTCACAAACGAACTGGGGGGCGGCCCAAATCACAACACGGTGGTGGGTGTTTTGAAGGCGAAGCTGCGCTTTTCACCTTGATAAATCATGCATTAAAGATGCCATTTACATGCAATGTCCTTGCTGGCGCTGTGGGTTACAAAAAGTCCGGGTTTAGGCATCGAAGGGGCATCGTGCTAACTGATCGATGTTCGCAATTTGGCGAATGAGCGCCGGCCATCTAAACTGTAGGACCGCAAATGTTCCGACAATTGGGTATTCCGCACAACGAAAGACACGGCACGCAGAGTCGGCCCCATGGAAGGCTAATCGAATGCCAATCTATATTCAGGGATTTTTCTATGAGACTGCAGTTTAGATGCCTGTTGAGCACGGTGCTATTGATCGCGACGGGCACGAACCTAGCGACCGCCATCGACGAGTTTGGGGATTTGAAAACGTTGAGTGTTTTGCCGCAGACGCAGCGCGAGGTGGAGACCGCCTTTAGTCGTTCGAGCAGCGACGCGTGCGAGCAGATCGGGCAAGGAGAACCGCTGGAGATCCGCAGCTTCATGAGGTACTTGACCGAGCGCGATCGTCTATCGACGACGCAGCGTCCCTTAGCGTCGGCACGCCACAGCCTGTTCTCCGTGGGGCTTGAGTTTGAAGCGTCTGACCGGGCGGCGTTGCCGAAAGTCAGTGGCGGCATCATCGCCGATTACTTAGAGAAGAATTGTGTGCTGATTCAAGGACGCGTGCGCAGGGACTTGCTCGATCGCGAGCTCTATTTTCACCACCGACCGCTGGTGGTGACAGCCCAGTATCGCGGTTCACGATTGACCGAGCCGTTCGAGCCCTTGGTGGCGAGTAAGGTCCGCGACTTCCATGGACTGGGCTTGTTTGTTCCCGAGACGCGGATTTTGAAAGCCGAAAAGCTCCGCACTCTGGTGCTGATTTTCAAGAATGATATTCTCCAGCCATTTAGCTCGCGCACTCGCGAACAGTACGAGTTCGCTCTCATTCGTGGTCGGTCTTCGGCAGCTTCCGATCAGCTTGAAAACCATGTGTTTGTAACGACCGACGATCGGCAGACACTCAATTATTTGGCCCCCTACTCGCAACCGCTGCGGCCGTCGCAAAGCAGTATTTTGGGCCGCATCGCCGTGACGGACTACGATTCGAGCGGCATCTATCCCAAAGAGAGCGCCACGCGGAGCTTTAAAGTGGATACACGCAACAAGTTTGCACTCGACGAGCTGGACGCGTATTGTTTGGAGCAGCAATTGGCAGGTGGCTTTCATGCCAACGTCACCCAGATTCTCGACGCAATCATCGATAAGCAGCTTGAGCCGCAACGTTAGAGCGGACCCCCGCGAGCTTGTCTCGCTGGTGAAGCAGTTTTGTGGCTAAGACCCCCGCGAGCTTGTCTCGTTGGTGAAGCAGTTTTGTGGCTAAGACCCCCGCGAGCTTGTCTCGTTGGTGAAGCAGTTTTGTGGCTAAGACCCCCGCGAGCTTGTCTCGTTGGTGAAGCAGTTTTGTGGCTAGATGGCGGGGGCCGTACCCAATCCCTCCTATTTACAAAACTCTGGCTCCTGCGAGACAGGTTGGGATGGGGCCGATACCGACGGCGGAGCGTTGGGCCACATTAGGAAGCCTGTAAAACTGTAGCGATTCTTCGGCTGGTGTGCGTTGTAACCGCTGTAGCAATGCATGGAGAATCATTCCGCTGGGGCCTTCTCAGCAGTCGATGTTGTTTGACGGATGGAGGAATCTGTGCCTCGACAGGCTCGGATACTCCAGCACAACCCTGGCGTGAGTCAATGGAATTGCTCAGCGGCTAGATGTTGAAGAATTATTAATCTCAGGGATGAGCCAATGTGTAACACAGCTTCTGCTGCGACGATTAGGGCGTTGCGCGCCACCGGGTGGATGCTATTGCTGGTGATGGGCGCTTCGTCCGCTATTGGTTGCAGTGGCATGGCCAGCTTGCAGGACTGGCAATATAGCTGGGCCAATAAGCAGCGCGCCAGTGCTGCCTACAAGAGTCAATTGACTAGCTCTGAGCGGCGCGAGTTGGGGAGCGATTACGGCGACGGTTTTAAGAAGGGCTTCTATGACGCCTCGACCGGTCGTGGTTGCAAGACCCCTGCGGTACCACCGCCGTGCTACTGGTCGACCAAGTACCAGGGCTGTGAAGGCCAGGAGTGCATCCAGAACTGGTTTCGCGGATATCAGTGTGGCGTGGCTGCGTCCGAGGGCAAGGGCTTCCCCGCATTCCACGACGTTCCTGTTGGCCCCTGTGCACCGCGTGTCAACAGTAGCGGATGCCAGGGCTGCTACTCGCCCGACTATTGCGAGTGTGGTCAGGGGTGTGGCGGGCAGTGTGCCAGCGGCCAATGTTCCGATGGTCTGCACGGTGGTCATCCGTCCGCAGGCATGGGAAGTAGCTACGACCACGGCGGTGCCCCTTCGGCTTATGAGCCGCAAGCATCGTTCCCATCAGCTCCACCGGCACCAGGTGTGAGCGACGGAGCGGCCAGCAGTGATACAGCGACCATCGACGCGGGCTACGTCGTGCAGACTGCCTATCAAACCAGTTATGAAGAACTGTTTGCCAAGGGTATCGCAGAAGAACCGCATGCCACTGTAGGAAATTCACAAGTAGCTGAAGCGATCACTCAGTAAGTTCCAACGCTAACCATTGACCCCATGCTTTGCCCGTTGCCGGTACGGATACACGCAACGCAGTTTCAACTCATAGCGACACCAAGGAAGGTGTAAAGTGAAAAATCATTTATTCATTCGTCAAGCCGCAGGCCTCGGGGCACTGGCAGTTCTCTTGTTTAGCGGTTGCGTGACCTTTACCAGGCATGCGATTCCCGCCAGTCGGTTACCGAATCAGTTCGCTGCACCTGAACGGAGTTCGTTGGTACCGATTAATTTTTCGGTGTTGGCGGGCAACAAGCCGGCAGAGTATTTGCTCGATACCGGAGATATCCTGGCGGTCACGATACCTGGAGTAATTCCTCCCGATGCCATGGAACTGCCGCCGGTCATTATGGGCGTGTCCCAGTCACTATCACAAAAATACTATCCGCCCAATGGCACGTTTCTTACGCCTGGAGTAGGAATCCCGGTGACTGTTCAAGCCAACGGAGAACTGCAACTGCCGCTGGTTTCAGCCATTCAGGCGCGCGGTTATACGCAACTTCAAATTGCTGAGAAGATTCGCAATGCATACATCGAAAAGGGAATCGTCAAGGCAGGAAACGACCAAGTCAACGTGTCGCTCATTCGCGGACGCGTCAATCGCGTCTTGGTGTTACGGGAGGACATCGCAGCACCTGGCCCTACACTGGTCACCAAAGGAAGCACCATGCTCCAAAAGCGTGGTAGCGCCGAAGTGATCGACTTGCCGGTATACGAAAGCGATATACTCCATGCCTTAGCTGTTAGCGGCGGTCTACCCGGTGTTGATGCCAACAATGAAGTTTGGATACTTCGAAAGAGTACTCTCGGCGAGAACGACGCCATGCAGTTGAAGAACTTGGTCGACAATGGCGAAGTGCCAGCGACGGCTGTCAATCAACTCCCCGCGCACTTGGAAGCGATTCGCATCCCGCTGAAGCTGTGTCCCAATCAGCCGATCCCTTTCGCGCCCGAGGATGTGTTGCTGCATGAAGGCGACATCGTCTACATCGAACCGCGTCGCGATGAGTACTTCTACACCGGTGGCTTGCTTCCCGGCGGGCAGATTCCGATGCCTCGTGATGAAGACCTCGATGTGCTCGAAGCGGTCGCTCTGGCACAAGGAGCCGTCGGCGGCGTGGGTGGTACAGGAGCGGCCTCGGTGCTTCGAGCCGGTGCTGGTATAGGTAAGGTCATACCACCGTCTCGCGTGTTGGTGCTGCGCAAGCTTCCCAACGGCGATCAGTTACCAATCCGCATCGACTTGGCCAAAGCCATGCACGACCCAACCGAGCGTATCGATATCATGGCAGGTGACTACATCATGATGTACTACAAACCAGGTGAGGAGTTCACCAACTCCGCATTGAACTTCTTTAACTTTGCCTTTGCTTTTTGATGTGCGGTGGCTCCGGTCTCCTGCCCGGCTATAGTTTTAAGCGGCGTGATTGCGGCATGGGCGCTGGGCTATCGAAAGTACCTGAGCGATGTGCTAAATACATACCGCTCGATGCTCCCCAGCTCCACACTAGGATGAATCCGTAGTCCTGCGGCATCCATACTGTAAATATCACGGGCAGAATGACAGCCAGGGAACTCCCTAGACAGGCCGTTAGCAGCCCAATATTCTCGGTGCGGAGAGGATCTGTGATAGCGAACAATTGATAGATGGCCGTGCAGGCGGCCAACGCAAAGCAGATTAATCCCAAATAACCGAATCGTAGCGTGACCAACAAATAGACATTGTCGATCGACCGCATTTTTCGCAAGGTGTCGAATTCCTGTGGTCCTACTGGGACTTGGATGGGAAAGCCGGTCACGGCCTCGCTTCCAAAGCCGAGCAAACCTCCGCGTTTGACAGCGATCTTGTAGACGTCAAATAACAGTAGTCGGTAGCGGGTGTTGCTAAATTCCTTCGATTCGTCGTTGACCAACATACGGACATCGGCGCCATAGACTCGGTCCTCTCCCGACCACCGTTCAAGTGATTCGATCAACATCTCGCGTTGGGAAATTAGGATCACACCTCCGGCCAGAGCCAAGGCCAACATGCCCCAGCGCAGTTTGGGAAAGCGAAAGAAGAGCAGGGTTGGGATGAACAGCAACATTCCTAAGATTGGCGCGCGCGATCCGCTACAAAAGATGCCCAACCCGCTGACGATCGGTGCAGCTAGCCATGCGATCGAGGCCTGCTTTCTGGCAGCGAGTAGGGCGGCGTAACTTGTCCAAGCGAGCAATAGAAGCTGCAGGCATCCAAAGTAAATCGGATTCAGTGTGGGCCCACATGCACGCCTCATCCCCCAGCGTTTGAACTCGTGGCCGACGACGATGCCTTCGCTGGGACGCGTTCCAAACAGAGCTTCATAGACGCTGTACTCGGTAATTGTTTCCAAAACCGACAAGATACCCAACCAGATAGCCACTGCAGCCAAGGCAGGCCAGAAGGTAGAAATGTCGCGGCGAAATTGAAATGCGATGCGGCCAACCACGTAGGGAGCCCACCATTCGGCATACATGCGTCCCAGTATGATGGGTTGCAAGCCTTGGTGATAAACATCGCTCAAGCCATGCACGAACACCATACCGATCATGGCATAGTCGCAAGGGACAAGCCGAAAAGGGTAGGTCGAGCGTTTGAAAAAAAGATAGCTGACAAGTACAGCGGTCGACACCCCTAGCTTGACGTCGATACCAGTTCCTACAATGGACCCGTTGTTGGGTTGAAAGATTGTCCATTGCACCCACACGGGAGCCAACCAAGCCAGCGGCACGATCACGCCAGCGGCAAGTTGCGGGTGAAATCGCCGTGCGAGTGCCACGTACAACAGCCACAAGCAAGCTACCCAGGTGAACCAAATCACTTATTCTTGCCCCGCTCTGAATGGAACCGATAAGCACCCACACACAATTGGCCGCGATGGAGTACGCCACGGTCAATGCAGGCTGTAGATTTGTGCGAGGGTGCTCAGCGCTGCGCTGTCTACTTTGCTGGAAAGTAGTTGTCGGAAGTTGCAGCGTTCTCATAACCGTATGCATAGTATCCGTAAGCGGGCCCCGCATCGTCGGCGCGATTGACAATGCATCCCAGAATGCGTCCACCTGCGCCACGCAAGATTTCCTTCGATCGTTCAATTTGCGGTTTCAGGTCGTCCTTTACTACCG
>JADYZV010000132.1 GCA_020852965.1 Pirellulaceae bacterium | reverse complement strand
GTCGTCGACGACAGCAATACTGGCATAGAGTTTTCGTAGTTTGAATTGCTCGGCGATCCAGCGAGCGGCCTGAGCGATGCGCGGGTCCTCTTGGTCGAGACGCGCTGCGTCGCAGTTAGATAGATGGTAGACAATATCGAGTTCGATGGCGGGCTGGTGCATGCTTTGTTTGCAAATGGAAACTGTGTTCAGTCCTATGCTGAGGCTTGGCCTGTGTACTTAACTCGGCCGTGGTAAATTGCCGTTAGCGACTTCACGAGCGAGCTCTTCAGTTGATCGAGCTGCTGGAGTGTGAGCCCGCATTGATCAAATTGTCCATCGAGTAGTTTCTTCATGGCGATTTGGTCGACCAAGTTCTGAATGCGCGAGGAGGTTGGCTCGACGAGTGTTCGGCTGGCACTCTCGACCGAATCGGCCAGCATCAGCACGGCCGCTTCAAGCGTCTGAGGTTTGGGCCCTGGGTAGCGAAAGCTAGTCTCGGAAACCTCTTCTTTGTTCGGATCCGACTGGCTACGCTTGGTCGCTTCCCGATAGAAGTACTCGACCAAAGTCGTACCATGATGCTGTTCGATAAAGTCGATCAGCCGTTTGGGAAGCCGGTTCTTGCGCGCCAAGTCGGCACCGTCTTTGACGTGGGCAATGATCACCAACGTACTCATGGCTGGCTGCAAACTATCGTGACAGTTGCCACCCTGCTCTTGGTTCTCCACAAAATAATTGGGTTTAAACATCTTGCCGATGTCGTGGAAGTAGGCTCCCACTCGGGTTAGCAAGCCGTGCGCACCGATCGAATCGGCGGCAGCTTCGGCGATCGCCGCCACGTTGATCGAGTGATTGTATGTCCCCGGTGCGCGCTGAGCCAACTGTCGCAACAGCGGGTGGCTTGCGTCGCCCAATTCGAGCAGACTCAAATCGGTCTGCACATGGAACAGACGCTCTGCAAATGGTAGCAGCGCGTACATCAACGCTCCTGCCAGCAACGTGAACCCGCCCAATCGTAGCGACTCACTGGCTAGGATCGGCAACAGGGTCTTCCAGTCGTGCTGGGGCTGAGTCAACGAGTCGACGGATACGATGACCGTGGCATCCAACTTGCCAAGCACAATATCTACCCCCAAGTGAGTCAGGGTCACGATGGCACCGGCAACTAGGCCGACATAAATCAGCTTGGTCCGCGTGCGAATGCGCCCCAATAGAAGCGTGGCGGCACAGGTTCCACTGCACAGCGTCACGAACTCGCCGATATCCTGCCCTAAGCCCAAGGTGATGCAAAGGGCAACACAGGTCGAGACGAGCAACGCGACCTGTCGACCAAAGGTGATGGTCATGGTCATGGCGCACAGCACCAACGGCACGACTTCAGCACGCATGGGGTCGGGCGACGAGTAGCGGCAGAGCGCACAGGCGGCGACAACCAAACCCAGCAACCGAATCAACTGTGTCGGGTTGGTCAGTAAACGGCGGTCGTATTGAAAATAGATGTATAGCCCGCACAGCAAATATAGGGCAGCCAACATCCCCAGGAAGGCAATCAAGCGGAGGAGAGTTTCACCCCACGACAACTGTTGCACCCAGGCATCGTACTCAGCCCGCAGCAGTGGGAGTTGATTGGCGCGCGTAATGGGTTGCCCCGCCTGCGCCAATTTGCTAACGGTTGGATAGTAGGAGACGATGGCGTCTTCGACGGAACTCTCCGCCTTGGCGCGAGCTTCTTCGCTGAGGTTCTGTTGGTAGGTGAGCGTGACAGGGAGATTCGCTACCAAGTACTTGCTGACCATTCGAGCGATGATGACCGCGTCGGGGCTATTGAATATTTGTTGAAAGCGTTCGGCGACTTTTTGTGGAAGCTCAGCCACAATTTCTGCATGGCGGACTTTCGGGACATCGACAAAAACTTTGTCCTCCGGCAGGCCAGCCGGAAAGACAATAATCGAGCGCTGATTCCCCTGCTCGCTATCGTGCCCAATCGATTTGAGCACGCCTGTTTCAGCAATGGGGTCAAGCACGGATTTGAGCGCTTGGTCGAACTTGCCACCTTCCAACTTGGTCCGTTCGTCGAGCAGCAATCGAATCCGCGCCAATGCCTCAGACTCGGTCAGGTCGGCTTCACCTACTGCCGCAGGCATGAACTCAGCCAGCGTCTTTTTTTGTTCGGCAGATAATTCGGCGTAGGGAGTATCCCCCAGCAACGATGAAAACTTGTTTTTGATCGTACTAATCAGTTGCGCGATGGGCTGCGAACGGTTTTCGTAATAACACAAAACTTCGCGGCGCTTCTGTTTGCGCAACAATTCCGTCTGCCCCGAGTCGATCATGTCAAAGGCAACTCGGGCGACAATATCGCGCTGCGGGATCTGCCCTTCGCGATAGGCAAACGCGGGACGCCAACCCTGAAGGATGACGACTATGAGCACGGCTGCAATGATTGCTAAGGCGACTTGCAGCAGGTTCTTGCTGGTCAAGAATTGGCGCAACCAGCGATGGAGCGAACTGGGTTCGAGCTGTATCGAGGCGACGCGCTCAGAGCGCGTGCGTTTGGTCGTAGAGGATGCCATCCGACTTTTTTTGCGAGCTACTTCAGCTCACTATTCTCCTGAAGTTCCACACCGTGGGGCTGTTCGTAACGATTGACGATTTCTTGCACCAAGCGATGTCTAACAATGTCTGCTGCGGTCAAGCTTACAAAGCTTACGCCACGAAGACCAGAGAGACGATGCCAAGCATCGCGTAAACCACTCGTTACCCCCCCAGGTAGGTCCACTTGGGTGACGTCTCCCGATACGACAATCTTGGAGTGCTCCCCCATGCGTGTCAAAAACATTTTCATCTGTGCCGAAGTTGTGTTCTGCGCCTCATCGAGGATAATAAACGCCCCATTCAGGGTACGTCCTCGCATGTAAGCGAGGGGTATGACCTCAATTACATCGTGCTCCATCAGGTATTTTACCTGATCGTAGTCGAGCATTTCATTGAGGCCATCGAGCAGAGGGCGCAGGTACGGGTTCAATTTAGCTTGCAAATCTCCAGGTAGAAAGCCGAGGCTCTCCCCAGCTTCTACCGCCGGACGAACCAGCACAATTTTCTGGATTGTGCGGCTTTTCAGGGCCTCTACAGCCAGTGCGACTGCCAAATAGGTCTTTCCGCAGCCCGCTGGACCACGGCAAAGGGTCAAATCGTGTTCGCGGACCGCCTTGATATATGCGGCCTGGCCCTCCGTCTTGGGTTTAATCTTGCGGTGTAAATGGGGCAGGTTGACTTCGACCACCGAGCTGCGACCGGCGGATGTGCGTCCGCCGCTGGTGCCCGATTCCGAGTCGAGCCCTTCGATCGGCGGGATGGCTTGCGTGATGCCATTACCTCCCAAAGCACTCTGAACATCTTGAACGCTCAACCCTCCCGACTGCTGAGCGCGGCGATGGAGCGACTCCATCAAACTCGTCGCGCTGCGCACGGCTTGCTCCTCACCGACAATCTTGAGTTTGCCATCGCGGTGAGTGATGGCCACTCCGTAGTGGTTGCGAATCATTTTCAAGTATTGGTCCTGCGGTCCAAATAGGCTGAGTATCGCAGCGGGGTCGGTTAGGTTGATGTTGGCTTCGGACATTGCATTCCTTTTTAACTCGGATGATTCATGAGTATGCACGAAATGAAGTAAACGATGGCAGCCAATAGGCTTACGTCCAAAGAACAATAGGCGGTCTGCTATGCAATCGCGGGCCCGTAGCGGCAGCAAGCACGTTTAGCTTCCAGGGCCTTGGATCAAACCAGCCACGACGACTAGGTAGGCCAGCACCATTGCCGGTAGCAATGAGTCCGAAACATCCCATAATCCTCCCATCCCCGGTAAGAGCTTACCACTGTCCTTACACCCCATCTCACGTTTGAAGATTGATTCGAGCAAATCGCCCAGCACGCCCGCCAGAGTCAGTAGCACTCCCAGCGCGATGTAACCGAGCGGATGTGCGCGCACGGTCCCGGCTGGAAACAGGTAGGTTTCACCGAGTCGGAAATAGATCCAACTTACGGTTATCGCGAATAGTATGCCACCTACCAACCCCTCGACCGTTTTTCCTGGACTCACGGCAGGACACAGCTTAGTGCGCCCGAAAACACGGCCGCTGAAGTAGGCACCGGCGTCCGAAAATTTGGTAATGACGATAACACCTACCAACAGAAACAATCCCCAGCCTGACGTACCCGTCATGCGCAGGGCGACGGCGAATGCGAAGCATCCACCGAAATAGACAGACACCCAACCGGCGACGATCGTTCTGAGAAAAAAGCCAGAACTGGCTCGATATTTGGGAATGTACCAAGCAAAGCTCCCCAGTAGCGCTAACACCCCTGCAGCCAGTGGCCAGCCGAGTTTGCCCAGCGGACAATCGTTCGGATAAGGGCTTCCACTCAGTGGCCAATAGACCGGGACGGCCGCCGCCAGCATCACACCCGCGCAGCCTATCAAGGCCGGCAGCGCGATCGAGCCCACCGGACCTCGCGCACACATTCCCACGCATTCAACTGCGCTGCCAAAGAACAAGATTGCTCCCAGCGCGACGATCCAGCAGCCGCGACACTCGGGATTGGCTTCGGTGGCGATCGACGGCGATGGGTCGTCGATCAAGGACGATCCGCCAGCGGGCTGTCGAGGCGCGTCGAGCGCAACGAACAGAAGTGCGGTGCTAACTAGGATCAGCGCGGAAAGGAGTCTAAAGCGCAGCAACGATAGGTGCCTTCCGAGCGATCATACTGGGGATTCCACAGAGGTTTGCAAGCCACCGTAGCGCCGATCTCGGGCTGCGTAGTTCTGAATGGCTTCGGCCAGATGATGCTTGTCGAACTCGGGCCACAACGTATCCGTGACCCAGATCTCAGCGTAGCTAATCTGCCACAGTAGAAAATTGCTAATCCTCATTTCTCCACTTGTGCGAATGAGTAGATCCGGGTCAGGAAGCGAAGCGGTATACAAGTGTTGCCCAACCATTTCCTCGGTTATCGTTTCACACTCCACCTCGCCGGCTTGCACACGTCTGGCGATGGCAGTCATGGCGTCGACGATTTCTGAGCGCGATCCATAATTGATGGCCAGCACGAGTATCATGCCGTCATTGTCTCGGCAGGCTTCCAATGTTCGGTCCATTTCGATTTGGACATCTTGAGGCAAGCGTTCGCGGCGGCCTATGATTTTAAGTCGTAGATTGTTCTCAACCAAGCTCTCTCGCTCGCCAATGAGATATTCCCGCAACAATGCCATCAAGAATTCGAGTTCTTGAGCGGGCCTTTTCCAATTCTCGCTGCTCAAACAAAACAACGTTAGCGTTTCGACACCGAAATCTTGACAGGCTTCCATGGTGCGACGTACCGCTTCGACGCCGCGCAGGTGGCCTTCGATGCGTGGAAGGTTTTGCTGTTCGGCCCATCGACCGTTGCCATCCATAATAACCGCCACGTGCTTCGGCCTGCGCTCGCGCGGCACGCCCAGCGACTCAGCCGGCGAGTTTTTCAGCTCGTTCATCGACACGGTTCCTTATCGAGTCACGGCAGGTGCTGTCCTGCTAGTGCTCCAACCACATTGAAATTGAGGGTAGTGGGCGAGGGTTACGAGCCCCCTTGAATTGAAGGTAGTGGACGAGGTTACGAGTCCCCTTGAATTGAAGGTAGTGGACGAGGTTACGAGTCCCCTTGAATTGAAGGTAGTGGACGAGGTTACGAGTCCCCTTAAATTGAAGGTAGTGGACGAGGTTACGAGTCCCATTGAATCGTTAAACGTTAGGGACTCGTAACCTCGTCCACTACGACCAACCCGAGAATCAAAAATGGTTGAAGCACTAAGCCAGCAATTGCTGCCGATCTACAAAAATGGTTTGTTCACGGTCGGGGCCGACCGAGATCACTTTTACCGGTACTCCGATCAATTGACCGATGCGCTCGAGATAGCGGTGCGCCAACTCGGGCAGATCGTCCAACGAGCGCGCACCGGTAACATCCTTTTTCCAACCTGCATGCGTTTCGCATATCGGCTTGGCCCGCCGCAGCGTGGCCGCATCGCAGGGGAATTGCTCGACCCGCTGGCCATCAATGTCATACGCCACACAGACCTTGATTTCGTCGAAGTGGGCCAGCACGTCCATCATCATCAACGCCAAGGCATCCACGCCTCCCAGCCGAGCAGTGTAGCGGACGGCGACTGCATCGAACCAGCCACAGCGACGTGGGCGACCTGTCGTTGTGCCATATTCCCGCCCCAAATCCCGAATCTTTTGCCCAGTCTCACAACTTAGCTCGGTGGGAAACGGTCCGCCCCCGACCCGCGTCGAATAGGCTTTCGCCACGCCGATCACATGACGAATCCACTTGGCAGGTACACCCGAGCCGCTGCTGATGCCTACTCCCGATGAATTGCTACTGGTTACGAATGGGTAGGTGCCGTGGTCGATATCAAGCAGCGAACCCTGGGCACCCTCCATCAGCAGTCGCTTGCCAGCATCGAGCTCATCGAGCAAGCGATTGGTGGTGTCGCCAATCAATGGTCCAAGCTGTTCACCCCAGCGCTGCGCCTTGGCGGCAATCTCTCCTGCATCCAATTGCGGCGCAGCGGACGTACCAGACCCATCGCAGCTCATTCCCCTCAATAACGCATTCTTGGCATCTACGATTTGTGCAATCCGTTCGGGCAACTCAGGGCGGATCAAGTCAATTGCGCGGACGGCGAAATTTCGACCGACTTTGTCACGGTAGCATGGCCCTATGCCGCGCAGTGTCGTACCGATGTTCTCCCCCTGAACGGATTGCTGGTTCATGACTTGATCTTCGGCCAAGTGCCAAGGCATCACCAAGTGGGCTCGCTCGCTGATCATGAGATTCTTGCGCGGATCGATACCGCGCGACTCGAGCCCCTCGAGCTCTCCAAGCAGGGTCGTCGGTTCGATGACGACGCCGGGCGTAATGAAATTCATGACGGACGCATGCAGGATTCCGCTAGGCACGTGGTGCAACTTGTAAACTTCGCTGCCGCAGACAACCGTATGGCCAGCGTTCGCCCCCCCCTGATAGCGGACAACGCAATCGTGGTCCGGTGCCAATAGGTCGACCAATTTCCCTTTGGCTTCGTCTCCCCATTGCAATCCAATCACACAAGCTGCCGGCACGTTATTCTCCTAGGTACATTGATCTGACAAAGCACTTGCCTAAAAATCAAACGGAGAAGTATCAGGGGCACAGCCTGCTGCGTCAAGTAATAAGAGCATGCAGCTATGCAGTCGGGCCACAATCCCCACCTTAGGCAGAAGATTCGGCACCGCTTTCCCGTTTTTAGGTTATAATTCAGCATTCGACGCTGGTGGCCCAACCCCTGGGAAGTGTAAACTATCTTACCCAAAATAATTGGCAGGGGGGACCGCTGATACTATTTGGTGTTGCGCATCTCTTCCGCGCACCAAAAACTCTCTGCGCACGTATACTCCGATTGTGGAGCGATCTGCCGGTTTATGTTAATTGTCTCGAACTTATCCACCCGTGTTTACATTTCCTTCCGAATCGTCAAGCCCTAACTCGGAATGAGTTCGGCTACGTTGAACCGATTCACCAACACCTTTAGAATTAGAACTGCTTATTTTCATGGCGCTCTTAATACTGCGAGTTTGCTTTATCTGCGTTGCGGCTGGCATCGCGACCCTGTTTTTGAATATCGGTCTGAGCGGACCGGCGTATCTCCCGTATCTAATTATCTTTGGCACCGTTTTGCTATCTTTGGGAGTGATAGCTGTAGACATCTTCACGCCGCACAAGCGGATTGAAGTCATCTCGGCGGTCTACTTTGGATTGTTGGTGGGTGTATTGCTGACCTACGTATTGTGGGTTGCTTTGGCACCACTAATTCCCACCGGCCCATACGCGCCGCCGGTGGTATTGTTGATGGCAGCTATCCTGTGCTACGGCTGTACAAGCCTGTTGTTGCAGACCAAGGACGATTTCCGCTTCGTGATTCCCTATGTCGAGTTCGCCCGTGACTTAAAGGGCGTGCGCCCGATCGTGATCGACACGAGCTCGATTATCGATGGTCGCCTGGCCGAATTGGCGGAAACCAACATCATCGAAAGCCAGCTTGTCATGCCCGGCTTTGTGTTGGCGGAGTTGCAGGCGATCGCTGATAGTCAAGACCGTCTGCGACGCGCTCGCGGCCGAAGAGGCTTGGATATCCTCAATCGCTTGCGCACTCAACCCAAAATTGAGTTTCAGATTTACGATCGCGACTTGCCAGAGTTTGCTGGGCAGCCCGTCGATATGAAGCTCGTGATTCTCGCCAAGCACTTGGAGGGGAAAATCATCACCGGCGACTTCAATCTCAACAAAGTTGCCAAGGTGCATAACGTGCCCGTGATCAATTTGAATGAAGTGGCCGCGTCGCTGCGTCCTCAATTCCTCCCCGGAGAAACATTCGAAGTCCGCATCGCCAAGGCGGGCGAAGGCCCCGAGCAGGGCATCGGCTATCTGGACGATGGCACCATGGTAGTAATCGAAGGTGGAAGGCATCGCATCAATGCCACGCTCCCCGTCGTCGTGACCAGCACCCTACAAACCCAGGCTGGCCGCATGTTGTTCGCCAAAGTCGACGAGGCCTCCGTTCGCTCCGGTGCGTAATGGTCAGGTGCGCAATGAATTGCCCCCTACCGATCGCGAGTCCATTATCGCTTGATTATCGCTTGCCGCTCGAATAGCGTACCATGAAATCGTCCAGCATGGGTTGGATAGTTGCCAAGTAGAATGCCAGGTTATCGCACCCCTATTAGCGAATAGCGTTCTCGCGTCGCAACTGCCCAAGGGTCGGTGGTAACTTGACGCTCATATGCTCGAAGAAATGCAGAAGCTCGCTGGACATCTCGGAGTTGTTCATAGACAGTTACAATTCGCTTCAGTAATTCGGGGCGATGGGGGAAGTCGCGGTTCAGTCTCAATAAGATGGCGCACGCTTCTTCATACTTTGCTTGGGATCCGAGAATAGAGGCTTGCTTAAAGAGTAAGTCTGGCGTTTCGCCGAATCTGGCCATTAGGCCAGTGAGCAACTTCTCCGCGCGAGCGATACCACGAGTCTCCAATAATACCTTGAGCAGAGCGAACTGCAAATCCGAGAGGACTTTCGATTCGCTTTCGACAATTGCTTTGTTCTTGTCTAGCATGTCGAGTGCTTCGAAATAGCGCTGTGCACGAATGGAAGCGTTGACCATGATGAGCAGCGCATGCGGATTTCCCGTTGCTTCGAATTCCTCTCGTGCAATTGCTTCCGCGCGAGCGTAGTCTGATTGCTGTAGGTACTCGATAACATCAGTCGACCAGTCCAGGGTCCGTTCTCTTGGACGCGAAATCAGCTTTTCTGATACGTAGTCGATCTGCGCCCTGCGCGCTCGACTAGCGGCGGTGATAAGTTGGCTGATTGTCTGATAGCGATCCTCGGGCATCTGAGACATACATCGAAGAATAACTTCTTCAACGGCTGGGCACACCGAAGAATTCAATTCCCTTGGCCTGGGAAAAGGAGCATGGCTCACGACTTGATTGAGCGTGTCGTGAGGCAGGTCGCCCGTCACAACGTGATAGAGAAGAACGCCGAGACTATAGATATCACCGAGGAAAAGATCCTGCATGGACTTGCCGCGGCGCATCGTCGATGCGAGTTCAGGCGCCGAGTATAGAATTGTTCCGCCATTTTCCCGGGTGCGAGCGTACATATCCTCCGGCCAGACGCTGCTACCAAAATCGGTTATTTTCACACTATCCCCGGAAACTAGAATATTGTGTGGCTTGATATCACCGTGGCACATTCCGAGCTCATGAAGGTAGGCAACACCAGCTAGCACCTGATCGAAAAGTCCTAGAAGCTTTGCGTAGCTCTTTACAAATCCTCCATTACTAGCGTCAAGCAGTTCAGCAAGGGTGCTACCGGGGAAGTACTCCATTTCGATGGCGAAGTACTCCCTGGTCGGCGGCACCCACTCCATCCAGTAGATCGATACGACGTTTTGATGTGGTGGCTGTCCAATTAAGGGCGTGCCCTCCTTGAGGTACTCCGTACATTCCCCCTGAGCACGCGGAATTTTCACCGCGACGATTTTACTATCCTCGGCACGCATTGCGCGCCAGACCGTTCCGTGAGAACCGTCGCCGAGCGGCTCAAGTAACTCGTACCGACTTCCTAGTTTTCGATCTTCGCGCGGAATGAAAAAGCGCTTTCCAGTACTCATGCAGCCCGCTCCTTGATTCTCCAGAGACGCCAACGGTCCGAATGTGCTACCGTCTCATGCACCAATTGAAAGATACGCAAAACGCCCCCTCGTACCCCCGGAACCCGTTGCCGTTCGGACGTTTCGAATCCCGATCGAAACAACGTTCGGAGTTGGTTGTGATCCGGTAGTTGTTGGCTGTTCTTTGTCCAGTAAGCAAGAATTGAGAGCGCAGGTGTTGTTGGGCTTCGATGACAAGCCAACGCAAGGTTCTTCACCTTACTTATCAAATCGTCCATATCTCTTGCTCCGTCATACCGTTCAAATTCAACCAAAGCCATCAGCTTGAACGTGTCCTTCGTGAACCAAGCGGAATCGCATCTCACATCGCTACCAACGAACGCATAGTCGCCGTGCTGCTCAATTGGTAGCTCAGATACCGCTTGTAAACCCATACGGTCGCCAAGGGCGCTGAAGTAACTGCAACCTACACTGTGTATGGTGCAGGAATAATCACGAAACCCCGAAGTCATCCACGCGGGCAGCGCATCCTTCGCAACCTCGAGCATTCGTTCTTCTGAGTCAAGGATTTGCAATATAGAGTCATTCACCGAATCTCCCCCATACTTTAATGACGTTGGGAGACTCGCCGCCATGTTGCAGTGCCTTCTGCCCTATCTTCACCAGCAATGGGGCAGCAATGGATCGACCGAAAATGAGCGCTTCGCCCGTGGACAGGCTAGGAAGTTCCTCAAGATCCGCTTGGCTTACCATGTCTGACGTCTTGGCGATAAATCGCTGGTCGTCTGGGTTTTTGAGTCTCATGGCGATCAGAGTGTTACACTGTGAAGTGACATCCGGATCCAACTTTGAAGGTCGCTGACTTATTATCGCAAATCCAACGCCAAATTTTCGCCCTTCACTGGCTATCTTCTTGATGATTCGGTGGCTGACAGCCGCTCCGCCGGCGGGTGCGAAGTTGTGCCCTTCCTCATAGACAAGGAAAGTCGGTCGAATTGGGTCCGTCTTGCTAGTCGCTGCTTGAAGGATTTCACTTGATATCAATGCTGTAATGATTTGCTTCGCCGTGTCGCTTAGGCCCTGGAGATCCACGATTACCAAGCGACCTTTCTTATCGGACGGGCGACCGACCATCTCGTAGATATCAGTCGGAGAAGCAAGGGCTGCCGAGTAAAACGACTGCGCTTCAGATAGCACACGCGCTAACTTGAGGCTTGCAACAGCCGCACTTCGTCCATTTAGTGCTGAAGCTTCCGCCTGGCTCAGTTGATCCCATTCCTTCAATTCATCCAGACCATCTCCAAGAAGATTCCTAAGTCGATTGATGTCGCGAGGTTCCGTTCTTTCCGTAAGTCGCCAAAAGCGAATGGCCACGTCGAGAACGCGCTGCTGAGGCTCCGTGAGGCCAGGCAGAATCTCACTAATATCATCCATCTCAAAGTGATCAAACTGCAACGCAAGTTCCCGGTTTATCCCAGCATACTTGTGGCGAAAGCTTGCGATTTGCGGACTGTAGGCAACGATACCCGCATTTGCTTCGCGCAGTCGTTCCAGCATTCGCTGTATTTCAGGAATAGCTCGTTGGTCGCGAGGATCTTCGATATCGTCTAACTTCGAATTGAACTGAATATGGCCACCTTGCAGAGCCCGGCCATACTCGCCGTGAGGATCGAACACGACCACGGTGCCATTATTGACGGCAACCAATCGTTCAAGAATTCGCCCCACGGTATAAGACTTGCCAGCTCCAGTCATAGCAAGAACTGCAAGGTGCTCCGTGGCTAGCTTGTTCACATCCAGGTAGACCGGAACGATGTTCTCTCCACGATCGTATCCCACGAGGTTCCCAATATGCAGGCCGGTTTGCTCATCGAATTCATAGAACCGACACAGGAAATGAAAGTCCACAGTCTGGACTTTCGCGCCAGGATCCAATGGACGTCGTGGAATTCGAATCTGCCCAGTCTTGGGATCATTGAACCCAATCAGTTCGATTCTGCCAATGATTGTCTCACCGGTCATGCGAGCTCCAGGCATCAGTTCCAATTCCGTGACCGAATTGCCCATGCCGGAATCGAACAAAGCATTGGCCCGAGTGATACTCACAATTCGCCCGAGAACATCACAGGTCGCCTCATCTTCGAGCTCCTGGTGGGCGATGCGAACAAACTCACCTCGTCGGCCCGCCATCGATGAGTTCATCACCATTGTGATCTTACGAGGATCCCCAGTATTGCCAACAAGCTTTCCTATTACTTGGTGTTTCATAAAAACCGCCTATTCCTTACTACTGTTCAAATTGATCAAGGTTGGAAAGCCAAATATCGTCGAGTTCTTTGCTTTGCATTGATCGACGAACGCCATCCCTGTAATGGTCTAAAAACGGCTTGAGTGCCCGCAGCTCGTGCTGTGCGAGCTGCATTGGTAACGGCAAACTAAATGGTCCCGATAGAACGGTGAGCGACATCAACGCGCCAGTAAGTTCATCGCACACTTCCGAGCACCAAGCGTGCTCGTCACCGATAACTTGTACCAGGCATGGTTCAGTACCTGGAGCCGCAGCGTAGTGCCAACCGACGATGCCTTCTCCGATCAAAGATCGTGGCTCCATCTCAGGTGTTTGGGTACTCATTCGAAACGCGGCCGTGCGAGTGAAGTTCCCCAAGATGCCGCAAATGAATCGTCGTTCTCCAATTCCTGAAATCGCATCTCGTGCACCAGACAATCGCTCCAGCGCGTCCTGGTTCAGTTCGTCAATACTTAAAACGTGACGACGTCCGTCATCTGTCCGCAGATCCTGTTGAGAGACGTTGATTATCGCACCGAATCGCTGTGACACGATTGCTGCGACCTTGGGACCATCTTCTTTCCAGGGGTAGATGCTCCCACGGTGAGTGGTCCAAAACGACTCGATCTTCTCGATGGTATCGTGATAGAGTCGTCTGTACTTCTCGTAGCGTGGCAACTGTTGTGGAGCTTCCATACTTCGATTCAGCAGCAGGGGGCAATCCAACAGAATCGCGTCGAACGGCTCGCCTGACTGCAACGCCCTATCGGCCAAATCGTACGCTTGCTGCATGCTGATCAGTTGATATCGCTTGCTCTTGTCCTCGAAGTCGATGTCGTCGATCTCGCTGACACTGTCTTGGTCACGCGTGGCTACCACGTTCTGCTCCACAGACAGGTCGATTCTAGATCCCGCCGAGACGTACAGCAAACCACCGGCCACCGGCTTCTCCGCATGATGAGTCGCTATCCCCGCGACATTGGCATTTAGAAGTTTTGGTCTAGCAACACTTCGAACCAAGTTTGCCTCGAGGAATAACGGCGCAACCTGTTCAAGCTCGCGGATCTGCTTTAGTAAGCGTCCCACAGTTCCAGGCAAATGAATCTGCGTCTGGATTGCTAGCGTTTGAGCCAATGACGTTGATGGACTCTTTGTTATCTCAGTCATGTTCGCACTCCAATGTCGTGGCGTATGCAGCAAAAGGACTCGCACTCAACGCGAGCTTTCCATCGTTGGTTAGTTTTCCATCGTCCGCAATCGAGTACTTTTCTAACTCTTCCATGCACTGCGTTGCACGTTCGTCCGGCAAGACCAACACTTCGGAATCGTGCAGTGAACTCAAGGCTACTCTGCGGCTTTTCCAATTGCCGCTCACGAGATGGAGCATTAGGGCATAGTGGTCTGGTGTTAGCGTCAGATGATCCGATTGTTCGACCAATTCTTCTTGTTCGATAGGTTCCCCGGCCAGCTCATGCAGTTCAACAATCCAATCGATTAGCTGTTGAGTGTGGTCTAATGTCGTGAGAGACCAAAGCGGCAGGGTGGTTACGGCAAACACACCAGAGTTCGGATGCTTCTTGTAGTAAGCTGTGTTTACGCCACCACGGCTCCATTCTCCGTCAATCAACTTTGCCGGCTGCAGATCTGAGATAAGCTCGTATTTGATCTCAGCCGAAAGTAACTTTGAAAGTCCTTTGTTCTTCGAAGAGTCAATGGTTCCTGCGTTGATGACACGCCAGGCCACCGGGAACTTGCAATCATCAATCTTCATCGGCGGAAGTAGCAATAACGTCCTGCCAGGCTGGAGAGTCCATTCGATCATTTGCTTCTTCAGTCCATCGGACCCTTCCTGAAACTCGTTTGCGAAAGCAAGGCAGACTCCGTTTCCGCCCGGCTGTTCGCCGGCTGGGACCGCATGGAGCGAAGTCGTAAGTGCTCGACCTCTGGCGTGACTTGCCAGCTTTCCGATGAGCAAGATGTCACCATAAAACAATTTTCTCATGCTCCGCCTCCCAGCCGGTAGGTCACTTGCAAAAGACCTTTCGACACCAAATTTGCAGCAACCTCTTGCCCGATGCTAGGAACCCGATCATTCTCGAGGTCGCTTACGAGCTTCGCCCATTCGAAGTGGCCAATTTGTACATCGGAAAGAGCCTGGTCAATCGCTTCCGCCAAAAAACGGTGCCGATTTTCGATAAGTTCCTTTGCCTGTTTCAGATTTCCGGATTCGAGATCACCTAGCTTTAGCTCAGGCTCAGCCGCAGCTCGTCTCGCCGATTGAATTGCAGCGTAGGCCCTCTCCAATAACAACAACTTCTCGTCATGCAACAGTGACTGTCGGTACCCTTGCACGACGTTCTCCAACGTCGTCAAGTGAGCTGCCAAGCTGGCAATCGCGCGTTTAGACTCTTGAAGCAGATCTTTGGCGGCTTCCATCAACGGCAAGAAATTTCCGATACGACAGGCTTTTTGGTGAACCAAAAGAAGTTCTTCAACATCTTCGTCGAGCGTCGTGGCCAAAGATTCTTCTATTAGCGCCGGACGCGTCTTTAGACGATCCAACGGCTCGACACTGCTGGGATATCCGAAATCACTTGGAACTTCTGCCAATAGTATCTTGAACGCCGTGAGCTGCTTTATGCAATCAGCCAGACGAGTACGTTCAGCACTGTATGCCTTAGAAAGATTGCGGAAACCAGAAACAATCGCACCATCAATATCCTCAATAGCGTCGTTTGCCCCATTCTGGAGATCACATCCAACCTCCCTTGCGAGACTTTCGAGCCGCTCTGTTGCTTGAGCGACTTTCAAATCACGTAGCGCGTATCCAAGTGTTCCAGGCGAAATAAGCTGTTCCTTCTGAGTGTCGCCCTCTACCTGTCCCTCGCCAATCGAACCGTCGAGAATGTTCTTAATTTTCGACAGCGAACGAGTGAAAACCTTGATTGGGAACCCTGGCTGGATATCGACGGACAACGCCGTTGCCAACTCATCAGTTCTTTGCTCAATCCTGCTCTTTGAATCAAGCACAAACTTAACGAACAGATCCGCCTGTCGAAGCCGCTTCCAGAGCGGCGTTTCGTCACTTGCAAGGTTGAGTTGCTTGATGGACTCATCCCACTGAGCCTGACGTTCATACCCTCCCTTTTCAAACACAAACTCAGACTTTTGGCGGCAGTCGAGACGCGATTGAAAAAGCTTCTTGAAGGCTGCTGACTTCTGCTCTTCGCTATCCAGGTTCTTCCATCTCTCTTCTTGATCTTTGATCAGCGTAAGAGCGTTTGCGCTTTGACGAAGGCTTTCCTCTGCGGTAGTTGTCTTAGTTCCCTTCTGTGCCGAAGTTGGCGGAGCAAACCAGTCCGCAATCTTGCCCGCCCCGAACACAGTTTTCATTCGCTCGACAATCTGGGGATAGTCACGGCTCAGCCAGTTCTTTGCCTCATCGATTCGATTCTGCAATGAAGGCCGACTAATCAGTTGATAGCGAGGATTCTTATCTGAAGTTTCATCGGCGGATTCTTCCGCTATTCCCAGGTCCACCAACAAAACCATCCAATGCGCGTACGAATCTCTCGCCTTCGGACCTTCCCATGTATATCCCCAAAACCACTCCTCTTTAGCTCTTTGTAAAGTCCATCGTGCCTTTTCACTTGAAAGTAAATATTCGTATGCACGCAGTAAGAACGCAGGTACTTCCGCGATCGCCTTATCATCTAGCGATGAAAAGAGGCCACACCGCTCGTCGTCGCTGTAATCCAGTGATTTTGCCTTAGTTGAAACGGCCATGCGTTCGAGCGTCGAACGAATCTCAGAAGCTTGTAATTCATCATGCTTCAAGTCAATGAGTTGCTCGCCTGTCGAGAGCAATTCTCGGTAGGCATGGAACAGCTTCTCCCGATCAGCAGGTTGAAGAATTCCACTGCTGCGCATTGGCCAACAAATGCGTCCGGCGTCGTCAAGCCGCTGACGCCAAGCCTTGATGGCGTCCAACAAAGCACGAGTTGTCACGTTGATTCGCTGATTAAACGCCGACGTGAATCTTGAATCGTGATACCTAAATCCTGAGACTTTCGAATTGGGCAACCCGATAGGGAGCAACTGCTGTTCTTCACGACCGGAGATCTCGTACAGCATCAAGTACTCTTGAGCGTTACGAAGCGTCTCGTCGGCCGCCGATTGAAACTTCTCACACAAATGGTTGTGCGGGGTAAATGCAACCACCGGTATTCGTTCGTGGTCTTTCTTCCGCATGGAACTGACTTTAACGCAAAGCTCCTTCAGCTCGTCTTCAGTACGAACCCACGCCAAGATCACCTTGCCTTCGGGATGCAGGTTCAACTGTTGGCAATTGATAAGAGCCGACTTGTTTGCCGGAGGCTTTCGGGTCGTGACCGTAACGGCCTTACATCCAAGACTGGTGTCGATCGGATCGTATTCCCAGTATTGATCCAGCAATCGCATTAAGCCAGTTAACAGAATCGTAGCTCTCTCAACCTCGGTGATATTCTTGAGGTCTGAAAGAGCCGTCTCATGTGCCGTACTCTCATCGGCGTCGCGGAAGATGAATGAGGTCGAACCGGAGGCCCTTAGCCTGAGATTCAACTTGTTTAGCATGTCGATGCTCGGACCAAGATGGGTTCCTCGCTCAACTGGGACGGAATCATCGCCGACAAACTCACGCCACAGTGCGCGAGCCGCATCTTCCACAGCAGCGTGCGGAAAGAGAATCACGACTAGTTGCACAAACTGACTCGAATTCAACGGGACGAGTAGCGTTTGCGTGTCGCCCGAGTTGTCTGCCGATTCATGGATTGAATAGGTCGCCAGGTTGGCGATCAATTGCGTTAGATCAAGCGGTTCTTCAACCCCTGGCAAGTTCCATTCATTGCTCGCTTGCCTGCGAGTGAACTTGTTTTTCTTGAGCGCCTTCGCGCAACCTTGCAGCGACCACTGAACCTTCTGAAACAGCATAGCGATCGGCGCACCGTATTCATTTTTCGCTTGTTGCAAAGCCTGCCGTTGCTCCGGTGTCCAACGATCGAGCTTGATGGGCAACTGCCCATACAAAAGCTCGCGAGCAATTGGCAATTCTTCTTTCGGTATTTCCAGATTGGCCACTGCTTGTCGGTCGAGTACATGGTCTCGCAATCGGCTAGAGACACGTACGGCCTCGTCGAATAGGCTTCCGACATCGAACGCTTCGGAAGTATCTTTCGACTTGCGAGCTATATCTTTGATCCTCCTTCCATCAATCACCTGATCGATGTTGGCCATGACAACATTGAACCAACCAAAGTTGCCACCGCTCATCGCGTAAGCCGCTTCTACCAAACCGTCAGGATAAGCATGCGTAAGTCTGCCCTCGTTCTTGAGCAACTTCACGAAATCGCTCACGTCGGCGAACGCATTTTGCGAAAGCTCCACCAACTCGAAACGTCGCGCCGTACTGCGAATCTCCCGCAACTCGTGGCCAATCGCTGGCGAGCACAGCGCAACGTAGCGGAGAAACGGCAACTTGCCCCGCGGATCCTCCTCCTTGATCGCCTTGCCAATCAGCTTGATTGCCCGACCATCCAGTTGCTTTTCCGCTCCGGTTTCCAGGCCATACGTTGCCGCCTCGGCAGCCGTTTCCAATTCGTCCAGCGCAATCAACACATAGTTGATACCGAGTGTTTTCAGGTAGTCGTATGCCGCTTGGCAAAGCCGAGTTACCAGAGTTTCCTCGTCGTAGAGCTCGTCGTCCCCGTATTTCTTGTCGATCTCCAACGCCGCCGCCAGTTTGGTTTCATCGAAGCCACGGGTCAGCAGGCGATCGTACGCTTCCTTGGCAATCTGTCCTTGGATCGAGTTGTCAAACGCATTTCGCGTAAGTGGCAGCAGCGCTTTGTACAGCCCAAAGCCGAACCAGTTGTCGATGTTGTGCGATTCATTGGCGACTTGGGAGTAGCGAATGTAGAGTCCTAAATATTGGTCGCGGTCGGCGTGATCGTTAAACAGATCCGCCTTACTCAAGCCACCGACCGGGTCGCGAACATACCAGCCCGGCGAAGTATCGTTGATCTGGCTCATCAATTCGTAAGCCAAACGCGACTTGCCGATTCCCCACTGCGCAATGATGGCGAATACGTGTGCAAACTTCTCGGACTCGTCATCCACCAAGTGGATAAAGTGTTTAAACTGGTCGAAGAAGTTCGTCTGTCCGACGATCGGATGCGAAAGTGGATAACTGGATACACCGCCGCCAGCCCATTTGTGCATCTTCCTGGTGAGTGACTCGGGTGTCATGGCGTACTGTCCAGTTGCTTCATTGACTTTGGACGTCTTGGATGGCTCATTCATGCTCGGTCTCCACTGAAGGCGAGCGTCGTTGAGCCCGCAAACCCACCTGATTTGTTTTGCCGATCTGCTGCCCATTGCTCTGCGGCAGAGCGAATCGCCGCTGTGAGAATGCTCCCAGCCCGATAGAAATGCTTGCTGCCAAACGCGCGATAGCAGCTTGTCGAGAAATCATCATCGATCGTATATCCGGGCCGACCTCCGCCTACACCGCGAGGATCAAAACGCCAGACCTTGCGTTCGAGTAATCGACGCACGACGGGAGCCAGGGATTCATCCAGCCGTGCAACATCTTCAGGCCTCGCCACCAGCGCGACTTGCAATCGTTGCAGAACTCGGAACACCAATTCGCTCAGCGAACCGCACAGCACTTCAGCTCCATCGACACGAACCACCACGACATCAATCCGCTTGGGTTCATACGGATTGCCGAGCTGGTCATCGCTCAGTTCCAAAGAAAGCTGTCCCGAGATCTGCTCGGCCAGCCATGCCTCCTGCGTAAATACGATCTGCGCCAGCAGCATGATCCACGGCCGACAAAGCACCCACCGCATCAACGCTTTCGAATCGTTATCATCCGCCAATTGTTCTGCATCGCCCAGGCCGCCACAGCCGCCATCCAATACGTGGGATAGGCTGCCAGCCTGTCTGAATCGATCATAATCCTGGCCCCCCTCGCCCCTGTACTCAGGGGAGGGTGGCTGGGGGTAAGGGGCTGTCCAGGCTGGAAGTGAGGGGCTTGTGATCTTCGGCATCTGCAACACCCGCCCCGCACACCAAGTCGCCTTCGGCTCCAGCGGATCAACCGGCTTTAATTCAAGTTGCTTCCCCACGCTCTCACCAGCACGTTCTACCACCACAGCCGTCTGTCCCAGCACTCGCAGCAATTTCGGATAATTCACTGGCTGCTCCGCTCCGCTACCAAACAACTCGACTTCGATGTTGTTGAATTCCGTCGACTCAAGCGAAGCATGGGGCAGCCGCTCGCGTACCCGGCCGCTTGCCGCCCCGAGCGTTTCAATCGCGTTGCAAAGTTCGCCCACATCGCGCCGCTGGCCAGCTTCTTTTAAGCGTGCCGCCACGATCCGCATCCAGGCCGTTCGCAACTCAGGCAAGCAAGCCAGCAGCCCAGCGACAGATTCGGCATCGTTCGGCAATGTGCCAGCGACTCGTAGCCCACTTTCCGTGATCACCACCCGCTCGATGACTGCATCGCACCAAACCAACCCACAACTTTGCAATCCAGCGTAGGCATTCGCTGAAGCGACGATCTCGCCATCATGCAACAAGTCAAACAGTTCGCTAACCCGAGGAAGCGTCACACTCATTTCCCTCCTCCAATTCTAAAGCCAGTCGCGCTCATTCGCGGGCAGTCATGGTTTGCCCGCGAATCACGCGAATTGACGCGAATGAAGAGGGAGTAGAATCCGTGGATCATTTGCTGGCTCCGTCGGCTTGAGCCTGATCGACCATTCGCAACGTCTCGTAGTACGCGTCCAAATCAGGAAACAATGCTCGCGTCTCCGTCTCATCCCAGCCACCCTCGTAGAGCCGGCTCAAAATTGCCCGATCTCCCGAATCGTCGCCTTGCTCAAGTCGCGTCTGAGCATCAATGAGTTCAGCTTCCGTGACTTTGCGTTCGATGAGTGCTTCGACGAGTAGCTTGGCTGCGGCAACAAGTTGTTCTGACAGGCGATTGCCAGAATCCGCAACTTGAAGTTTCCCACCTATGAAATCTTGAATTCGTGGATCTGGAACTGGGACGGTAAGCCGTTTGAATGGATTTGGCATAACGTGACCTTGGATTCCTCCACTGGTTAGACGGAGTGACTGCTTGTAACCGATGGAAGAGTTAAAGAATGCCGCGATATACCAAGGATTGTGGGGAGCTTTTATTCTTGCGCGAGCAATTGTGTTGCTAAAACTGAAGACCTCATTTGTTGCGGGAACAACGGCGGCGTAGCCGATTGTTCCGCTCATCGTATAAAGCAGATCGCCATTAACTGCAGCAACAGGTGACCCGATAACGACGTTAAGTCTTCGAGTGCGCAAAACGCTCCTAGCGTTGAAGCGATTGGGACGCACGTCTGATGTTCTTATCAAGCCTTGCCCGTCGCTTTCATACGCTACATCGACGGGTGTCGCCCCGCAGTTGCATTTCTCGGATAGACTTTCGATGTTGTCGAGTGAGACTCCGCAAGCTTGAAGCTCCTTGGCATTCTCCAGGAAATCAGGACGATAGAATCCAGCGTCAAGTCTTTCTGTCAAATCCTTTCTAGTGACTCGCGACTGCTTTCGGGATTCCCTCGCAATAGATGCCCCGTCCGAATTAAGCCTCGCAATTAAATCTCGGTAATAGGAGGTCGGCATATTGTTTTCGCCGATCTTGGAAATCAATCCTTCTTCCGTGAGTTTCTTGCGAAGTAACAACTCAAGCAGCTCGATACCAACTGATTGTTCTAGTCTTGCAAACGTCCGCAATCGCTCCGCCTGGCGCACCTTGTCGCCGACGTATTTTTGAACTGGTGCTTTTGGGAAAACGACGTTGACTTTAGGCAGATCTTCCAAATTTAGATGCTTTTGCACGGAACCCACCGCCCATCGCATCATTGATTGATAGCCGTATTTTGATGCTAGGTAGCTGACAATGAACCCATCGCATTCGCGTTTTAGAACTACTCGAGCGAATGATCCGTTTATGCCGCCGTATTCGATATCACTAGGTACTCGTGCAACTGCGGCAACTGTCCCAGCAGCTGCAATTACGATATTTCCAGGATACACTCTTGCTTTCTCATGTTGATTCTCAAACTCACGCGTAACGCGAAGTGCGCTCGCCGTGTTTAACCAAATGCCCTGAATGTCTGCGGGGCGAAACAGCGGCACATTTGCCCCTTCAACGTCATATTGGTCTGAGACATTGCGTATGCTATTGTTGATCGGTGACGTGACCAGTTGCCCAAGTGTCGCAGTCGGCAGTCCCGACAATTGAACTCTTCGGTCGGCGGCCAACATTTCAGGCGCGTTCGACTCAGCGTTTAGGCGATCGAATAGTAGCGACGTCGTAACACGAGAAATAAACACTACTCGCCCCTCACATACGCGCCGGTGATCTTGGCGAGATCATTGGACAATCCCTTGCTGTAGTCCTCAACGTTGTTCTTGACCTCGTAACCCAGCGTATCGGCGACGGCCATGAAGACATCGGTCTGCGGTTCGTCCATGAATTGTTTCGATCCGTCATCGCGTTCGTGGCGTTTCTGTAGATAGAGCACGCTGGTCTTGGCTCCCGTGCCTGAGAGCTTGAACGTATCGGACGGCAAGCTGATGACCGCTTTCACAATCGCCTTGCCGCCATGGAATTGGCCAGTCGTTTCATCCTTTTTGCCCATGATGTATTCGCGGACATAGCGGTCGCCGCTGTTACACAACACACCGTCGGGTAGAATGATCAGCAATCGCCCGCCGGGCTTGAGCAACTGCAAACAACGGTCGAGGAACAACACCGCCGGATCGACGCTCGTCGCCTTCGACTCCTGCCACACGCCTTTGCTGTTCGGCTTGCCACCCATCGCCAGACCATCCACGCGCGGCTTGTATTCGTAACCACTGGTCTTCGACTTGCCTTCTTTCGCTTCGAGATCGCTGCGATAGAACGCCAGAATCTCCTTCATTCTTTCTTCATAGTCGCGTTTCGCGTTTTCCTGCCCCTTCTTAAACTTGGGGGTTCCAAACGGCGGATTGGTGCATATCAAGTCAAAGCTGCACGGTTGCAACTGTTCGCTGATCAGCGAGTTGGTCGAATAGAAGATACGAGCCTTGGGTGCGCCCAACATTGCCATGTTCACACGAGCCAGCGTCACCATGATCGGTGCTGAGTCCGCGCCGACAAAACTCTGCTCGCACATATCATTGAACAACTTCTCCCGGGCTCGATCGTTGCTCGTCTCCCGCCCGCCAATCTCATTCAACGCACGTCGTAAGTGGCCGTGAGCCACAACGCCAAAACCATACGTACCACACGCCGGGTCGCAATAACGAAACGACGGCTTGCCATCCGCGTCACGAGCCGACAAGATCTCCGGCGTCTCTTCCAGAATGTCATGAAACGCGATCTCCAACATCGCCTGCTTCACCGGCGCCGGTGTCAAATAGATCGCCAGGCCACCCTTCGAATCGAAGTTCGCTCGCAAAAACACATCGAACGCTCGACCCAACACATCGTTGGCCACATCCTTGAGCGACGCTTTCTCCTTCAGCACTTTGTCCGAGTTATCCAGAACCGGCCCAAGATTCTGAATGAGTTCCAGAATCGTCTCGTAGTTGCGAGGTTGCTCCAATCGCAAGTGCTCGTTTCTATCGAAGATCGGATGCGAATCTCCTTTGTCGTCCGTAACAACATAGTCCGCGTTTGTCTTGAGCAGATCAAAGGCCGATTGAATTTCAGCCACCGCCTGTTTGCCATGTTTCTGGACGTACTCGAACGTAAACACATCGCTCAGGTTCAGCTTCTTACCTTCATGCGTGAACTCCAGCATCTTGCCGTCGTGATGCAATCGGAAGGACTCGAGGAACAGCAGCTTGGCCACTTCCAGAATGATCGCGTTCTTGCCATCGACCTTGTCTTTGACCGTCTGGTAGACCTGCTCGTGAAAGGCATTGAAGCCATTCATCAGCCGGTCATACATCTTCAACGACCAGCGCCGAGTCGGATCGGCCTTGATCCGCTTGTACTCTTTGATCTCCTCGATGCTCGGCAGACGATCGACTTCGTGCGCCGGGTATTCGAGATCGAACATCGCCTCGTTTTTGCCATCGCCAACCAGCGCAAACTTGGCGTACTCATCCGCTGCCAAACCTGTCGGCGCCTGCGTATAGCTCAATTGCTGCACATACTCAGCATTCGCCTTCTCCCACGATCCCACAGGTAACGCTAACACAAAGATGCGAGGGGTTTCTTCCCCTTTGTGGTCGCCCCAAACCATCGAGCAAGCCTGACCTTCCTCCGCCGGCTCCATCGCCAACCGCTGGTCAAATTGCGACTTAGCCAATTTGGCTTCAAGTAACTCAAGCGTCCCGCTACCCTTTTTCTCAGCGGTCGGCTTGCCCGCCTTCTTCTTTGGTTTAACGTCTTTCGTCTTTACCATGTCCTATTCCTATTCTTTTTGCCCGCCAAATACGCGAATGAACGCGAATCAGCCAAGCCATTGTAAATCTTTTGGGTTTGAGGTAGTGGACGAGGTTACGAGTCCCTGGCATCTACCAAGTCAAACGGACTCGTTGCCTCGTCCACTACCGACAATAAGCCCTATTCGCGCCATTCGTAGGCAAATGCCTTCATTCACTTCGTAGCGATCAACCCGGGGCCGATGACTTGTAGGCTGGATGACTCCTTCGCCAGTTTCCGAATCTGGGCTTCTGATGTCGTGAACTTCCCAGGGAGTAGCGACATCACAACGCTGGCCGGCATTGGCTTTCCGCCTTGCGATTGAACCGCTGCGACGATGGCGTCCTCAAGTTCTTCTTCTTGAGACAGTCCAGCACGCTTGACGATCCAATCGTTGCCTTGATCCTTAACCTCCCAGTCACCTAGGCACGCAAGCATGAGGTGCAACTGATCAATTGACCAATTGCTTCCACCATCCCGCGCCGCGGCATGCAACTGCCGCAATGGAAGCGAGTCGCCTTTCGATGTATCTGCTAGTGATCGGAAAATCTCAGGCGTCATCAATCGCCTCCTGAAAGTAAGGGGTTACCCAGGGTCCATATTTCGCTTCCGTATCCTTTAGCAATCGATAAACTCGATCGACTAATTCGAACCATTCCAAATCGAGTTCGTTTCGCTGTCGTTGCCACCGACGCATTCGGCTATCCCATGATTGCCGAACCGCAGGCGGTAGCGGAGGCAACACCAACTGCTGCACGGCGATAGGTGTCGCGAATTGTTGAGTCAAGCCTGTGGTCATCGATCGTAACTGCCTTGCGATCGCTTCCGTTTGCATCACCAATGCCCAGGCCCCCGGCGTCTCATTGAACTTTAGACGAACCCAGTGGTCGGTTGGATAGACGTCGTAGTCTGGACGTTCGCAGACAAAAGCAGTTCGAGGGCTAGTCGCCAACAAGGAGTGGAGCACTTCGTCGATTTGCAGCGGCTCAGCATAAACATTCCGATTGCCAGCCAGCCCTCGAGACAAGGTCATTGGAACACGTAGATCACTACCGACGTCGGACAGCCGTAAACAATGGTATTGTGTTGCCAGTTGCCCTAAACGCTCGCCATGACCCCTTGCGAGCGATACAAGGCTATTGATAGGTCGCCAGTCACCATTGCGCTTTAGGATCTGCTGAAATTCACCTGCCTTCACGTGTCCAGGAATTAGCGAATCCTCGAGCGTCTGAGCATGAAACCTTCGATACCAACTTTCGGTTCGATCGTGTCCTTCATCGACATTGTCAAAAACGACTGCCGGGATCATCGACTCGACTAGCGACGCAACTTCACCCTGCAGTCGTACAAGCTCCAGGCTATTGATCGATCGTTTGTCGAGACAGTTCGCGATACCACTTGCGATCCTTTCGAATCCCTCCGGGACCTCAGGAATGGGGAAACGCCGCAACTCGTTGGTGTTAATCCGCGGCATAGCCGACGCAACCGACCGTCGAGCCAAACAGAAAGCATACTCCTTTTGATTCAACAGAAAGGTCAGCCACACACCTTGCGCAGTATCAAGGTTACGGACTGCATAGCAGGTTGCATCAAAGCGCAGTTGTTGAACCGATGGCGAGATCCAAGCTGCCTTGATTGGCGGGGCTTTCGCCAGCAGCACGTCACCGGTTCGAACCGAATGGCGACTGCTCGCAGGGGCGGTCTGGCGTTCGTGGCTAATCCGCAGTTCAGCGAAGCCGATATCGGCAGCTCCAAAAGTTGAGCGCTCGGCGACTCGGCTGCCATCCGAGATGCTTGCATCCCAAGTGTCCAACGAGCCAGCGCAGGAATCCCCCAAAAGGCTAGACATAGGCCCGCACAGGACGACCGGATCCCACGATCCTTCGTTTTCCAGCATATTTGGGGTTACTTTGGCCAATTGCATCTTCGCCGCTCGCGAATGTTTGTTTCTGTGACTACACAATAATAGACATTGTGTTGATTTTTTGGAAGTGCAGCATTACAAATATGTCAATCCGACGGCATGATGTTGATCTCAGGTCATTTTGTGACGTAGAATCCCTCTGGAGGTTGACTTAAGTCAACAACTGAGTAGAGTCGATGACTTGAAAGGTGCTGGCCACTGGGACCCCCTCTTGTGAAGGAGTGCCAGGTGGCAAAGAAGCTAGAAGAAGGTGACGAGGAACGGGACCGGTATCTGGAAGCACTGGAGAACGGGTACCGGTTCAATGGTTATGTGATTTTTGACAAGAATCAGGCCACCGATCCCATCGCGAAATATCTCGGGTTGGATGAAAAGGGCTTCATTGACCTGATGATCAAGTACTTGCGATTGGGAGGCAGACTGGACCGGGTGGACGAGGAGGGAGATCGGTGGAAGCACATGTGGCGTTTTCATTTCGACATGTGGCCCGAGATTGCGGCAAAGGAACTGTATGTGGAAACACGCTTCGTAGACGCCCCTCACTTGGACAAGCGTGAGATCGTCGTCGTCAGCGTGCATCCACCTGATGATGTCGCGTGGAGTCGTTGGAACAAATAATTAAAAAGAATACCTACCTATGGCAGATAAACCCTATCCGTGGACTTGCGGCAATTGTGCTCAAAAGAAAGTCGAGCCAGTAATTGGGGATTACGCAACGCAGTTCAAGCACGATGGAAAGCTGTACGACATCGTTCTCTCACAGGTCGAGATACCGACTTGCCAGAACTGCGGCACAGTACAGACAGGGATCGAGATCGGGGACAAGGTTACGAAGGCGCTTCGAGAGCAGGTTGGCTTACTGTCGCCGGAAGAGATCAAGCAACAGCGAAATTCCCTTGGGCTAAGCCAGGGACAGCTTGGCGAGTGCATTGGGGCAGCAAAGGAATCCATTTCACGTTGGGAGACCGGTGCGCTTATTCAATCTGTTAGCACGGACCGATTGCTGAGAATGTTCTTCAAGCACCCCGCTGACACGGTCTGGAAGAACAACTGGTTGGAGAAGTCTTCCGGACATTCTGAGTCGAAGCCGTCAGAAGGATTCAAAGCATGGAGCATGACGGCTAGCAGGGCATTCGCATCACCTGAGAAGCCCGCAAATTTTTTCCACGAGTTGCTCGAGTCAGTTGAGCGCAAGTTGCTGTCGCGGTTGATGGTCGAAGACTCGTTGATTCCTATGGTTGAATCTCGTCTGAAGGAAGATGATTTCCAGAACGCGCTACTACGATATACCTACCATTCGATGCTTTCGATCTACCACAAGTCAGGCAAAATTGTTCCGCGCAAGCTCGCCGACGCACTGGCCGTTCGAACCTCTGAGCTACCCGCAGAGCCTGGAGAAATTGTCATATTCCTGGTGGATACAGCAACTCCCAACACAAAAATCGAAGAACTAGTAGACCTCATGTCGCGCCGCTCCCAAATTCGCCGAGAGCTTAGCGAGTCTTTTTAACTAGAAGAAACGGAGTTTACTTCAATCCACCCGGCAAGATGTAATTCCTCGAACGCCTACGTCGTCCGCATACCAGTCGTCCACTAAAAGACTTTTGAGGATGAAATCGCAGGATGAACTTTCAAAGCACTAAATTATTAAAGAAGAACTAAGCCAGTTTTCCGCGCTGTTCATATGTATCGCCGTGTATCGTGGCCCAAAAAGAGAACTAACTTGTGATTGTTCACAAAAAATCTATGACGATTTGGTTGTTACATTCGTTGCCAGTCGTGTTTCGTGGATCGCTTCAAAGTTCAAGGTAGGGTTCTCGCGTATCAGGGTTCGTAGATCCCATTCGGTTTGAACCAAAACGGCGTCACTTCCAAAGGAATCAGCGACCAGTTTGGCTCCGTAGGGGGGCTTGATGGCCACATCGCTTTGGTCGGCTCGATACCATCTTGCATGTTTGTACGGCAACCACTGAACTCGCGATGGCGCTTTGTACTCGTTCTCGAGTCGAAACTGAACGACGTCAAACTGCAGTTCTCCCACGGCAGCCAGAATTGCATCTTTCTGACGTCCCTTGGTATGGAATAGCTGGATCGCCCCTTCCTCAACGAGTTGCTGCAGCCCGCGATCGAACTGTTTACGCCGCGAAGTATCAGGACAAGTCACGTTGGCGAATACTTCCGGCGAGAACTGTGGAACGCCTGGGTAGCGAATTGGCTCGCCTTGATAAAGCGTATCACCCAGTCGCAATTCGCCTGGGCACACGACGCCAATAATGTCACCCGGAAAAGCTTCCTCCATGGTGTGGCGGTCTCTGCCGAAAATCTTGAGTGCTCTGGGAAGTCGGACGCGATTGCCGGTGCGCTCGACAATCACGTCCATGTCGCGTTCAAATCTACCGGAGCCAATCCGCACAAACGCAACGCGGTCACGGTGCATAGGGTCGAGATTAGCTTGGATTTTGAAAACAAAACCAGAAAAGTCGTCCGCTACGTGGCCGAATTCCGACAGTGCAGTGGGCATGGCTGGAGGCGGGCACAGCTCGATAAACCCATTGAGAAACAGCTCGATGCCGTAATTGGTTAAAGCGCTTCCGAAGAAAACCGGCGTTTGTCTTCCTATCAGAAACTCGTCGCTTTGAAAGTCGTGGCCGGCGAAACGGATCAACTCGAGCTCTTCCTTGGCATGTGCAATGACCTCACCTGCGAGCGATTGCCCAAGCTCTGCTACCGTAAGACTTTCAGTTAACTCAATCGACCTAGCAGGCGGACCGGCTATGGAACTCCAATCGAGTTGCCGCGTACTATTGCGTCCGTCTCCTGTTCGGTCGTCGAACACATGCAACTGGTCACTGGCAAGATCGACGATTCCCAAAAACTCGCGAGAGTTCCCAATGGGCCAGTTGTAGGGAACCGTTTGAATCCCGAATTTCTCTTCGATTTCGGCGAGGATTTCCAGCGGCGACGGTCCGGGGCGATCCACCTTATTAACGAATGTGATAATTGGAATATTCTTAGCCGCACAAACTCGGAACAACTTTTCAGTCTGAGCCTCTATGCCTTTGGCCGCATCAATCACCATGACCGCCGCGTCGGCTGCCATCAACGTTCGATAGGTGTCCTCGCTGAAGTCATGGTGCCCAGGAGTATCCAATAGATTGATCTGCTTTCCCTGATACTCGAAGGTTAGTACCGTCGAACTCACGGAGATTCCGCGTTGCTTTTCCAACTCCATCCAATCCGACTTGGCTGCGCGTTGAGATTTCCTCCCACGCACCGCTCCTGCAACCTCGATCGACCCGCCGAACAGTAGAAGCTTTTCTGTGAGCGTCGTCTTGCCCGCATCCGGGTGAGAAATGATCGCAAATGTTCGACGCCGAACCCTTTGCTGCTCAATCAGCTTTGAAAATCCGGTCATGAAGTCCAGTCCTTAGTTGGCGCGTCGGAGAGTTGAATGATTGCGGTAATTTACCGGTTCAAAAGATCAGCTAACTCAGCTTTCACCTTGTGCAATTCCTGCTCAGCATGCTTGACCTCATCCGATTCATCCGATTGTAGCTTGACCCCAGCCAGCATCCGTTGAAGCTGCTGTACTCGTGCACGAACGATTGTGATTCGCTTCTGCGTTTTCTTGTCCATGGCATGGTTCCGACCAAGTAATTAACTGAAGAAGTCTGCCGCTACTTGTTTCTCATTGACGCCGGAACAACGAGCGGGAAGTGGCTCGGCATCGTGCAGCATCGTCGCTAAGACGAAAAGTAACGTAGGCTCACGTCACGTAGTATTCGACAAGATGCGATGTGACGGACCCGGAGTTTACGCGAAAAAAAAGCGTCAAGGCCACTGAGAAGCCGCGTGTCCAGCACAAATAATACTGCACGGCGGTTGGGGGCCAGAAAGTTAATTGTTATGGTGGACTCATCGACGCTTTTCTATCCCAAACCGTTCAATATGTCAAGATAGCGAATTTGAAAAGGCAGGTCGCTCCGTTTTCGATGACCGTCTCAAGCGAGAGGTAGAGCAGCGACTCCAACTTGAGAATGAACTTCGAGCAGCAATTGGGTAGGGTGAGTTCGATTGAGACACTCGGCTTGTCGTAGAGATAACGACTAGTGCTTCGACCATTTTTAATCTTAGGGTTTGGTGTAGTGGACGAGGTAATGAATCGCCTGGATGAACCAACCTTTCACAAACTAAGTGTTCGAACGCGTTGAATTGATTTGTAATGCCCTCTGCCAATTGGTAAGGTGAACGATGCGCTACTCGGCGATTGGCCTTGGTTATTAGCCAGCCAGATTCCTGCCGCAGCCGCATTGCTCCTTGGCCGTTGTTTTTCCAACAGCAGCACCTTTTCAACCTTTCGAAGGAGATATGAAGATGACCGGTACGGCAATTCTCGCGCGTGACATGATGACGCAGAATTTGGTGACTCTCTCACCAGATCTAGATGTTTTTTCGGCCATTGACATTCTATTGCGCAAGCGGATTTCGGGCGCACCCGTGGTCGATTCCCAAGGGAGATATCTAGGAGTGTTTTCAGAGAGCTCGAGCATGCGAGTGATCGTCAACGCGGCCTATGACAATTTGCCAGACGCAGGGCTGATGCCCTTTGTGGACTTGCAGGCACCTACCATCGAACCTGACACGGAGATGCTCACCATTTGTCAAACCTTCTTGGATCAAGCGACACGGCGCTTGCCAGTGCTGGAAAATGGTCGATTGCTGGGACAAATCAGCCGTCGCGACGTGATGCGGAGGGTGATCGAGTTAAGCCGCGTCAAGAAATGCGGTCGTTCGGAACTACTCTATCTTTCGGCACTAGCTGAAGGGAATCAGCAAATGGTGGCGATGCGCATCGGCTAATATTTGTCCCGCTGCCTTTTGTCTCAGCGTAGCTACCGCCGCCAGGCGGAAGTGGCCAAAGTGCTCGCCATCGCGATTACAACGCAGGGGTGCCGCTACTGGCGACGGGTAGGCTACTGACGGCCACGTTGCTAAGCGGTAGGCTAGCCGGTGCGGCGGCGGCGACCTGGAGGTGCACATCTTCCTCTTGCGTCACATCGAGCAAGCGAGTGGCCGGATACCATTCCACGTCAATGCGCGTTCTCAATCGTTCGGCTAGCTGCAGTGTCTTGGGGCAAGGACGCCACAAGGAGCTGACGAGCTGATACAGTTTGAGCCTGCCGCCTTCGCACAGCAGACAGGAATCGAGACTTCTACGAGCGGCGATGAGCGTTGTCTTACCGTCGAGTTTCTCCCGCTTGAGCGCGCGTAGTGCGACTTGTTCCTGCTCTACCGGGGTGATAACGAAACGATGGAGTTGTGAGGCACTTTGCGTTATTGCAGGGAAATACTTGTCGATTTGCTTAAACGAAAGCATCGGTTCGTCTGTTTCCTGTGAGCCATTGAGCTCCTCGGGGGTGATTCCCATTTCGCCCGAAAGTCGCGAGGTCAGATCGGTCGATAACGACAAGATGGTTTTGAGGTTAAATGAGGAATCACTGAGTAGTATGTCGGCTTGATCTCGTTGGCGAGAGACCTTCTCCAGGCCGACTTGTTGTGCGGCCATGCGGTGGATTGTCGACTCGAGAACTGCACTGACTCGATTGGCCAACAATTGCAGCTTGGGAGGCAAGCCCGACAAGTTCACATCCCACGAGGTTTCGTTGAGAGCTTTTTCGGCACCGATGGAATCGCACCAACTGCGCACCTTGCGCGCCAATGTGCGTCCGCCGCGTTGGAACTCTTGAAGCTGTTCCAAACACTTTTCACTGAAGACCTTCAGATAGTCACGAACGGCATTGGACAATTCATCGGTGGAGCGACGATGCGAGTTGGTAGGGCGCAGATCTTCGGCAATTTGAGAAGCCTGCCGCTCGTAAAAGCCGATGATGGCCTCGATCGTGTGAAGCTGAATCTGTTCGATCTGCTTCCAATTGTAGATGCGAAGCTTAACAATTTTGGCAATGGTGTCTTTCCAGGTCACAAGGTCTTCAAGCAACTGCAGTCTGACCACGTCGCTATCCTCTGCGATACGCCGCGCCCATCGATGCTGGGCGTTGGCCGGATCGCCTAACGTTGCAGACTCGGCCTGGTTGGGAGAATCGTTGGTGCTGAGCCCCAATTCCGCCATGAAACGATTCGAAAAATCCTCGCTGGCTTGTAGCGTCAACGGAAAGTCGCCGCTCGCAGTTGCCAAGTTCGAAGACACAGGCTCCGGACTCCGAGTGCAACTGGTTGCGAGGCCTCGAGGCCCAGCGAAGGCTTGGAGTGCCAGCGTGAGTGTCTGTTCACAGCACCAACGCGCCAATCGAGCTGCTGTGACATTTGCCGATACGCTCAATGAAACATAGTCGGCAGAGCGCAGCCAGGCGTTCGACTCGGCAGCCTGTTGGCTTGCTTCGAGTCGTGCTTCTGCCATGGCGGAGCCGAGCGCGGACTGTGCGTCGATCCAAGCAACACTGGCGAGCTCTGCCGCAGCTTTGTCAGCATCGCTCTTCATTCCATGCATGCCCCCTTCGACCAGCGTGACCCAATCGAACGGTTTGTGTGACGAGGCGGCATGGAGTTTGTCTCCGAAATGCAATGGGGCCACTTCGTTGTCGCGATCCATCAGGTAGGTCAGCTCTGACAGCGTGGCAATCGCTGCCGCCGAATGTAAATTAGCGTTCGAATTGTTTGCCGTGGTTGCTGCCGACGCAATCGCGCATAGACGATAGTTACTGAATCCTCGTTCAGACATGATTCGGCGAATCATCAGCCCCAGTTCGCCTAGGAGCGCACTACCCGTGCCGCCATGCAATGATGACAGCAGGTAGATGCGAAGCGGCTCTTGGCAGTCAGCGTCCGCCTCGTGTTTTTGAATCAAATCTGCCAGGTCTTTGCTCATCCGATTGCGCAGAGGGCCGTAGTGATCGAGCAGCGAAAGGATCGCCAGGGGCCGCACCCCTTCCGTTTTTTGCGAACGCGGGATGTTGTATAGCCAGCGGCGCGAGAGCGGACAAAACAGTTCCGGATTGGCATCACGGTATTCGCTTGGGTGAAAAATCCGCAATTCAAAAGCAACTTGTGATGGAAGACAGTGCTCTTGCTCATCGCTCGTCAAGGAATTAAGCGATTCGGCGTCGGTGTCGATCACCGACCAAGCATGGTCGTCCATGTCGAGTCGATTGTCGCAATCGAGCTTTGCCAGTTGCCGGATGCGGCTCAATGCTTGCCCACCGAGTCCGCCGAGTCCAATGAACATCGCGCGCGGATTGTTCCAGCGACTTGCCATGCTACGCATATCAATCGCGGGTTGCAGAACATGCTGGTCAGACAGTGACGATGCAGTGGAAGTCTTGCGATCCTCAATCCGCGTCAACGCCTCGACGCTCTCTTGCTCGACGGTTGAATCGGAGCGGAATTGGGAGGCCGGCAGTACCGCGCCCCGCGTCTTCAGCAACTGTTCGATAAACAGCCGGCATGTGCCGAAGCGATCTAGCGGATTCTTCGACAGCGCTCGCGCAACTACCGGTCGATCGGCCGGTGGTAGCGAGTCGAGGTCCGGTTGTTGGGTCAAATGCTGACGTGCTAGTTCACCCGTCGATTTTCCATTGAACGGAACCTGCCCCGCCAGCATCTCCATATAGACAATCGCCAGCGAATACTGGTCGCTGCGATAGTCGGGCCGTCCGTCAAAGATCTCAGGTGCAGAGTACGTCGGCGTTAGGCCGCTTACCAGCGATTGATTCTGGTCGTGCAAGTCTTTGATCAAGCCAAAGTCGCCGACCTTGATACGGTCGGCTATGACTAGCAAGTTGCCTGGCTTGATGTCCAAGTGCTGCAACGCGTGCTTTTGCGATAGGTAATCGAGAGCGTCAGCGGCGTCGCGCATGAAGTCCAGCAGTTGAGATCGCTCGATGCCTGGCGCACCTTTGCGACGACATTGCTCGAATCGATCCAGCAAGCTGCTTTCGGCCAGCTCGGTCACTATGATGACTTGGCTATCAACGATCTCGATCCGTTCGATCGACAACAAAAACGGGTGATAGACTTGGCGAATGCGCTGCAGACTGCGCAGTTCGCTCGTTGCATGTGACTGATCCAAAGTACCATAGATCAGCTTCACCGCTTTTTGCAATCCGCCCGGCGCGTCGGCTAACCAGACTTCGCCATAGCCACCCGCTCCGAGTCGTTTGCGCAGCGTGTAACCGGGAATCGGTTCCGAGCCGCTCTTGGTTGCTGGACGAATGGACATTGTCGGTCGGGCCTAACTACTCGGGAATGGATGATGCATTAGCTGTTAGCAGGCAGAGCCTGCGTTGCGTCGATCGCGATAGACGGAAGGGCAGGGGCGGCTGGTGCTGCTCTTTGCACCGCAGACGCTTGCAATGCATGGGTTGGCGACGGAGTCGGTGCCGCAGCTCCCGCTGCTGGAACCTGTTGAGTCGGCGAGTAGGTGGCCGGTTGTGAATGCTGTGGAGTTGGAATGGAATTGCGATTCGGAGAAGCTGCCGGCTGACTATTGGGCCGACGAGTGGTAGCCGACTCAGGCATGCTGCGACCGGTCAGCGAACTGAGATTGCCGAAGTAGTTGCGACACGCATGTTGCAAGTAGTCGATGCGCAAGTCGAGCGGCTCACCGCGATAGGTGCAATAGGCGCGCACTTGATTCAACAAGTCGCGGGGGTAACAACGCCTCAGTGGACGATTTCCTCCTCGAAAGACAACATCTAGCAGTTGCTTGATCACTTCGGGACGCCAAGGAAAGCCCATCGTCAAGCAAGCCTTCTCGAATAGGGCGACGAATTCCTCTACGCCCGGATCGCGGATCTCGATCTTGAACGGTACGCGGCGCAGGAAGGCTTCGTCCACCAGATCGTATGGCTGCAAGTTCGTTGAAAAAAGTATGATTTGTTCGAACGGTACACTGATCTTCTTACCTGTCGGCAGGGTAAGGAAATCTATCTTGCTTTCCAGGGGTACGATCCAGCGATTGAGCAACTCCGCCGGAGCCACTCGCTGGCGTCCGAAGTCGTCGATCAACAGACTTCCGCAATTGCTCTTGAGCTGAATGGGCGCTTCGCAGGTATTGGTGCGCGGATCGTGTCGAATCTCCAAGTTGTCTAACGTCAGCTCGCCACCAACGACTACGGTCGGTCGTTCAACGCGCACCCAACGGCGATCGTAGTTCTGTAGATTGACCAGGCTCTCGTCGTTGTCCACCTCTTTGCGCTTGTGGTAGGCTGCATCATATAACTTGATAATCATGCCGTCGTCGATAATCGCATGGGGAATCCAAATGCTTTCTCCGCGCAGAATCGTCAGGCACTTAGCCAATGTGGTTTTGCCGTTGCCGGGAGGTCCATAGAGAAAGATCCCGCCATTACTGTTGACCGCTGGTCCCAGGAAGTCAAGCCAACTGGTTTCAAACGAAATCTCCGACAGAGCATCCATCAGTTGAGCGCGCTCAACGGGTGAAAACTGATTGGCTTGGGCTTCGACTGATAGCAAGTATTCGTTGAGCGGAACTGGAGCATGGCCAGTGTATGTGAACGACTGTTGGTGATGCAGTGCCCGACGCTGCCCGTTTTCCGTCAGCGCGTAGTAGTAGTCATTCAATGGCGCGGCGCGCGCATGCGCGACGAGCTGCCGCGTGCGCAGACCGCCAAGCTGTTGATCGATGATCCCGAACGGAAGGCCAATCGCTTCGGCCAGTTTGCGTCCACTCATGGTCCCAGTCGCCATGAGTATTTGACACAACAACGACTCGACCAATGACTCGCTCAGCCCAGCGTCTTCCAGACACGTCGGCTCGGCCGGCCAATAGTGGTCATCGTGAAGGACCGATGGCAGTTCGTGCTGTGAGATCGACGCGGTGTCGCGAGTTATCTGGCTTTGTCGGTTAGTATGCATAGTCACATGTGGCTTCGGTTCGAGCGGCTGAGCGCGAGTCTTTTTTCCGCAGAACTATACAACACGACATGATCGCCTGCGGGAACCGTATCAATGAAGAAAGAGATTCCAGCCGACTTTGATTCGAAAGCCGTATCACTTCTAACCAAAACGCCGAATATACCGATCGTCTGGGGGGAACCGGTAAAGTTGCTCGGCGGTCTCTGCCGTGATCAAAATGAAACCTAGCGGTCGGTCAAGGGACAATTTGACGGTAGTGGACGAGTTTACGAGTCCCAAACGGTTAGAGATTCAAAGAGATGCTTCCTTAACCGCCATGTTATTTGTTGCTCACGTGTTGGCTTTCAACGAGACGCGTCAAAAAAAAGTAAATTTTTCTTGTTCACTCGGTAAAACGTAACCTAGGTTTCAAGGTGATCTTTCTCGATGTATTTAGATTTAGATCCAAGCACCAACCTATATAGATGCATGGTTTCCATGGACTCAGTAAAAATCTCAGCACCGCTAAGTCATCCGACTGGGCCGCTGTCGGTCGCCAGCGACGCCGGCGAGACGTCGTGGACGCTATTGCATGGAACCGGCAAATCGAAAGAGCACGATGAGCAGTCGATTTTGGTCAACCCACTTCCGTTCACGGTGGGACGACGCCCTGGCTGCTCGCTACAGCTCAATTTCAAGACGATTTCTGGCAATCACGCGGAATTGACACTCGACAATGGTCAGTTGTGGGTTACCGACCTGAATAGCACCAACGGCACCTATGTAAACGGCCGTCGGATTGAAGAATCGACTCCCTTGCGCGAAGAGGACTTGCTGCAGTTCGCGGACATGGCCTTTCGAGTCAAAAGCGAGAAACGTTCGACGACTTGCCAAACCATGCAGGAGGACATGTGCGACCGAGCGCTAGCTCTGGTGCAGTTTGATCGCATGATGGAGAATCGCTTGGTGACACCCTACTACCAACCAATCATCGACATGAAAACCGGCCAGTTCCGTGGATACGAGGTCTTGGCGCGCAGTCGATTGTTTGGTCTCGAGTCGTGTGCGGCGATGTTTGATGCGGCCTCGCGATTGAACATGGAAGTCGAGTTGAGTCGTATGTTGCGTTGGGAAGGGGTCCGCGAGGGCTTGAACTTGCCCAACAATTCGACATTGTTTGTCAACACACACCCGCTCGAAATTCGTCACGAAGGACTGGTCGACTCGATGGCCACGGCACGTCAGTTGTCGGCTGAAGTGCCGATTATCTTGGAAGTGCACGAAGCGGCTATTACCGATCCCAAGGAAATGCGCGAATTGCGGGCGCAATTGAAAGAACTAAATATCGGCATCGCCTACGATGACTTTGGAGCGGGTCAAACGCGACTAACCGAGTTGATCGAAGCGCCCCCCGACTATCTCAAATTCGACATCTCGTTGATTCGTGGGATCGATAGCGCCCCTCCCGAACGGCAAAAGATGCTCGCCTCGTTGGTCAATATGGTCATCGACTTGGGGGTCAATCCATTAGCCGAAGGAGTTGAGACGTCCGCAGAGGCTGAGGCGTGCCGCAACTTGGGCTTCTACACCGCGCAGGGATTTCACTTCGGCCGGCCCGCTCCCGTACGCCAGTATCAATAATGGTCCGCGCTTCGCGGTTAAGCCGACCAGCGTATTGCCAAACCAAACTCGCTCACAGCCAGGGCTTGAGCCGCCCGTCCCATAGACCTGGGATTTTCTTTTCGATCTCGCGCAGTACCTGCTGCTGGTTGTAACGCACGCTAAAGTGTCCGGCGATCACCAGCTCGTTTTGAAATTCGTTGCGTCGAGCTACGAAATCATCTAGATGCATGTGGCCGTGCTTGTGAATCTTCTCGCGTCGATGCTTGGGGCTGACGAAGGTCATCTCGGTGATCAGTACTTGGGCGCGATATAGATCGGGGTTGTTGTCGAGGCCGCCTGGGCTGGTATCACCTGTATAAGCCAGGAGGGGCATACGCACTTCGGCGCTAACTTCGGTTCCGGACAAACGCAAATCGCGGATTTCGGTTCCAGCCAGCCCTTGATATTCGGGCTTGAGCTTGAAGCGGCGCTCCCAGACCAAATAGCCGACGCTGGGAACCGAGTGAGTCGTGCGGTGCACGGTCATAACCAATTCACGTGACAATTCGATTTCGTCGCCCGCTTCGACTGCGACTAAATCGCAGGGTAAACGACCACGATCGAGCCGCGAGAAAGTGCGTAACATGGCTTCGACCCCAGCTACGATATGCCCAGGCAGGTAGATCGTGGGCGGCTCCATTTTCATCATCCTGCGCCGCGCTATAAACACAGGCAAGGCGGCGATATGGTCCAAGTGGCCGTGCGTAATGGCCCAGGTCGCTGTCCCCATGAAGTCCCACGGTTGTGCCCCCAGATCGAAACCGATCCGCAGCTCGGGAATTCTCCAGTACGATTGCACCGCCGCCCGCGAATAGCCTTCGATCGTCAGGCTGCGGTGGGTGTGAGTCAAAAAGGGAGCATTGTCTAACATACCGGCGGATCTAATAGTGGGAGCTAGGGCGTTTTCCAGGGGAGGCAGCTTAACGGCATTTGCTCGAAATGTCGATTGCGGGTTGCCGACCGCCCTACGCCTTTCGTGATTTTGCGGTCGAGGATATAGTCGGGGGTATAAACGAGATGCAAACACTGACCAACCTATCGACCCATTCTTCTGCTGTTAGGTTCTCCTATGGCCATACAAATAGTGACCTTTATTGGCGGCGGCCAGATGGCTCAGGCATTGGCGAGCGGTGCTATTGCGGCGAACGTGCTGACTGCAGAGCAACTGCTATTTGTCGAACCGAGCCAACCGCAACAGCAACTTTTGCGCGATCGCTTCGCGGGCTGTCGCGTAACGGATCAACTGGCGCAGGGGGTGGCGGAGGCTACGCGCTTGGTACTTTCGGTCAAGCCGCACATCCTGAAAGAATTGGCTCCCCAGTTGGCTCGACTGTTGCAGCCGCAGCATTTGCTGGTATCGATTGCTGCAGGAATTTCGCTGGACAAGCTCCAAAGTCTACTTGGCACCAGACGCGTGGTCCGCGTCATGCCCAACACGCCGGCACAAGTCGGTGTGGGAGCTGCGGCCATCGCAGCCGACGATGATTTGGCCGACGGAGACTTGCGGTGGGTCGAGCAACTATTCAATGCAGTGGGGAGGACCGTCCACGTACCCGATCGATTGATGCACGCCGTCACCGGCCTCTCCGGCTCCGGACCAGCTTACGTCTATCTCGTTATTGAAGCGCTTTCCGACGGAGGCGTTGCAGCCGGATTGCCCCGCGACATCGCTACAAAACTGGCGGCCCAAACCGTGCTGGGGGGAGCTCAGATGGTACTCGAGACCGGCTTGCATCCAGGACAGCTCAAGGACCAAGTGACCAGTCCCGGCGGAACCACCATCGCCGCGCTGGCAAGCTTAGAAGCTGCTGCTGTGCGTGGTGCGCTGATCCACGCCGTGCAGCGCGCCGCTGCCCGTAGCGCCGAATTGGAGTAGTCTCATGCGAATCGTTCTTTTGGGGACAGGTCCGTTTGCAGTCCCTACCTGCCAACGACTGCTGGCCGAGGGGCACGATATCCCGTTGGTTGTCACCCGCCCCATGGCCGATCCAAAGGCCAAGAAGCAACCGCCACGTCCGGTCTACCAGTGGGCCTGCGAGGCCGGCTTGGGCGTCTTTGAGCCAGCAAGTATTAATGCCCCCGAAGCGATCGCACAGTTGGCCGGTCTACACGCCGATCTACTATTCGTTTGCGACTATGGACAGATTCTGTCAAACGAATGCTTGAGGACGACGCGATTGGGAGGGATCAATCTACACGGTTCCCTGCTGCCACGCCATCGTGGGGCCGCACCGGTGCAATGGACCTTGCTCAGCGGCGATACCGAAGCGGGAGTGACCGTGATCCACATGACTCCGAGGCTCGATGCCGGCCCGTCTCTGGCGGTCGCCCGCACGACGATTGGCCCTGACGAGTCGGCAGAGCAGCTCGAACTGCGTTTGTCCGAGCTCGGGGTGGCAGCTACTCTGGAAGCTGTCGAACTGCTATCGAACTGGGATGGCAACAGTCCCATCGGCGCCACTCAAGATCGTAGTCTGGTGACCAAAGCACCGCGATTTGCCAAGAGCGACGGCCAACTCGACTTTCGCCGCCCAGCCAAGATGCTGGCGCGACAGGTCCGAGCGTGCCAGCCCTGGCCCAGCACATTTGCCGAGTTGGCGTGGCGGGATGGCAAGCAGATGCGACTGCTCATCAAATCGGCTCGGGCAACGAGCGGGACGATCCCAGCTTTGCAGAATGTCCCGGTTGGTACGGCCGTGGTCGTTACCGCTGAGAGTTTAGATCCCGAAGAATTGCGTGGAAACGACTGGACGGCACCTTGGAAGCGCATGTTGGGGGTCGCCACAGGCGATGGGACGCTGCTTATCGCTCGCGTCGGGCCGGCGGGCCGGCGGGATATGAGTGTCGACGATTTCCTGCGCGGGCATCCCATAGAGGGGAACGCTCAGTTTCAATTGCCAACTACCAACCCATGACCATATTGCTTTCGATGACCTTTCGCGCCTTTTCCAAGTCGCTGCCGGTCTCGTGCATGTATAGCCGAATCGCATGCAGCTTGTCACCCGACGACTTCGATAGACATTCGCGTGCCACACCACAGATATCCATCCGCGATGTGAGCCCCAACACTCCTTTGGAGATAACCCACGTGTCTCGCGGGCGTTTGGTCATGCGAATGACGGCATCTTCCGAATAGGCTTCCTTCACCACTTCGCGAGCCGCTGGTTCGTCGCTGGCCCAGGTTATGATAATATGTGAGTCGGTTTCAATTTCGTACAATGGCATGATTTGATCCGTGAACGGGTACTCCGCGAAGGCCTTAACTCTAGCATAACCTACGACTGCGATGGGTGTGAAGTTCGACTAGCGGAATTTGCCCAGCATCGTGGAATTAGTAGCTAATTTACCAGACAGATAGCTTTATGAAATCGGGAAAATCGACAATTTCGACAACACTGATCGTACTAGCGACGATCGGGATCGTGGCTGCGCCGGTAGTTGCAGATCAGTTTCGCACCGAAGTGGCCCGCTGGTATTTGGCCGAGGCGTCCAATCGGCTTGTAGCTGAGCGAGACAGCAGCCATCAACTCGAGCAAGCTCGCCGCTGGGCAGGGGATATCACTGAATTGCGTGACTATTGGATTTTCCGCGCCGAACAGGCCCTGGCTGACTCGCCCAAGAAGGTCGCGGCGGTGATCGCCGAGGCGGTAGCGAAACGGAAATCGAATGCCTTTCTGGCCAATACCTACTCGATGCAGCTTGCGAGCCGTCGTCTATTTGCTGAGGCGGTGGACGTACTCGAAGCTGGAAAGATCCCAGAGCTCGAAGACAATCCCCAGTGGCTCAATAACTTGGCCTATTTCCGCGCCTTGGCAGGGATCGATCTGGATCAAGCCTTGAGCGACATCAATCGCGTGCTGGATCAAACTCCGAATGCGGCTGATGCACGCGATACGCGAGCTTGGGTATTGTTTCAAATGGGCAATCCACAAACTGCGATCGAGGACGCCGATTTTGCTGTGAACTCGTTAACGGCCACGGCCGATGCCGGCTGGCTCGATAGCTCGCTAACGTGGCTTGAGGATAACGTGCTCACGCCACGTGAACCGCAGACGCCGACGAAGCTCTTCACTCGCCGTGAAGCAGGCGAGCGACTTTGGAGGATCGCAACGCTACACTACCATCGCGCGAAAATCCTCGAAGCACTTGGACGGGACGAGGAAGCTGACAAAGAATTTCAATGGCTGAAAGAGCACAATCTGCCGATTGACGGCAGCATTTACTAGAGTTGCAATTGACGCATATCGTAGAACAAATTGCATACGATCTGTTGCTCTAATTTGCCAATTGACGACCGAGTTACTTACAACAGGAAGAACTTCCATGATGATACATTTAATTTGGCTACTGACCGTCCTCAGTCCCATGCAAGCCACAGATCCGCTGGAGCAGTATCGCGCTGGCGCGATTGCCAAGTGGGAAAACGCCATACAGAAACTTGAGAAACTCGACCAAGAGCAAACCGATCCCGAACACGCCGTGTTGTTTGTTGGAAGCTCTTCGATAGTCTTGTGGAAAGATATCGCGCAGGATATGGCACCCTACGCCACAATTCGTCGCGGCTTTGGAGGGTCGAAGTTTTCCGACGTGGCCGTCTATATCGACCGTTTGGTCAAGCCGCACCAATTCGATGCCGTTGCTCTATTTGTCGCAAATGACATTTCAGGAAGTAAAACAGACAAAACGCCCGAGGAGGTTTTGCGATTGGTGGATATTACCGTCAACAAGATCAAAGAACATGCGCCGGATGCTTCAGTGTTCCTGATTGCAATTACCCCGACCCCTGCTCGCTTTGGTGCGTGGGAACAGATCAATCAAGTCAACACTCTGATGTCCGAGTACTCTCACGAGCACGAGGGAGTGTACTACATCGACACCGTCAGCAGTTACTTGGATGCCGATGGCACTCCCATCAAAGACTACTTCATCAAAGATGGATTGCATCAGAATCGCAATGGTTACCAACTGTGGGCACAGATTATCAAAGCGGCGCTCAAGCCAGTCTTAGACAGATGATTCAAGCACCCATGCGCGGTTTTCTTCACATAGAAGCACGATTAGCTGACTGACGTTGACGTGCTTAGCCGGATATCGCATTTCAGGCCTGGTCCATCCAAATTGGTCACGTCCGAGTGAGTCATGGGTGGATCGAGTAAATTCAATCCTTCTCAGCGCGCAGCACCGATATAAAGGCTTCTTGCGGGATGTTGACGCTGCCAAACTGTTTCATTTTAGCCTTACCCTTCTTCTGTTTTTCGAGCAACTTTTTCTTGCGCGTGACGTCGCCACCGTAGAGCTTCGCGGTGACATCCTTGCGGTATGGCTGAATCGTCGAGCGGGCGATGATCGAACCACCAATAGCGCCTTGAATGGGGATTTTGAACTGGTGTCGCGGAATCGCTTCCGCAAGCTGCTCGCAGTAGTGCAGGGCACGCGTGCGCGCCTTGTCTCGGTGGACCAAATAGGCCAGCGCGTCGATCGGTTCTTTGTTGACCAGGATGTCCACCTTGACGATATCGGTCGAGCGATACTCGGTGGCTTCGTAGTCAAACGATCCATAACCACGCGTGATCATCTTCAACTTGCCATAGAAGTCAAACAGTACCTCGCCAAGCGGCATCTCACTGCTCACCTCGACACGACCGGCCGATAGGTAATTCATGGTTTGGCTTTCACTACGATGCTCGCGGCAAAGCTCCATCACTGGCCCCACGTACTCTTCGGGAATAAGTATCGAGGCTTTGATATAAGGCTCGGCCGCCGAGTCGATCGTTGAAGGATCGGGCCAGTAGCTGGGGTTGTCGACTTCGACCGTGGAGCCATCGTTTAATGTCAAAATGTACTTGACCGAGGGGGCTGAAATGACCAACCCGATATCGAACTCGCGTTGCAAGCGCTCTTGAATCACATCCAGGTGCAGCAGTCCGAGAAAACCGCAGCGAAAGCCGAAGCCCAACGCCGCCGAGCTATCCTTCTCAAAGGTCAGGGCCGCATCGTTAATCGCTAGTTTCTCCAGCGCCTTGGTCAAGTCAGGATACTCGTCCGTACTCATCGGATAGACCGATGAGAAGACCACTTGTCTGGCCGGTTGATAGCCGGGGACTGGCTCTGCGGCCTGGCGATCGAGCAGAGTGATCGTGTCACCAATCTCGATATCTTGCACGCTCTTCACCCCAGCCACTATGTAACCGACTTCACCCGCACTGAGCTTTTCTTTGGGAACAAGTTTGAATTGGTTGTAGCCCAACTCATCGACCTTGTAGTCGCGACCGGCATGCATGAAGTGAATGACATCGCGCGGCTTGAGCGTCCCTTCCATCACACGAACCTGTAAAATCACACCACGAAACTTATCAAAGTGAGCATCGAAGACCAGCGCTTTGAGCGGTGCATCCGGATCTCCTTTGGGGGGCGGCAGATGCGCGACAATCCCGGCCAACACGAGGTCAATCCCCACACCTGTCTTGGCCGAGATGGGAATGGCAGCGAAGGGATCAAGCCCCAGATCCGCATCGATCTCCTCGCGAGCTCGATCGATGTTGGCCGCTGGCAAATCGATTTTGTTGATGATCGGCAATAGCTCCAGATCGTACTCCAGCGCCAAATAGAGGTTCGCCACCGTCTGTGCCTCGACCCCTTGAGAAGCATCAATGACGATCAAGGCACCTTCACAAGCCATCAATGAGCGGCGAACTTCATGCGAAAAATCGACGTGGCCCGGCGTGTCGATCAAGTTCAATTGATACAGTTGTCCGTCGGGGGCCGTGAACGACAACGTGATCGTGTTGCTCTTGATCGTGATTCCTCGCTCGCGCTCGATATCCATCGAATCGAGCATCTGATCGTGGAATTCTCGCTGTGTCACCCCCCCACAAGCTTGAATCAGTCGATCCGCCAACGTCGACTTGCCATGGTCGATATGGGCAATAATGCAAAAATTCCGAATGTGTTTCATCGCCAGCGTTCTGTTGCAGGGGGTCGGTGCGTCCGTCGAACCCAGCATTCTAATGAAAGAAGCTCCTTACTGACAGCCATCGTAGTCGATGGATGCGCACGTTTGCGTCGGCTAGCTCGACATTCCGTCTTGCAATTCTTCCGTAGGAGCCGTTCGGTCGAGCTCTGCGAAAAGCGCTGCAACGCTAAAGGTCCACGTGGGCAAAACTTCGCCTCCGCTAATACTTTCCCTGCCCGCAAAGACAGTCACATCCTCGGGAGTTTGATAGGCGGCGATTGTGCGACTTCTTGGATCGACCATCCATACCAATTGCACACCTGCTTGAAAATACTCCCTTCGCTTGCGAGCCATCTCGGCCCGCGTATTGCCAAGGCAAAGTATCTCAATAACGAAGTCAGGCACGAGTGCTGGTACGGCATCTTCGGGCAGTTGCCCCTGAGGTAAGGTTCCCCACAATACCAATGCTACGCCCGGTCCGCGTACAACTCCCGGAAACAGCTGCGTCAACCCATCAGCACCTGTGGCAACGCCGACATTGTTTGAATCGAGATGCGTTTTTAACCAATGCAACAAAACCGCTGCCAGCAAGGATTCACGCCATCCCATAGCCTTCTCCACCAGCGTGTTGTCAACGAGTTCACATCGCACGTCATGAGCAGCATTGGCGCGGTTCAAATCCTCGATAGTCGCGGTGCCCGGCTGAGGCACACTGCGTATGCGCTCAAAGGCGATTCCCCCTAAATCCGCGATTCGCTCCGCTAGAGATGTTGTCAACGCCGCATTCATTCTTCACTTGCTCTCACTTTCGCTTTCGAATTCCGGGCCTCATCTAACCTTCTATTTTAGCTGGCAGCGAAGCGAAAACCAGCCTGCCCCAATGTTGCTACAATGCTAGGATATGTAGGTGAAGGTTCCGTGCGTAAGTTCTCCGCCCAATTTGCGTCTGTGGTTCACAAAGCCAACAGCCCGCTACCACGTCGCCTAAGTTGACTGAAAGCACATGCGAGGCTACCTACCTCAGCAAGATTCGTGTCAACGAATCAGTCTCCCCATCACCTAAATAGTCTCCCCCACAATCACGAGTTAAAACGTCATGAAGTTAGTCCTAGTCCTTTCGATGTTCGCTTTTGCCTGCAACAGTATTGTCATTGTCCCTCAGCTCGTTGCCCAAGACGCCGCTGCCCAAGATAACACGCATAAACCAATTCCGCTGATCTTCGACACGGACATCGGAAACGACTGCGACGACGTGCTCGCGCTGGGGGTTATTCACGCCTTGCAGACGCGTGGCGAGTGCGAGTTGCTGGCGGTCACTATTACCAAGGATCACGAATTGGCCGCTCCATTCACGGATGCCGTAAACACTTTCTACGGTCGTGGAAATATACCGATCGGCGTCTGTCGCAGTAACATCGCCACCGCAGCGGGGAAGTTCAATGTGCTTGCCGCTCAACAAGACGATGGGCAGGACCGCTATCCGCACGATCTACGCAGCGGTAAGGACGCGCCGGACGCCGTAGCCGTACTTCGCAAGACACTCGCCTCTCAAGCCGATGGGAGCGTGGTCATTGCACAAGTCGGCTTTTCAACCAACTTGGCCAATCTGTTGAAATCCGAACCTGACGATATCAGTCCGCTCAATGGAGTCGATTTGGCCAAGCAAAAGGTCGCCTTGCTGTCCATCATGGCCGGTGCGTTCCAACAGCTCCAAGGGGACAAAGGGGAGCTCTATGATCACAAAGAATACAACGTCGTCACAGACATTCCCGCCGCGCAAGAGCTCAGCCGCGATTGGCCAACGCCGATCGTGTGGAGTGGATTTGAGATCGGACTAAATCTGCCCTATCCCCACGAGAGCATCCTGCAAGATTATAACTATGTCAAACATCATCCATTGTCCGAGGCCTATACGATCTACATACCGCCACCTCACAACCGACCGACTTGGGATTTGACATCCGTGTTGTATGCACTTCGGCCAGATCGTGGCTATTTTGATGTGTCACCACCGGGTCGAGTCAGTGTGACCGAGGAGGGGCTGACCGTGTTTAAGAAGTCGGCCGATGGCCGCGACCGGTATTTGATTCTGCGCGACGAACAGAAGGGACGAGCCATCGAAGCGCTGGTGCAACTTTCTAGTCAGCCTCCAGCAACTTTCTCCGGAGTTGAAGCGAAGTGAGCTCTGATGCTGCCATTTCAACTCGGATTGTTCTTGTACCATCCCGCTTGCGGGATGGTCGGGCTATCGGGCCCGGGGAGGGCCTTACCCCCACATACTCCCTGCGGAAGTGTACATGACTGATCCCGATTCAAAGCCGCCAATAGTTGCCGTGTTCGGTTCCATCAACATGGACCTCGTCGTTCGCTGCCACTCGCTGCCAGTCGGCGGGCAAACCATTTCCGCAGACTCAGCCAGCGAAGTCTGCGGCGGAAAAGGGGCCAATCAAGCTGTCGCCGCAGCCAAAGCCGGTGGTGACGTGCAGATGATCGGTCGAGTCGGCGACGATGCCTTCGCCCAACGTTTGCTTGCAAACCTAGGCGACCACCAAGTCGATACTGTTGCTGTTAGCCAAACGAGTAATTGCGCGAGTGGACTGGCCATCGTGGCGGTGGAAGCTTCTGGACAGAATTCAATCATGCTTGTCGCTGGTGCCAATGCTAGAGTTTCTGCAGCGGATGCCCATGCCTTTCGACACGTGATCGAATCCGCCAACGTGCTACTGCTGCAGTTAGAGATTCCCACTGAAAGCGTGCTGGCCGCGGTGCAGATTGCCAACAACGCAGGAGTTCGATGCATTCTGGATCCGGCCCCGGTTGCCAGCGACTGGAGTGACGAATTGCTGCAAGTCGATTTCGTCTGCCCAAATGAAACGGAAGCGTCCGCCATTACCGGACTGCCAGTGAAAAGCATTGGAGAAGCTGAAATAGCGGCCAAACAATTGCAACAGCGTGGTGCCCAGAATGTCGCGATCACGCTTGGCGAGCGCGGGACCATCCTCTTGGCAGGCGGCACACTGCACCACATCGAGCCGACGACGATTCAAGCTGTCGACACCACGGCTGCCGGGGATGCCTTTACCGGTGCTTTTGCCGTACGCTGGGCGGAGACGGATGATATTTTGGAAGCCGTCCGGTTTGCCAGTGTCGCCGGTGCCATCGCTGCCACGCGGCACGGTGCCCAACCTAGTATCGCTACTCGAAACGAAATCGAAATACGCAGGAAACAAACATGAATCAACGTTACGCTCCCCTGAGTCTGTTTGTGCTGGCTAGCTTTATAGTGGGCTGTAGCCAGTCAAAGCAAACCGATTCCGCGTCATCAAGTCCGGCAGGCAAGCCCAAGATTGCGTTGATTATGAAGTCGCTCGCCAACGAATTCTTTTCCACCATGGCCGACGGAGCGACCAAGCATCAGCAAGCCAACTCCGACCAGTATGAGCTGATCGTCAACGGCATCAAGGACGAACGCGACATCTCGCGACAGGTAGCGCTCGTGCAGGAGATGGTGGCCAACGATGTAGACGCAATTGTCATCGCCCCCGCCGACTCCCAAGCCCTCATTCCTGCGCTGCGACGCGCGGCCAAAAGCGGAATTGTAGTAGTCAATATCGACAACCGCCTTGACGCCGACATGTTGGCCAAAGAGGACTTGCGGATTCCATTCGTTGGCCCCGACAACAAAGCGGGCGCCAAAGCGGTTGGCGAGTTTCTTGCCGGCAAACTTTCCAAAGGAGATGGCGTCGCCATCTTGGAGGGCTTGCAGACCTCCGAAAATGGGCAGGCTCGCAAAGCCGGCTTTGAAGAGGCAATGGCCGAGGCGGGCATGAAAATTGTCGACAGTCAGTCGGCCCAATGGGAGATGACCAAAGCCAACGAGGTCGCTTCGTCCAGCTTGAGCGAACACCCTGAAATCAAAGCCATTTTGGCCGCCAACGACAACATGGCCATGGGAGCCATTGCAGCAGCCAAGAGTGTTGGCCGCAGTGAAGATCTACTGATTGTTGGCTTTGACAATATCGCCGCTGCGCAAGATGCAATACGCGACGGAAAGCTGCTGGCAACTGTCGATCAACACGCTGATCAATTGGCCGTGTTCGGAGTCGAGACTGCGCTGAAGCTGATCGGCGACCGAAACGCCACTGTCGAAAATGTCGAGACTCCCGTCGACTTGGTTACCGTCCAATCGCTGCTGGCCCAATGAGCCCCAATGATTCAAGAGCATCTAGTTCAAGCTTCAACTACTCTCCTGCGCGCGGGAGGGATTGAGCACCGCCAGCCACGGCTAGTTGGTTGACCACGAAAAACACGAAGAACACGAAAGGCTGGCTCTAGACTTCTTTAATGGTTTAGTGCATCCTGCGATTTCATCCTCAGAAACTCTTAGATAACAATTCTTCAATTTGCTCTTCGTTAAACTCGAACATCGCGAACGATTGCCGCAATTGATTGTTTGGTTACTAGCCACGGTTACTCAAAATGCTAGAAAACTTATGCGTGGGTGAATATTAGCGTGAACACAAAACACTTACGTTCGATCTTGTTGCAGTACGGCGGTTTGTTGACAGCTCTGGCGATCTTGATTGCATTTTTTAGTTTGCAGACCGATAGTTTCTTTCAAATTGGAACCGCGCGACTAATTGCCAACCAGATTCCAGAACTGACGCTGGTGGCGATTGGCATGACGTTGGTGCTGATGATCGGACAGATCGACTTGTCGGTCGGGAGTGTCATGGCACTGTCGGGCGCTGTGCTGGGCGTTTTGATGGCCAAGTACGATTGGCCTCTGTGGGCGGCGATCTTCGGCAGCCTGTTGACTGGTGCCGCCTGCGGATGGACGACCGGAGCCATTTCGGTTTGGTTTCGCATTCCCTCCTTTATTGTTTCGCTCGGCATGTTGGAAGTTGCACGCGGAGCGACGCGCAGGGTTCTTAATTCCAATACGCTGACCATCGGTTCGGACGTCGCGGTAATCAGCGAACCGATCGGCGGCCTTGGATTGTCACCTGCTTTCCTGCTCGCCATCCTTGCCGTCTTGGCGGTGCAGTTCGTGCTCTCCAAAACGGTCATGGGACGCTATTGCATTGCGATCGGCACCAACTTGGCCGCGGCGCGCATGTCGGGGATTCGCACCGCACCCTATTCGATCGGCGTCTTCACGCTCAGCGGCTTGCTCTGCGGGCTGGCCGGCTTGGCCCCCGCCTCGTTGATGGAAGCCGCTGATCCTGGAGCTGGTATCGGCATTGAACTGTCCGCGATTGCGGCCTGCGTGATTGGTGGCACGAGTTTGATGGGGGGACGCGGCAACGTCATCAGTACATTGCTTGGCGTATTGGTTATTGCAGTTTTGCAAACCGGTCTAAGTCGCATGTCGGTGGAGGACGCCAACAAACAGATTATCACTGGCGTAGTGATCATCATTGCCGTTTTGATTGACACTGCCCGCCGCCGTTGGGAGCGAGCTTCCACCTGAATCCCTGCCTTCATGTGACCCGATGCTCCGCCGCCCTCTTTCCCCTACTCCCCATTGAAGGCCGGTGGGAATTGTTGCGTTTTCGCGCCAACTCATGAATAGTTAGGGTTCTCATGCCATTGCAGTGGATAGTTCCAGCAACCGCCAGCGCGGAAGCTGGGGGATATCAAGGACTTAGAAATCTTCTTAGAATCAGCTTAGTCGACACCGAGTTGGAAGTAATAAATTGGAAATCATTTGACTGAGACAATTCCGAAGCTAGCCACAATCCCACCACTTCCGTTGAGCAGTAGCCGCCAAGCGGATCGAGAGCTAATGATCGCCAGTCGCCGCTTTGCACAAGAGACGGGATTTAGAAGTTGGTGGAACTTGCTCAGCACCCTCTCGGCACTTGCTTTTTTCGGATCCGTCGCGGCCTTTTCGCAACACATCTGGATGCGTGGACTGGGTAGTCTACTTACGGGGTTGGTAATAGTCCGTCTGTTTGTCGTCTACCATGACTATCAGCACAGAGCCATTTTCCGTGGCTCGCGACTGGCGGGAAAGCTGCTCGATCTCTATGGGTATTTGATGCTGACCCCGCCCAGCATTTGGAAGCAGTCACACGACCACCACCATCGAAACAATTCGCAACTGTTTGGAAGCGATGTTGGATCGTTTCCGATATTGACGACCGGGGATTACCGGGCAGCGGGTTGGCGAACTCGACTGTGGTATCGCTCCGCGCGCCATCCTAGTGTGTTATTACTCGGTTACCTGACGGTCTTTGCGTATCTAATGTGCGTCCGCCCACTTCTGGCAGACCCCCGTCAGCACTGGGATGCCGCTCTGTCCTTATGCGCCCACACCTCAATCATCGCTTGCCTCCTGTGGTTCACCGGTTTGCCAACTACGCTTTTTGTATTTGTTATGCCAACGTGGATCGCAACGACCTTGGGAGCGTACCTCTTTTACGTGCAGCACAATTTCCCAGGGGTTCGGCTTCGTGGCATCGAAGGTTGGAGCTATTGTCAGGCTGCCCTCAGCTCTTCGAGCTACTTGGAAATGGGGCGTGTGATGAACTGGTTGACTGGTAACATTGGATATCACCATGTCCATCACTTGAATGCCAAGATCCCGTTCTATCGACTCCCCGAGGCCATGGCGGAGTTGCCAAGATTGCAGACCCCACCAACGACGACTTTCCGGCTTCGTGATGTCTTTGGCTGTCTCAGGCTGAAGCTGTGGGACGAATCGCAGGATCGCTTCGTTTCGTTTTCGGAAGCGGCCGCTTCTCGGACAGATTAAGGCGTGGCCGCGCATAGAACCAACGGTGCATCGCTGCTAGATACCAAACGGATTCACCTGCGAGTCGAGCTCGCAGGGGTCTAAGGGAAAAGCTGCTGGTTGCAAAACGGACTCCCCTGCAAGTCGAGCTCGCAGGGGTCTAAGGGAAAAGCTGCTGGTTGCAAAACGGACTCCCCTGCAAGTCGAGCTCGCAGGGGGCTATGGGTAAGTGCAATGCGACGGAGGGAGTTTAGGTGTGCTTCCTTCGGCGAGACGATAGATGCTCTCACCGCTGACGCTATCGATCATATAGTAGATCTCTCCCGATGCGTCCTCCCCGAAGGCCAGCACGGGAATTCCTCCAGCTATGACCTGCTCGTTCCTGGTCACTTCGCCACTCGGCTCGTCGAAAGTCAGTGCCCAAATCGCACCGCTAACGTAGTCGGCGTAGATATACTTGCCCGCTAACTCGGGTAACCGCTGGCTGCGATAGACGCGACCGCCAGTAATCGACTTGCCGATGTCGTGGTCGTATTCCCAAACCGGATCAATCGGCGAGGATACGTCGCCACGGATAGGTCGATTGCCGAACGGATGCGATCCTTCTTGAACGCTCCAACCATAGTTGCCTCCTTTTTCAATAATGTCGACCTCTTCCCAAAGATCTTGCCCTACATCACCGGCCCACAGTCGCCCCGTGGTTTTATCAAAGGCGATCCGCCACGGATTTCGCATGCCATAGGCATAAATCTCGGGACGTACGCCATCGACATTCACAAAAGGATTGTTTTTCGGGATACTGTAGTGTTTACCAGCATCATGTCGATCCACATCTATGCGTAAGATGGAGCCGAGCAATATGGAACGGTCTTGCGCCGAGTCGAGTGGATCGTTAGCCGAACCACCGTCTCCAAAGGCGATGTACAACATGCCATCTGGTCCGAACTCGATCGAGCCACCGTTGTGGTTTTTGAACGGCTGCTTGAGCTCCAGCAGAATCACTTCCGACTCTGGGTCGGCTTCGAGAGGGTTGTCTTTGCGGATTTGATAGCGAGATACGACCGAAGTATCGTCGTCGCGACGAGTGTAGCAGACGAAGAAGAATCCATTTTCGGAGAACTTGGGGTGCATGGCCAAACCGAGTAGGCCTTGTTCATTGTTTGCACCTGAATCTGACCACTGCGAAACCTTTTCTTGGATGTCAAGCAGCAGCTCGGCTTGAGTTGCATCGGGTCGATTTTCAAAGGTATAAATCGTTCCTGCCTGATCGATTGTGTATAGTCGTTGCGGTGCTTCGGGGGCATAGGTCAGTTCCAATAAGCGCTGTTTGCGAACCTTGCCTGCATCATCGACGGGTTCCCAACCGGCGAACGTGAGCTTCGGAAACGCCAGCTCGCCACGCATTCCTAGTTTTCCATCAATGGGCTGCTGTACCGATCCGTCGGCAGCCAGCTTGCGAACTTTGATGTTGCGAAAGGCGACGCGATTGCCGTGATCTTGCAAGCAGATGTAGCCTTCACCAGCAGTACCGAAGCCGGGCATCTTGGCAAACTTGCTTTTGGCTACGGCCTCATTCCACTGCTCGTCTCCCAACTTGAAGTTGTAGTATACCAGTCCGTTCATCAGTACTTGGCACTGGTTGGGCGCGACGCGCAGGAACACTTGGTTCCATTGGCCGGCTGGGCGCGTGGCGTCGATAACCGCACCGTTGCGCTGGTATGGCTTGACCAGTTGATAGAGCCATCCGGATTTTTGCGGATCGCGACCGGCTTGGTTGTCTTGAATCTGAATTTCTGGACCCGTGTTATACGGCTTTGGTTGATCTTCGGTAACGTGAAACATCACTCCACTGTTGCCACCTTCGGAGATGTTGTACTCAAGTGAGAGCTCAAAGTACTGATACTTTTCCTTGGTAATTAGATCCCCCGGTCTGTCCCCGTCACGCACCAGAGCACCGTCGGCAATCTGCCAACCATCAGAAATGTCTTCCTTTTGATAGTTGCGCCAGGCGTCAAGCGATTCACCATCAAACAACAATTGCCAACCGCTCAAGGCTTCTGGCCGAGTGAGCTGATTGGCGCCAACTTCCGAGCGGGCTGGATTGGGGGTGACAAGAAAACATGCGCTCAGGGCGACTATGAAGTTAACAGCGTGGGAGAGTCTTCTTCGCATGGAATACCTCAAACGTAGTAATGGAGATTCGTAGTTGTCCGCAGCCTAGCTTGGGACGATATGATGGCGGAAAAACGGCTTCTGTCGCTATTGGGTTACTGAAGTTGACGGTGAGCGCATCGTAAAGCCAAAGCGGCCATCAATGCTCAGTTCCCGAGAAGAATAGTGTAGCCGAAGTCAATGAGATGTTGGGCCTTCTTGGGCAGAGAGAATAACGATTACGAGCGGAATAATCGGCATATTTTGTCAATCCGCCGAGAGGTACGGATCGTTCTTGAGGCAAATTTCACTTAATCCCGACATCTTAGGTGGGTGTGTTGTACGGTTTCCGATAACGGTAAGTTTGCGGGCACCTGTATGGAGGCTCGCTAAGCCAGTGGGTCGCAACGCAAAGTGCTCGACGAGCACGCACTCGAGGTAGAGATAATGTCCAACAAACGCGGAACAGTTTACGTCGATCGCTTGGTTCAAGGTGCTTTGGCTCGCCGAATCGTAGTGCACTGGTGCGTCTTCTTCGCGCTGTCGATGATTTCGCTCACCGCTTTGGAGCTGTTCTTGGGTGACCCGGAATTGCCGTTGACTGGCCACCTGAGTGTGCTTTGGGGCAAGTATGCATTCTTTGTCATTCTCATGGTTTCGATATTGCCAACTTTTGTCTATGACTCGATGAAACTCAGCAATCGATTTGCCGGTCCTGTAATGAGGTTGCGTGAATCGATCCGCGACTTGGCTCAAGGAGAGAGCGTCGAGGAGTTGAAATTCCGCGACAATGACTTCTGGCGCGAGCTGTCCGACGACTTCAATGCGGTAGCCAAGCGGGTGCATGGTTCCGAAGCCAAAGCCTAGGTTTCCCTCCTCGCAACTACCGAATACTCGAATCTACGAGAAGAATCTATGAAGTTCACTCCATCGGCATGGGATATCAAACGCGGCACCGCGGTCGTTGAACTTGCCGTCTGCCTTCCGGTAATTGTGCTGTTGGTCTTCGCATCGTTGGAAGGTGCGAACATGCTGTTCTTGCGTCAAGCGGTCGTGCAGTCGGCCTACGAGACAGCCAAATCGGTTGCCAAGACCAATGGTGTGCAATCGCGCGCGGTCACCTTGGGCGAGCAAGTCCTGTCGTCGCGCGGCGTCGTCACACCGACCATCACCTTCAGTCCGAATGACGTACAAGCTCTGGTTCCCGGCACTCCCTTTACTGTTAGCGTCTCGGTACCTGGAGATTCACGTAGCATCACAGGATTTGGACCGTTCAATGGGCTAACCATTCGAGCGCAAGCCTCCATGATTAAAGAGTAGTCACCGATCGAATAGTAGTCACGAGTCTATTGTCTCGCTTTAAGAGAACCCTCTATGAAACGACAATCTCCCAATCGGCGCGGTGCCATGATGATACTTGTGGCCGTGTCGTTCATCATTCTGCTCGTTGGAGCTGTTTTCAGCGTCGACGTGGCTTACATGCACATGGTTCGTGCGGAACTGCGGACGGCGACGGATGCAGCCGCCCGAGCAGGATCGGAGGAGCTTGCACGAAGCCAGAGCCCCGCCGCCGCGCGCGCCGCCGCTGCCGCCGTAGCCGAACGCAATAAGGTGGCTGGCAACGGATTGACGCTGGACCCAGGAGACATTCAAGTAGGTAGCTTGCAACCGAGCGCGGGAAAGTTTACCTTCGTTCCAGACGTCGGTCCATTTACTGCAGTGCGCGTCGTGGGTCGCCGCGAATCGACTTCTGCTGACGGTGCTGTCTCGCTATTCTTCGCAAAAGTATTTTCGGCGAATCAGTTCGAACCTGTACAAGCTGCCACGGCCTCGGCCAATGTCCGCGACGTGGCGCTGGTGCTCGACATATCGGGTTCGATGGGATATTACATGCCCCCTACCAATCGCCTCGACGCACTCAAGAACGCGGTGAGCATCTTCCTGAGCGAAGTTGCCGTGTCGAGTCCTTCGACCCAGATTTCGCTGACCGCCTACTCGACAACTTCCCACAAGATTCTCAACCTCACCAACAACTTCGCGGCTGTGCAAAGCGCAGTTGACGGTTTTACGCCGCAAAACTACACAGCCATCGGTGAAGGTCTGCTCATGGGGAGTGACTCGCTGGCCAGTGATCCGCTGACGCGTCCTTCGGCGTTTAAGACGATCATTTTGATGACGGATGGACAACAAAATACGGGACCAGGGCCTGATGTTACGGTGGCGACCCCCATCGCCCGAGGGCAGACGGTACACACGATCACCTTTAGCAACCAAGCCAACCAGACGCTGATGCGTCAAGTGGCACAATCAACTCAAGGTGGAATTCATATCCATGCTGACGATGCCGCTGACTTGGCTGAAGCTTTCAGGTCCATCGCTCGCACACTAGCCGTCACCCTGGTCGAGTAAGCTAACCCTCCGGAAAATATCGACCATGAACCATCCCATTCATTGCACACCAACTCGACCAATTCGCGTGCGGCGTCGTGCGACTCGCCGTGCGTTGTCGGGTAGCTTGCCGCTGCGAAGTGGTGTCACCACCGTCGAATTTGCGATGACCGCGCCGCTGCTGTTCATGCTGCTGTACGCAGCCTTGGAACTAGGTCATGCGAACATGACCTTCAATGCGGTGGAAGCAGCTTGTTACGAAGGAGCACGTGTCGGCATTGTGCCGGGGGCCAAAGCCTCGGAGTGCCAAGCCGCCACAGAGCGCATCTTAGCGATTTCAAAGATTCGCGGAGCCAACGTAACGGTGACTCCTAGCAACCTCAACACTTCGACACCATCGGTACAAGTTCGTGTGACGGTCCCCTATGCCCAAACGGCCATCATTCCTCCTACCTTTACGCGGCTGCTGACGATCAATCGTCAGTGCGAACTCGTGCGAGAACAACTCTAGCAGCACGCCTGTCCATTGTGGCGCCTCTCGTCGAGTTAGACAAAACACGTGAGGTTTGCGAGCAGGTGCTGGCTTATCATGCCGGGCCGTACAGCTTGCCCAAAGCCCGCGACCGTATCTAGAACAACGAAGGCTAAGTGCGCACAAGCTACTGAGCCGATAGAACCCTTACATGCAGAATAAGGCGAACATCCAAACGCTCCCGTCGAGGAATCGGTAGCAGTACTAAAGCACCCAAGGATAACGGCGATGATGCTTCGAATCAGTGCAGCCGATTGGAAACGGCTGGTGCGCGTAGTACCGCTCTTCTTTCTATGTATTCTGGCCATTGGTTGCACGCCCCGCGTTATCGTTCGCGCTCACCCGCAGCCCAGCGACCGTGGAATTCGCTTCTATCGACCGAAGCCCTACCTGAAAGTCGAGCCGGCCGAGGTGGCCATTGACAAGAACCAAACTAGCATTGTGCCTGGAGTCGTTCGCATCTCGCTGGTCTATATGCCCGATTTCAGCGAAGAGTTTGCGATTGATGTCCGTAGCGGATTGGGTATCGCCAACGTGGGCATCAAACTCCAAGACGGTTGGAACCTGACGGAGATTAGTCAAGAACTCGATAGTCAGACCGATGAAAACACCAAGGCTTTTGCCAGTCTGTTGTCCGCTGTGGGAGACGTAGTACCGACCTCCAGCGGTGCAGACCGAACGGCGACGCCTAGCTTTACAGTTCCGGCGCGCAATGTTCCCATTGGTTTCTATGAGTCGATCATTGGGCTCGATGCACGCGGCTGCAAGCGGCTGTATGGCTTCCGTTACGTCGGCTTCGTTCCCTTCTCAGGCTGTCCGCTCAACATGGGCGGTTCGCAGTCCGCCTGTTGCGATGATCCCAATAGTGGTCTGTACGGATTGAGTTTTGTTGATGGTCAAATGGTGTTCCTGCCGTTGGATGAAATGGCCCATGCTGCGGCTATACCGGCGACACCCAATTCGAACGGGCCGACCGCGAAGTCTACGCAGGCACATGACGCGGATTTAAGTAGCGAGGCTGCCGTTGGACTGCCCGCCCAGCCGCTCTCGCTGCCACTAACCGTCGAGCAACTGCGCGGTATCGAAGTGCAGCTTCGCGCGCAATTGACGAGCATCTTTGACTCGATTGGAGAAGTGCGCGCAGTGTCAATGGGAGATCGCATCCAAGTTCGTATTCATGTTCCTGCCGCGATACCTCCTCTTCCCATCCAGCGCGCCGCCCAAGCTTGGTTGCAAGACAACTTGGACACCTCGCAAGCCTTCGATGTCGAACTGTCGAATTGACAGGTGTTTAATACGAGAGTGAACCGAAGAGCGAGAGTGATCCGAAGAGCGAGGGTAAGCTGAAGAGCGATTGACCGGCGGAGCGGTAAGCGATTACCAAGTGACGGCTATGGTAGAACCATTCTCAATTTGGACTGGCTCGCAATGACTGTTCCACCACAGATTGGATCCGAGCCACTGAGCTTCGATCGTTTACGTCGCCTACAAGCCACGCTATCACGGCGCGTCGTCCAGCGCGACGAAGACAATATTCTACAAGTAGGCTTTGCTCCGCAGCGCACCGATCGCACGGCGATCCATTCCCAACTGAGTCTACCCGTCACTGCCCAATTTGATGTCCAGCGAAAACTTCAAAGCTTGCCAAGCGCGCGAAAGGTTGCCCCGGTCGAGTCGGTACGTCTGCTCGATCGTAAGTCGCGCAGCTATCTACAGCTCGACCTTCAAACCGATGTGCAGAAAACTGGACGTATCGTGCCGACTGGCGTGCGCGTTGAGAGTGACGAAAATTATGCAACGACCAGCGTGGTGGTACGATGGACGAAAGTTGCCCCCGTCCCGGTAATTGACACAATCGAACAAGCTCTGGATCCCCGTTGGCGTTGGGGAGTGTTGTGCGTAGCTCATTTGTTCGCCCAACAATTAACCACCACGACGACTCAAGCTCGCGTCGAGCGAAAGAGCACCTGCGGGGTAGGGCCTGAATCTGTGCGTGGAAGTATCATCGCTCGCGGACGCGTTCCTGGGGGCCCTGATATCAGTCTCATTGAAACGGGTCTCGATCGCTTGTGGCTCAGCGGTCTACTGCCACGTCCCAACTCTCCCAATCTACTTCCGGCCAGCGAATCGCAGTTGCTCGACTGGATATCCAAAGGAACAGACGGGACATTCCTCGGGGACGGCGTGACACACACTTGGCGATGGCAAACCTTCTACCCCGAACTTCAGATCGACTCCTTGGGACGTCTACGACATATCGTACGTTACCAATCGAACGAAAGTCCGTCCAACGGATATCCTTTCGGGCCCGGAAGTAGCGGAGGCGTGTTGGTAGCCGGTGGTATTCCAATCGGTCTCCAAATCGCCGCCATCAGCCCCGATTTTCAAGAGGCTTTTGCTCAGAGCTTCGGTGTTTCGCTGCAGTGGCTGAGGAATCGACTTCGGGCTACCGCCCTGCAGATCGTCCACCTGCTCATTTAGAGAATCTGTAACCGTTCTCGAGTTCCGAAGTTGCTCGGGCCGTTCGCTCGCACGGATGGCAAGGCCGGAGCACGGAGGGTAATGCCACTCTATAGCACGTCAGACTTCTGCGATAACAACAGATTCATCTGCCCAGCCGGCTTGAGAATGTTCGTTTAAGTAATGAGGTCTGTGAACGGTTGCAAACAATTTAAAGAAGAACTGAGCCAAATTTTTCGTGTTCTTCGTGTTCTTCGTGTTTTTCGTGGTCAACAAACGAACTAACTCCTAAACGGTTATTTGTCAGTTGGCTGGCTGATCGCTGAGGGAGTCCAATCCGGATCGGCCTCGAAGAACATCAGATGTTGCCAGGGCAGTCCGTCGTATTGTTTGGCAAGACGAAAGCCGTTGGCGCGATACTCTTTCATAATCTGTCGCTTACTCATCTTGTGCAGCGGCTTAATCGGAACGTTGGGGTCTTCTTCGCGGTACTCCAACAAGGCGATTAGCCCATTGGGTGACAAGCTTGCCCGCAAGGCGGATAACATCTGTTCGGGATGTGAAAATTCGTGATAGACATCGACCAACAACACGAGATCGACTTCGCCCGCCGGGAGCCTGGGATCAATCAGGCTGCCTAAGACCGGTTCGACATTGTCGATCCCTTGCGACTCGCTGCGCAGCTCGAGCAAGTGGAGCATCTCTTGCTGAATGTCGACCGCCAGAACTTTACCATCAGGCCCAACTTGTGGGGCCATCAACAACGTATAGAAGCCGTTGCCACACCCCAAATCGCAAACGACCATCCCCGGCTTGAGATCGAGCTGCTTAAGTACCTCGCTCGGTCGCTCTTCCTCTTCGCGATTATCACGCACCAACCAAGGCGCCCCATGGAAACTCATGGTCTGCGCGATCTTTCGCCCCAGATAGGTCGTCCGCGCCGGTGGAATGCTAGTATCGTCCGCTGCAGGCTGAGCGTAGGATATGGAAGCACTCAGGCACAGCCAACACACCAAGATCAATCGGGGCAAGTGAAGTTTCACGTCGGTGCCTCTGCTATGTTGGTCGGTGAAGGGGGAATGTAATTGCGACGAAAGGTAATCCGACGGCGGAGCGTCGGGCTACATTAAAGTCGGGCTACATTAAAATCGGGGCACATGGTTATTGGCGAACCAAGCGATGGAAGGCCTGGCTAAGTTGCCGAGTCATCGAGCCAACCGTGCCGGAACCGATCGTGCGCATGTCGACTTTGATGACCGGAATGATCTCAGCACCACTGCCAGTCAAAAAGCACTCATCGGCCACATAGACATCGTGTCGCGTCAAAGTAATTTCTCGTACAGCGATGCCGGCCTGTTGAGCGAGTTCAATGACTGCGTTGCGCGTGACTCCCTCTAGTATTCCTGCGTCCGTCGGTGGCGTGAACAGTTCTCCTCGGCGCACCAAGAAGATATTGTCCGCAGTGCATTCCGCCACTTCGCCACGATGATTGAGCATCAGAGCTTCAAGACACCCAGCCCGCTTTCCTTCCAACTTCGCCAAGATGTTGTTCAAGTAGTTCAGCGACTTGATACGTGGATTGAGCGCGGCGGGATGGTTGCGAATCGTCGAAGCGGTAACAATCTCCATGCCGTTCTCATAGAGTTCTTTTGGATATAGCTGAATGTGATCGGCGATCACAATGACTTGCGGGTCCGCCGTCTTGTCGGGGTCAATCCCCAAGGAGCCGGCCCCACGCGTTATAACGACTCGGATGTAGCCATCGGAAATGTTATTGCGCAGCAACGTATCTTTGATTGCCTGCCCCAGCTCGGCGGGTGAGACGGGGATGGTCAACATGATGGCCAGGGCCGATTCGTACAACCGAGTGAGGTGTTGTTCTAAACGGAATATCTTGCCGGAGTAGGCACGCAATCCTTCGAAGACTCCGTCGCCATAGAGTAGACCGTGATCAAAGACACTGATCTTCGCATCTTCTTTGGCGAAATACTGACCATTAATATATATCTCGACTGACGACATCGCGAGCTAGACTCCCAAACAGTTAATTCTTTTCACTGCAATCTAGGATCGACACGACGGCTGACGGTCGTCGCGGGAAAGCGTGACAATGATACAAACACTTAGATTAGCGGATAGTGGACGAGGTTACGAGTCCCTGGTACCTACTAAGTCGAAAGGACTCGTAACCTCGTCCACTGCCCTCAATTTAAATGTGGACAGAGCACTAGGCCAACAACCCTGCTAGCACCAGTCCGTCTTCCCCGGTTTATCGCATTGACAAAGCGCTTGGGCGAGAGTGGAGAACGGCTAGGCTTGGTCATCGTCTTCGCTACTAGGTGGGACAAACTCAAAGCTCAAATGTTCACTGATACTATCTGCCAAGGCACCAATCTGTTGGCAAGTAAAGAAGACGAGCACTGGAAATAGGCAGCCTGCTACCGCAGCCAGCGCTATCGGTTTGCCCTCGCCGAGCAACAATAACCACAACAGCATGACGATTGCGAAGGCGATGAAAGTCTTGAGAAAGTATCCTCCCCAGGCCTCCGCTGCACCGTGGAATGATTGCAAAATCGAATTGGAAAGTGGAGCAAACAGGCTGCCGTTGTCCAGCATTGACAGCAAGAATACAGGAAATAGCACGAAGCTACTGGCCATCATGCCGGCGATCTGTATTCGACCGGCAGCCGCATCGTCCCCTCCCAGCCATGCGCCTAGAAAAAACCCAGGTATTACTGATCCGACCAGCGCTGTGGTAATAGCCAGCATATCACCCGCGTTGTCAAACAGATTGAAGCCCGGCCAATCGGCAACGCGCTGCTGACGATTGGCCACCGACTCGATCAGGGCGATGGCACCACTGAGCATGGGCATGGCAAACAGCAGTCCGACTACCGGAGCACCCAGTACAACTACCAGCAAAATGCTCTTTCCTTGTGATGAGTCGGCTTGGTTAGCCGCGTATTGCCCCACGGCAAAGATAATTGCAAAAACGATCGCGTAGCCGAAAATGTAGGCGATAGCCACGGGGTCTTTGAGAAAGCCGAACGTGCGTTGTAAAAAATTTGCCGTGTCGAAATCGCCATCGTACAATCGATCAAGATCTTCGTCCGAGACTTGTCGTTCGGCGTTTTCGAGCATGCGGTTAGTGCGCGAGCGTCGCAGGGTTTGCGGGTCGGCGTCTTGCAGCGAATCGCCACTGGATGAATGCCAGTCGTTCTCACGAGCGCGCTGCTGTGCCTGCGCGTCGGGTATCCATCCATGAGGTGGGGCTGGAATTTGGAATTTCAAAAAGCAATCGGGGCACTTGACGTTCTTGCCTTTTTGTGACAACCGCACATACTGCGCGGTGCCACACGCTAAACAGGTCACGCGATACTCAGGATCCTCCGTCTGGTTGGCAATGTTGGTGTTGGTGTTGGTGTTGGCTCTGGCTTTTGGCAGCGACTCCAGGCTGGGGACCAACAACGCCAGCGGGTCAGCTTGCGACCTGTCTTTTCCGGCGTGGGCTGCGAGCAAGTCTTCGATTTGGCGTTTTGATTTGACGTTGGGTTGCAGTTCCGAAAGTTCAGGGAGATCGTCTTCGAAAACCGATCGCTTGGATTCGTACTCCTGGTCCGTGGGTGACTTGGGCTTTTGGGCAGCCATCCTGGGATCGGACGAATCGAGTGGGGCTAAGCGAAAGACATCTTCGAGGTCATCTATTTCGGACGCGCTGGTCGCGACGAAGTTTGGAGACGCTTGGTTGGCGTCGTGGGCCGTCGATCGATCTAGTTTGCCAATGGGGTGCGGACCATTCGTGTCGAGAGCTGCCGGCGAATGCTTTCGCTGCTGTTGCTTGTTTCGCTTGGATCGCCGTTCGAGTTCTTTGGCTTCTTGATAGGCTTCGTGGGCTTTTTGGCGATCGGACAAATCGGCAATTGCCGGCTCGCCCAAGCGGAGCCAGTCATCATTGTCGAGGGAGGGCAAAGCTGTCGGTTGCTTGGGTGCTGCAGCCATGTTCCCGACCGGTTTCGGTTTTGCGTCTGCCGCTGAGGGGGCAGGTGCCTGCGTGGGGGCAGGTGCAGCGGCAGGTGGGGGGGCAGGTGCTTTTGCCAGCGGAGTAGGTACCGTCAGTATCTGTTGGCATTTGGAGCACTTGGCGCGACGCCCCGCAACAACACATTTCGCCTTGAGGCGATGGTTGCAATGTGGACACGGAAAGTTAAAAACGTCGTCAGCTGGCACTGGCAGGGCTCACCACAAAACGGCAAAAGAAAAGTCGACCGCGATCCAATACTACCTATAGGTTAGACGCTTACTTGCCATCTGGCAAATTGTGCATGGAGTCACTGTTTGGCTCGCTCCAGCAAAATACTCAGCCCTAACCCCAACATACTGGTGCCATTGAGGGCAAAGTGTACTAAAAAACAAGGCCAGATTGAATGCGTTGCACGATACAACAGCCCCAACACAATCCCCAATACAATCAGCGGGATGAAGCTCAGACCGTATCCCCAATGCGCCAGTCCAAACAGGATACCTGTCGCTACCGACGGCCACCAAGGCGGCGTATAGCCCCGATAGGTTTCGAACAAAACTGTCGAATTCGAGTCATGATCGGCCCCGTCGACCGTAGAATTCGCTTGAATATCGCTGCCAATGACCGGTGGATAGGAGTTGGACGGCTCGACCATTTTCGCTTCTACGTCCCATTCGGCGTTCTGTCCAACCGGCGGTCCTAACGCTATCGCATGGCTATTTTCCAGGCCTCGTTCATTGAGCCGCGCACCTAATACGATCTGCTTGGGAGTACTCACCGACCAGGATTGCAACCAACCTTGAATCATCACCCGGAAGAGGAACTCCTCGGCTAGCGGCGCCAGCAGCACCGCCGTCACGACACCCATCAAATAGCTCGTCAAAGTTGCGTTGCGACGAACCTCGTCTAACAGCGGATGCTTGTACTCAGAATGCAAACCGATCGAAACGGCGGCCATTAGTAGATAGACGACTGGCAGGACCACCAAGGTGGCGATGACGCCGATTTGCAGTTGTCGCCACCAGCCTTTAAATCGAAAGCCGACATGTTGTGGAGAAACATCGAAACGCAACGCCAGCCACACCAGCGCGAGGGCAATGGCCACGATGTTTCCTAAGCTGGCGAATGCGGCGACCGCCGCCGAAACTTGTCCATTGACCGCGCCCTGCATCTCTCCGCTGGAAAACCGCGCGTAGAGTGTAGCAAAAAATATCTGGCAGGCGACGATCAATACCGCTACCATCGCTAAATCAGCCAGGCCCCACACACGTGGTGCGCAAGGCTCGACTTCTAACAGCGGCTGTCCACGGCGAACGCGAGCGATCAAATAGATCCAACTGGCAAGCGAGCCAACTAGCAGGGCGATCACGAGCAATGACATGGCTGACAACGCTAGGGCCAGTGCGGGGTTTTGCTCTAGCAGTTCCGGCGTGAGTTCAATCGTCTGCTTGTCATTCATGGGGAGGATTTCAAAACACTTGCACGGATGGCAAATCCGGAGCACGGATAAAGACTATTGGTCTGCCATAGTTAAAAAATGGAGTAGTGGACGAGGTGACTAGTCCGATTGATTTTCAATACGTTTGGGACTCGTAACCTCGTCCACTAAAACCAACCCCAAAATCTAATGTGATTGAAGCACTATGGAGCGGAAACGGAACGCAGGACGCGCATGGCTTGCAATACATAATCGACTCCCGAGGCAATGGTGATGAGCACCGCTCCCCAAGCCAAAACGAGCGTGGTTAACTGCAGCCAAGGTTGGGGAGCATGCAGCAACCATAGGCTGGACACGATCGCCGCGCACTGCACTAACATCTTCCACTTGCCCAACCACCGTGCTGAAAAATCTCCGCCTTGACCTTCCACCATGGCTCTCAAACTGGTGACCAAAAACTCGCGCCCGAGAATTACGGTCACCATCCATGGGGCTATTTGGCTGGCCGCCTGCCCCACCAATGCGATCAGGGCGGCGGTGACGATGATCTTGTCGACAAAGGGATCGAGAACTCGGCCCAGTTTGGTTATTTGATTGAAGCGCCGCGCCCACCAGCCATCAAGGAAATCCGTGCTGGCGGCGATTGCAAAAAAAATCAGTGCGAGCAGATACCAGTTGCATTCGATCAACAACCCGACAGCGCCTGCGAGCAGCAAACGCGTTAGGCTGAGTCCATTGGGAACATTCCAAATCCGATCGCCAGCGGGGCGGATCAAAGGCTGTGAGGCAGTGGTGTCCAAGTGGTTATCCTCTTTCGCTCCGTTGAAAGCCGAATAGAACTATCGAGGCGGTCCGATAGCGGCCGCGATCAGGTCGTAGTCGCGATGCCCTACGATCTCGACTGGGACTATTTGACCCGCCGCCAGTGGATGTCGTTTTTGACCCGTGACAAAGACTACGGCATCGACGTCGGGTGCATCGGCAAATGACCGACCGAGCCAAACGTTGGCCGACGCGTCGACAACTTTATCCAAGATGATTTCCATCGCGCTGCCGACCTGGCGCGCGCACCAGTCGAATGCCAGGCGTTGTTGAATTTGCATCAAGTGATCTCGGCGTCGTGCTTTCACTTCGTCGGAAAGATGCTCGGGCAACTTGGCCGCTGGTGTATCTGGCTCGAACGAGTAGGTGAATACCCCTAAGCGTTCGAAGTGGTATTCTTCGATGAACTCCGCCAACTCCTGGATATGAGCCTCCGTCTCGCCCGGAAAGCCGGTGATGAAGGTCGTCCGCAATACGAGATGGTCGATGCGACCACGCAGTTTGGCGACCAGCTCGCGAGTGCTTTCAGGTGTGACGCGTCGCGACATGCGCTTCAACATCTCGGCGTTGATGTGCTGCAGGGGCATGTCGATATAGGGCACGATCTTCTCCGACTCGGCAATCGTCTCAATCAGCGAATCGTCGATATACATCGGGTAGAAATACATTAACCGAATCCAATCGAGTCCCTCGACCTGTTCGAGCTCGGCCAGCAATTCGTTCAAGCGGCTCTCGCCGTAGATGTCACGACCGTAGTAGGTCGTATCTTGCGCGACGACAATCAGCTCGCGCACGCCCGACTCGGCTAACTCTCGGGCTTCACGCAGCACTTCATCAAACGGCTTACTGGCATGTTTGCCACGCATTTTGGGAATGGCGCAAAAGGTACATAGTCGATCGCAGCCTTCGGAGATCTTCAAATAGGCGAAGTGCTTGGGAGTAATTCGCAGGCGATTGGTGTCGTCTAAAGCGCGAATTGGCGCGGGGCGAAAAATCGTTCGCTGCTCTTCCAGACCGTCGACCAAACGCGAAGCCATGCGGGTAATGTCGTCTCGACTGAACACGCCGACCAGCGAATCAATCTCAGGCCGCGCTTCGAGCAACTTATCTCTCTCGCGCTCGGCCAAACAACCTGCTACAATCAGCCCGCGAATCTTCCCTTCGCGTTTGAGGGCTAACATCTGGTCGATGGCCTCTAGCGATTCTTGCCGCGCATTGTCAATAAAGCCACAGGTGTTGATGACCACGAAGTCGGACTGCTCAGGGTCCTGGACAAGGCTGAAGCCGTCGTCGCGCAGCAAGCCCAACATGCGTTCGCTATCGACCAAATTTTTAGGACAACCCAAACTTACGAAAGCATACTTGCCGCGGCTCGGCACCGCAGCTCGTGCGGAGTCGGCCTGTTGCGGGACTGGACGCAGTTCAGATTCGATATCGAAGATGGGGAGCGAAACGGGCATGGAGTAGTCGGCTGGGGGAAAGGCGAAGGGAAATAAACCCGGAGTATTCAAGTACTCCGCTGCGAAGGAGTCGCGATTGATGCAAGTCGAGGGGGCCGCCGAACATGATAGCAGTGCGTTTAAACCCTCCCCGCTCGCATGACTCACGACCCACCCGCACGCGGGAAGGTACCATGCAGCTTGATTTAGGTGCCCATGCAAAATCCGAACTAAGCGGCTGATCAGATCAACGGCCCGATAGCGGGGATTACTCGAAACAACGGAAAGGTTCTACATCGGCTGCTCGATTATACCACAACCCCCCAATCGTGCAGCCCTACAATTGAATTCGGTAGTTGAGCACCCGCCCGCTGCCAATCTGCTCGCAACGCAGCCAAGCTTCGCTGCCACGCTCGACTTGATTGAGCCTTATTCTCATTTCCTGCACCGTATTTCCTGGCTTCGATTCATCGAGTCGGAACCGTTGATAGGGGCGACCAGCCGGGAACAACTTGCAATCAAATGTGGCGGAATCTTCGGTATTGTTACGGATTTCGACCCGCAATTCGAGCCAATCGTCCTCGCGGCGCGTGGTGTCCCATATCAATTCAATATCCCCCATCCCGAGGACCAGCGTGCGGTAGATACTGAAATTGTAAGGTTTGTTGGCGACGAGATCGAAATCAAACCGCAAACGGTGGCTACCCGCCGAAGCGTCGTTGCGAATGAAAACCGGCAAGGACTTGAACTGTTGCACCCCACTCGATAACTGCAATGGGCTCTCGGAGCGTTCTCCGTTGAGCAGCGAAGAGCTGACCACGGTCACTTTCCCAATTGCATTTTGTGGCAAAGTGTTGGCTATCGAGACGGGAATGGTTTGAGCCACCGATAACGCATTGTCCATATTCTTCAACTGCAATTCGAACTGTTGATGAAAACGAACAATGTTTAGATCGACACCATGTACGAAGATGGGCCAGGGGCCAACACGGATCTGCTGTTCCGACGTGCCACGCTCCGTTTGGACTGTGCGCAATGGTATCGACTTGCCCCATACGTCGCGAGCTTGTAGTTGACCTCCCAAGTCGATCTGTTCGTCGGTCGGTACATCGTTCCACAACAACGCCAACGTTTCGTCTCCCGACTCGCGGTGCCGCGTAAAGAAGTGATTCGTACTTCCACCCGGGAATTCAATCGATCCCGCGTAGGCCGCTGCGCCAATGCTGGAAACTAGCGAATGCCAAGGAATGAGCATCTCGCCAATCGTCTTGCGTTTGGTAAATAATTGCAACTCGGGTCGTAGTGGATCGACCACAAATGCCGCAGTCACTTGCGAGCGTTTGGTGGCCACCATGCGTTCGGTCAAATCGCGGACGCGCTCGACTAGTGGGTATTTCGCAGCTTCAAGCGGATCGAGCGTAACCCACAACTCCGAGCCGCTCGCCTGGTGGCTGACGTAGTTCTCAAGCTCGGCGGCGGTGAGTTGAGGCGAATTGGCAAATTGGATGGCGGTCCAAGGCACCGCGGTCGCTTCCGGTGCAGGGTCGTTCCATGTCCAGGTGAGCGCCAATTTCAATTCTTGACTGAACGATTGCATGCGAGTGCGAATATTGGCAATCGTCTCCGCCAGCTTCGGCTTGTTGACAAAGCTATTGTCATGGTCGTTGCCGATTTGAAACCAGGCGATCTTCATGCCGATACGTGTCAGTACGGGCTCCAGGGCGGGCTCCCAGTCTGCTGGATCGCGAAAGATATTCACCGCATAGAGGTGGTCGCTGCTATCGCCAAAGGATTCCTTCAACGACTGCGGTGGTTGGCCAAGCACGCCTACGACTTCCGTTCCTAGCCCTTGCAGACGTTCGATCAGTGCGACCAACCTATCGGCGGTAACGGTATCGTTTGGATCGAACCATACGGGCATTTTGATCCAGCCAGCACCAAAGCGACGAACCATTTCCGGAACTTCCTCGACGCTCAAGCGTTGGCCGAATTCCGACAATGACCAACCGAATGGCCCAGCAGGCTGTACCGGCTGTGGAGACATAACTCCAATCAGTATTTCACGAAGTTGCGCGTGCACGCCCTCTCTGCCCAAGTTAACTTTAACTCGATACAGGCCCGGTTCATCGAGTTTGAGGTTCCAATTCGCATGACCATCGACCGCGCGTCGTCCCACGTGTGCAGAAACATAGTAGGGCGGTTTAGCATCGATTTCTGCACGTTGTGCCGCAGGGCTGTAGGCGTGGGATAGCCGCGACTCAGCGATCGATTCGGAAGCGGGCGGCTCGGAGATGTTCAGCTCGATCGTCTCGTCTCGTATCAACTCGCCCACATGATTGCAAAGTTCGAATCGCACACGCGAATTGTGCTCGCGAATCCCCATAGCCATGCAATTGACTTGGAATTCCTCCCCCGGCTGAGCCACGTAAAAGGGAAGCTGAGTGGACAAGGAAAGGCGTGGCATGCGATAAACACGCAGAGAATCAAAGCGCGCGATCCCTTTGAGCACGGTCGAACTGTGCGGTTCAACTTTAATATGAACCCGTCCGTATCGTAGATCACTACTTGGCGAAGAGGCGATCTGTGTCGCCAGCGTCTGCCAATCGACCGTACCTTCAATAGCATTGGTTCGCAACACCTGCAGCACTTGTTCCGAATCGTCCAAGAGTTGGAGTTCGACCCAAGCCGTGTGGCCATCGAGTTCCTGGCAGCTCACTTCCGCTTGCAGCGCGTAGCTATAGCGATTCTGCATGGGAAACATGGGGCTGACCAACTCCGCTGCACCACCGTCCATGGAAATCTCCAAACAGTTGTCGAGCAGGGTCCGATCAAGCAGTTTAGCTAGTTCAGGCGGGGGCGACTCCGCTACGTAATTCCCCTGCCAGCGCCGCGTCTCACAAGTGCGCATCCAAATCGCCAGCGTGCCCTGAGCCTCAAGGGCTATTTGCGCCTTGTCAGGAACGCGCGAGGTGATGCGCATGTCGATGTAGGCAGGATGCTCTCGATCGAGCCGCCGCTTCCAATCGTCGGGCTTTTGATCGAAGTTTGCATCATTATCGCGTTGAAAGTCCCAATTGTAGACCCGCTCCGCCTGAATATCTTTCGCTTGTGCTAGGCTGGCCAAAACAGCGGTTATGCAGACAATGACGGCTTGGTTCGTCAAATGCCGGACGGCGGTGTAGATCGTGTTCGTAAAATCGGGAGTTTTCATTTTGCCAGAGCTAAAGATCGGGATCGGGCTGAGTAGTTTGAAGCAACCATTCAAACAAGCTTTGCACACGGCAGCCCGCTTGGGTGCCACTGGAATAGAAATCGACGCGCGAACCGGCATTCGTCCTTCGGAACTTACCGATACCGGGCGTCGCCAACTGCGCAAGATGCTGGATGACCTGAATTTGCGGGTTGCAGCGGTGCGGTTCCCCACGCAGCGCGGTTATGATGTCTTGCAAGATTTGGATCGTCGTATCGATGCGACCAAGCAAGCCATGCGATTTGCCTACAGCCTCGGGTGCAACCACGTCATCAATGCCGTCGGTTACGTTCCCGATGACGTCAACCACCCCGCTTACGATCAATTGCAAATTAGCCTGGCGGACTTGGCTGCCTTCGGACAGCATGTTGGGGCCATGCTGGCCTGCGAAACGGGGTCGGAGCCGGTCGAACGCTTGGTCGGGCTATTAGCGAGCCTTGCCGATCAAACCATCGGGATTGCCTACAATCCCAGCAATCTGGTGATCAGCGACTGCTACACCGAAGATGGCATCGCATCTTGTGCGAGTCGGACCTTGGTCGTCGCGGCGCGCGATGCGGTCCGCGACCTATCTCGCGGATGCGGTGTGGATGTTCCGCTAGGTCGTGGTTCGGTCGATTTTCCGCTAATCCTCGGCAAATTAGAGGAACAACGCTACGCAGGCTGGTACATCGTCGACCGCATCAACAGCCAAGATGCGATCGGCGAAATTGGTAATGCGATTCAGTACCTGCGCGCCCTGTAAAATCAAGCATGGCTCGATTGCGTTCAGTCGGAATTGGCTAACCACTGACTAGCTCAGCCTCAACCACTCGCCGCTATAGCTCTCCTGCATTGGGCTCGTGATAAGTCGTGCGATGCTACGGCACGAGTAGCGAGTGCGGATCGCTACGCTCGTTCAACCCCAGCGCGAGGGGACTGTGATTTGAGTAAGCGTGTTTATTGCGAACGCTGGGCTGCTAACAAGCAAGCAGCTTTAATCTGGCTGACCGGCAAGCTCCTGGAGCACCCCTTCGATCAAGTCCATCAGTCGTGGGCCAGCCGCGTGGCAGGCTGCGACCACCTCGGCATGGGTCGTCGCCTGTGGGACATCGGTCGAAGCCACATTGGAGATCACGGAAAAGGCCAGCGAACGCATACCCAACGACTGCGCAGCCAATACCTCAGGCAGAGTGCTCATCCCTACCGCGTCCGCACCCATCCAGCGGAACATGCGATACTCGCTGCGCGTTTCATACGTGGGCCCGAGTGTGGCCAAATAACAGCCTTGCTGCATGGGCGTCGCCAATCGGCATGCGATGGCCAGAGCGCGCTCGCGTAGACAGCCGGCGTAGACTGTTGCCCGTGACGGTGCCATCTGCGGAACCAGCTCGGGTTCTTGTTGCGCGAGTTCCCACCGGCTACGAGCCCATAAGAAATCGATATGACTATCGATCAACATTAGATCCCCCGCGCGATAACGCGGGTTGAGTCCACCTGCAGCGTTGGTGGTGATCAGCACGCTGGCTCCCAGCGCGTGCATGCATCGCACTGGATAGCGAGCCTGATGATCGGCAATTCCCTCGTAGCGATGCGCGCGACCTTGAAGAATCACCACGGGCAGTCCAGCCAGATAGCCCATGACCAACTCACCGGCGTGACCATTAGCATGCGTCGCGCAAAAGTGGGGAATGTCCGAGTAAGCGAGCTTCGAACGATGCGTGACGCGCTCCGCCAACGCACCCAGACCGCTGCCAAGTACAATCGCAACCGTGGGCTGCCACAGCCGCCGGCTGAGCACGTAGGCAACCGTTTCGTCGACTCGCTGTTTCAATGGCGGAAGGAGCACTAGCGTTTGCTGCTGTCGAGCACTCCCATCACCAAGGTGCGCAGTCGTGGCTCTGCCTCGTTTGCCGTTGCAATGATCTTGGGAACATCCGCAGGCTTCAACGCATCGGGCAAACACATATCGGTAATCACCGAAAAGCCGACCGTTCTCAAATTGCAATGCACGGCAACGATTACCTCTGGCACGGTAGACATGCCAACCACATCGGCACCGATTGCCCGCAAGAAGCGGTACTCGGCCCGTGTTTCCAAATTCGGACCGGCGACGGCTACGAAGACACCCTTGTGAGCCACGATGTTCTCGCGCCGCGCAATCGCCAAAGCCTCGTCGACTAGTTTTAGATCGTACGGTGCGCACATGTCCGGAAAACGCGGCCCCAGCCGATCGTCGTTGATCCCGATCAAGGGATTGTCACCCATCAAGTTGATATGGTCTTCAATGACGACGATGTCGCCATCGCTGTAGTAGGGGTTCATCCCTCCAGCCGCGTTGGAGACGATCAACAACTCCGCCCCCAACGCCTTCATGACCCGCACCGGTAGCGTAATCTGCTTGAGCGGGTAACCTTCGTACATATGAAAACGGCCCTCCATGGCCATGATGGGCAACCCGCAAAGATTGCCACACACCAACCGTCCACGGTGGCTGGTCGCAGTGGATTTCGGAAAGTGCGGTATGGAATCGTATTCAATCGACGCTTCCACCTCGATCTGCTCTACCAAGGGACCCAAACCGGTCCCCAAGATGATACCCGCATGCGGTTGTTGGTTCCATGCTTGACGTATAAAAGCGCACGCTTCTTGGATTTGATTGTAGAGTTCGAGCATGGGGTGGAATTGCGGAAAAAGAAAGACGTTGAAGCGCTCACTTGCTGCTCAAGTGCGACAGTGCCACGCATTAAAACATGACTAAGCCGCTTGCACAACACGACAGAACGCGACTCACCCAAAATTGCGAGCTGCGATTTGTCGGACTCTCAACGCTGGTATAGGCGGTCCAAGATTCGCGCGGCGGGATGGATGCTTTTCCAGGTCATGCTGCCGGGCGAAGAAATCTACAATTCGAACTTGACATCGGCCTGCTGATAGATTGGGGCGAAACGATAGTAGACTTCCAATGTCATCGCACACATGGCGGTGGTATACAGACGCCCCCCTTCACGACCATAGGGATCTTCAAAGTACCAACTCCCCGCCGCGTGGCCCGTTTGCTCTTGGGAATAAATCAAGTGCTCGCGCATTTGATTGTTCCAAGGTTCCCAGAACGGCCCTCCGATATGGAATAGCAACAGCGTCGCATAGTAGTTGAAATAGGCATCGGACGCGGGCCGAGTCGATTTGCTAAGGAATGTTGCACCGTCCAACAGTGTTGGGTGTGAGTTTGGCATGCCGCGAAACATGCGCATCAATAGCCCGATCGAAGTACACGTCGGTGACTTGCCCGGCTTCTGGTAGCCATAGAAGAAGCTCGAAGCCGTTTGTTGCGAATCGAGAAATGGATCGATGCGAATGATGGTCGAAGGGGGGACGTTCAAACCAGCCGCATAGGCGCTCTTGAGTGCCATGATCTGCCACCCAGTGAGGGTCAAGTCACCGGGTTGTTTCGGAAGATAGCCCCAGCCACCTTGATAATTTTGTGCTGAGACGATAAAGTCGACTGCGCCTTGTGCGCTCTTGCGCAATTCCTGATCGTCAGTCATTTGGTAGGCTTCGCACAAGGCGAATGCAGCTATGCCGTGGTTGTACATGCCACGCTCGCTCTGATGTAAGAAGCTCGACCCTTGCGGTGTCTCCTCCATGATTTGCTGCAGAAAGTAAACTCCTCGGCGGACCGTCTCACGGTGCTTGCCATCGCGGTGCGTATATCCGCCTCCAAGAAATGCTAACAACGATAGACCAGTTGCGGCTGGATCGAAACGGTCGGTACAACCGTTGTCGGGACAACGGCCCTGACATGCTCCGCCATCGTGAACCAGCGACCAACCGCCGTTGGGTTGTTGGTGGGCAGCCAGCCATTCCAAGGCGCGTTCCACTGCGGCTTCGCTTTCGAGCGTACCGCCACGCGCAAGCGCGATTTGTTTTCGGTGATCGAGTTGTCTTCCAGCCACGCCAGAGCCCGTGAAACTCGCAGTGAGGCTGTTGCCGGTCGCTTGTAACAGTTGATCCCAAGGACTCTCGGTCGTCTGGGCCGCCGATGCCTCAGGGACGCTCAACAGTTCGGACAACGCGCCCGATGCGCTGGTGGAACTCCCCGCAGGAGGCCCGAGGTCGACATCTTGAATGTCCGCCGGCGGAGGCGCATCGCCACTGGGTAGCAACAGTGAAGCTGCCTGCGGCTGCTGGTCGATGGTGCTGGTCGCGGCAGTAAAATCAAAACTGCGAACCGATCCACCGCTACTGGTTAGCGTCAATAGTGCCAGCAGCAATAACAGCGAGGTGTGGAAGATCAAGCTGACCATAAACGCGGGTGTGCCGCGCGCACGGCATAGCTGGCTCCAGCTTCGCCACCGTCGCGCCCACTGGCTACCCTCTGGCGCATCTTCGTCTGCCTGGAGCGCGTCGGCAGATTCGTTAGCACCCATCGGACCAATACCACCGCTGTAACTCGCAGAGCTGTTGCGAACCGGTGGTGCCAAGCCGCTGCGGTGGGCTGAGCTCGGGTTCGAGTTGGGAGGGGACACGGACATGGCGCCAAAATCAGCATAAAGCTATCGATGGAAGCTAGCCCGCGCGGACTAATTCTTCCAATTCGGTATATTCTACTTCACCGCTATGCGGCTGTCGGCAAAAGATTCGGCCCGCTTAGTTTTTGACCACTTCTCCGCCAGCTTCCTTGCAAACCCAACGTAGCTCGGTGGTCCCCCACCGAAGGGAAAACGTAGCTCGGTGGTCCCCCACCAAAAAAATTAACTCGATGCTCCCCCACCGAATTTCCACCCAGCAGGACTAAAACACTTCAATGCAGACGAAACCGAGAATAGGCTTGACGATGGGCGACCCGGCAGGCGTCGGCCCCGAGTTGGTGTTGCGCGCGTTGGCGAGTCGCGAAATTGCCGACCTGTGCCAGTTGGTAGTGTTTGGCGACTATGCCGTCCTACAAGCTTGTGCGGCACAAACGGGACTGGCACTGCCGGAAGTCGACCTGCTCCAAGCGAGTGATTTGGCTAGGTTCCCCAAGTCGCTTCGCACGTCGGCAGTAGTCAATTTACAAGCCATTGAGCGCTCCGCATTCGAGATCGCGCAGGTCAGCGGTGCTTGCGGCCAAGCGAGTTTTGCCTACATCCAAGCGGCGCTGGATGCTGCCTTAGCGGGACAGATTGACGCAATCACGACTGCTCCCATTAACAAAGAAGCGCTTCACGCAGGTGGTATTCACTACCCCGGACACACTGAGATGTTTGCTGAGCGAGCCGAGGCGGCACGTTGGTGTATGATGCAGTATTCGACCGAGATTACCTGTTCCTTTGTGACCGTTCACTGCGGTTACGCAGAAGTACCACAACTTCTTACTCAGCAACGCGTGCTGGACACGATCGAGTTGACACACGAAGCGCTATGGAAGATTCGTGGAAAGGACCCACAAATAGTCGTATGCGGTTTGAATCCACATGCGGGCGAGCACGGCTTGTTTGGCAATCGCGAAGAGGAGACGATTATCATCCCAGCAATGCAGCAAGCCAAACAGCGCGGTATCAACTTGGTGGGGCCGCTCCCTCCGGATACATGCTTTGTGCCGTGGATGCGTAAGGCAACCGATGCGTTTGTGTGCATGTATCACGATCAAGGTCACATTCCAGTCAAAGCACTCGCCTTCGATTCGGCGGTGAACACCACTTTGGGTCTAAGAGTCGTACGCACCAGCGTCGATCATGGCACCGCCTTTGACATTGCCTGGCAAGGCCTCGCGCGCCCCGATAGTCTATGGCACGCACTAAGGCTAGCCGCGCAGCTTGGAATGCCTGCCGAACATTAGCCCGCTGTAGCTTGCTTTTCTTTGCCCCGCTTTATTCATGAGTTGGCGTGAAAGCGTAGTGATCGATAATAGTAAATTGGTTTACGTCATAGGAGCAAAAAAGAGTCTGCTATGCAATCGTAACCCGCAGCGTCAGCAAGGACGTTTGACTTGACTGCATACGGGATGCGTAAGCCCAAGGTAAATCACACGCTTGAGATTCGATTCAGACTCAAACGTCCTTACTAACGCAGCGGGTTATGAAAAATCCGTGTTTGAGCGCGATTTGCCGTTCGCGAGATAGTTGCACAGCACGGGTCTTACAGCGAACCTAAAAACTCATGCACTAGTTGATTGAATTGCTGAGGCTGTTCGAGCGGCGTTAGGTGAGCTGCGCCGGCCAGCACGTGACATTGACTGTTGGGAATCACGGCAGCCCATTTTCGCGTGGCCGCCGGTGGAGCGATCGTGTCTTCTTCACCGGTAATCACCAACGTTGGTGTGCTTAGGGCTGGGAGCAAGGCGATAAAATCGGCGCGATCGGCCATCGCCCGCTGAGCACTTGAGACGGCATCGGCCGAGCAAGACCGAAGCATCTGCTCGGCAGCTTGAAACTGCGAGCCAAGTTGAGCAAAATGCTGTTCCGATAGCAACTTGGGGAGCATTTCAGAAACCGCGTGCCAACTTCCCAGTTGGTGTGCCCGTTCGCTCATCGCCCGACGCGCCGCCCGGCCCTGGTCGGTATCTTCTTCGGGTTTGGTATTCGCCAAAATTAAGGCGGTGAGACTCTTCGAATAGTGCCTCCAATACTCAAACGCGACGTAGCCACCCATCGATAGACCACACAGTGCAACGGGCTGATCGTCGGTCATGTGTTGCCTTACTTGTTCGACATCTTCCGCCAAATCAGCCATGCTGTAGGGTTCTTCCGTTAGTGTCGATTGTCCGAAACCGCGCAGGTCGGGAGCGATGATGCAATAGTTTTTCGATAGGTAGTCGAACTGCTGCAACCACAGTCGATGATCGAGCGGAAAACCATGCAGTAGGATTAGAGGCATTCCCTCCCCTGCGACTGTCACCGAAATTAAGTTTCCACGCTTGGCAAGAAACGATAGCTTGTTCATCCCCAACTGCCTCCCATCGTGAGCTTGACTATCCATTGCAGCACAAGTGCCAACATCAGTCCCGCCAACATCCACTGGTTCCAATCAACCCAACGACTGAGATAGGTTGGCCGGACTCGATTAGCGTTCGGAGTATTGGCATGGGGTGATGGTGTATCCAAGCAGTTGTCGTAGCCTGCTTGAATGGTTTCGCGCTGAACTGTGTTTGCTTCAACTATGTTTGCCTCAATTATGCGTCCGATCCTTGTGCGTGGCCACATCAGGCTCAGCACCAACGGAATTTGTGAAGCAACGAATATGAACAAAAGCAGACTGACAGGGTTCAACGACCAAGCTGCGCGAAGATTGCCATGGGCCAAGTGAATGAAACTGCGAGTCAAGCCGCAGCCAGGGCAATCGACTCCAAATCGAGTGTGAAGCGTGCAGGTTTCGGGGATCACCCCAACTCCAGGCAGCACTACTTGCCGTCCATCACCTGTCGACATAACCCAGGAAAGCAGCAGTACCACAACGGAGCTAGCCAACCACAAGCAATAGGACAAACTCCGCTGCGGCGAACGGTTCGACGATTGCGGCCAATGAATCGGACTGTGATGATTGCTAGTCATGATATGAGGTCAAATTCAGCTACCGCTTTGTCCACATTTAATTTGGGGGTAGCGGGCGAGACCCGCGAGTTCGTTTGATTTGGTAGTTGTTAGGGACTCGTAACCTCGTCCACTACCCCCAACCTTAAAGTTAAAGTTGGATGAAGCACTAGCTACGAGCCATGGTCGTCGTTGCTCGACTTGTTGGCTGGCAAATGAATGCGGCAACTATCTTCGGAGTCGCAAGTGATCCCGCTGATGCGATAGCGTCGCTCAGCAATTCTGCCGTATAGCCAACGCCAAAGCGGCATGCTCAGCGGAATGTGCAGCAGCGGTGCAAGCCACCATAGGCCAGGTAGTTTGCGACTGAGGTATCGACCCGCATCAGCGCCACCAAACCTTCGCCCGTCACGGGTCACTACCCACATTTGATTCATTAGGTCCGCATGGCTCAAGTCTGGATAACGCTCAGCGACTCGCGGATCGTGAAGGCTTAAATAGGCCAGTTGGCCGAAGAGGTCGAACCGCCGCAGTCGCTGGACTTGGCTCAAACAGAATTTACACTGGCCATCCCAGATAAGCACAGCCGACTGAGGGCGTTGGGCAGGATCTGGGAATAGGTGAGGTCGCGTCATGTCTTCCAACAGTTCTCCAATGGATCCGCACGGTGGCGGTTCACTACCTGCGACCGAATAAACAGTTCAAACCGAGTTTCATTATATCTGACATGGCCGTGCTTCGCTGCAGGACGCGGATTAAACCTCTCGACAGATTTAATTTAAACCTCTCGACAATGGCAACTAGGACATTTCACCCGGATTATTCGTAACCCGCAGCATCAGCAAGGTCGTTTGATTTGAATCGAATCTTTAAAGTATGAATCACCTTGGATTTACGTAATCCGTTTGCAGTTGAGTCAAACGTCCTTGCTGACGCTGCGGGTTACGATTGCCTAGCAGACTGTTTTTCGTCGCTTGGACGAAAATCTAATAGGTGATAGTGTTTCTGTGTCCCAATTGTCCCATGACTAATCCGCAAATATTTCGTCGTCGTTTTCTGCCTTTGGCGGACCTGAACGGGTCAGGAAACTGGTTCTCAGCAGGTCGGCAATCAGGAACACACCTGCCACCATGGCACCACTCAAATAACCCGTAGGTAGACCTACAATCAGCGAAAACTGGCAGAGTCCTAGGGCAGCAGTAAGAGTCAATTCGGGCAACGGGTTGCCCTGCTGCCAAAGCCTAACCGCCAACGTCATCCCCAACACGAGAAATGGGCCGCCGACCAGTGAGGCTAGCCGCGGTCGCTTACCACCCCACAGCGCCAATTGAAAAATAGCCACACCGGTCACTAGCGTTCCTAAGCACAGCGCTACACCAGAGATGTCGGTCATAAGAACGGGCTCGATGAGCCGCAACATGGCAAACATCAAGGCAAAGGCCAGGGTGATTGCCATAAGTGTAAACAGGTCAAATACGCGAGGTGCACCATAGCTGTCGCCACCTAGGACTCGATCAATCCACACTTCGGCGCTATGCGAAACTGTAACCGCACTCTTGACTCGCTCGATCGGCACAGCACTTGTCGGCGGCAGGACGGCTGGCGGCTCCTTGGGTTGGGTCATGTGCGTCTACCTTGCCAAACTAAATTAATTTCTGTGTGGTCCCCACCGAGAATAGAGTAGCTCGGTGGTCCCCCACCGAGACTCACGCTCAAGACCAACCCGCCAGCTAAGCACATATGCATAAATTCCCGACGATCATCAGCGCAGGGCGCTAGCCACCGTTGCCCAAATTCGGTTGAAAACTTAGGGCAGGGGTGCTTAGTCCACGTTTGCACACCTGTACCAGTCAACGGCACAATCGATTAGAATAGATCATATAGGATAACCTCCTGCATAGTGACTGTCGTGGCTTGGTCGAGTGGTGTGAGCCGTCAGAATAGGCCTAGCACACTGAAGGTCCTATAGAAGTCGGTCAAAATCGAAATATCTAAGAAGAGGTTGGGAAATGGCAGAAACGCTTTGCGAAGATAAAGTCCGTGAGCAGCTCAAGCAGGTGATAGACCCTGAACTGTTCGTCAATATTGTCGACTTGGGCCTGATCTACGTCGTCGACTTGGTACCTAGCGAAGAGACCCCCGAGAAGCAGGATGTGAAGGTCGAAATGACGATGACCAGTCCCATGTGTCCGGCTGGCCCGCAGCTAGTTGGCAACAGCCGACAAGTGGTCGAAGCCATGGAGGGAGTGGGCAAGGTGGAAATCAAAGTCGTCATGGACCCGCCCTGGACGCAGGACATGATGACCGACGACGCCCGCGATCAACTTGGGATTTTCTAAGCCTACCCAACCTCGCAGCGAATATCGAATTGAAATCATACGATGCAATCGTCATCGGCATTGGCGGGATTGGTAGTGCGGCGCTCTACCACTTGGCGCTTCGTGGATTGCGAGTTCTGGGAATCGATCGCTTTCCGCCCGGGCATGACCGTGGCAGCTCGCACGGGCAGACAAGGGTCATCCGCAAAGCCTACTTCGAACACCCTGGCTACGTCCCGTTGATGCAGCGGGCCTACGAGCTGTGGAGTTCCTTGGATGCCGTTTCTCCAACACCTCTGTTCCACCCCTGTGGTCTATTGGAGGTAGGACCGCCTGATGGGCTGTTGATTCGAGGAGTTCGTGAGGCTGCACGTCGGTTTGCATTGCCACTAGAGGAGTTGACCCCGCGGCAGGTGGAAGCTCGCTTTCCAGGTTTCCGGATTCCAGATGGGTCTGCCTCGGTTTACGAGCCGCAAGGGGGATACCTGATGGTAGAAGCCTGCGTTCGGAGGTTTGTTAATTTGGCGACGCAACATTCTGCGGAATTGGCTGTTGGCAGCCCCGTGCAAAGTTGGCAGTCGGACGGGAAACAGGTAATCGTCCATTGCGGCGATCAAGTCTATCGGGCTCGCCGCTTAGTCGTGGCCTCTGGTGCTTGGGCGGGACAACTGTTGGCAGACTTGAACATCGAATTCCGTCTGCTTCGCAAGCATCTACATTGGTATCGAACACATGCCGCTTCGGATTACCTTCCAACGGCCGGATCCCCAGTGTTCTTCTATCATACGCCCGATGGGTACTATTACGGATTTCCAAGTTTGGACGGACGATCACTGAAAGTTGCAGAGCACAGCGGAGGATCATCGATGTCCGATCCGCTGAATCCCGATCAATCGGTGGATATCGAGGAACGACGCCGCGTCGAGAATTTTCTCCAACGGCATCTCAGCCGAGTACGTTTGGACGTGGTGCACCACTCGGTCTGTATGTACACCATGACCGCGGATGAACATTTCATCGTCGATCGACATCCTCGTTATGACAATGTTTGCTTTGCCGCGGGCCTATCGGGACACGGATTTAAATTTGCCTCGGTTCTCGGAGAGATACTGGCTGATTTGGCAGAGCACGGTACGACACCGCTACCCATCGATTTCTTAAGTGCCAAACGCTTTATCCGGTGAATTCTTTTGATGTTGCTATTTTTTGCGACACATGCCCCGGGTCAACAAATCGCAACTTGCGACCCTGCATTCGCAAAACAACCACAACGGCAATACATCGGATAGAATATGCAGCGGCACTACCAGCGAACGTGAGTTGATTTTACCAGACCTAACCGTAGGCAGACATCAATGCTCCAAACGAAACTTACGATAGTGAAGCGGGAACGAAAATGTTCTCGGGCGGCGATTCTGTGGAGAAAGTTTCGCTCTCTCGTCGCATGTGCGGCTGCTGATGAAAGCTATTCCGGTGTGGCACTTTGCCAACTGAAGAGACTGCGTGTCCCACCAATGCGCATGCTGGTGAGTATGGTCGCGCTCGGCGTCACCTTATTGGTTCACGCCCGGACGGTGGCGGATGAGCGACCGAATATTGTAATGATCGTATGCGACGACCAGGCGTGGTTTGACTTCGGATTCATGGGGAACCGGGAAATTCACACACCGAACCTTGACCGTCTGGCCGAACAGAGCGCTGTGTTCACGCGAGGCTACGTACCGACGAGCGTTTGCCGACCCAGCCTGGCAACGATGATCACTGGTCGCTATCCCCATGAGCATCGGCTGGGAGTTGGCATTGATGGTCTGAAACTAGCTCCACCGCGCGTCCGCGAAAGATTTGAACAGTTCCCTACGCTACCGAAGTTGCTTGCCTCCCGTGGTTACCGGAGCTTTCAAACCGGGAAATGGTGGGAAGGAGATTTTCGCGATGCCGGCTTTACGCACGGGATGACGACCGGGAAAGCGGTGCGCGATAGCGTGGGAGTCAATGACGATCCGCAAACCGGCCGAGAGGGACTTGGCCGCTTGGACCGAGGCATGTCCTTTTTGGCTGGCGCGGAAGGGCTGCGCATTGGCCGAGAAGGTCTGCAGCCAATTCGACAGTTTCTTGACGAGGTCGAAGGCGAACCGTTCTTCCTCTGGTATGCTCCGATGCTGCCACATACACCACATAATCCTCCGCCAGAGCTGCTTGAAAAGTATAAGACCGCCAATCGCCCTGAAACAATCGCCAAGTACATGGCCATGTGCGAATGGTTCGATCAGACCTGTGGTGAGCTGCTCCGGCTGATCGATGAAAAGAGTGCCGCCGAAAATACGTTGGTGGCTTTCATCGTCGATAACGGTTACATCCAACTACCCGGCATCAACTGGTTTGACAAACGGAGCAAGCTGTCGCCATACGAGGCGGGAGTACGAACACCGATCCTATTGCGCTGGCCAAACCATATCACACCGGCGCGCCACGACACGCTAGTACATTCCGTCGATCTAATGCCGACGATCCTGGCGGCGTGTGGTCAGGAGCCACCAGACGACCTGCCAGGGATCAACCTGCTGAAGGGAGCGCCAACCACGCGCGACACCGTCTACGGTGCCACGTTTCTGTCCAAGCCGGAAAAACCTCTCGATCCGCGAGACACAGTCAATTGCCGGTGGTGCATCAGCGACCGCTGGAAACTGATCGCCCCTCACGGAGTGGATACTCCCAAGGAATTGTATAACGTTATTGACGATGCGCATGAGCAACACAACATGGCAAGCGAGCGACCAGACAAAGTGGTTCAGCTACTCACGAAACTGGATCAATGGTGGCCGGCAACCCTTGGTCGCTAACGATCCGGATGAAATTTAAGCCGTCACGACTCGCCCCTACCGGTTTTCGTTCCAGGTGGTTGGTAGCTCCCGCAGTTGGGTGTGGAGCCACCCTGCCTCCGACGCTTGAAGCAAGCGACTTTCCATTGGTCCGGTGACATATTCCATGACAGTATTTATCACAGTTGCGACTGCGTCGAATTTGAGAACACCGTCGCCATCGATCAGCATGCAAATCAAATCACTGTGGCTATTTGCGACGCCAACCGAACGACGTTTTCCGACATTGCAGACCCTTTGTCGGCAGAATATCTTCAACAATCATTCGTAATTCATCGACAGCTTCGGGAGCAAATGTCGCATTGAAATGTGTGGAACGCATGCAATTCGATTGCGCGTCGAAGCCTAGGCTGATATATTGGATTACATGACAGACGTCACCCAGATACTGAATCAGATCGAACGTGGGAACCATGCGGCGACGGAACAACTTTTGCCGTTGGTCTACGACGAGCTGCGCAAATTGGCCGCCGCGAAATTGGTACAAGAAAAGCCGGGGCAAACATTGCAGGCGACCGCATTGGTGCATGAAGCGTACATTCGGCTGGTCGACGTAGACCGCGTCCAACGTTGGGACTCACGGGGGCACTTCTTTGCCGCTGCCGCCGAGGCAATGCGGCGATTGTTGGTTGAACAGTATCGACGCAAGCAACGAATAAAACATGGGGGCGAACTGCAACGGGTCCCCCTCCTGGACATCGTAGCGGATCGACCGGAAGACGATATGGAGGCCTTGGATGAAGCCCTCACCGAGTTGGCAGCCGAGGATGAGTTGGCGGCCAAAGTCGTCAAGTTGCGGTACTTCACGGGACTTGGGCATGAGCAAATCGCCGAGTTTACAGGCGTCTCGGTATACGAGGCACGCAAGAAATGGACCTACGCCCGAGCTTGGCTGCGTGAAAAGTTATCAGCGTCGGATTAACGGATGGCCAGGACCTGGCATGGCAGAATCAACGCTACGGCAAGTCCTAGCCTGCGAATTCCTTGAATTAGTTACTTCCTTTTTCGACAGCTTGGCCGCGAGATGTCGCATTGGTCAGTAGGAGTTCTAATAATAACGGTCAGAGCCATCTGCCGAGAATTGGATACCGGTCATGTCCAACGATCCACAACGAGTCCAAGCGATCTTCATCGATGCCGTGCAGAAAGCAGAGTCCGATCGGGCTGATTTCCTGGAGCGCGAGTGTGGCGGTGACAGCGAGTTGCGTCGCCGAGTCGATGCACTGCTCGCCGCGCATGACCAGTCAGGCAGCTTTCTCGACTCGCCGCCTAAGAACTTGGCGGGTAGCAGTCCGACCGTCG
>JADYZV010000131.1 GCA_020852965.1 Pirellulaceae bacterium | reverse complement strand
GCTGCCCCGCCTGCGGCAGTTGCCCGCCTTGATTGAACTCGACCTGACCGGCTGCAATATTGACGACGAAGGCTTAAATGCACTGCGGGGGCATCCCACACTCGAAACTCTGTGGCTCGAAGGAACTCGGGCTAGCCCCGCCGCCAAAGAAATGCTCAGCACTTTACCGAGCCTCAAAGCCTGCCACTCGGAATCGATCGGTTGGGCTAATACGCCGTAATTGCCGTAATAAGCAGCCACGCGTGCGTTTCTCCACATTAAGGGTAGTGGACGAGGTTACAAGCCCCTGACAGCGACCGAATAAAACGGACTCGTAACCTCGTCCACTACGGTCAATCCCAAAACCGAGAATGGACGATGCACTAGCCGTAATTTGCCGAGCGAATAAACTAGCACGCAGCAAACACTCTCCCGCAGGCGTTGACCGTCGATGCCGTACCTGCCGAAGTTACTCTCTAGCGAATTTCCTAGTGGACTCCAAAACAGATATACTGTCCAAGCTGAGACGACAAATTGTCGACCAAGTCGCATTGCCGAAAGTGCTCGATGGCCCTTGGATCGAATACCCAGACCCAGTGCAGCAATTTACAACGATGATCGAGTTCGTGGGAGGGAGCTGCAAGTGCTTGTCTGACCTGGCTGAATTGCCCGACCGCTTGGCGCAGTGGGACGAGTGGCAACAAGCCCAGCGAGTCTTTTCCGGCGTACCTGAAATCTCTGGTAATGTCGATTTGGACGCAGTTGCTAACCCCCACGACCTAGAGAATCTCGATTTTGTTGTCTACCCAGCCGAATTTGCGGTTGCTGAAAATGGGGCGGTCTGGCTGACAGATCGCGACCTACGACATCGCGTCGTTTTTTTCATCACGCAGTTTTTAGTTTTGGTTGTCAAGCGAACCGATATCGTGCATACCATGCATCAAGCCTATGCGCGAGCCGGAGTGCCGCAGCCCGGATTTGGCCTATTTTTGTCTGGCCCAAGCAAGACGGCGGACATCGAGCAATCACTGGTCATCGGAGCGCATGGCTGCAAAGAATTGCAAGTTTTCTTGGTGTGACATGCGATTCGATTTTTTTCTCGTCCCCTGGGATTGGCATTCCGAAGCCAGCAAGTGCCACCGTTTCGTGGCTAACCAAGCACCAAGCACCCAGAACCAAGAACTAAGAACTAAGAACCAAGAACAATGAGCATCCCCACAGGCGAATCGGATTGCCAGCCGGCCGAGAGAGCGCCAGGCGGCGAGCGTCACGTTGATAAATCGGGCGAGCGGGTGCGCGATATGTTCGCACAAATTGCACCCCGCTATGACCTGATGAATCATCTATTGTCGTTGGGGATCGACATACGTTGGCGTCGTCGCGTACTGCGAGAACTGCGACTCGACGGCGCGCTCCCCATTCTCGATTGCTGCACGGGAACTGGTGATTTGGCTCTGTTATTGGCTGAAAAAATGCGAGGTCGCGTCAAGGTCATCGGCAGTGATTTCTGCGCGCCGATGCTCGAGCTGGCGCGAAAGAAACATCAACAACAACTCCCCCAGTTGCCACTGGAGTTCATCGAAGCCGATGCGCAGCAATTGCCTTTTGCCGATGGCAGCTTTCAAGCCGTGACCGTCGCCTTTGGTCTACGCAATGTCCAAGACACCCAAGCTGGGTTGCGCGAACTGGTGCGTGTCTGCGCTGTGGGAGGCCAAGTGGCCGTGCTCGAGTTTTCGACCCCTTCGTTGCCTGGCATCAAGCAGGCTTACCAAGCCTATTTTCGCCATGTGCTACCGCGCATCGGCCAGCGCTTGGCTAGGAATGACAAAGGTGCCTACGAGTACTTGCCCAATAGTGTGATCGAATTCCCCAGCGGTCGCGCACTGGCCGAGCGGATGGAGCAAGCCGGTCTGAGTTCCATCGCTATCCACACGCTCACCTTCGGCGTAGCTTCGCTGTACATTGGCCAGCGTAGCGCCGTTTAGCATTGTAGTGGCCGAGGTTACGAGTCCCTGAGGATCTTACTGAATGAACGTAGGGATCAGAAGTCCGATCGTGTTGGCTATTACAGGTGCCAGTGGTGCGGTCTACGCGACGCGCCTGCTGTGCGGGTTGTTGGCAGAGAGCGTGCCGATTCATCTGACGCTCAGCGATTCAGGGAGGGCGGTGGTTCGGCAGGAATTGCAAGTCGAAGTGGGTTCCAAGGGCGAAAAGCTTTGGGATGCTATTGCGGCAGCAGATCGACTGTTGCATGTAGCCCAGGGGAGTGTTTGGTCGATTGAAACGGCTAGGCAACAAGCTGAGCTCGGGCTGCTGAGCGTCCATCATTGTCAGGACTACTTTGCGCCAATCGCCAGCGGTTCCTACTTGACGGCCGGTATGGTTATCTGCCCATGTTCGGGAAGCACTCTTAGCGGCATTGCCCATGCGGCCAGTCAGAACTTGATCCAGCGTGCGGCAGAAGTGCATTTGAAAGAGCATCGCAAATTGATCGTCGTCCCGCGTGAAACGCCGCTGAGTGTCTTGCAGATCGAGAACATGCATCGCTTGGCGCAGGCTGGTGCGGTAGTGCTTCCCGCAGCACCGGGTTGGTATCACGGTGCGACCAGCCTATGCGACTTGGTCGACTTTGTCGTTTGCCGCATCCTCGATCAGCTCGGCGTCGAAAACCATGCCATGCAGCGCTGGGGCAGTTAAGCGGACGGTACTTCTGCCCACGAATGGAATGTGGCCCGACGCTCCGCCGTCGGTTTCACCGCCTCACCGCCTCACCGCTTCATCGCTTCACCGCCTCGTGTCGTCTTCACTTTTTCCTACCTTCTTGCACAATACTTGGCCCCACGCCAGCTTGCCTGGCATGAGCCCAAGTTTTGTGAATAGAAGCGATGCGAGCAGTGCTCAGTTTTTGGCCTTCCCGCTCCGATCGCCGCCTGTGGCGGCGATCGGAGCGGGAAGGCCAAAAACCGGGCCGCTTGGGCCGATGCCAAGCTAGCTATAAAAACTGATTCACCAGCGAGCCAGCTCGCAGGGGTCTAAGGAGCCAGTCTAAAAAGCCAGCTCGCATGGGGGCTGTGAAGCCAGCTCGCAAAGGTCTAAGATTCCAAGCAGGGAACATCGATCGAATTGCAAACTATCGCACAATGGATACTTGGCTTGATTTTGCCAAGATATTGTAGACATCGGCGGCGTCGAGGGGGGCGAGGCTGATGCAGCCGGCGTCCTGTAATTCGTCGCTGGCCATCTCGGGGGTTCCGTGAATGCACAGGTCTTGCCCCAAGTTCAACCAGAAGCCGCCGTATGGATTGAGATGGTCATCAGCAGGGATAACTCTGCCACCGGTGCCATAGTAAGTTCGATCGCGACGACGATCGATGATCTCATAGGTGCCTTCAACCGGACTGGGATCCGTTCCGAATGAAACCGGAAAGCGACCCGCATACAGGTCTCCCAAGAAAACCGTCAGTTCATAACGGCTGAGGCTAACCACGGCACGGAATGGGCCCGGCAAAACCTTAATTTGACTCCCGGGTGTCAGCGGTTTCCAAAGGCCATTGATAGCCGTTAGCAGCTCGGGAGTGACTTGATGCGTTAGAGCCAGTCCTTCAACGGTATCGCTGGCTGTGATCGTGTAGGGCGGTAGTGCCAGGTGGCGTGGCGAATAGATTACTTGTGCCGAAAGAGCGTCCAGCAGATCAACCAAGTCGGTGTGTTGCTCTGCATTCAATTCAGGACTGTCGTAGTAGCGAGTGAGCATGTGAAGAGCGTCACGTAGTTTGCCGTTCGAAGCCAACTTGAGCGCTTGCTCTCGTGCGGAGGGAAAGGGGAGCGTCGGTTGTTCCTGGTGCGTATCCGCAGGTGTAGCTACACGACTACCGGGAAGTCCATCGAGCAGTGGTAATTGTCCAGCGGGCGCTGCGTCCAAAGCTGCCGAGCGAGTCTGGCTTACCAGTTGCCCAGGCGCTATCGCACCGCTCGGCTGCGCCTGCGATGCGCCACTCGCACCCATCGCATAGGCACTCGCCAAATCCGTTTCCGTTCCTGCGGCCAATGAAACAGCAGGACCATCGGGGGCAGTGACCGTATTGTTGGCGGCAGGAATTGTGTTGCCTGGAGTTGGAAGTTTCGGTAGGCTCAGGCTGCTTAACGCCTCGTTGCTGCCTGTTTGCCCAATCATGTTGCCTGCCAAATCAGGTAGGCTCGGCAGTCCTGAGTTTGCCAAGGCCGAACTATTTAGATTCGAAGGGCTGGCATCGAATCCACCAGGAGCATTGAGGCCGTTCGCGGGTGGTACCGGTAGCGCAACGGATGGGGCGGAGGGCATCTCGACGCTCGTCAAATTCTCCAGCCCCGCTTCTTCCGGACTCCAATCGAACTCGCTGAGCAGTTCATCGGGCAAGTTGGGTTCGGGTGCATTGAGCGCCACGAAGGCGCCGTAGCACACAGCCAACAATAGGGCGACGACCACACCTGTCTTAATCGTCTGCACGACAGACCTCCTTGCCTGACAAATACAACGGAACTCCGCTGCCTCCAGCTCGCGTGAACTATCCCAGAAGACGCGGCGGGGGCGAACCTTCACCCCATTTGCTTCGAATATTCTCTAGCTAAACTGGGGTGACTTCCGTGCAAAATAGCAAGCTCCCGCTACAACCGCTAGAGCAATTGGGCCTGAAATCGTAGGTAGTGGACGCGGGTTACGAGTCCGTTTGGCTCGGTTTACCGCAGGGGCTCGTCGCTACGACCATTCGGACCACAAGCTTCGAGGGATGGCTCCTAGAGTTGGACGTCGATGCGCCCTTGGGAAAGCTGGGTGGAGAGTTCCGCAGCCTGCTGGATTAGAGAGACGGCGGCTTCGCCTTGCAGCTTTTGGGCCTGTAGCGTCTTGTGAGCCACGACCATCGATGTTTGATTTTGAATTTGCGAATTCTTTATCGCTGAGGCAGCAGCGACTGTAAGATTTGCGTCCACGTTACGTCTATCTAGTGAGAGTTGCTTTTACCGCTGCTAATTTTGGGGGCGGGCTTCGCAAGTTCGTAAAATTGCGAAAAAACTCGATTCTTCCAGTAGTTATCTACCACCCTTCGGCGCCCAATGCAGGCTTTGCACACTTGATTGAGCCAAAAACTCCACATTGGGCCATCCGCGTTCGCTGTGACCGCTATAATTCCGCAACTTTATGAACCACGGAGGATTGAAGCTATGAGTACTGTTTCCACGACTGCCAGCGTGAGCGAGCTGACACGACTCCTACAAGAGAAATTCGGGCTTCCGAATTTTCGCTCAGGCCAACTAGCGGTCATTCAGCGGCTATTGGATGGAAAATCAGCAGCGGCCATCTTTCCCACCGGAGGGGGCAAGTCGCTTTGCTATCAATTCCCCGCCATTTTGCTCGACGGCCTGACGCTCGTCGTATCGCCACTGATGGCTTTGATGCGGGAGCAAGTCGACACGCTGGTGGCCCACGGGATCTCTGCGGCGCGATTGGACTCGAGCCTCTCGGCCGAGGAGGCACGACAGGTCATGCAGGGAGTGCGTGCGGGGGAGACGAAACTACTCTACGTCGCACCAGAGCGCTTCTTCAACGAGCGTTTTCGCGAGTTTATCAGCGGAATTCCCATTTCGCTATTTGCAATCGACGAGGCTCACTGCATCAGCCAGTGGGGGCACAACTTCCGCCCCGACTACTTGAAATTAACTAAAATCGCTCGGCAACTTGGTGTCGAGCGCGTGCTGGCCCTGACCGCAACCGCGACCCCAACTGTATTGGACGATATCCGCCGCGAGTTTTCGATCGCTCCCGAAGACGCAGTGCAGACCGAGTTCTACCGTTCGAACTTGACGTTACGATTTACCCTTTGCCAACAAAAAACTCGTGATGGCGTGTTAATCGAGCGAATTAAGAGCCAAGCTGCCGCGCCGACTTTGGTCTATGTTACTTTGCAGAAAACGGCCGAATCGGCAGCCGAGAAACTTGTTGCAGCAGGTATCGATGCGCGACCCTATCACGCTGGATTGGAGGATGAGCAGCGACGGGATACTCAAGACTGGTTCATGCAGTCCGATCGTGGTGTGGTGGTAGCCACCATCGCATTTGGGATGGGGGTCGACAAGTCGAATATCCGCGCGATCTATCACTACAATCCCTCCAAATCGCTCGAGAATTTGGCGCAAGAAATCGGCCGGGCTGGACGCGACGGTCAGCCGGCGGTGTGTGAGACATTGCTGGTTCCGGAAGATCGCGTCGTGTTGGAAAATTTTGCTTATGGCGATACGCCTAGCCTACAGTCGGTGCGTCGATTCGTCGAGTTTCTGGTCGGACAACCGGAGCGATTCTACGTCAGTTACTATTCGCTAGCCTATGAAGCGGATATGCGCGATACGGTCGTCCGTACGTTTATGACTTATCTCGAACTGCAGGAGGTGCTCGAGGCGACCGCGCCGCGCTACGAGACCTACAAGTTCAAACCCAAGCTCGCTTCCGCAGATATACTCAAGCACTTTGAAGGGGAAAGAAGGCAATTTGCTTCGTCCGTGCTGGCGCTGTCGGTCAAGAAGAAGATCTGGTTCGAGATCAGCTTGCCGCAGGCCGCCGATCGCTTGAAATGCGATCGTATGCGAATCGTAAAGATGCTCGACTACTTTGCAGAAAAAGGCTGGGTCGAGTTGCAAGTCACCGGCTTGGTATTTGGCTACCGCAAACTCAAACCGATCACGGACATCGATAGTTTGAGCCAAGACCTCTACCAAGTCTCGCTCGACCGTGAGATCGGCGAACTCACTCGGCTCGACGAACTCTATCTGTTGATGTGCGCGGACAGTTGCCAGAGCGCACTGCTTTCACAGCACTTTGGCCAACCACACGCTGGAGAATGCGGGCACTGCAGTGTCTGTGAGGGGACGGGTATCGATGAATTGCCCGACCCCGACTATCCACGCGTGGGCGATTCGGCCACGACGGGTATCCGGCGACTGAGTCGCGACAAACCCGATTTGCTCGGTGACGCTCGCCAGCAAGCTCGCTTCTTGTGTGGGCTATCGTCACCCAAGATGATTCGCGCGCGACTAACACAAGAACCGCTCTATGGCTGCTGTTCGGCCATCCCATTTGATCGTGTTATCGAAGCTCTGACGGAATAGACGAACGAATTGGGTAAGCTTTGATCGCCTCGCTTTTGTAGGCTCGTAACGAGTACCGCGAGTTACGGCATGGGCCGCGCGGTCGCATTGGGATACATAAACGCGGCGCAGAGATCACGTGCTTCGGTCTGCCGTAACTCGCGGTATTGTTACGAGCCTACTCCAGGAGCGCCAAAGCCAGCGGAGACTCGGCTCATCCGATACCGGCCAACTCGGTCGCGCGATGGACGCGCGAAATACCGAGCATAAAGGCGGCGGTGCGCAAGTCGACTTTCGATTGCAGCGATTGTTGCCAAACCTGCTCGAAGGCTTGACTGAGCGTGGAGTCGAGCTCTTGACGCACGCGATCGAGACTCCAGCGATAGTGCTGACGGTTTTGCACCCACTCGAAATAGCTCACGGTGACCCCACCCGCGTTGGCCAGGATGTCGGGCAGCACGGTAACGCCGCGCTCCGCTAGCGATTCGTGAGCCTTAGGCAGGATTGGACTGTTGGCCGCTTCGATTATCGTTCTCGCCTTGACCTTATCGACATTCTCATCGTTGATTACGCCTCCCAATGCGGCTGGAATGAGCAAATCGACATCGAGCGTCAGTAGATCATCGACTGGCAAAAGCTCCGCCTGTTTGTAGCCTGCCAAGGACTTGTGTTCGAGTGAGTGCTTTAGCACCGACTTCATGTCGAGCCCTTTGGGATTGTAGTAGCAGCCGCTTATGTCACTAATGGCAACAATGGGAAAAGTGGCTTCGCTCAAGAATTTGGCCGCATGCGAACCGACATTGCCGAAGCCTTGAATCGCCGTACGGCACCCCTCCACCTTGACGCCCATGCGCTTTAGCAGCTTGATTGCCAGGATGCCGACACCGCGGCCCGTCGCTTCCTCACGTCCTTTGGCACCATACTCCTCAACAGGCTTGCCCGTAACCACGGCTGGGTTAAAGCCATGATATTTTTCCCACTGATTGCGTATCCACGACATGACTTCATGCGTCGTGCCCATATCGGGCGCGGGGATATCGGTATCTGGACCGATCACGTCGTGTATACCATCGACGAAAGCGCGTGTGAGTCGTTCGAGCTCTCTGCGTGACAGGCGAGTTGGGTCGACTGCCACACCCCCTTTGGCACCGCCGTAGGGGATATCGACGACGGCAGTTTTCCACGTCATCAAGCTGGCCAGCGAGCGCACTTCATCCAAGCTGACATCGAGATGATAGCGCAAGCCACCTTTCATGGGCCCACGGGCATTGTCATGCTGCACACGATACCCCAGGAAAGTCTCGACGCGCCCATCGTCCATTTCCACGATGACTTGCACCGCCAGTTCGCGCCGCGAGGTAACCAATAACTTGCGTATCCAATCGGCCAAACAGAGCTGATCGGCGGCTTTATTGAAAAAGTAGGTAGTCGCGTCGCTGGCTTTCAAACTTAATCTCCCGTGCAAGTTAGAATGGATTGAGTTTTGATTATAGATCGTTGAGTACTAGTAGCACCCTAGGTAGTTTGTTGAATTGATGAGTTTATCGAGCCTTGAACTATGGCAGCGTCTAGCGGACGAGGGGCTGGCTACACCAGAGCAATGCTCACAATGGGCTTCCGAAATTCTCCCCAAGCTCGAGCAAGCCGACCGCCAGAGTGGACTGAAAATCCTTCAGCGGATAATCGAGTTGGGCTATCTGAGCAAATACCAAGCCAAAATTATCGCTGGGCAGGCGGTGGGGCCGCTGCGATGGGGACCGTGGCTGGTAGAAATGCCTGTCAAACTGCCGCTGTGGCAGGGCTGGTACGCCATGCGACGTGGACGCGGCCAGCTCTCATGGGGACGACCCGTCTCGGCCAGCGAACTCGAACAATTCCGCACCGCACTCCCTAGCATGCCGCGCGCACTAAAGCTGGCCAAGCTTCAACACGCCGGGATAGCTCCTGTTGGGTCTCCCGAATTGGTCGATGGGACGCTGTTGGTCTTCGTCACGCCACAGTCGCCTTCGGTTCCTGCAGGTATACCACTCGACGGAACTCTGCTTAGCCAGCGCTTTAACTCCCAACGCTGCTCACCCAGCGAAGCGACGAGAATAGCGAGCCAGCTTGCAGACGCGCTGGCCGCGCTCCACAAAATAGATGTACCCCATGGTCGTGTATTACCAGATCGCATTTATACACTCGATCAACAAATCGTGTTGGCCATCGATCCGCTGTGCGCTCGGACGGGCTTGCCGAACGTGCAGGTATCCGACGCTGTATCGACGGGGTTGATCGGCCATCAGTTGCAGCCGGAGCAAGTCGCTGAGTTCTCAGCCCCTGAGCTGCTGTTGCCAGATCCGCTATCACCCGATCCGCTGCCGACGCCTGCCAGCGATGTGTATTCACTCGGTTGCGTGTGGTGGTGGCTAATAACAGGGGAGACGCCATCGGCCAGCGGCCGCAACCAAACACGAGCCGAGCCCGTGTTGCCGACGCTTCCTGACGGTTGCGCTCTGCCCGAGCCGCAGTGGCTCTGTCTCCAGGCTTGTTTGGCAAGAAATCCATCTGGCCGGTTTGCTTCGGCTGTCGAACTGACTCGTGCACTTTCCGCAGCCGAGCGAGCCAAGCCAATTTCGGCGGTGAAACCAAAACAGCAATCTGCACCTGCTGCAACGCCATTCGCCCGACGCCATCGAAAGCGACAAGGCGCCCCTTGGCTGTGGCCCATCCTCGGCGGCTGTGGCTTGGTAGTCGGCTTGCTGCTTGTCCTAGGCATGTCGGGCATCCTAACGCCCTCACCAGAATCCCAGCAGGCGGACTTACAACGTCAAGCCGATGACGACGTCCCGGCCGCGCGCGGTCAGCCGCTCGAACCAGCTACGCCGATCGCCAACGACCCGCGCCGCGAGACCTACGAGATTATCGCTGCCAAGCCGGGCGGAAAACAAAGCGAGTTGTGGGCACCGCCCCATGGCCCCGACCCGCTACCGCTCGATCTGCTACCGCCAGGCGGACAACTATTTGTCTCCATGCGACCCGCTCAGTGGTTGGCGGGAACGGCGGCTGACCAGTTGCGGGCGATCATCGACGATCAATCGCCAGACTGGCTGGAGACGCTCGGCGATGTGGGCGGCATTCCGTTGACGGACATCGCCCAAGTCACCATGGCCCTCTATGCTCCCGCGCAGAGTGGACAGCCACCGCGCGCTTGTTGGCGATTCCATTTGAGGCAGCCGACACCGCTGGCCGAATTAAAGATAGCGTGGAGCAATCCGACCATCGATGACCAAGCAACCCCCGGTTTGCTTGTCGGAAGTACGAAGCGAGCCTATTTCGTCGCTAGCCAACCACAGTCTGATACACAGAGCGTGAGTGACTTTAGCGTAGGGCCCGTCGAACTAATGCGCGATGTAGCCGAGCTCTCTGGAGCTCGAGGCCCCTTGCTTCCCCATTTGGAAAAACTGTGGAATAACACCGATCTAAACGCCGATTTGGCTCTATTGGTTTCTACTCCATTCTTGTTTACTGGCGGACGTGAACTAGTCGCCAATACGCCTGAACGATTTAGCAAGACCTTGAAACAGTGGCTCGGCGGTGACGTTCGTGGAGCATCGCTCCATGTTCACTGGCAACCACAGTGGTACTTGGAAACCCGCGTGGTCGGTACCAATGATTTGGAGGCGGGCAAATTAGTCAGTCGCCAACAGCTCCACATCAAGGCACTACCGAACGAGGTCGAGCAGTGGCTGGTCGGTCATGCAGTTCATCCCTATTGGCGAGCCTTAGCCCTGCGCTATCCACAAATGCTGCGCACTTTTGTCGACTACACGCGTTTTGGCGTCGAGCATGGCGCCGCGATCATGAATTGTTATTTGCCCAGCTCAGGCGGGACCAATTTAGTGTTGACCAGTTGGCTCGCCCTGCAGCCCCAGTCGACGTTGGAAAAAAGTGCACTTGTCGCGAATTCTTTTTCTAACCAGGCTGTGACCAAGCCGCTCGACATCGAAGCCTACTTGTCGCAACCCATTCGTTTGAGTTTCGACTCGGAGGCGATCGAGGTCGCGTTGCGGATGGTTGGTGACGAAGCCAACGCGAATCTGCCGCCAGGAACTTCACCCCTTCGATTTGCCCTCGACGGGGCTGCTTTCGAGAAAGCTGGGCTCACACGCAACAAGCAGTTGCGAGACTACCGAATCGAGCAGCGGCCGGTGCGCGACGCCCTAACGGAAATCGCCAAAGCTGGAAACCTAGTAACGACTGTCACGGATTTGCGGCAATCGGAGCAAACTTTGATTTGGATCGTCCTGCCCGACTCTGAGAGCGGTTCTGGATTGCCCATGATCTCGCTCACCACCCGCGCTGCTGCAACCGCCGCTGGGCACGAACTTCCCAGCGAGTTCGCACCGTAAATTGCGGCCAAGGTATCCAGCTCCAGCGGCCGCCACCGCTGATTTCCCAACAGTTTGCGCAGTAACTTGGGCATCTGACTTCACTTCGAATGCAAGACTGGCTATCCCCATAGAGTCTTTTCCTACGCCCCATGGTCTCCATCGCACCCACAGCTGAATCGTTCCTCAAAACCGCGTCTCGCGCGCGTGGGCTGGACCGTAGTTGCAGTTCGAGTTCCTCACGTCGCTTTAACACTAGCCCTCAAGCCGTCTTGCGCCGACCCGCTTATGACAAGTATGCTCGATTGGTAACTTGCGTTGAAACTCGTGGACGATTAAATCCACTGAGAGCTTGAAGCAGTGTGAGCCTGACAAATTTTGGTGTGCGGGAATTCATTACCGCTTTGGCCCTCTCCTATGTCGACACCAACCGAGAATTTCAGGTCACCACGGAGGACCGAACCAAGGGCATTCTGCACCGCGCACCGACTCCGCTCAACGGCAACCGCCCTGAAAAGCTGCCAACTTGGCTTTTACCGTCAGGGTTCCCATGCGCTGCGGTCCGAACTCCAGGCCAAAGCTCCGAGAACTCGAAGCACTCCAAGAAAGCGTCATAGCTCCGATCGCAGGGAAATCTTTTCGGCAGAACCGAGTCAAGTTGCGGTTTACTCACTTGAGATGTTTGACGCTGGCGGTCGACAGCACCGAGGGTCTAAGGCACGAGGTCAGCGCTGGCGCGGTTAAGCCGTAACATTCTTCGGCAGCACTTTCGCGCGGCCGGAGAGCTAGTCTGTTTAACCGCGTAGCGCGGGCTGGCGGTCCGAATTGGCCCGCGTGTAGTCGCTGGATTGAGTCCTCTTCACGTTCCATTCTCCGCTGTCACTTTCCCCGTTTTTCAAAAGCGCACGCCAGCGTTGCCGCTATCGGTCTGCACCGACTAAACAGGATTTTCAACATTATGCCCGATACAATCAACCGCCAATCCGCAGCCCGAAGCCGAGTAGAAGAAGTTGGCGAACTGGCTTGAACTATAGCGAGCGGCCCTGGCTATCACTTACAATGACAGTCATGGTCGCCATCGCACTTAACACTGAACCGCTCTTGAAAATTGCCTCTCACGCGCGTAGGCAGGATCGCAGTTGCAACCGCAGTTCATTGCGACGAACTAACTCTGCATCACGAGCCAACTTGCGCTCGGCCACTTATGTCGGATGCGTTCGATTGGGTACTTGCTCCAGAGATCCGATCGGGTATGAAGGAAGTGAGTGGAACCTGTTTCAGTATGTTGGATCAATGCCGACTCGCTTTGTTGATCCGACTGGGCTCTGGGAAAACTATTATCCGCGCGGGCCGGGGCGTTTTCCGGATCGACCGCGCCCAAAGAAACCACCGCTGCCGCCACGAACGCCACCGCCACCTACCTTTGGGCAGTGTTTTTGGGACGAGTACAGTAACTGCAGTAAGTCCGGCTGTAGCGCGGAATGTGACTGGCTTTTTATCAGCCTTTCTGGTGGCTGTGCGGTTGGCTGCTACTGGGTTGGACCAGGATTTGGGCATTGTATGACTATGTGCCAGTTAGAAGCGCTTGGGATTACTGCTGGATGCAAGCTTTCATGCGCAAGATGCAAAAGGGATTAGCAGCGATGAGCAGACTTGTCGCAATCGGCAGCGTGCTTCTTGTATTTGCAGCGATCTATTTTTCCGGCTTGGTTTTGATACCTGGATCCACGCGAAATATCGTCGCTTGGAGCGTTTTCATCGTGCTCTTGGTTTTCGCATTATGGAATGGCTTTAGGATGTTTCGACACGATCGCTCAAAAAATGGCCCAAGACCTCGGATGCCTTGAATTCCCATGTCCGCTGAAAACCGACCGCGCGTTGGTGCTTGCCAGCCGTTTATGCTTTTACGCGGTCGCATCTTCTTGATGGTTCGGGTTCAACAACGGCGAGAGAATAGGCTGTTTCACGAGTGACCATGACCGAGACGCAACCACGTGTCCGGTTTGTGTTCGAGTAGCAGCGAAGAACATTCTGGGTGCTTGGTTGGGTGGGTACTAGGAGAGAGACCAAGGATAGCGAAGCGCGAGGCGAGCATGGATGATCGCCTGATTGATGGCCACGGTGGCACGATGCCATTTCTTTGTAGGCTCGTAACGAGTATCGCGAGTTACGGCAGACCGAAGCGAGTTATCCATGTGCCGCGTTTCCACGACCCACTGAGTACCGGCGTCCCATTGCGCTACGTTACTGTTAGACTAAACTCGACGGTGGCCAAACTGCCCCGACGCAAACACGGAGGAACAAGCGTGCGGGTCGATCCGTACGCGCTGCCCGTGCCGTAACTCGCGATACTCGTTACGAGCCTACTCCAGGGGCGCAACAGCGGCGAGAGAAAAGGCCGTTTTGCGAGTTACCATGACCGAGACGCGGTGCACAGAGTCTTAAACAGAGTCTTAACTGTCGGAACCATCGATAGGGATTGATTTGCGAGAAATCCTCACGATTGTCTTCTTATTGGTACGCGATTTAGTAAGTACTAGAAGCCACCAATCAAGCTCACTGGGCATGATCGATCAGAAAACAAGTAGTCAAGAATGAGTCTGTCGTAGAGCGCATGGCTGGCTCTAGTGCCATGGGTGCCAAGGTAGTGTTCCTGGCCATCGAGCGTTACAATCGCTTGTTGCTGGCAAGGTGTTTTCGGTACTTGGGCGCATATGACGCGGCGTACGGCATAGCAGGTTCTCCTCAAAAACGGTACATACCGTTTTAGCAATGGGAAATCGCTGCGCTGCTCACCGCGAGCAGGTGTCTTAAGTCCATATTCAGCAAGATGTTAGAAAAAGTCGGGGTGATAGGATTCGAACCTACGACCCTCTGGTCCCAAAGCAATTTCTGCCGAACGCGAAAAACCTGAAATTCCTCGGTGTTTTACAAGATTTTAGCCTCTAACACACCTTTTGCAATCCTTCTCACTTAATCGCATTTTTTGCCATGTTTTCGCGGTAATCGAGAACAGTTAAATTTCGGAATCCGGTAGTCGTCCGGTAGCGTTATCAACGGTCGCCTGTGCTTGTGAAATCAGTTCCTGTCATGGTGACAGTTCCACGGTTCGATTACGATCGCTCGGACGCAAGGGAAAGTTAACGACAGCGCTCAACAGGATGCAAGCTTGGAGAAGCGCTGTCATCCTCTCGAGCGCGCAAGGAATCCGTAAGCACACCACGCCTCATGCCAACTGCGACGGTAGCCTCGCGCGTACGCGTGCGTGAGAGAGTTGGTTTCCAGTGTCGGCTCCGCTGAAAGTAACGTCCCCCTGCCGGAATATCGTTGATCACATCGCTGCAGTGATGGTCGCCTTGATCGACACTTTTGGACTGAACCCTAAATGCCACCGACAAACATCCAGCAGGATTTCTCGCGCCTCGTTCGCTTGGGTTACTCGCACTATCAGCCCATCGTGATTCGATAGAGCAGTGATGCTGGCTCGCTCTAATTCAGCCGTCGCGTAGTCAACGACCAGGCTTCCCTCAGCGCGTGTAAGAACGTCTGAAAGCTCGGTAGGTGTCATCCGCTGCCGCCAACTCTCGATCATTCGGCACAACTCTGGGTGCAATTTCCGCAGTGCAACGCGCAGCGGGTTTGATGAGTCTCGCCCATCGCGCCAAAATAGACACTGGCGCTGAAATTCAATTTTGATTGAGGCCTGTACATCATGCGTCGGATCATCATCTAATCGCAACATCCATCGGTCTTCATCGTCTATGTAGCCTCTGCCAGCCTTGCATTGCGAATGGAACCACTCGGTATATGCGCCATCAAATTGCTTGTACCAATCACTTTGAACCGCCTTGATCGCCCAATTCTTTGCTGCGCCTTCAGGCAACCGCGATATCAGTAATGCGGTATAGCAACTGCCAATATCAACCTCGACAGTCGGCTCACCGTCAAACAACATCGCTCGCCGCAGGTCCTTCCGTAGGTTTGTCAGGGGATGGTAACATCGCCCACGTTTGCGCACTGCGCACTTAACTATGCCTCGTTTAGTTAGTCGCTCAGTCTCGGCTGTTTCGGGAATCAAAGCCGACTCCAGCGCATTGAACAGAGGTCGCCCCCAGTCAGTCCTTCCATCGAAGTCCAAGTTAGTCGTCCAGCCGTTGCGCTCACAGATTGCAAACCAGCGCTCATAGCGAACCCAGAGCCAGGCAGCGGGTATCGTGGTGCGGATTAGATTGGGCAGCAGCAGGGGAGGATCAGAGGGACCATCAGGGATAGTATTATATGTTGGCGCTTTTTTCGGTCGGCGAAAATTGAACTTGTATGATCGGCTTCTGGCGCTGTCGGCATAGCCGGAATGAGTTCTCACGGGTGTCGCAGTATCATCCAATATCGCTTTGAGCGTTTTTCGAAAGTGTGCGGTGTACAGCTCATCGAGCAACCGCATGGAGACGGGAAACTCACCGTAATTCGCGTACCGACGCCAGAGTATCGCTAGCTCGTATCGCAACTCGACCCCATGCTTTTTGCTTCGATTTGCGTGGTCGGCCAACTCCTTTGGCATTGAGATTGTCCAATCGCTTTGACTGGCCGGAAGAAACCGGATCGGTGAGCGCCGGATCTCTTCCCCTGAGCTATAATGTTGGTGACGCTCGCCAGTGTCACCAATCTCGCGGGAGGCTCGGCTCATGTGCTGGCCTCCCGTTTTTCGTTTACAATTGACATGAGGTCAGTTCCTTTCAAGCAGGCAATTCTGGAAATCAGATTTGTAAAAAACGCAGTACCTGGATGGTCGATTCTTCTAGCTCACATCGATCGCACTTGCCGCTAGATTTGCAATAACTAGGTCCCACGGCATCGCGGGGTTTTCCTTCAACGCCTTCGCGATTCTGCGTTGCCTTCGCGATTCTGCGTTTCAGTGGCGGAACCTTCGTCACGAAAAACGTCCTCTGTTACCGGGCGTCATGCCTTCCGTACTAAAAAAGCAGTAAATCTTCGGGCGGCTCCGGGCCGGCGTTTCTCTCCGCCAACGAACCGTCCCAGTAAGCAGCCATCATCTTGTCCCGTAACTGCGATGCCCTCTCTGCGCCTATGAGCCCAGCCAACTTATCCAGTCGACCACTCTGGTAGTTCAAGTCCCACCAATTTGTGGACGAAGCACACCCGTTAAATTCGATGGTGTCTTCGGTTTTCAGCAGCTCGTGCAGCTCGTCTTCAAAGAGAGCCTCCATTTGCTCCCGTTCCGTGACATCCACCTCGCTCTCTCTGCCTGCAGTTCGTGCCCGATCTGCCATGGCGTCCGAGCGAGCCTGAATCTCGCGCAACTGCTCTGGGCTGATTTCGATCTTCAGCTCGATAGGCATTGACGGGCCGCTAGGTATAGGAAGGTTTTCAATCGAGTCCCGACGAAAGTCACTCGGAATGTAAGTAGTCGGGTCAATTTCGAGTAACGCTAGGCAAATCTCGCACTCGCAATCCGGTGGGTACTGGTTTTCGCATTCGGCGGCGTCAAAGCGTTCGAAGTGCTCCTGCAGAGGTGTTTTCTTTGTCGTCATGTGATTCTCCACGGGCTAGTAGTTAAAGGTGGGATGAAGAGGCTGGGTAAAAGAACGTGTATCGTGTGGCTCAGTGCATACGTTGACCATGTCCCAGTTTTGATAGAGTTGTATGTCGTCGATGATTCGTGAGCGGATGTAAGCCAACTCCTCCGCCTCTTCAGCTTCGCGTTCGGCTGCATCTCGGTAGATGTCCATATCCATGCTGGATTCAATAGCGGCCTTCACTTGTTCGACCAGTTAATCCGGTGGCAGCGCTTCGCATTCCCATGTCTGATTTCCACCCGTGCGCATTACAAAGGACTTAAACCGGCTGCTCCGACTTTCAGAATTCGAACTTCTCGGGGAGGCCGAAGTGATACATGCCTACAGTCTAAAATGTAAAAAAACGTCAATCTTCGTCGTGAGATAAACCTTGCTTTCTCGCGATCGCGTAGAGTGCTGTATCCCACGCTCCGCCCGATTCCTTCATCGCGGCCTTGAGCTTTCTGCGGAGAGTTTTCGGGATCGCCGCTTCGATCGCGTGTTCGATGGCGTCATCACTCGCCGCTTCGATCGCTCGATTGATTTCCGCGACCACCAACGCCCTGCGGTAAGCGGCTTCGAGCGCCTCGTCATCAGGGATCAGTCGCGACGGCAGCCGCTTCGTTAGATGCCCTTCGAGCCACTCAATGAATTGAGGCGATGTAAAGGCGTTCAACTCAACGCGCTTACCAGAACGGAGGAACGCTTCCTCTTCCGCCGTGCAAAACTTGTCAGAGTTCCAGTCGCGCCGGCCTTTGAATTTGCAACGCTCACTGGCCAGGTCATACTTTTTGATGTCGGCCAACCGAAGACCTAGATCGGTGACATTGATTTCGTTCTCAAAACGATAGGCAACTCGGTCTTGCTCTTCTGCCCAATCTGAAACGCTAGTCAATCGCTTGCTGATTTCAAAACCAGCTTTGTCGAAGTCGTGAACCACAAAAAGCGGAACACCGCCATCGACTCTACAGACGTGATCTACGAATTGCCGCGCGGCAACAACCGATTGCCCCTTGCACGACAAGATAGCCAAGTCGAACCGCTCGGCAATTCTTGCTTCGTTGAGTAGAGGCTCGAATCCTTCCTTCTCGATATACAAGACCGCTTGATAGCGAGTTCCTTCCTCCAATGACGGCCACTCGATCGGCATCAATGACGGCGCGACCAAAGGATTGATATGCGTGCTGGCGTAGCGTAGGTGTGCCTCGATAGCCAGTGTTCCGCATGGCACCCTTACTTCGTGCGCGGTATTTGGAATCGTCAACGTGCCCCGCGGATCGGCCGTAATCTTCCATGTCGCCGTCGCCTCGGGATTCCGATTTAGATACTGGCGCAGCAGCGTTTGAGAAAAGTAGGCGGCTTCGATCTCGCGATCCGCTTTCTCCTTGAACGCCTCGCGACAAGCGTAATACATTTGCCGCATCGATACCGTATACTGTCCGCCGCCGGATGCGTGATCGTATCCAGCGGGGATGATCTCATCGGCAATTTCCGTGAAGTTAATTCGATCGCTGTAGATGTACTGGCGGGAGTACCGAGAACGGCTCCCGCGCTCTTCGGCCTTGCGTGCCTTTGTCCACTTCTGCGTTACCTTTTTCGTGACCGCCAAAATATCAGATGCGTCGATTGCCATTGTCTGAATCCTTGAAAATGTAAGAAACTGCGGATGTGGCGATTACGATAAACCTTGCTTTTTCGCGCCGACAACCAACGAAGATTTACCGCGATCCGTGTATTCCACCCTCGGGTGTGCCAAGTGGAGAATGAACACCACGGGCTCGAAAGCTGAAGCTCGCATGTCCGTTAGCGCCGACTCCAATCCTTCACCCGTCGCTCCGAACGAACGGAACGGATTCTTGATTGCTGCCGACCAGTTCGCGCCGGAGATGATCGTCCGCCAATCTTCAGATTCGTCGCCCTTCCAACCGAACGCCGATTCGAGAACCCAGGGCAGACCGTCCTTCGATTCCTTACGCGAGTATTGGAACGACTCAGGAACAACGCCCATTGCCAGCAGTCTGGCGCGGAGGTGATCTTCGCCGATGATGCCAAGGCGCGTAGACTTCACCGGTCGCGTGTGGACCTGCATCGCCTTCAGCAGTCCCGAGATGCGTGCGGAGTCCAAACGCTCGCCTACGACCAAGTCCGACAGTTTCACCCGATGGCAGCCGGCATCTTCGAGCACCTTCGATCGCTTCTGGCTTCCGATTAGTCCGTCGAATTCGGCGACCAAGTCCGATACCAGCCGGTCGCTGTCGTGATCGCGATCATGCGTTACGTAGGCACCTATCAGCCGCTCCAAGTGCGCCAGTTCATACCAGTGCGCCGACGTTGGCTTGTGCGGCTTCCATTTATTCCACGACGGATCGGTGGCCTCCCACGTCGTCCGCTTATTGAACCAGTTCAGAGTCAACGAAAGGTGTGGATTGAAGACTGCAAACCCTTGGACCAACTCGCGAAACTGCCTCGCGAAATCATCGTCGTGCGGGTAATGATCTCCGAACGGCCATTCACTATTTGGCCTCGCTCCCCACTCGATACGGATCGACGTACCACACGATAAAGCTTGGTTTATCGTGCCGTTGCGAGACTCGCGATTTTTACATTTTGGCAAGTCCACAATGTCGTGATGGACAACCGCACGTTGCGAAATAGGATCGCATCCACAACGGATGGTGTGCCGCTTGCCGAGCGTCTCGATAATCAACTGGCCATTCTCGGGATCGACTACGCGAGCCATCGGTAGGATGGTCTTCAACGCATTCCCTTGAGCGCCACGGCAGGGGCTAACGTAGGCTTCCCGGTTAGATGTGCGGACCGTGAAGTCGAGTGCCCCCTGTAGCGTAACCTCGGGCAGTCCAGGGCCATTGTCGAGGATAGTGATTCCGGTAGCGTCCGCAGAGACTTCAATTGCCGGCGCGATGTCGCCTTCCTCACACGCATCGAGCGCGTTGTCAACGAGTTCCTTGATGATGACCAACGGCCACTCGTCGATGTTGTGGGCCGTCTGATTTTTCAGTTCCTTCTCCGAGAAAAAGTCCATTTCCCGCGATGTCTTGAACGTCGTCCGGTTCAATACCGGATCCTTCGATCGCGGCGATAAACCTTGCTTTTTCTGCTGCGACGTCGCACGCGTTTTTTTACATTTTGGAGACGATGCGGTTTTATTCGTTGCGTTTTTGGTAGACTGCATTTTGCTAATCCTGAAGTTAGTAGATGGCGGCCAGCGCTCACGACAGTTGCTGGCCGTTGTCGTTTCTTGGGTCGTCGCCGCCGATGTCACCCGCGCGGCGTTTGGCGTATCTTGGGAAGCTAGATTCCTGCCGCGGTCGCCTCACTTTCCGCCTTACGAATCTCGGCCTCACGCTGGCGATTCGTGGGGCGAGATGGCGGGAGAGGGGCGCCGGGAGAATTCGCCGTGGTCTGCGCGACGAACCGCCGGATTGCCTCGACCGTCGTATACCGCCTCCCGCCGGCAACAAATGATTCAAGGCGGGCACCACGACAGCCACGCCCGAGATGGCGATACACCGTCGCGAGACTCGGCCGGCCGTATGGGTAGTGCCGCGCGGCCTTGTTGATGGGGATGACGGTCTCGGCAATCAAGTCGATGTGTTGGTCATTCATTGCGAGGACTCCTCGTTCCGCGCGTCGAGCGCCAACGCTTCAAGGCGATGCCGCACAATGTCAAATGCCTCCCGGTCAAATACACGAGTTTCATCAGCACGGCTCGTCGGCCGCACGACGGGGGGAGCCATCAGTGCCAGAGACACGTCCTCCTCAGCCACGCCCAGCAGGCTCGCCATCCGCCGAATTGTGAGCAGATTGGAAATCGTCACGTTCTTGCGCCTCCTTATCTTCTGGATGCGGCCGCTACGTCGCGGCCGTTTAAATACTTGGCGTGGGCGCAAAAAAAGCCACGACCAGTGCGGCGCGGCTTAAAAATAAGGCTCTGATTGTTCTAATTTGGTCGCGACCAAGGCGCGACGAGCATCTATTCCGTCACATATCGCCGCTCTTAAAGCCCTGAATCAGTTGTGCGATCGCCTCGTCCCGCTTCTCCTCGTCGGCCCCCGCTTCGTCGAGCGTCCAGGCAACGGCATCGCGTTCGTTGTCCACCAGTTGCCGGTGAAGAATCTCCTCGATGTCGAGCACCGCGTTCGTTACCTCCTCGTGCGACACCACAGCGTCCGCATTCTCAGCAGGGGACACGCCGCTTTGTGCTTCATTGGTCGTGCGCGGTTTCGGAATCTTCTGCGGGCGGTTCTGCCAATAGTAGGTCTTCCGTAGCGTCGCCCGCGCAGGTTCGGGCTTGCCAGATTTGGCGGCGATCCATTCGGTGGCCTCCCGCTCTTTTGGATACTCGATCTCTTTCAGCAAATCACGCACGTACCCTTCAAGCATGGGCGGCTTCCATTGGAACTTTGCACCAGAGGGCGTGACCGTCAGGGGCTCTGGTTCGGTCAATCTCTCCCGCGCCCTCTCCAGGGCCGCGCCGAGGTTGCGCATCACGCTCAAGTCGTCCGGGGCGAAAGGCTTTCCGGCCCCGATTGTGTCATGGATGAAGTGCCACACCGATCGCAGCATTTGGGCGTCGTCAGCGCCATCGCTTGGCCACGAGGGGTCTTTGTAGCAATTGTCCTTCAGGTTAATTACCAGGGCGTCCATTGTTGGCGTTTCATTTTCAAACGTCGTGCGTTCCCGGCTGCGTGCGCAGAGCGAGTCCGCAAAAGCCCCCTCGACACCCTTCTTGGTCTCTTCCCAAGCCGGGTCGAGCGCGGTTTCCGTTGCTATCACGCCCCGAAGCGCGCTAAGCACTCGGTCGAAACGCGCCGCCAATGCGCCCTTCGTTCGGTCCCACGCTGGATTCGGTGCGTCATCGCTAGTGGTCGCGGGAGTGTCCGCCGCGGCAGGTCGGCCAGCGCCGGCTGTCACCGTGGCCGGCTTCTTCGCTGAGTCTTCGGCAGCTCGCCGGAATGCCCGCAACGCGCAGCTTGTCGCCGCCAACAGACTGGGAGGACTCAGAGAGACGGTCAAAGTGGTCGGTTCAAACGCGTCTATGCAGGCTCGGTGGTCACCGCCTTCTGGCAAATCGTCGAAGATCGAATCGAACGGTACGTGTTCGGCCGCGCTGGCAGATAGAATGACGTCGAACTTTCGAAGAGCCAAGTGAAGCAAGACTGCTGGCCACCACAAATCAAAGTCGTCATTTACGCCCGCTGGCAGTGCCGGGCCTATGGGCAACTTCGATACGTCACCGAATTTGCGAACTACCGTCTCCGGGGCCAGACTCCACGCTGTCTTCACGGAACGCATCACGTTGAAGGCTCGTTCCATGTCGGGCCGGTAGACCATAGCCGCGAGACCGTCTTCACGATGATGGTCCTCCTCATCCGGCGGAAGCTTATCCAGCCAGCGATCAGGGACCGGGTTTCTCCATGAATCCAGGTAGTACCAAACGGCGAATTCGACTGGTTCTCGCTCGAGTTCCAACTCCTTTGGAAACGACTCGTATACCTCCGAGCTCTTTAGCGACCACACGAAAGGAAACTCTGGCCCACCGATGTCAAAACACAAGCCCTCCCAATGAGCGCGAACGGACCTGGATGTCAGGAGCAATATGTAGCGCCCACTTGTGTCGATGGTATCCGACGTATCCCCTTCGATGCGCCCCCGCGTGAGCGACATCTCCACAAACACGACATCAGGAACCTCTCGTATTTCCGCCTCGATCGAATCGAGAGCGCGAAGGAAGTCTTCAACGGACGCCATACCAGATCCCCACCTTTTGAAACCAGGCCGATTCGGGGGCAAAGTGGCGAAAGGTGGTAGAAAGCCACGTCGCCGCCCGAATCGCTTGGCCGCCGGTTTGCAACCCGGCCGACCGTCCCGATAACGTCAGTATACCCCGCAGCTCAAATCCAGATTGCAACAATCATACCTGAACCCGTCAATCTACCGCGCGAGAGAGCCATACAAGACTTGCCTTCGGAAATGAGGGGGTGTCCATAGGCGATGTGTGAGTAGATCGTATTGGAGGTGAGCGAAGGAGCGAGCGATAGCGGAGGGTAGTTTCAAACCATTTCACGATGATTGAGTCAGACTCATCGCCAACTGGAAAGCACGCGTCTTACTGCTCGCCGCATCACCTATTAAGCACTCTACTAGGTGTTGGGCCATCGTCAGAAGCGAAGTGATCGTAGTATTCAGTCACGGCATTGAGTGCACCCCAAAGCGTACCGCGAACTCCGGCAATCTCCGTTCCTTGCCCAGCTTCCTGAAGTTGATAAATCCTGTTTCGAGCCTTCTGGACCTTTCTTAAGCGCATCTCAAATGCCTTCTGCAACGAATCTGGCGCGGACGCCGCTGGTCGTTTCGGTCCAGGCAAGAGCTTCTGCACGAAGTTCTTGAACATCGGATCGTCACACGAACGATGGAGGAGTAGATTGAATGACTGCTCGACAGTGTCAATCTCGTCAAGTGCCTGCCGATAGAACTCGTCAGCGGCAATCGCATGAGCGGCGATGTTACCGCTATGAGAACGCCGAAATTGTTTGCCAAACTTATTTTCCTTCAAGGCGGCATTCAAAGTGTTTTTGCAAACGACTCGAACCGTTGTGAGCCGAATCTGGTAGGCACTTGAACCATCATGGCTATTCAGCATGACCGCGTAGGGGACGACCTCGTCTTTGCCGCCAACGCTGATTGTTCGATCAATCTTGGCAAGCAACCAGATGACTTCACCGCGACGGAGGTAGCCACCAGTCTCGTAGACTGCTTTTCCCTTGCCAAAAACTTCGTCAAATACTTGGGCAGCTTCAAGATTCTGAATTGCGGTAAATCCTTGGTGCACGACACCAATAACACGCCCTTCATCACCAGGCGGTTTGTCTAGTCGCACTACAGCTTTGCGACTAAATACAGGTGAAGGATTACTTCCCGTCGTTTCCAAGTCTTCGTAATCGACCTCCCAGTCCAACCCGCCAGCAACGATCGCCTCTTTCATTGTCGCTGGATTTGGCAGGCGTTCACCTTTCCCATGCCAGGGCATCGCTCCCGTGCTAAACATTTGTCCTATTTCGTCAGGCATTTCTCTCAACTCGAAATAAACGGAGTTCCGATCGATTCGGCTGCACAACAATGGCAACAGGCCTGAAAGCTCTATACGACATCGGACCTGCATCATCAAAAGACTACGCTCGAAGGCAAGCGCTATCGCTCATATTACACGCCCCAAACCGTTGGGTGTCAGTCCCAGAGGTAGGTCGAGCCAATTTCGCGTTTGCCAATGTGGGCAATAGGGCCACAGAGTTACTACTATTTCGAAAACACAATCCAGCGCTGTGTTCGAGCAAATCTAGGGAATTTCCGGGCGAACGGAGGCATGAGGTGAAAGCCGTGCTAAACTTCGCGGTCTCCCACACGGTGGATGAGCTCGAAACAGTGTTATTCCGGGTCGATCGCGACTAGCGGCTACCCCCAGTCCTACGGCAATTTGAGCCGCAGGACAGCCCCCTGCGGCTCTTTTTCGCTTTTTCCGAAAGAATCGTGTCGATTTCATTCGGCAATCCTGATGCATATCCGAACTAGGGGAGGTAAGACGGGGTACGGGTCTGGACGAATTGCCGGCGGCCTACAACTGCGACCGCTCCCAGTCAGACGGACGGAGTGGACTGTCCGCACGTCGGGCACGGTGGGCCTGGCACCACCTCAGCCAACAGGCCCCGAACCTCAACAATCGCCAACTTCTCTCGCCGCACCCCTTCTTGCTCGTGATGCTGCTGCGCCGTGGCCTTGGCCGCTATATCGCAGTATTTGCTATGGGTCCGCGTCAGATGTCCGTGCAAGCTCTAGTCATAAATCCATTCGCCCAAAACTCGGCACGAAATTGCAGCTAGACCGTTTACCGTAAGCCTAAAATCAATGCCGTACTCCGCACGCCTGAGAACTGCGATTGGAAATGGGTAACGGAGGCCATTAGGCAGATGAACGGAGAGCGGGTTTCTATCGCTGACTAACCGCATTTCCCGAACTATGAAAAATCCCATTCAGCCATTCCATATTTCTCTGAATACGGCATTAGCGGATCGTTGTATCCTGAGGGCACAGGCGAATGATGCGAAGTGGAGCCGTTGGATCCGCTGGACTTACGAGATTTGTTAGTCGACTTTTGAGGAGATTTTCGTGGAGAATTATTATTTTGCTGCTTAGTCGGAGGTTTTCCGGAGTTGAGCGCTATGCGATCGGGGTATCTGAATGCAGCCCACCAAGTTTCCGCCAGCTTCTTGGAAGGGAAGCGTGCTAATATCTGGTGCGCTCTTGTAACTAGGTACCAACTCTCGCGTTCATGATAGAGCCATGCATGTCGCACACCGCGTAGACCACTTGAAACTTCGGCGGGCACCGCCCCCGCAGAGACTGCCTCTATCAGCGCCTGAGGCGTTTGAGTCTCAGTGGAATTCGTCGCTTGAAAATGCTGAAAGAGCGCCCACCAATCAAGTGCTTCCTGTTGAGAGTAGAATCTCGCAACAGTTTGGTTGCCTGAACTGATTCGCCACAGACCCGCTACCTCCTCATCAAGCTCTGCCGTCGCCAAATCAAGAAACACATTGGGAACGCGCTCACCGAAAACCTCTGTGTTGTCCTTTATCACAGGTTGTGGTTTGACTGGACCACCGTTCCAGTCAGCGAGTAAGTTTGGCACATTCTGCAATCCGCACGTTCTATCCAACGTAAGCTTGTGTGCAGGCGTTTCTTCCTCGTCTTCTGAACCTGCAGAGGGCTCCTGGACTTTTGGTTTCTGACTGTGCTCCGTCAATTTGCGTGCGAGCGTCTTGATTGTCGACTTGTAAGTCAATTGACGGGAATGATCAGCGTCGCTTAGACTCGCAAAGAAACTATCAAGCAAGTCGATAACGTCGCATAACTGCTGGGCGTCGAGTTCCAACAATTGAAGATCGCTAAGCTCGATACCATTGAGTAAGGCCTTATCACGCCTGCACTCACCAAGATGCCGAGCGGCCGATAGTAACCGATTAACTGCGAAAACAAGGTTCTTATCGGACATAGCGAATCACTTTACAACGGTGAGCGGGACCACGAGATGCAACTGATTTCAAAAAGTGGACAAGAAACCCAGGTAGATCGATGAGCGGAACTCCCAGTCCATGCGCGCCCGACGCGTGCACGTACCAGTAAGTTGAGCAAGGCAACAGTCGAGCACAAATTTACTGATCAACATTGGGCCTTGGGCGTTTGCTTTGGGTCCCATTATACTTGTTGGTTAACTGACAAGAAACAGATGCGAGGTAGAGAATTTTTTTGGCAACGGTGACTTGTGGTCAAGCCTCTACGCGGGGCAAGAGTTGCTGCTGCACGACCTCACCTGTAGCGGCGACAGGTTCCAGTTGCACAGCCGGTTGCATGCCAATTTGATTGAGGTTGGTAGGGAAGCGAGATTCATCAAGGAGTTTAATTCATGGCAGTATTCCGCTACACCAGAGAAGCGATCGTCCCACTGACGCAGACGACTTTTGCCCAGTTGGGTATCGGCGAGCGGGCGGATCTTCAACGCCTACTACGCGCTAACATCAATGTTATCGGCGAATCCATAGGACTGGTGTTGCTGGTCATCGGCGAAGAGTTTGGCGACTGGGACGACAGCCGTCGCCGCATCGATCTGTTAGCACTGGACAAAAGTGCCAACCTTGTCGTCATCGAGCTAAAACGCACTGAAGATGGCGGTCATATGGAACTGCAGGCAATCCGTTACGCATCTATGGTCTCTACGATGACGTTCGAGCAGGCAGTCGACATGTTCGCCGCTTACCTGCAGCGCGACGGCGACGACCGCAATGCCAAAGCAACGATTTTGGACTTCCTGGGGTGGGATGAGCCAAGTGAAGATGAATTTGCTGCAGACGTCAAGCTAGTGCTCGCGTCGGCAGAATTCTCCAAGGAGCTCACTACTGCAGTGCTGTGGTTGCGAGACAGAGCAATCGACATTCGCTGTGTGCGCATTCGCCCCTACGGAACGCTCCAAGACACACTGCTGGACGTGCAGCAGATTGTACCACTACCGGAGGCTGAAGATTATCAAGTCCGCGTGCGGGAAAAAAACCAGCAAGAGCGTGCAGCACGCAGCTCATCTAGGGACTACACCCGCTACCGAGTCACCGTGGACGGCGAGGTCTATGAAAATTTGCCTAAGCGTCGCACGGCCCATCGAATTATCAAGGCCCTGATCGAAGCTGGGGCATGTCCTGCGGCATTACAGGCGCAAATCAGTTGGAAGCCGCTTTGGCTCAAAGCCGACGGCAGATTGTCGGACGAAGAGATGTGTGAGCATATTACCGCAAGAGGCACAACCCAGGCCAATCGCTGGTTCACTGCAGACAATGAGCTCGTGTTCCACGAAGGCGCGACCTACGCAATTTCTAATCAGTGGGGCGGGCGCACAGTGGAAGCAATGGATAAATTACTGGCCTGCCACAAATCCCAACACATAACCTTCGAGGCTATATAACTCTGCAAGTTTAGCTGCTTGCGTGTTAGCAACTCAACAGTTCAACCGGCGCAAATTCGTGTCCAGGGACAACGCCAAAACCGACGCGGTCCATCAATACGATTGAAAAACAAGAGGAAACGACCTAGCCGACAGCGCAAGCCGCTGGCAACTGAAAGAGGACACAATGGGGCGAGCTAGAGGCCGTCGAGGCACATATGAAACTGCGAAGGAGAGACTGATCGAGGCGTTTGCGACTCATTGGTCCAAGATTTCGCGCAGCCGAAAAGATATCGCATTGGAGCGAGCCTGCCATTTCCTGGCTGGTTCGGAAAGTGCACAAGTGCGGCTCGCTCGCAGTTTTTATGGGCGCGAGCATGCCAAACTCTTGGCAAAGCTGAGCTCAGCGGAGATCGAGGACATGCTTTCTCCGTGGCTGGAACACGCACTGATACATTATTTTGAATGCTATGAAGATACCCCGCTATCAAACGATTACGACCTTCTTGCCGAGCTTCCCATCATGGAATACGTGAGCATCGTTCACCTCCATCACCGAAGTTCGAAGCTCCATGAATCTCCGATGGTGGACCGCTATCCCGGTGATCGAGCGGCATATGATGACTTGTATGAGCGTCTACTTTCAGGTGTTTCCTCCGGAGGGGTACTTCGAATCTATAAATCAACCGGCGAGCGATTCACCCGTTTCGAGGCGAGATCAGTGCGTGCAGGCATTCGACGCGAACTTCTCTGGGGGATAGCCCATGCAGGAGATGACGACCCCTGGGTTTTTAACATGGATGCGGAAGGAGACTGGGAGTCGCCGGGTTTCGAAGACGAAGATTATGAGCGAGTAATAGTCGTCGAGGTCAACAGCTATAGCGACGACTAGTTGGGGAATCACTAACGAGCAATACATGCTAGAGCTAGCCCTTCCCGATCTTTCAGCGTAGCTCACATGTCTTCATCTTCGTTTCCCATCTGCTTCTCAAAGGCCTGGCGGACCAAGCCCATGATGTAGGGCAAATCCTACAGTTTCTTGAGACTTGCTTCTACGTCACCATCACCCCAGCGTCCAAGGTTGGTAACGTCCCTGCATTCACTACGAGGATCCCATCGCGATCATTCCCATTCATCGGATTTGATATTTAAACGAAAGTGCAGCCAAACCCGCGTCGTCAATTTGCCACGGCGACAGGACAACCTGCTCCCCTTTGCTAGGCGTTTGCCCGTCTTTGGAAATACTGATTGAGTGCAGCAGAAACAATGCCATTTGCGTAGAGTTTTTGCGAGCGAACTTGACTTCACCAGTGGTCAAGATGATCGCTGCGCCATTGGTCTGAGTGCCTTTGACTTCGACGTAGAGGAGCTCGCTACCTTTCGTACAGTGCAGATCGTAGGGGCGGTTCATCGAGACGTCATCCACTTGGTAACCGAGCGACTCGAAGTGCGCTTTAGCTGCTCTCATCGAGTAATCTTCGATAGCCTCTCTCAGACGACCATCGGCTTGAAACCCTTGTCCTTTCGAGTAGGCAACATCGGACGCGTCTGCAGCCGCGCGCTGCTCGGCGGCGGTAGTTAAGGACTTCTTACCTGCTGCTGACTTACCGTTCGGACTAGCCAATCTCAACATGTGTGAGATTTGCTCAAAGTGTCGTTTCTTGATTTTAAAGAACGCTCGCTGTATCTCGTTGGGCGGCACCTTGAGTTCGCTTATCCACGGAACCCCGTGAGGCACGATCGATGACCACCGTTCAACATCGATCCGTTGTGCGTATCTCATACGAGGGGAATCGGCTGAGCGCCAGACATCGTCGAAGTCTTCGTAGAACACTGGCGCATCCGCATAGTGAACGATGCCTCGTTTTATATCGTGGGAGCGTTGTGACGCAACGTAGCTCTCCACAGTCGGCAAATCGGTAGTTGGGCGAGACGGTTTCCGTGGCAGTCGAACTTTCCCTATGCCGAAAAACGCATTTTTGGTGGGACTTGATCTTTTGGGAAGGTAGGCGACAAACCAGTCGCCAGGTCGAACGTCCTTCGTTCTACGCCAGTTTGCCGTAACGGAGTCCTTCCTGTCGCCCTGGAAAACATTGCCCGAGCCGTCAGAATACTGATATTGCATCATCCATAGATTTTTGTCGAATCCTAGTTTCAAGCATTCTTCGAAGTCAAAATTCACACACCAGTAATTGGGCATCTGAGTCCCTCTCCAATCTCAACGAAGTCATATCCTGGATGCTGCGCCCTGTGTACCTCGCTCTTTGCGTCCGGTTCCCTCCTCACGCCTAAAATCCACCTATGCTGCAGCGGCAGGCCTCGAGCCGGGTGAATCGTCATTCTAGCGATCTTAGCTTGCCCGCACTGTAATGGCCCTGTCTGACGCTGCGGGTTACGAATAATCTAGCCGAGTGGGTAGTGGTGGTAGGGTCGATGCGGGTGTTAAGGTGAAGGCGGAGCTCCCGATTGAAGACCGACTTTCACGGCCGCGAATGGCGACGACTACTTGACTTTAGTCCAGCTGCTAAGCCGCCGACCGTTCAACGGTGTTGCGAGCTTACTAGGCCTGGGACGCATGAACGACGCCAGCGTATTGGAACGCAACTCGCGGGTATAGCGCCAAAGCTGTCGTGCCGCGTGATAATACCGTATCGGGTAAAACCAAATGAAAGCATTTTCGGTCCGCTCTCAGCTCAAGGGCTAAGAAATGGCACGCAAAAAGCGGTCCGCACGACGCTTAGTTTGCTCGCATACAAGCGGTTTTCATGACGGCTCGGTAATTGCGTGCGGTCCCGAGCGGAAACCGCCGCAAAGCAAGTCAAGGAACGCGGCCTCCACATTGATGCGGACGGTGTTTGCAGCGAGACTTCTTATTCGACAACCGAGTGGCGCGACTGGGAAGTCGACAAAAGGGTAAAAGCAGTAACTATCCTCGCCAACCGGCTAAATACCCGCCGTGCTATCCGTGAGCTGGTCCTGCCGGAACTCCAGGCGATACAGGCCACACTGTCGAACATCCGAGCCCGTCTCGAGCAGTTGGAGTCTGCAGGAAACTACCAGGCTGTAAAGCTACCTTTGTAGGCAAGGAAATGTGCCCACTCCTTCTGCGCCCCAATCGATGCTGCGTACGGGAATGACCGAGCTTAGTCACCGATTAAAGCCTCCCTGTCACGGCGACTCCCGATTGATTGGAGTGGCGTTGCTTCGTTGGAGAAGGGGAAAACCGCTCTTGAACCGTGTCGCACTCTGCAATTGCAGCGCATTGTGCTCAAAACTAACTCGAATGCGGTAGCAACCCAAGATTTGCGGTTGGATTATGAACTCAAACGCCCATGCGACCTGCCGAGAGTGTAGACTCAAGGACGAGCTGCTAACTGTGCGGGAACCACATATCGGGACTACTAATAGTGTGTCGTCGCGATACGATCGGACTGGACGTATTGTCCCCCACTTGGTATTCACGCCCCGCTGAACTACCATTGACGAAAAAAGCTGCTACTAATGGCCATGAAAGTGAAATCGAACCCAGATCAACTCAAAAAACTGCTTCGCTGCGCAAAAATCGACGGCGAAAGGCTGGCTGATTTGGTTATCCATCTGGGAGCCCTGAGCGATCCGCCACTAGTACCAGACCGCTTACTCCTCGAGATTAAGACTAAACTTAGCAGCGAAGACGCTGAACTTTTGCTACCTCAGGTGCTGTCGTTGAGCATGCTGGCGCGGATGAGTGAGTCGAAAGCGATAGACGTCACGAAGGCGTTACGAAACGAGTTCGATCGTGCAGATGAGCAGCTTGAATGGGACAAAATTGCCGGTCCCATCCAAGGCTTGATTGAATCTAAAGCGATACGCCTTGTGACCAAGGTAATGGAACTGAGCTACGACTACGCGAACCTTTTTAGGAAAGCGCGCATCGTCACAGATTTACGACCTCTATTTGATGAACCGGGCGTAAAGGTAGAAGGCGGGGTAGTAACACACACACTCCGACTTTCATACCAAAGTGATGACGGCGGCCATGACTTGAGCGTGGCGCTTGACCTGCAAGATGTAAAAAAACTACGTGAGCAGTGCGATCGCGCAATAACGAAAGCCACGAGCATTCGTGATGCATTCACTGAATCAATTAAAAAGCCATGCTTGATTTCTGGAGAATCGGAGGGACAAGATGAGTAGTTTACCTCTCCATGCTCGAAATCTGCTTCAACAAAGCCGAGAGTTTGGGGAACAGTTGCGTGAGTCGCTCGATCAGAGTGACCGGTATCGGATTGCAGCTCGTGACGGTCGCGGAATGCAGGTAGATAGAACTTCCCAGGACTACGTATTTGGCGAAAGCGAGGGACTGGGGGAATCATCCACGGCATTGCAAGATATTAACGAATGTGAGCCGTCTGGACGTTTAAGACATTGGCGGAGCATCAGCAGAATTGAAACCGCACAAGTGAGCGTCTTCAGCGAACTTCCGCAACCAGACCTTATTGCTTTCGACCGCTTCGTCCATGCGGTTGCTAAACAAGCATCACAAGACAGTGTGGAAAAATGGAACAGGATCTTTGCGTACACTGATTTTGGTTCGATGCCATTTTACATTTCTATTTTGACGCTTGCGGCAGCCGAGAGCAAAAGCAAGCAACTCCCAGTCTGTCGGGTATTCGTTGAACGTTGTCGTAATACCTTGCGTTCCATGGGGATAGCGGAGAAAGTTCTCGACTGGCCATGGAAGCAAGCATCGATGGTGCCGAGGCGAACGTTGTTTCTGAATGCGGCCTATATGGTAGCATGCTTGGAACAACAAACTGCAACACATGGCTATCTATCTGCAGCGATTGAATTCGAGAAACTAGGTGATAGTCGTTCGGCGCTCGCTTGCGTATATCGAAACGTCCGTTATCGCCTTCGAGACAATCAGGTTAGAGAGCTCGATGACGATGTTCGTGGATTTGATGTTACGGAAGCCGGGGTCGATTCCATTCTTGCATTGCTGACTGCAACCGCACCAGTTAAGTCCAGTTTGTCTAGCCGCAAATCGTTTTTTCGCAATGCTTACCGCACACTGAAGAAACGTGGACTGCTAGAGCGTGGCCTTCTGGATGGGTTGAAGTAGTGCCCAATGGAGCGGATTCATCGACAGACGGAAAAACATGTTAATAACCTGCGGTATGTCGCGGTGATTATTGGTGAACCGGCTAGCGACCAGCGTCATGCTGGCATTGCCTATCGAGTTGATGAAACCGCTTCTTTTCAATTCCTACACTTGGCATGGCATCGCGATTTGCGTCGTCAGGATAGTCTTGCACCTCATTATTGCTGGGTTGATCCGAACGTTAATGCCAAAAGGCTTAAGCAAGTTGCTGGTATCTGCGAAGACATCGCCTACGCAAATCTTATGGAACAGATCCCCTACTCGTTTGGGACGCCCGTTTCCGCCTTTGACGAAATGACCAAGAAGTTTCTTCTCGGCCCCACAACAACAGGACTAACCTGCGCCAGTTTCGTTCTTGCTGTCTTTGAGCGTGCTCAGTTGCGGTTGGCTCGGTACGCCGGTTGGGCAACCCCGGACTTTGAGGATATTCAGTGGCAGCAAAAAGTTCTAGAAAATCTGCGCAAGATACCGGGCGTATCGGCGGAACATATCAACGTCGTGGAGCGTGAAGTTGGGACGTCCGTTAGATATCGACCCGAGCAAGTCGCTGGTGCTGCTGCGATCTGGAACCAACGGCCAGTAAAATACCGACGCGCCAAAGCGTTGGGGAACGACATCGTTCGCTTTCTGCGAAACGAGCCTGATATTGGGGAGTTCCGGCTATCGCTGTGGGACAGGCTGCTACGTCGATTCAGGCTTTAAAAGCTTGGAGAAGGCAAATGACATTCGCACTATTTCCGGCACGCATGCCGCCAGCATAAAGCGATGCTTGGTCGTTATGCGGGAAGAGTGCCCCAACGGTGAAGAAAACTACTATGTGGAAAGCTAGATTGCCAGCAGGCGCTAGAGCTTCGTAATCGAATCCCTATTCGCGGATAGATATGGACCGCCGTGCAACGATCCATCCGCCTTGCGTTTTTGGCAGACCGTAGCGGTGCACATAAAGCGAGCCCCTAATGAAACGCCGATTCGAAGATCTCGGGGGAACTCGACTCTCCAACTGGACGGAATATCATGGCTTACGGGCCGTAGGCGGAGACGACTAATGCCTCGGTCTTTGCAAATATCCAGAATGACGCCATGGATCACGTCACCTTCACTTGGCTGTGGCACGTTCAGGATCTCGCTTTGGCTGGGTTTAGTGTGAGCGGGTAATCGTCAGATAATAATCGATTTTCGATCGCTAAGTTGTATCAACGCTGATCCAACGTGAGCCTGGCTGCTAACAACTGCGCGCTGGAAACGTACCGCATCCCGCGCCAGCGGCCGTGCGGTTGCTCGGCTTGGAACGCCGGTTGTCGCGGATCTGTGCGGTCAGCCTTAGCCTTTTGGCGGGACAGGCGGAGGCATGAGGATCACCTCAAAGCACGCCCTAGGCTACCCTCGAAGACTGCAAGCGACCGTCCTGCAGTGCGGCCCCGTTCTTGCTTATGCCGCGTTAACCGGCATCGCTGCCTGGAGGCTCGGTATCAGTTAATCCGACAGCGCAGGTGCGTTTCGTGAATACTTGCGGTTTCATGATGGCAGTCCACGACCGCGGCCCTGGGTTTGGCCTAGGATTGCGATCCCGCGAAGCCCGATCTCCGTCGGGCGAATCACGAATGGTGGCCCCCGCCACGAAATGAATGCGCTCGCCACCCGATGCTACTCAAGCAGCACAAACTTTGGTAAGGTTTAGTACCCACCAACAAGTAGTGCAAAGGATGAGGTCATGGCCGAAAAACTTGGCGAATACCTAACGATTAAGCAAGCAGCGCAGTTTTTGGCGGTTTCGCCCAATACGTTGCGCAACTGGGGGCGAACGGGGAAAATCGGGATGCATCGCCACCCAGTAAATGGCTACAGGCTTTTCCGGCGAGAAGAACTGCAGCATTTGCTAGATGTGGCGTCGGAGCCAGAAACTCCAAACGCCGCTAAGCCGCGATAGTTAGGCTCACGTACCCTATGGATCGAGGTTTTTGGGAGCAGTCAACCAACATGAAGCACGTAGATCGAATGGAACGACGATCGCTGGTACGGGAAATCGAGGGAATGCTCCCCCAACCTTTTGAGCACCAGGATAATCTCGACGGCGAAGCCGTTTGGATTGGTGGCGATCCAGGTGAAGTTATCGTTCGCATGAGCGACACGCAGATCGCAGTTTCCGTGTACACGATGCTTTGGGGCTCGCCCCATACGATGACAGTTTTACCGGTTCCTCTCGGAGTTTTGGATTGGGGCAACGTACCGGCTGCGCAGATGTCTATGCTCTTGCAGATCCTAGTTGGCAGTGCTTCCGACCTGCGAAAGTCGAGCTACAGAAATTGCGAAACTTGCGACCAGCTTAATCCTCCAGAATGGATGCATGACGAAAACATTTGTCAGTCCTGCGCTCAGACGCACCTCGGAATCGTGTATTAAGTACCTCAGTTTGTCACAAACGGTTTGCGTAAGCCCAGGCTCAAATATTCCATCAAGCATTGATCCAACCACGAGACCCCACCCCCATGATCGAGCTTAAACTCCGCGATGAATTCAAAGGTAAACGCCTCAAAGGTACAACCGTTGACTTCACAAACCAGTCGCAAACAGGCGCTTTGCAGCAGAACGCAGCGGATTTCCTTCGGATTACCTATCCGTCCCATGACCTGTTGAAGACGATCGAATCGACTGGGCCGGGGCAGTCACGTCCGCTGGCGATGATCGGCTCACGCGGTCAAGGCAAATCGCACTTGATGGCTGCTCTGTACCATTTGTGCAAGGATCCGCAAGGCGGCCGCGAGTGGCTCGATCAGTGGGCACACACGCTTGGCGATGACAAGCTCAAGCAGCTCCAACTGCGGAATGACTGCCACGTCATCGCGGAGAGCATGCACCTGCAGCGATACCAATATCTGTGGGACGTTATCTTCGACAACCACCCCAAGGGTGAAGCCTATCGGACGGTCTGGGAGCACGATGGGGAGAATAAGACGGCAGTACCTGGTTACGACATCCTATTCAAGATGTTCCAGGACAAGCCGACGATGCTGATCTTCGACGAGTTCCAGACTTGGTTCGAAGGTCTCACGAACACCAAGCAGCATCCACGCCGCAACTGGGCGTTCAACTTCATTCAGATTCTGTCCGAGATCGCTCAAAGCAATCCAGAACTCTTGGTCTTGGCTGTTTCCGTTCGCGATGGCAACTCAGATGCCTACCAACAGATCCGTCGAGTCAATCCAGTCGACGTCGACTTCAAAGGCCCCTACGCAAAACGTGACCGCAAACGTTTGCTGCTCTACCGAATCTTCGAGAATCGCATTCAAGCCCACGAGAGTGAGATTGAATTGCTGATCGGCAACCACATGTCAGAGTATTTCCGACTAGAGAATACTCCGGAACAGGATCGCGAGAAGAAAAAGGCGGAGTTCATCGAATCGTGGCCTTACGCTCCGCACCTGCTGCAGTTGCTGGACGACCAAGTGTTGGTAGCCACCGACGCGCAGCAGACTCGTGACCTGATTCGCATTCTGGTGGACCTGTTCAAGCACCACGATCCCAAAGATGCCATCGTTACGGCTGCCGACTTCTCGTTAACCAACGAAAAATCAGCGGTTGGGTCGTTACTTGATTCCGTGGCCAACCAAGAGCACAAGGACCTACGCGAGAAAGCGCAACGCAACCTGGCAGCGGTCAAAGAGAACATCCTTAACGCAAGCCAGGTGGTCCCGCACGCAGAGGATATCATCAGTTCGCTTTGGTTGCGGTCACTCAATGTCGAACAAATGCGTGGGGCAGAGCCGCATAACTTACAAATCGACATTACGCGTGACAAGGCGATCGACGACAACGCATTCGAAGTTGAACTGGCCCAGATTGTCGACAACAGTTTCAACATTCACCAAGTTGGCGGACGACTCGTTTTCAAGCAAGAGGAAAACGCGCGAGCCAAATTGCTGTCCTATGCTAAGAATAATCGCATCTTCCGGGAGGGAGAACACGCTGGCAAAGACATCGATCATTTGTCCAAGCTGATCGAGTACGTGCTGGGGGGCGATTCGCAAGTATCCGCCAAGTTTCGCGTGCTCATGTTGCGGAATCACTGGGACACCGATCCATGGAGCGATCTCGAAGAGCGTTTTCACCCGAAACTCTGGGATGATAAGAAGCTCACTGTCTTAGTCTTGCCGGAGTATCCAGAAAAACGCGATGCGACGTTGGGCGGTTGGCTGAAAACTCACTTGCAAGAGAATCGCAATACGATTCGCTTCCTACTGCCACAAAAAGGAATGGACAATGTCTTCTACGATCGCGAGCTGATTGTGCTAGCCCGTGCTGTCTATCTGGCGCAAGAGTGGCACAAGAACGATCCCAAGGCTGGCTATGCTGACCTCGCGAAATCGTTCAGCAAGGACGAACTCGTTCCCAAGCTCAAGGCCCGCTTCGACCGCTTGGCACTGCTCAACGTTTGGAATTACGCCGACCCAGCCAAGTGCGTGTTCGAAGAGGAGCGGTTGAACTCGCAGGGCGATAAGATCCCCGACGAGATCGACAAGATCATTCGCGAGGAAATATTCATCCCTGAAGATTTTGAAGAGTATGTTCTGCTGCTGGCTCAGTCCAATGAGTCTGTTGGCAAACTGCTCAAGGATCTTCGCGAGCCACGGCCGGGTGGCAAGCCGTGCATTCCGTGGCTTGGTGAAACGGAACTCAAAGAGAAGCTGCTTCGCATCTGCGCTCATGGCGAGATAGCGATCAACCTGCGAGGCACCGAGCATTTGCAGGCCAAGCCCGGTGAGGACGCGAGCGATGCTTGGAACCGGATGAAGGGCAAACTCGGTGCGGGGTCTCATCTGTTTGAAACGATCATTCAGCTACCAGACAGTGCAGCGGTCAGCGGCGGCAAAGTCGCAGTGGGGCCGGCCGATCCAACGGCAGGTGATGCGCCGTCAGGAAACACGCTTCCAAATCTGTTTGGAGGTGGTGTTGCGCCACCAGTCACACTGCCGATCGGACAAGGCAATGGAACTGGCGGGAACGACGTAATTAAGGAACCAACGGTTGTCCGCAAGCTCGCTCACCCCACATCCGCCCTCAATCTGACTGGCCAGCTGGAATCATGGCAAGTCAAGCCGGCGACACCAGTTACCAACATCCGGCTGTGTATCGACAAGATGACCGGTGCACAGCTCGACAAGTTCCTCAAGAGTCTACCTGATGGATTTACTTACGGCCTGGAGCTCGATAAGGAGGCCGATTAAATGTGCATGTCCTCCGAATTGCTCGATAGCCTAACCAACGACAGTCCCGATAAGGCTTGGCAAGCCGTACGCGATTATCTGTGGCAAACGTTTTCCGCCACGCTACCATCGGGCAAGTGTGCCGATGCAGAGATTGTCAACCGTGATCGGGGCATCAATGAACTCGAGAATGCGCTGTCAAGTTCCTGTTGGGACCTGTGGCGATCATTTGAGTCCGCTGTACCACGCGCGAGCGAAGCAGTTGTCGAGTACTGGAATCGAATACACGGTGGCAAAGCCGTTTTGATCCTCGACGGTTTGTCGTTGCGGGAATCGCCGTGGTTGTTGGAGCAAGCCACCGCGCGTGGGTACACCATCCATCACAGCGGTGCCTATGCTTCCGAACTACCGAGTGAAACTAATCATTTTGCCAAAGCACTTGGCCTCTCCCAGCGGGCGGCTTTGGAAAACAACGGAGCTGGCAAGGCACACAAGCTGACCGGCGCTTTCACCGAGACCAATGCACTTCCCTGGAGCGAATGTGCGGCCAAAGTCGGCGCACAGGAATCAATCGTCTATTGGCACCACTGGCCGGACGAGAGAGTTCACGAGCTCGCCAAGCCAGGTGAAGGACTGAAGAAACTCGCAGCCGAGAACCACGCGGTGCTCAACGGCGACGAGTTCTGGTCATTCGTGGAAAAGTTAGCTCACGGTCGGCGAGTCATCATCACCTCGGACCATGGCTACGCCGCCTGCGGTTACTTCAGCAATCTCGATGGTGAACAGGCGGCGTACATGAAGCAATTGTTCGCCTCCGGTCGGACTGCCGCCAAGCCGAATCCAAGTGTGGACACACAACCGGCTGCTTGGCTACCTCCCATCGATATTGAATTGGACACGCAGCACGGAACGCATCGTTTTGTTTTGGGGCGTCGCAACTGGAAAGTCAGCGGACAAAACAATCGATTGTTGGCGCACGGCGGGCTGTCTTTGTTAGAAGTGTTTGTGCCGTTTATCGAGTTGTCTAGATAGCTGATTGCCAAACATGTTTATCGATAATGCACCAATATCCGCAGCGTGCCCCCGATGCAAATTTCAGAACTCGTTCACGCTAAAGCAAGCTCGCTTAAGGGATGTTGTCATATGTCGTGGCTGCAAAGCCAACATTCGTCTCGACGATCAAATGAACGAATGCAAAAAAGCTGTGCGGCAAATCGAGCGGGCTCTGAATGATTTAACCGCGTCCATCGGCAAGCTAAATCTCACAATCAAGATATAGGCACACATGCAATCGGAACTCGTACAACACCTTAGATACAAACTCCAGAAGCGAGTACGCAAACTGAATTCTGCCGGATTCGATTCATTTTGTTTTTCGCTCAAACGATTTTGGAAATTCTTGGAAAGTAACGCCGTGTTCAGTGCACTACTCGACGGACTGTCTGTACTTGTTGAGACGGCGCAAGCTGATGCGGATCAAATTATCGCTGGAAAATCCCTACATGGCGAAACTGAGGCAGAAGAAGCATGCCTCGCATACTGGGTCTTGAAAGCCTGTGCCAATCAGCAAGGGGAGAAGACACGGGATCTCGAAATTCGAATTGCACATAGCTACGCTCGTGGCACTAGTAAGCATGACGATGCTTTAGAGTATTTCAAAGACATCTTTTTGGAGCCACTCTACGAATACCTCGACGAACAACTTGATGACCAGCGTGCGATACTTGCATTGATTCGTCGCTACAAACACAAATGCGAGTGGTTTCAACGCGAAAAGCTGCTTGCGGTGTACGACGAAGAAAAGCAACGCACGTCGATTGCTGGCAGGAAAAGCCGCGGTGAAAAGCAGCTAGCGCTAAATCTTTATGAGTACCTTCACGACCAAGGTCTCGATTTTTCGATTGAGCCCAGCTCGTACAGCGGTGAAGCCGACTTAATCTGTGCGCAGAATTCTGACGACCCTTTGGTCGCGGATGTCAAAATCTTTGATCCATCCGCAGGTAAAAACAAAGCCTACGTCATCAGCGGCTTTCACCAGGTCTACCAATACACGCTCGATTATAACGAGCCGTTCGGCTACCTCGTGATTTTTAAGACTTGCCAAGAGGGCTTGGCGATAACTTCGAGCCAGCAAGAGCAGTCGACGCAATTTGTAACCTGGAACGGTAAAACAATCTTCTTTGTCGTCATTGATTTATACGCACACGAGAAATCTGCGTCGCAACGTGGCAAGCACAAGAGCTATGTCATTTCAGAAGATGAATTTGTGACGCAGCAAGTCGAAACAGAAGAGCCTCATGAAGTAGATGCTGCGGATACCGGCAATGAGTTGGTGACACACGTAAATGATAGCAATCTCAACACAACTGAAGTAAACGAATAGCACATGGCCAAGGCATCAAAACCAAAAAAGAAGACGAAAGCAGAGCTGTTGCAGGAAGCTGTCGCTGAGGCGGTGGGAGCTGGACGGGAGTTGCACCTGGAATCGGTCGATTTTTCGGATCCGAATCGTCCAAAGACTTGCTTGGAAGTCGACTTCCCGATACTGCCGATCAACCATGTGGCGGCGATCGAAGGCAATGCGGGCAAGCCCATCTATCAAATGTCGAAATGGTGGGCGCGGCGACGGTCGAGTGTCTTTCGTGCGATGTTGATTGCGGCTGCGACGAAGGCTCCGGATGATCCGGCGGAGGCGGCCAAGCTTGTTTGGGACTCATACTATGGGAACCATCAAAAGAACGAGGCGTTTCGCAAGCTGAAGGTGGCGGACATCTTCATGGGTGGTGGTACTACCATCGTCGAGGGCTCGCGACTGGGCATGCAGATGTACGGCAACGACCTCAATCCAGTTGCCTGGCTGGTCGTGAAGAACGAGATGGCGCAGGTCGATTCCGAAGAAGTACAGAAACTGCTCGACGAGATCGAAGCGGAAGTCAAACCGCAGATCATGCCCTTCTACGCCTGCGATTGTCCGCGAGGTCACAAAGGGAAGTGGACGCACAAGCCGACCGGCGAAGTTATGGGCAATGACTTCGATTCTTTATCGCTGACTGCCGAACAACGACCTGAGTACGAGTACGAAGGACCCGAGGTTATCTATACGTTTTGGGCCAAACACGGTCCATGCCAGGCGACCGAGTGCAACCACCGCACCCCCATCATGTCGTCGCCAGTCGTCGCATTGAAGACGCTCACAGTGAAGGCCTGGGAAGACCGAACATGCAAGACGTGCGGCAAAGAATTTGACATCGAGCAAAAGGCAGCCCGTATGGCTCCATCGGCGATGCTGGTTGTCGCAGACACAGAAAAGCCGCATGCCATAATGGACGCGAAGGGCAATTACGCATGTCCGCACTGTGAGGCGAAATTTCAGGATGAGACGGCTGCGACGGACGGCCGCTCTTTGCCACTTGGGAAATCAGGAAGTAAGAAGATACAACTCACGTTGATAGTTCATCCTGAATGGTTGGCAGGCACCGCTGGCAGAGATGATGAAGGAAATGTGTATGGCGGATCTTCGTCCGACTCGATTCAGGCTACTGAGCGATGGCTCAAAGCCGCAAGTAATTCTGCCCGAGTTATCGAGGTACGTGGAAAGTTGCCAGAATCACTAGCTGTCCCCGGGATCAATAGCCCATTTTTCTTGGATTCACGCGGCGGAACTGTGCCTAAAAAGGCTCACTTCAGTTGCGCCGCGTGCGGGCAAGTGCAATACGTCCTTAAAACGATGACTAAGTACGGGAAGGGAGCTCCATTCTATCCCCTGTATATACAGGGATACTGTCCTGCTTGCGACGATATCGGCGAGGTTTATGGAGGGCGTTTCTTCGCTGCAAATGCTGCCCCGCATTCAGAGATTGCCGCTGCGAAGGAATGGAAAACTCGAGAAACCGGAGATCTTGTTGACTGGTGGCCACGCACAGTCGTTCCAGAGGGATTTAAGACCAGCTACCAGCGTATTGCAGAGCATGGCTATCCACGGTTCGTGGATATGTTCAACCCGAGGCAGCTACTTGTTCTGACGCAATTGCTTCGAGAGATTGTTGTGGCAAGAACAACTGAGCAAGCAAAGCAATTCGTGTTGGGAGCCTTTCAGCAATACTTACGCAATCAGAACATGTTTTGCTTTTGGGACATCAGTCGTGACTGTATGGCTCCTATGATGAGCAATAACAATTATCACCCCAAGCCGCTGGTAACAGAGAACTGTGTCTTTCCTTCCCTAGGAAGAGGAAACTGGAATACATGTGCGTCAAATTTATCAAGCGTAATCCAATGGCAAAAGGATCCTTGGGAGGTATTAGCACTAAGTGAACTTGAAAGGATCAACCCTGAGCTTGCCTCTAAATTCAAGTCAAAAGGTATCCGTCTTGAGCTTGGCGATCCAGTATTATCGTCAGCCAGTCTCACCTGCTCCAGTTCTACTGCTCTCGAAGACTATGAAACTTGTACCTTAGATGTGGTGATTACAGATCCACCGTTCGGGAACAACATTCAATATGCGGAACTTGCTGATTTCTTCTACAGCTGGCTTCGCATTCCGTTCGCAACAACCAGCGATGCCTTTCTTTCTGATGTTTCCCCAAAATCGCTGGAAGCAGTAACGAACCCGGTGCGGAACCCAGGTGATCCAGACGGTTTTTACCGAAAGCTGCTTACAGAATGTTGGAAGCAGGCCTTCAGAATACTAAAGCCGGCTGGACTGCTGGCATTTACTTTCCATCATAGTGAAGACGAACCGTGGGTGGCAGTATTACAAAGTTTGTTTGATGCTGGATTTTATCTTGAAGCTGCTTATCCAATTCGTAGTGACGAAACCAAGGGTGCGGGTGCAAAACCTGGAACTTTTGGATCCCAACTGATTGAGTACGATATTGTCCACGTATGCCGTAAACGCCTCGAAGAATCGGAGTCAATCAGTTGGGCCAAACTTCGTCGGCAAATCACTCGTGATGTACGGCAACTGCAAGACATCATCGAGCAGCACCAGAAGGAAGGGCTCGGGGAGGCGGACTTGCAGGTGATCCGGCGAGGTAAGGCACTTGAGTATTACTCGCGTCACTATGGCAAGGTATACATCGAAAAGGGACACGAGGACGAATTCACGGTGAAGGATGCCTTGGTTGGTATTAACCAACTATTGGACGATGAGAGTGATACTACCACGGAACGTCCACCGGAGTTGGCGGAGCCTTACACACGTCAGTTCCTGCGGCTATTTGCCGACAAGGACAGTCTGGACCGCGATCAGATACAGAAGTTTTTGAAAGGCACTGGCGTGTCGCCATCTGAATTTGTAGAGCGTGGCTGGTGCACGGAAGAGAAGAAAGTCTTTATTATCGCGGACCCAGTGGGATGGGCCAAAGAATGGAAAGGCAAATCGCGACGTGCGATGGCTCGCGATTTCGACCAAGCCTATTTCCTGATTGGCGCTTCCTATGAGGATAGCGGCATCAAAGTTAGCGATACGCTCAACAGCCCCAGTTTCGTTCCCCATCCCGCCCTCGGCGATTTGCTCCAATGGTTCGTCCAGCACGCACCCAATCCCGAAATGAAAGCCGCCACTGAACGCGCCAGACAACTCTACAAAGCCTGGCAAGCCAAGAACACGACCGTCGTCGTCAAACAACGCACCCTCTTCGATTTGGAGGATTAGATTATGGCGTGGGCAATACTTGGATGGCTGCTGATTGCGAGCGCTGTTTACTTCCATTCAACGCGATGTAAGAGCGTAGAAACTGAAACCGAATCTCTAAGGAAACGTTGGTGGCAGACGCTTTGGTTGATTGTACCACTGTTGGTGTTTGGTATTTTCTTAACGCGTTTGCTTTCTTACATCGCGCTCGTTGCAGCTATCGCTTGGGCGATATGTTGGTTCGTCAAGATAAAGTCGCCGAGGAGTATTTGCATCGCGTCATTGGCTAGCTTGATGCTCATTTCGTCTATCGCGACCTTTGGCGTGCGACTCATCCTGAGGCCGTACTCCGGCAATACTGTAATTGAAGATCGCACAGATTTTGTACCCGCTCCAAAACCATCAGGCGGAACCGCAGGATTACTAAAAGCCGATTGGTCAACCAGTGATGAGTATTCGAGTTGGCCGGTTGCTGAACTGATGCTCGAGCTGAGCCGCCGCGCATACGATGATCCGATTGTTGCCAGACAGGCTTTCCAAAAGCTCGGTTTTGAATCGGAGACCCTCAACAACAAATCGATGCAAGGTTATGCGCTCTCGATCGATGATTCTGTCGTGCTCTGTTTCCGTGGAACGGAGATCAATGATCCGTCCGACATCCTGCAGGATTTACTATTCATTCGGAGTCGCAACGATGGAGGCAGTATCCACGGTGGTTTTGACTCGGGCTATCGCGGCATGCACGACCAGGCATTAGCATTCCTGGATGAGCACAAGCCAACTCGTGTTTGGATTACCGGCCATAGCTTGGGCGGAGCGATGAGTGTCGCCTGCGCCTACCACCTGATCCAGGATACCGAATATGAGATTGGTGGCGTCATGACTTTCGGCCAGCCAATGACGGTGAATAGAAGCTTAGCGGCCATCTTAGATGCGAAACTTTTCGGCAAATATGTCTACTTCATCAACGACATGGATCCGGTTGCGAGAGCTGTTGAGCCATACGTTCATTTCGGCTTTATGGTGCATTATGTTGATGGTGAGATTGTGAAATCCGATCCACCGATGGTCATGTACGGGGCTACACCGTCAGACTATGAGACGCCAAAATCGATTGATACGCTAGACGACAACGAGCTCGACAAGCTGATTCGAGATTTACAAGAAGCAAACGAACCAGCCGTGGATGAGAACGGAAATCCAGTGGTCAAAGGATTCGTTCCCAACGTTTTCGATCACTTCCTGGATTCGTATGCCGAAGTGGTACATGCTTTGGTGCATGGAAATAAACGGTAATATCCCTGCGACTACGCAAGAAATAGATCATGCAAACGCCTATACACGACGACATTTGGACTCGACGCGGGATCTCCCTGCTGTGGGACGCGGATCTTTTGAATGATCTTTGCACCAGTGATCAAGTCATCAGTTTGCGTCAGTTCCGTCAACTCCACGGAGGTGGTTGGAACGAAGACAGTCTGCCCTTGATCGACGATGAAGCACTGGTCGTAGCCGGCATCGAAAGTTGCATCGACGCCTTGCCTCCCGAAGAGGCCACCGAGTGGTTGCGGCAAACACTGTACACCGCGATGGTTTCGTACCAACGCGAGGTCGCATCGGGTGGCTCCGAAGCCGCTCTCGTTTTTTGGATCGTCGATCCCCAGCGACTCGATTACCACACCAGCGAAGACCAGTGGTATTGGCACTGCGGTGGTGAATACAAAGGCCAGAAAATTCCCATCGGTCGCTGCCTGTTCAACGGTGCCGCCGCAGATCTGAAAGAGATTCAAGACGCTGGTGGCAAGCGACTCGGGCTTTTCCATCCGAGAATTTCGTAATAGAAAGGATCTCGGAAAACCAATGAGTAGCCCCCCATCGATCCAGCCCGGCCAACGGGTTGTGCATAACGAATTCGGTGACGGTGCGATTTTGACTGCACCGTCTGGTGGATTCGTACGCGTGTTGTTCTCCGGCTTCGGCGAACGGCAAGTCCCGATAAGTTCCCTGGCAACTGCACTCAGCCGATCTGAGTCCGTTGTAGCCAATGTTGGCCATGGTGCAGCAAGGCAGCGTCGAGCCTGGTTGGCCTATCAAGCACACGCATTGCCCTTGCTGGATAACGCGGCTTCATTGACTTCGGCGAGGATCGACTTACTGCCTCACCAAGTCGTACTGACACATCGCATTGCCACGACTTCTCCGCGCCGATTTCTGATCGCCGATGAAGTGGGGCTTGGTAAGACTATCGAAACGGCGCTATTGCTGCGTGAATTGGCAAGCCGCGGCGAGCTGAAACGGGCCTTGATGATCGTTCCCGCGGGATTGGTCAACAACTGGCACCGAGAGCTGAATGAAGTTTTCAATCTCAAGTTCGAGATATTCGGATCGCAGGGTGACGTGACGGATCGCAAGTCAAACGCGTTTGCCAAGCATGACTTTCTAATCGCGAGCGTCGACACTCTGAAGATGAAGGCGCGCGTAAAGCGACTGCGCGAGGCTCCGCCCTGGGATTTGGTCGTTTTTGATGAAGCACATCACCTAAGTGCCTATCAAAACGGAACCAAAGTTCGCAAGACCGAGAGTTTCAAACTGGCAGAGATGCTGCGCGACCATTGCCGCGATCTGTTGCTGCTATCGGCGACTCCACACCAAGGCGACCATTTTCGTTTCTACATGCTGATTCAGTTGTTGGAGCCGACGCTGTTCGTAAGCCCTGCTGAGATGCTGGAGAAACGTTACCGATTGAACTCAGTGATCTTTCGGCGAACAAAGGCCGACGCATGTCGGCCCGATGGTTCGACGTTGTTCGCTCGGCGCTGGGTGCATACCGAATCGTTCGTTATGACCGAAGCGGAACGCGAGTTCTACAATGAGCTGAATAACTACTTGATGGACGGTTTCGCTCTGGCCAAGAAGCAGGGCAACCAAGGGCGTGCTCTTGGTTTCGTGATGACAATCTTCCAAAAGATCGCTGCCAGCAGTTTTGCGGCTGTGCATCGGACACTTCGTCGCCGAATGATCGCGTTGACGGTACATGAGGGATTGTTGCACGATGCCAATCTGGACATCCAAGCTCGAGACGACTCGTTTGCTGAAGCACGCGAGTTGATGCGTCTGGAGTACGGACTGAGCGATGATGCTATGGGGCGAGCAGAAGCCGAACGATTGGTTGTCGATCTGAAGCGAAAACTGCTTAAGAAGATGAGCGACGACGAGCTGGCGTTACTTTCCAGCGAGTATTCACAGGAGACTGAGACCGTCGGCAGCGAAGACTCGGCAATCACTGCCGTTCAGCTAGCATTGCCCAAAGAGAGGTTTCGCATCCAAAAGTTGCTCGAGAGATTTCCGGCTGAAGCAGAAACGAAAGTACGGAACTTAATCCAGGCCTTGGGGGTGCTTTGGCAGCAGAGCCCTCAGGAACGCATCGTCATTTTCGCCACATACTTGGGAAGCGTAGAAATGCTTGGCGAGCAGATCGACCAAGCTTACCCTGGCCAAGGCGTAGTGGTGTTGAAAGGCGGCGACCACGGAAGTAAGTCCGCAGCCGAAAAGCGATTCAAGCAACCCGATGGCCCCAGAGTGATGATCTGTACTGCAGCCGGCCGTGAAGGTATCAACCTTCAGCATGCTCGCGTGCTGTTCAATTTCGATCTTCCCTGGAATCCCATGGATTTGGAGCAACGGATCGGCCGCATCCATCGATACGGTCAAAAAGATACGGCACAAGTTTTTAATCTAGTACTGTCTGACACCATCGAAGGTCGGATCTATTTGTTACTCGACGAGAAGCTTAAGGAGATCGCCAAGACGCTTGGCAAAGTTGACGAGCATGGAGAAGTTGCGGAGGATTTGAAGTCTCAAGTTCTTGGCCAGCTTTCAGAGCGACTGAGTTACGAACAGCTATATGCTCAAGCGATTTCCGATCCTGAACTGAAACGTACACGGGTTGAACTCGAAGCAGCCTTGTCGAATGCTAGCGAAGCTCGAACTGCGGTTTTCGAGTTGTTCCAAGACCTCGACGGTTTCTCGATCGACGAGTATCAGCCGCTGTCGGACACCAGTGAAGGGATGAGCCGCATTGTCCGCTTTGCCCAACTAGCAACAGAGGAAACGGGTGGTACATGGAACACCGTCGGCGATGGCACATTCGAGTTCCGAGGCAAAGACGGACGCTGGCCGGCGGTATTTACCGACAGTCGAGAACGATCGCTTGAGGATGAGCACCTGCAATTGTTGGGGCTGGATCATGCGTTGATTCAAGGTTATTTGGAAGACTATCGCAATGTCCCAGCCAATGAGCTCGGCGTGCGAGTGAAATCTCCAAATGCTCAAAGCGGAGTGGTTGCTACCTGGGAAGTCACTACTCAGGGCGGTCGCGGCGAGACTCGCACCAGCGTCGTGTCGATCGCCTTGTCAGCAGATGGTAGCCGCGTTCCTGCTTGGGAACGCACGATAGACCAGGTCTATCAGGGAGAACCAGCCAGCGGTTCGTCGTCGGTGCCCTTTGACGCAATGCTTGAGTTGCTCGAAGCAAAACTCCAACGTGAACTTGTACATCGACACATTGTCAGCGAACGTGGTGGTTACGACGCTCGAATCATAGGTTGGCTTGAGCTTGTTGGATCGCACAATTGGGATCACGAAAAAATTGATCTCGCACTCGAGGAGGTTCGCAATTCACAAGATCTGCTGCCGTCTACGCGCAGCCCCGGCGAATCGGAAGATGCAGTCGATTTTGTGCGATTTCTGCATTCAGTTGGCATTGACCAGAGTCCAGACAAGGTTCGAGCCCTTAGTATCCGTCAGCCTCACGCAGCGGCGATCATGCGTGGCGTAAAGCAAACCGAGTATCGCTCAACCTCTACCAAGACTCGTGGGCGGATTCTGATCTATGCTGGTCTTGGTAGGTACTCCGAAGACGAAGAGCAAGAAATGCTAGAAGACTACGACATGACTGGGGTCGACAGCGACGACCTACCACGCGGCGTCATCATCGGCAGCGTCGACCTCTACGATTCGGAAGAAGGCGATTGGCACCTCCGCGATCCTATCCCCGCCCCCGAACCTATCGAGCCCATCGCCCATCCTCAACCAATCTGGTTTCGGCCTTTTGTCGAACAGGAGAAGCAATGATCGATTTCACGAAGCTGGACAGCAACGGTTTGCTGCAATTGTTGCCTCCGGATGAGGACGACCGCTGGGAATTTAAGTCAGCAGAAATACTGAAGAACAAGGGTGAGCTAAAGGCCGAGCTTGGCAAGCAAGTGTCTGCATTTGCAGATTCAGGCGGCGGCTACATCGCATTTGGTATTTCCGATAGCCGGTTGGTCGAGCCATGTGACCAGCAGGTTGGTCGTCAAAGTATGAGCGACTACTTGTCAGTCTTGGTTGAACAATCCGTCGAATATCCGATTCGCGACTTTCGGATACACCGCGTTCCGGTTGCCGCTGATACGACGCAATCAGTGTATGTACTTGAAATTAAAGATAGCCCCGCCGCACCGCATCAAGCCAAGATTGAGAAAACGTACTATTACAGAATCGACGGGCACAGCAAACCTGCCCCGCACTTTCATCTGGAGTTGCTAAGGAATCGGCATACAAAATCGGTCTTGGAAATCAACCGGATCGAATATTCCATCCGTCCATGCCTTGTTCCTCTTGTTCCTCGTCAGGCACGAGTGCCATGCCCCACGAGAAGTCTCGTTCTCCGAAAAGCCGCCGATGCGCGACAGCGTGTCCCGCCTCATGGATTGCGGTAATCAAATCCACTGCGTCACTTTCTTTGGGGTGCTTTGGCGGTGACATTCTGTCACCATTTGCGAAAAATGGCTGCGGTGGACGCAAATGCGGGGATTCCCAAAAGGTATTCGCAAGTCATTAAAGCGCATGGCTTTGGGCCAGAATGGAAAAGGACGCCTCGCCACGCCCCATTTTGTTTTGCGGACAAGTACAAAGTCACCGCAACCGTTCAGTGGACAGTCTTCAACGCACTACGCCCGACAACATGGACCCAGCAACGCAATCCATTCGCGCTCGGCAGTTCACAGGGGTATTCACGTGACTCCCGTGACACCACCGGCAGGGTCCGGGTCGGTTTCCGGTGGATCCGGTCTGCCTATCGATTCCAATGGCCATCGGGGCTCGCGGCTAAGCATCGGTCTCGGTCGCCCATCTGTCTGTGCCCCTGGCCCGCCGCTCTCCTCCCAGCTGCTAGCTTCCCCAAAGCTCGCAGCCCCCGCAACAAACTACGCCCCCTCGCTCCATCAACGCCCACACTCAGACACCACGCAGCCCTACGCCAGCACAGAACCGCGCGGCATATGGATAGTAGCTGACATGTCGGGGCTAGGCTCACGCCGTACCGTGGCACCTTTGAGCCTTCCACCAAGGAAAACGCTGGGTCTGCTCGCTGGAGTTTGTCCACAATTGTGGACATTAGCCCTCCAGCATCTCCGCCAGGATCCCGCGGATCTCCTCGATCGACATCTTTTCCCGGCGGATGAGCTCCTTCTCGTCGTCCTGCTGGGCCGTGGCTTTGACGCTGATGTCAGCGAACTTGGATGGAAATAGGATCGAAGTCTCCAGCCAGGACAGGGCCGCATAGCTCGGCGCTGGGCTCAGGGCCCGGGAGAGATCGACGCCGGTTCCGCTGCGAACTCGGAGGCGATTGGCGGATACCCAAGCGATCTCGACCTGGAGCGAGGCATTGGCTGGAAGCTCGGGCCAGTCGGCCGGGAGATCGCCGAGGCCTGTGACGCCTGGATCTTCCGGAACAGCCTGCGATTCGGTTGCAGGTGCGCGTGATCCGGTGAGCGGTGGATATAGGCGATCGATCTCGGCATACGCCCAGGATTGCGCCTCTCCCCTGTCCATGCCCTTCTGGCGGGCTTCCTTGATCATTCGGTTCTTGACCGGCTCGGCTTCGGGCCATCGGCCATCACGTTGTAATCGCTTTGTCACGCTCAGCGGATCAACCTCGCGAGTCAGAGTAGCTGTCGCCGTGGAAACACCCTGGGACTTCGCCGCTCCGTCAACTCGATCGACCGTACCTGATTTGTCCATGACTGATCCTTTGCGCTAGTGTTCCAAATTGCTGGCGTTCTATTTTACGCTGAGATCCGCAAGAACTAAAGTCATTTCCACTTGTCACCCCACTTCGCGCATGATCTCAACGGCCTTTTGCAGATCCCGTTCGGCGTAGACTTGCGTAACGTCCGCCGATGCGTGCCCCAAGATGACTTGGGCGGCTTCCAACCCGAACCGTTTGCGAATCTCGGTGCCGGCGGAGTGACGCAGGCGGTTCGGAGACCAGCGATGGTCTGATTGCCACTTCTCCAATTCGGCTCGCTGCTTGTCCGTCAGGCGATCGACCCTCTGACTCTTGGTTTCACCGTCGCGTTGACTCAGCGGCTCAGGAGGCGGGAAAGCGAGGTCACAGGCGCGGTGGATCGCTCGGCGGTAGCTAAAGGTGGTGTACTGTACTCCCGCCAATCGTTTCGGTTTCCGCTTTCGGTTCGTTCCTGGTCGGTTGCCACATGAAAGGGAAGTCGATCGACTCGCGTGCAGCTCCTCACGGCGCTTCCTCTCCGAATCGACTGGGCGGAAGCAATGCGTTTCCTTTTCTCGCAACAGATACGGTCGCAAAATGTCCTGCCCTTTGGGTCCGATCGGGATGACTCGTTCCCGTCCGTGGTGCTCGGTTTTGTGTGTGCTTGGTCGGTACAACCAGACTTCACCTGACGTGTCCACATCGCAGGGACGCAGATTACAGACATCCTGCGGACGACAGCCAGTGATCCGCTGAAAACGGATCATATCCGCCACGATGGGCGTCAGATGGGGCAGGGTGGCTTGAACGGTCGCATCGTCCACAGGCAGCACTGGATCTGGTTCGCGAGCCTCGGAGCGGCCTTTGCGCAAGCCAGAGACGGCCATCAGCCCGTGGTACATATCCCGCCGAACCAGTTCATTTTCGACTGCCCACTTGAAGCAGCGGCGAATCCGGCCGATCGACTTGTTGATGTGGCCGCGACTCCAACCTTTATCGACCATCCTTTGACGAACCGCTTTGAGCGCCAGGGGGCCGAAGTCGTTGGCGATCTTGCGCCCGTACAGTTCCCGGACGATCTTCAGAGATTCTAGGATGCAACCGTATTCGCTCGTGACCCGACCGTCTTTGCGGTAATAGTTTTCCGCGAATTTCCGATATGCATTGAGCACTTCGACCACGGTCGCGTCGGCATCGCTTTGCAACCGGCGACCGTTGGCAAGGAATTCGGCAATCAGACGGTCATATTCGTCCTTGCTTGCCGCAGAGTTCCATTTTCCGAGGTAGATGTCTCGGCCATTGATGGTCACCACAGCTTGCCCTGTGGGCTTGTGGCGACGGTAAGAAGGAACGCGGGGAGTAGCTGGTCTCGGCATGGGGTGCAACCTCCAATTTCACCGAATCCGGTAGACTACCGGATTTCGTCGAATTTACAGGCTGCACTGCCGACCTTCGGCAGGTAACGTAACTACTTGTTTCAGCGTCTTTTAGAAAAAGTCGGGGTGATAGGATTCGAACCTACGACCCTCTGGTCCCAAACCAGATGCGCTAGCCAGGCTGCGCTACACCCCGAACGAGAAGAAATCTATCCGATATCGGCGGTTTCCGCAATGCGGCCTGAGATTAATCTTAAAGTAGTCTAAATCTTCTACGGTGCCCGCTGATCGTGCAGGCTTGCCCAACGTACTCGATCGTTGCTTCCAAAAACTTTCCATCGATCGAAACAGGTGCGAGTTAAGAGCCAAAAAAGGGGAGAGGGATTTACTGCTTTCGTAGTTACGAATTCGGGTTAGAATGAGAAGATCGCAACCTCCAGCCCACAACAATAGCGGTGACGGCGACATTCATCCCCATTGCGGAAATCTTCAGGTCAGCCGCAAGACTGCGGATGGGGGACCCTGGCCAATCTGCCTTCCTTCCCACCTACGAGCGAGGTCTATTGATGGATTGTCTACTGATGGGTTGTCTATCACCGCTGAGCTTGGCACGCATTTTGTCGACGGGCTGGCTGGGCTCGCACGCAACGCCAGAGCACGCTCAAAAGCCAGCGAGACCACGGCGTTTGCTCCTGACCTGGCTGTTATCATGCGCTTGGCTCCTGACCGGCCTCGCGGGGAGCGTCGCAGCCTCGGAGACGGTCGAGTACAACCGCGATATACGCCCGATCTTGGCCGAACATTGCTTTGCGTGCCATGGTGCGGACGCCGAGGCGCGTCAGGCCGATCTGCGGTTGGACCAGCGCGAGGCCCTAATCGACTCGGGGGTCATTACCCCGGGCGACCCTGCGGATAGTGCGCTGATCGATCGTGTGTTTACCGACGATCCTGAACTGATGATGCCACCGGCGGAGACGAAAAAGCCACTCTCGCTCGAACAGCGGGAACTGCTCAAGCGCTGGGTCGAAGACGGGGCCGAGTACCAATCGCATTGGGCCTTCCTACCGCCACGCAAGAGAAATCCGCCGACAGTGCAGAATGAGGCGTGGGTCAAGAACGACATCGACCGCTTTATCTTAGCCAAACTGGAACAGAGCGGATTGACGCCGGCACCCGAAGCCGATGCGCGCACTCTCTTCCGCCGCATCCACCTGGACATCACCGGCTTACCACCAGATCCCGGCGAGCTGAACGACTTCTTGCGCGACTATCCAGCGGGCGGCGACGAAGCATTGAGCGTTTGGGTCGATCGGCTGATGAACTCGCCAGCCTGGGGCGAGCACCGCGCGCGCTATTGGCTCGACGCGGCTCGCTATGCGGATACGCACGGTATGCACTTCGACAACTATCGCGAGATGTGGCCCTATCGCGACTGGGTCATCCGCGCCTTCAATGCCAATCAAGCGTTCGATCAATTCACGGCCGATCAATTGGCCGGAGATTTGCTCCCCAATCCAACCGACGACCAGTTAATTGCGACAGGATTTCAACGCTGCAATATCACCACGAACGAAGGGGGGACGATCGAAGCTGAGAATTTGGCGAATTATGCGGTCGACCGTGTGCAGACCTTCGGCTGGGTATACCTGGGGCTGACTACCAATTGCGCGCAGTGCCACGACCACAAATTTGACCCGATCAGTCAGAAGGACTTTTATTCGCTGGCAGCCTTCTTTCGCAATACCACACAAAAAGGCCTAGACGGAAACGTTAAGGATGGTCGCAGCGCGGTGCTGCTGGTCCCTTCGATGGAAGATCAACCGCGCTGGCAAGCGCTCCCCGTCGAAATAGAAGCGGCAATTGCAGAGCGTGAACAGCGCAAAGCGCAAAGTGGCCCGGAGTTTGAGAATTGGCTGACGGCGGTCACCCCCGAATCCTTTGAAAACGAACTGCCTAGAGGCTCCCTGGTGGCCCACTTTCCGATGACCGAGGCAGCGGGCAATGCGATTGTCAACGAGCTCTCGCCGCAAACTAGCTACTCGGCCACGGGCGAGGTAGCTTGGATCGTCGATGGTAAGCTCGGACCCGCGCCGACGGTCAAAGCGGGAGCAACGTTCGAACTGGGCGAGCTCGGTAGTTACGAGCGCGATCAGGCATTCAGTTTTGGTGCTTGGATCAAAGCGGCAAACAAAACGTCAAGCGGTTCGGTGCTGGCGCGGATGGACTCGGGCGCAGCCTATCGCGGCTGGGATCTGTACCAAGGGGGAGGCAGGTTGGCGGTCCACCTCGTCGACACTTGGCCAAGCAACGCGCTTAAAGTCGCTACGAAACGCGAAGTGCTAGACCCCGCCCTGTGGCAGCACGTCTTCGTAACTTACGATGGCACGGGTAAGCCCGAAGGAATCAAACTCTATCTCAACGGTCGCAGCGAGCCACTGAAGATCGAGACAAAGACTCTGACTGCAGAAGCATCCATCGTTACCGAAACACCGCTACGAATTGGCCAGCGTAGTGGTGGCGACGTATTCGAAGGTGGCGCGGTACAGGATGTGTATCTTTTCGACCGTATGCTATCTGCCGACGAAGTCGCTGCGCTGGCGGAGAGCGGACCACTCAAGCGTTTGCTGTCGATTGCTGCCTCCGATCGCATGCCCGAGCAACAGCAGTCGCTGCAACAACACTACTTGCAGACGGTCGACGCTTCCTACCAACAACTGGCGCACAAGGTGACGCAGCTCGAAGCCGAGCGAGATGCAATTCAGGGACGCAGTCCTGTGACACACATACAACAGGAAAAAGCGGATTCGCCCGCTATGGCGCATATCTTAATGCGTGGCGAGTACGATCAGCCAGGTGAGCAAGTGCTGGCCGACACGCCCGCCGCCTTGCACCCGCTGCCCGCCGAGGCACCTCACAATCGTTTGGGGTTGGCTCAGTGGGTGGTCGCCGCTGAGAATCCACTCACCGCCCGCGTTACCGTCAATCGTTTCTGGCAGCAGTTGTTCGGACAAGGGTTCGTGGCAACCGCCGAAGATTTTGGAGTGATGGGAAGCGTCCCTTCGCACCCCGATTTGCTCGATTGGCTGGCGGTAGATTTTCGCGAACATGGTTGGGATGTCAAGCGATTCTACAAACAGATGCTGATGAGCGCCACCTACCGGCAGGCCGCTGTAGCCACGCCAGATAAATTGGAGAAAGATTCAAACAACTTGTTGCTCTCGCGCGGTCCGCGCTTCCGCATGGATGCTGAGATGGTCCGCGATTACGCTTTAGCGAGCAGTGGATTGTTATCCAGCATGATGTATGGCCCCAGCGTAAAACCCTACCAGCCTAGTAACATCTGGGACATGGTTGGCCTACCAGGCGGAGACACTCGCAATTACGTACAGGATCAAGGTGTGGGCTCTTATCGCCGCGCGCTGTACACCTTTTGGAAACGCATGGCACCGCCCCCCAACTTGGAAGCCTTCAATGCTCCGAGCCGAGAAGTTTGCACGGTCCGACGCGAGCGAACCAACACGCCCCTGCAAGCCCTGGTAACTCTCAATGACCCGCAGTTCGTCGAGGCGGCCCTCAAGCTGGCAGAACGAGCTATTCGGGTGGGTTCCGGAAACTCAGATAAAGTTATCGACGAAATCGCCGCGCGGGTGCTCGCTCGACCATTGAGTGATCGCGAGCGTTCGATTCTCGTACACAGCCACATCGACTTGCTCGACTACTATCGGGCTCATACTGAAGACGCCCAGGCGTTGATCGGTGTTAGCCAAGCGCCTATCGATCCTAAGATCCCCGCAGCCGACTTGGCCGCTTGGACGATGGTTTGCAATCAGGTCATGAATTTGGATGAAACGCTTTGTAAATAGTTCTTGGTGCTTGGTGCTTGGTGCTTGGTTCTTGGTGCTTGGTGCTTGGTGCTTGGTGCTTGGTGCTTGGTGCTTGGTGGGGAAATAGATATTTAGCAACTGTTTGCGAGCTTCTTGCTGAAGGGAACATCCTTATGCTGGCTTGTCAGATGTATTGGTTGGTATGGCAGAAGTGTGAGGGGCCATAGTATGACATTCCTATCCGCGCTCAGGCCTTGCCATCCGTGCTAGCGAATGCCACCAGCGATTGCAAAACTCGTGAAGGGCTACGATATGTATCTTATAGTTGGTCGTATGTAAGGAGCGAAATCATGAAATTAAATCTAGGTGATCCGCTTGCGTCGCGGCGGCAGTTTTTCGCAAGTGGTAGCCATTTGCTGGGTAGCGCTGCGTTGGCTACTTTGACAGGTCAATCACTCGGTACAGTGCGTGGGAGTGAGCTAGCCAGCCAGGCTGGGAGTGACGCAGAAAGGTCAGCGAATGGGCCAGTGGGGCCACACTTTACGCCGACGGCCAAGCGGGTGATCTATTTGCATATGGTGGGCGGACCTTCGCAAATGGACTTGTTCGATTACAAACCAACCATGAAGGACTGGTACGACAAGGACTTGCCCGAGTCGATTCGTCAGGGCCAGCGACTGACGACGATGACCAGTGGTCAAGCCCGCTTTCCCATTGCCCCAAGCAAGTTCAAATTCGCGCCGGCGGGCGAATGTGGGCTGTGGATGAATAGCGGACTTCTACCTAATCTGGCCAAGAAAGCGGACGAGATCTGTTGGATGCGATCGTTGCATACCGAAGCGATCAATCACGAGCCGGCCATCGCTGCCATGCAGACGGGCAATCAGATCACCGGTCGTCCCTGTTTAGGTTCCTGGGCCTCGTACGGATTGGGGACGATGAACGCCGACTTGCCAGCCTTTGTCGTGTTGGTCGCCATCCCCAGCAATCGTGAGCAAGAGCAAGCGATTAGCTCACGTTTGTGGAGCGCTGGCTATCTGTCGGGAGAACACGCCGGCGTCTCGTTTCGCAGCTCGGGTGATCCTATCCTTTACATCAACAACCCACCGGGCGTTCCCTCAGCGATTCGAAAGCGAACCATCGAAGGGCTGAACGAACTCAACGAGCTGAATTACGCGGCCCTGCATGATCCTGAAACGCACACTCGCATTCAGCAATACGAGCTGGCCTTTCGCATGCAGGCCAGCGTGCCCGAGTTGACGGATATCCACTCCGAGCCGGAGCACACCTTTGAGCTTTACGGCCAGGACGCCAAGAAGCCCGGCACCTTTGCCAACACGGCCTTGATGGCGCGGCGTTTGGTTGAACGCGGCGTGCGATTTGTACAGGTTTATCACAATAACTGGGATCACCACAGCAACGTCGGAGGGCGTTTGCCCGATCAGTGTCGCGATGTCGATCAACCCTGCGCAGGATTGTTGGAGGACTTGAAGCAGCGCGGCATGCTCGACGACACGTTGGTGATTTGGGGAGGGGAGTTTGGTAGAACGATTTACTCCCAAGGTGGCCTGTCCAAGGAGAACTACGGTCGCGATCATCACCCGCGCTGCTTCTCGATGTGGATGGCCGGTGGGGGGGCAAAGGGCGGCGCAATTTACGGCGAAACCGATGAGTTTAGCTACAATATCGTCAAAGATCCCATTCACATTCGCGACTTCCACGCTACCGTCTTGAAGATGCTCGGGTTTGACCACGAGCGGCTGAGCTATCGCTTTCAAGGCTTGGACCAAAAATTGACAGGCGTCGAGCCGGCGAGTGTAATTCCAGAGTTGTTGGCTTGACCTCTGGGTGGGAGTGGGTCGTCTCGGCCCCAAGCCAGCTTGCCTGGCCTGAGCCAAAGTTTTGGGAGTAGAAATCGGGATGGTTGCGATGCCCTCTAGCCCTCCCGCCGCAGTCGCCGCTTACGGCGGCGATCGCGGCGGAGCGGCTAGGGAAGGATTATGGACAGCGCGTCTAACTTCAAAACTGATTCGCCAGCGAGACAAGCTCGCTGGGGTCGAAGTGGACGATATATGCGGGAGTCTAGGCACATAACTGATTTATCCAGCATGGCGAGCTCGCAGTGGTCTGGGTTAGAACGTTGCAGAGTTTGATGGGAGAAATGGATTGAACGAGACAGGCGGACTGAGCTACGCGATTTTAGGAACTGGGGCATTGGGTGGCCTGTATGGCGGTTTGCTGGCGAGGGCGGGCAGGGAGGTCCATTTCCTGTTGAGGAGCGATTATGAGTATGTGAGCCAAAATGGATTGCGAGTCGATTCGCCGCTGGGTGATTTTCACTTATCCTCTGTCCAGTGCTATGCGTCCCCCGATGATATGTCGCAGCGGATGCCAACGGTGGATGTGGCCATTGTGGCTTGGAAGACGACTGCCAACGACGCGTTGGCTGAAACCCTGACGAAGATTTGTGGACCACAGACGATCGTGTTGGTGCTTCAGAACGGGTTGGATATCGAGCGCGTGGCGGCGGACTGTGTAGGGGCCGAGCGTGTGCTGGGGGGCTGTTGCTTTCTGTGCTGCAATAAAGTCGGTCCTGGACATATTCAGCATGTCGACTACGGCCGAATCGCATTCGGAGAATATGCTCGAGAGCTTTCTGGCGAGATAACGCCGCGCATGCAAACGATCGCAGCGGATTTTCAGAAGTCAGGCATCGATATGCAACCGGCAGAGGACTTGCTCAAGGTGCGTTGGAGCAAGCTGGTGTGGAATATTCCCTACAATGGTTTGAGCGTGGTCCTCAACGCGGATACTCGACAGCTCATGCACCACTCGGCGTCGGCCACGTTGGTCGAAGACTTGATGCGCGAGGTCTGCGAGGCAGCTAGTCGCTGCGGCTGTTCGATCGACGAAGCCCACGTCACAAAGATGCTCGAGGACACGCGTCGCATGGTCCCCTACGATAGCAGCATGCGGCTTGATTTTCTGGCGCGGCGGCCCATGGAGGTCGAAGCCATTTTTGGCAATCCGCTACGTGCGGCGTTGCAAGCCGGCTATCGACCGTCCAAAATCGAGATGCTCTATCAGCAATTGTGCTTTTTGAATCAAAGCATAGGTTGAATCGTCCTGTTCAAGATTGACATTCTTAGTGGTCTGTCGCGACGTCGAACGCGATGCGTCTGAGGCTGTATTGATCGAGCGAGTCAGAATTCGCTTATCTGCTTTTCCAATGTTTGGCATCACGTGCCCCGTAGAGCACCGCGATGACAGAAACGGTCTGGCCATCGAACACGTAGCTTACAACATAGGGAAACCCTCGAAGCCGAAGCTGCCTGACTTCCTTATAAACTATCGCGCAATGCAATGGGGAAGTTCCAATTTGCTCAAGGGTGGTTTCAACTGCATGAAGAAACCTGTCTCCCAAGCGATGGCCTATTTCTGTGTAGTGTGCAACGGCAGATTCAATATCCGCTTTCGCCTTCGGCTTAACTACAACATTTACGGTCATCGGTTTTTCCAGAGCTCGGCTTTCACAGATGCCCAGGACTCGCCTTCACCAGGATTCGATTGATGTTGCTCCAAGCGTTCATCAAGAATACGTCGATGCTCGTTGCTTAGATCTGTGGCAGCCTCATCGCCAACGCTGTCCCAAATCTTAATTGCCAATTCGATACGATCGGGAATCGACAATGCAAGAATATCTGCAGGTAGTTCGGTTGTTGACATAAAACGTCTCCTTTAGTGCCTGAGCCAAACGCAGTTCCCAATTCTCGTCCAGTCGAACAACGCCGTCGACAAGCGTCCCCTCTACTTGCGTTTCCAAGTTAGATTCCTAACCGATGAGGTGAGAGCATCAATTTAACGTTAGCCAGCGAATAAGATCCATTGTAGCACAACTCTAGTCTTCACCGCCAATACCTGCGCAGAAACCAGCACAACCATCCTAGCGTCACCTGCAACCCACTGACTAGCAGGCCGGTACCGATATGCAAACGACAGAGGAACTACAAACGATGCGTTACTGCGCGGCCAATAGCGCTGTGACCATGGGAATAACGTCGCCTTCGTAGCTCAAACCGTCCTCGCCCGTGTTGGCATCGGTCAAGGCGTGCTTCAAGTTGCCGTCGACCGAGTAGATCAGAATGGCTGGAATCGAAACGAGCTGGAACTCGCTGAGGACAGCTTCATCCGTCGCGGCGGAGAGCAAATTGGTAACTTGGTCTGCCTGCTGCTGTTGCAAGAACTCTTGGACTTTGCCTAGGTACGACTCGGGAGGCTTACTTTTGAGGCCGATGTAGTCCACATTGAGCGATATGCAGGCTAGTTTGTCTGATTCGGTGTTTTTGCTGAGTGCAACTAAGTGAGGGAACTCACGCATGCAGGGTGCGCAGGAGGTACTCCAAACGTCAACCACGACCACTTTTCCAGCGTGGCTCTTGATGATCTCGGACAACTGAGCCAAGTCGGCCACGGTCAACTCGACTTCCTGACTGCGGTCCGACTGAGGAGGATCGCCGACCGTCGCTGTAGCAGGCACGCCTGCATTGGGGGGGGCTGTAGTCTTCCCAGTTGAAGTTCCACTCGAGGTATCCTGTGAGGGGGTGCAGGCGGATAACATAGACAAGCCCGTCAGCAGCGTCATGGAAATAAGATGGCGAAATGGCATGATGGACCTTGAGTTATGGAAGTCGAGTATCACGGATTTCATTGTAAGCCCCTGAAGCCGGTACTTAAAGCCACCTTGAGCTGATGCGGCTTGGAGTCGATACTTTGACTTGTCACGCCGACTAGAATACTTCAATATCGGCCCCTTTACACCAGGATCTCAGTCACTGCTTCAGCCTATGTCCATTCGACGCAATCCAACTCGATCTGTCCGCATTGGCTCGATCCATGTCGGTGCCGAGCATCCGATCGCCGTGCAGAGCATGACGGCTACACAGACGCAGAATATTGACGCCACGGTAGCTCAAGTCAATGCGCTGCATGCAGCGGGTGCCGACGTGGTGCGCATCGCCGTCGATAGCGATAAAGACGCTCATGCGTTGGCTGATATTCGCCGGCAAACCAAGGCAAATTTGTCGGTTGATTTGCAGGAGAATTATCGACTGGCCGAATTGGTCGCACCCCATGTCGACAAGCTGCGGTACAATCCCGGGCACCTTTATCACCACGAAAAAACGCGCCCCTGGCAGGACAAAGTGGCCTACCTGGCCGGCGTGGCCAAAGAACACGACTGTGCGATTCGCGTGGGGGTCAATTGCGGCAGTGTCGATCCGGCGATGAAGGCCAAATACGGTGGTGATGAGATCGCGCCCATTCTGCAAAGCGGCCTGGAGCACTGCGAGCGCCTGGAGAGCTTAGGCTTTACTCGTTTTGTCGTGTCGCTCAAGGATAGTGATCCTGCGACGGTTGTGGAAATCAATCAGCGGTTTGCCCAGCGCCGTCCTGAGATCCCATTGCACTTGGGGGTCACCGAGGCGGGCTTGCCTCCGGAAGGCATCATCAAGACTCGCATTGCCTTTGAGCAGTTGATCGGGCGTGGTATCGGTGACACGATCCGCGTATCGCTGACTGTTCCCAATCCGCGTAAGCCGGAAGAGATCGCAGTGGGGCGGGAGATTATCGAAGATATTCAAGCAGGGCGACTGCGCAGCGTGGTGGCGCTCGATCCCAATTCATTGAATATTATATCCTGCCCGAGTTGCTCTCGCGTCGAGAACGAAGCCTTCGTCGAATTGGCTCAGGATGTCAAACGGATGACCGAGTACGCCAAGAATCATGCCATTACGATTGCCGTAATGGGCTGTCGGGTCAATGGGCCTGGAGAAACCGACGATGCGGATCTTGGGTTATGGTGCGGTCCGAATCGCGTCAACCTCAAGCGTGGGCAAGAGTCGTTGGGGGCCTTTACCTACGATACGATTCTCGATCGCTTGCGTATTGAACTCGATCAGCTCATCCAGCAGCGAAGTTAGCAAATTCATTCCACCTCACGAAACCATTTAAGAACTCATGACTATAGCGTCCAGTGACAATACGCAAACTAGTGGCAATTCCAAGCCTGGCGGCGATAAGGCTGAGGCGACTGCCGATCCCTTGATGGTCGATCACCCCCGTATCGAACGGGCGGTGCGCGAGATTTTAGCCGCCGTGGGAGAAGACCCCAATCGCGAGGGACTGTTGGAGACACCTGCCCGCGTAGCGCGGATGTATGCGGAGATGTTCTCTGGTCTTCACCGAGATCCGCGCATCCACTTGCAAAAGGTTTTCACCGAAAAGTACGACGAAGTGGTACTGATCAAGGACATCACTTTTTGCAGCATGTGTGAGCACCATTTGCTTCCATTCAGTGGCCGAGCACACGTGGGTTACCTACCTGAAGGCAAAGTCGTTGGCCTAAGTAAATTGGCGCGCGTGGTCGAGGAGGTGGCTCGTAGGCCGCAGGTCCAAGAGCGCATGACGGAGCATATTGCTGAATTAATCGAGCAGGAATTGGGAGCACGCGGCGTCGCGGTCGTGTTGGAAGCCTCCCACTCCTGCATGACGATTCGCGGCATCCGTAAGCCGGGGAGCCTGTGCCTGACCTCCGCCATGCGCGGCGTATTCCGCGACAACCTCTCTTCGAGAGCCGAAATCCTCGGCTTGATCGTCGGCCGCAATACCCCGTAGCTTTTTGTATTGATGATTTGGCGAACCAACCTGACTTTGCATGATGGAACATGGATTGAGAAACGAGTTTAAGTTCGACATTCAGGCGCAACCGGATGACACGACCTGCGGCCCGACTTGTTTGCAGGCGGTCTACAGCTATTTTGAAGACGAAATTCCGCTCCCACAAGTGATTGCTGAAGTTCCTGGTTTAGCAGCGGGGGGAACGCTGGCGGTTCTATTGGGCGACCACGCTCTGCGACGCGGCTATGACGCGACAATCTACACGTACAATTTAGAAGTTTTCGATCCGAGTTGGTTCCAGCAGGACAGCAAATCTGCCAAGCCGGCGGATCGCGATTTTCTAATTGAACGCTTGGCCGCTCAGCGCAAGCACAAGCCGTGGATGAAATTGCAAACCGAATCGGCCGCGTATGCCGAGTTCTTGCGGTTGGGGGGGACGATCCGCATGCATGAGCTCAACGCCCAGCTCATTCGCGGGTATCTAAAGAAGTCGATTCCGATCCTGACGGGTTTGAGTTCGACCTATTTGTACTTCACTAAGCGTGAGGTTCCCGAGAATTGTAAGCCGGATGACGTGCGCGGATGCCCGTGCGGCCATTTCGTGGTATTGTGCGGCTATGACAAGCAAGCCAGAACCGTCAGCGTAGCCGATCCCTACCTCCCCAATCCGCTTGGAGAAGAGCATCATTATGATGTGCCAGTCGATCGGCTCATCGCCGCCATCTTGCTGGGCGTACTGACCTACGACGCGAACCTACTGGTAATTGAACCCAAGAACAGAGTTCAGGGACGGTCCACCCTATGAAGATTCTATTGGTAATCAATGTGGCTACGGGATGGCCGGCCAGTATTCCCAACGCTGAAGTGGTCGATGCCAAAGAGTATTTGACCAATCCCAAGTACAACGAGCTTCGGGGGGCAAAGGTCTATAACCTATGCAGTTCGTACCGCTATCAGAGCACGGGCTACTACGTTTCGTTACTGGCGGAAGCGCGCGGGCACAAGCCGATTCCCAGCGTTACCACGGCGCAAGACCTGAAGGCCCAAGCTATTGTGCGTATGGTCAGCGACGACATGGTGGCTCTCATCCAGAAGACGTTGGCCCCGCTCCACTCCGATACGTTTGATTTGAGCATCTACTTTGGTTGCAACATGGCCAAGCGCTATTCGCGCCTAGCGCTGCGACTGTTCAACCAATTCCAAGCACCACTACTTCGTGGCCACTTCACCAAGGGGGCCAGTGGCTGGCAATTGAAACGCATCAGCACCATTTCGGGCAAGGATGTCCCTGAAAAGCACTGGCCTTTTGTTATCGAAACGGCCAAGCGTCACTTTGGCGGCAGGGCTATCCCGGCGGTAAAACGCAATCGCATGCGGTATGACATGGCCATTCTGGCAAACCCCGAAGACCCCGAACCACCTTCAGACGCAGCAGCGCTTAAGAAGTTCGTCCGTGCTGCCGCTTCATTGGGAATTGCAGCAGAGATGATTGTGCGCGACGACTATGGTCGGCTGGCAGAATTCGATGCGCTGTTTATTCGCGACACGACTCGCGTCAATCACTACACCTATCGTTTCGCGCAGCGGGCCGAGAGCGAAGGGCTGGTCGTCATGGACGACCCGCTGTCGATCGTGCGATGTTCGAATAAAGTCTATTTGGCTGAATTGCTGACGCGACACAAAGTCCCCGTCCCCAAGAGCTTGGTTATTCACAAAGATCAAGCCCTAGATATCGCCGCAGAACTGGGTTTTCCAATCGTGCTCAAGAAACCCGATAGCGCCTTTTCCGTCGGTGTCGTCAAAGCCCGCGATGCCGAAGACCTCAAGCAGAAACTGGCTGAGTTCTTCGCCGAGTCGGACTTGCTGGTGGTGCAGGCCTATTTGCCTACGACTTTCGATTGGCGAATCGGCGTGCTCGATCGGCAGCCACTGTTCGCCTGCAAGTACTTCATGGCTGCCGGACATTGGCAAATCATACAGAATGAACGCAAAGGGGCAGGCCGCTACGGGAAGTTTGAAACGATGGCGATCGACGATGCGCCAGAAGGTGCCGTGAAAGTTGCCCTCAAAGCGGCCAATTTGATCGGTGATGGTTTGTATGGTGTCGACGTCAAAGAATCGGCGGGCAAGTTCTACGTGATCGAAGTGAACGACAATCCCAATGTCGAATCTCGCGTCGAAGACATCGTGCTCAAGGATGAATTGTATTGCCGCATCATGAACGTCTTTTTAGAACGGATTGAAAGAGCAAAGGCGAAAATCTAACATGAGCCAGTCCCATGAGTTGTTCGATGTGTTCGGGGTCGAATTGGAATACATGATCGTCGATCGCAGCAGTCTCGATGTGAGTCCAGTCGCAGATCGAGTTCTCCAAGCGGCGGCAGGCGAGATTGTCGGCGATGTCGAATTGGGAGAGATCTCCTGGTCGAATGAGCTCGCCCTGCATGTGATCGAGCTGAAAACCAGCCAGCCCGCTCGCAGTTTGGCGCCCTTGGCTGATGCCTTTAGCGAAAGCATTGCGCACATGCAGCCCTTTCTGCGCGATTTGCAGACGCGGTTGTTGCCCACCGCCATGCACCCCTGGATGGATCCCGACCGAGAATTAAAACTGTGGCCGCACGACTACAATCCAATCTACGAAGCTTACAACCGTATATTTGATTGTCGTGGGCAGGGTTGGGCCAATCTGCAGAGCGTGCATCTGAATCTCCCCTTTGCAGGGGACGATCAATTTGGTCGGCTGCACGCGGCCATTCGCATCCTGCTGCCATTGCTACCCGCTTTGGCCGCCAGCTCGCCCGTTGTTGCTGGAGCACTGACAGGCTACGCCGACAATCGCATGCGTTTCTATCGCCACAACTCACAGCGCGTGCCGTCGCTAACAGGCCAAGTCGTCCCGGAGCCAGTCTTCAGTCGTACAGACTACGAGCGGCACATATTTCAAGTGATGTACCGAGACATCGCCCCTTTTGACACCGACAAAATTCTGTGCCACGAGTGGTTGAATTCGCGCGGCGCCATCGCCCGCTTCGATCGCAATGCCATCGAAATCCGCGTACTGGATGTGCAAGAGACACCCGCAGCGGACATAGCCATTTGCGAAGCTATTGTGGCTGTCTTGAAATTGTTGGTTAGCGAATGCTGGACATCGTATGCCGAACAGCAACAGGTAGCAATCCAACCACTCGCACTATTGCTCGACGCGACCATCCGCCAAGCCGAGCGGGCAGAAGTGGAATCGCCACCTTTTCTGCGACAGTTCGGGCTGGAGAGCACCCAGCAAACTGCACATTCGATATGGCAGATGCTCATCGATCAAGTGGCCAATCAGATTACCAACATCGGGCCCTTACAAACAATCCTTGACCAGGGACCGCTCGCGCGGCGCATCGAACGGGCTTTGTTGGCTCCCTCTGTCGCTGATGCTGCCCACGTAGCTTCAGCGCGCGTCGAGACTGGTGACGTACAACCAAAACCGATTGCGCATGAGCGATTGCGAGAAGTTTACCAGCAGTTCTGTTTGACAGATTGACGAACTAATCTTTGCAACTGTTCCAAAACGTTCGCGTCATCGCCGATCACCGGAGGGAGCTCGGCGCGGTGGAGAGCGGCGGGACAATGCCACGTTGCCTACACTCTTACTGTTGGCTATTTCCGCGCTAGAAACAACTACGGTGAACGGATTTTCGAAGGTTTTCCAACTGGTTCGGAGAAAAACGCCAGCCTCTGTGTTCGAATCCTCCTACCGAATGACACGAATAGCTGCGATGCGGCACGGTTATCATTCTGCCCTACTTCCAAGACGATTCCAGGCAGAATCAGGGGGGGCAGAATGATTGAGTATGTCTCGTTGGAGACCACCGAGCTACCGTAATGTAGCACGGCGGTCCCTCGCCGTATGTCTCGTTGGGGACCACCGAGCTACGATGAACTACAATCCGGCCGAGGCGGGAATCTTGATCAATTGGCCTTGGCTGTTACCATCGGCAGCAACACCAATTACGGTGACGAACAGGTTTCCGCTGGCGTCGAAGACCATGGCAGTCGGTTTGTCGAGCGCCGTGATCTTCTTGGTACGAACTCCAGTGTCGCTACTCGTGTCTTCGAGGACTTGGAACAAGCCCCCTTGAGTGGAATCGGCCCAAGCGTAGTCGAGCACATACATCTGGCCTCGTTTGCTGTACACCACGGCAGCGATGTCATGCAGTCCGGTTTTAACGTTCAGCAGCATCTCCTTGCTGGCTGCATCGTAGAAAGTAATTAAACTGTCTCCGGGAACGTTGATCTCTCCCATCTGACCTACGACTAGATAGCCATCGGGGCTAATGGTGATGCCAACGGGTGCGTCGACTTCCGTCGCTTCTTTAGTCGCCAAGTATCGCTCGTAGCCGCTGACGGTGTTGCCACTAACGGTTGCTTTGGAAACCCACCCCTTGGTATCGTCACCGTTGCAGGTGACATAGATGCCATCGCCGGTAGCGGCCATAGCGTAGAAGTTTCCTTCACCTTTGAGTTCGTCAGTTGCAGCCAGTGGGAACGAAGCGCTCATAGCGTCAGCCTTGATTGCCGAACCATCCTCTGGGAGAGAGTAGACCCGCAGCAATTCTTCGCCGTCAGGAAGGCCGCCGCCGCCAACGACCAGCGTGTTCTTGTCGAGAAACAGCAAGCCGAGAGGTCCGATATTGACCATAGGGCCTTTGCCGTAAACGTCTCCTGGGAAATCGGTGATCGCGTCGACCGCCTTGCCGTCGACGAGTTTGACGACTTTGTGATTCCCCGAGTCGGCGATAAAGAGCGTCGCCGTCTCAGGCTGAAACGCCAATCCACAAGGATTGTTCAAGCCTTCGAGCACCACTTCCCCTTTCGTTGTACCCGGATCGACTGGGGCTTTTTCCTCAGCAGGCTTTTCCTCAGCAGGCTTCTCTTCAGCGGGCTTTTCCTCAGCAGGCTTCTCTTCAGCAGGTTTTTCTTCAGCGGGCTTTTCTTCAGCAGGCTTCTCTTCAGCAGGCTTCTCTTCAGCAGGCTTCTCTTCAGCGGACTTTTCTTCAGCAGGCTTCTCTTCAGCAGGCTTCTCTTCAGCAGGCTTTTCTTCAGCAGGCTTTTCTTCAGCGGCAGGTGCTTCAGCAGGTGCTTCAGCGGCGGGCTGCTCCTGCGCGGCCGGCTCTGCTGCGGGTGGCTCCTGAGCCCAGGCGGGTCGAGCAAGTAATAGACAGGTTGAAAGCAAGGCGATTCGACGAATGGTCACGTTGATGACTCCGTAGTGGTAAAGGTGGGGAAAGGGTGGAAGGACAATGCCGCCAGGAATTCTTGAACGACATTTAAACATTTCAGCGTTATTGAGTTGGAACCAAAATAGCTGAGAATTCATTTTAAGCTTACGGAAGCTTGGGAGGTTCGACCAGCGGGTACTCATCGCTGCTCAAGCCTTCTTCCAGAAAAGCAACCAGGGCAGCCTGTTGGTCGTCGCTGAGGTTGAGTGGAAAGATTTCTTCATCCAAATGATCATTGGGTGTGGCACCTCGGCTGTAGTATTCCACAACATCTTTGAGCGTAGCCAAGCTACCGTCGTGCATGTACGGTGCGGTGCGCGCGATTTCGCGCAGCGTGGGTGTCTTGAAGGCGCCGTGGTCGCCGCCGAGCTGGCTAATCGCCACACGCCCCGAGTCGGGCTGCTCGTGGTGAATGTTGACTCCCAAATTGTGGAAGCCATTGTCAGTAAAGTTCGCTCCGGCATGGCAGCTCGAACAATTGGCTTTGCCAAAAAACAGCTTCATACCGACCTGTGCTTGCTCCGACAGAGCATTCTTGTCACCTGCTTTGAAGCGATCGTAGGGAGCGTTGCCCGAAAGTACGGTTCGTTCAAATGCGGCAAGAGCCTTACCCAGGTCCTCGGCGTTGACTGGCCTATCAAACACTTGCTGAAACTGTTCCGCATAACCTTCGATTGCCGCCAGCCGCGCGATCGCCTGGTCGATGGGGAGATTCATTTCAATGGGGTTGGCAATCGGCCCGAGAGCTTGCTCCTCCAGCGAGCCCGCGCGACCATCCCAAAACTGAAAATGCTGGTAGACGGAATTGATAACGGTGGGCGCGCTGCGTCCTCCCCGCTGGCCACGAACTCCGACCGCGGTCGCATCACCATTGGACCAGCCTTTGTGTGGATCGTGGCAACTGGCGCAGGAAACGCTGTTGTCGTCGGACAGCCGCGGATCAAAGTACAATTGCTTTCCCAAAGCGATCTTGGCTTCGGTAAGCGGATTGTCTTTCACGACGGGCAGGGGCTTCAGCCCCAACGGAATCGATAGCTCAAACGGCTCACTGGCGGAGGCCGTTGAAGTTTCGCCAACGCCACGGGCAATCCCGAGCAAGCCGAAACCAACGAAATTAATCAGGCCCATATTCAAACTGATGGTCAGGCATAGGCCCAACCACTTTCTCGCACGTAGCATGGATACCATCCTCGGCAATAGTTGGGGACATCGTGTAACAGGGAGGACAACCAAGTGGCCTCCATTGTCACGTGAAATGCCGAGTCGAACAAGCAGTCTTAGCCCGCGCGGCGGCGGTCTTCGTGCGAAGGGCGATTTTGCCTTGGAAGTGGTAAGATATGCGGCTCAACTAGAGCTTGAGGGCCAATTCGCCAAGCCTTACTGCTGAGGCCGTCCCACGCGTGTCGTTCGATGGCTTCGACGACGCGCATGGCGACATCGACTGCGCGAGCTCCATCGGCCCCCGTAACTGAGGGGGCACAGCCGGTCTGAATACTCAAGGCAAAATCGTTGTGTTCATCTAGAATCGCATTGCGCGAAGGTGCCGCCAGCGTCGTGCGTTGCAAAAACTTTTCGAAAATGGTCTCTTTGGCCGCCATTCGTTCGACCATCGACAGCTCATCCAGCGCAACACTTCGGCCCAGCACATCGTCGCTCGGTTTGATGATCTGCACTTCGGAGGCGGAAAAATTGATGTCCGCGTATGATTCCGTGGTATACAACTGCATCCGACGCGTGGCTTCGGTGGACAATCTCGATGCGCGAAGATTGGCCACACAGCCGCTGGCGAATCGCAATCTGGCCTCGGCCATGTCCTCGTGCGAGCCCAACAGGGCTATTCCGCTGGCTTGAATCTCTTCGACGGGGGAACGATCGAGGGACAGGATCAGATCGAGGTCGTGAATCATCAGGTCCATGACCACACCGATATCGGTGCTACGACCACTGTAGGCGCCCGCGCGAACGGCTTCGATAAACTTGGGACGTCCCAAGTGAGGAGCGGCGGCGGTCCAAGTTGGATTGAAGCGTTCGACATGCCCGGTCTGCAGCACGCGACCATGGCTGGCGGCAATCTGTACCAAGCGCTGAGCTTGATCGGCTGAACTGGCCAATGGCTTTTCAACGAGCGTATGCACGCCCGCGCGAAGTAGCGTACTGGTGACTTCGTAGTGAGCGATAGTTGGAGGTGCAACGATGGCCGCATCGATTCGGCCAATCAATTCATGATAGTCGGCGACCGTGGGCAGCGCTAGTTGCTGGGTTACCAAGGCGCGCGACTCGGGACATGGGTCGGCCACGGCAATGACTTCGAATTGCTCGTGGGCCTGAGCTAGCTTGGCGTGAATTCGGCCGAGGTGACCACCGCCAACGATTGCCAATCTAAGCGCACTCATGCTGCCTTCCTTCGATCACGACCACGACCGTGCCGGCCGCTTTGGGAGTCTTCAATAAAGTCGAATAGCACTTGCAACTCGGGCGAGAGCGGCTTGCCACCCGACAAAATGTCACGGGCGTGTTCCATGCCCACGCGCGAACGGTAGAGCAGCCGATAGGCCTCCATCAAAGACTTGATGGCTTCGCTGGAAAAGTTCTTGCGTTTGAGCGCGACCACATTGACCGTTCTTGGACGAGCTGGAAAACCTTCGACCAACATGTACGGCGGTACGTCGTGCAATACACGGCTCAGCCCGCTGACGAAACTATAGGCCCCAATCGATGCGAAGTGATGAACGGCGCAACCGCCCGATAACGTAGCATCGGATGCGACATGCACGTGTCCGCCGAGCATCACATTGTTGGCCATGATAACTCGGTCTCCCACCTTGCAGTCGTGGGCCACGTGGCTGCAGGTCATCAAATAGCAGTCGCTACCCAGGGCTGTGATGCCATCTTCCTTCTCCGTGGCGCGATTGATCGTCACCGATTCGCGGAAGACGTTACCATCGCCGATAATGACCTGCGTAGGGGACCCCTGGTAGCTCAGGTCTTGCGGTTCGGCGCCAATCACAACTCCAGGGAAGAGGTGATTATTGCGACCGATGGTGGTGTGACCGGTCAGCGTGATATTGTTTTCCAGCCGCGTGCCACGCCCGACTTTGACATGCGGGCCGATGACACAGTGGTGGCCGACGCGAACTTCTTCGTCGAGTTCCGCGCGGGGATCAACGACGGCGGTATGGGCTATGATTGTGGCCATACGAACCAGCTTTCAGGAATGAACTTGGAAATCAATGGCAGGGGAGAGGGATATCACGCTGTTTCTTGTCAGGCGGCTCGCGCAGGGCTACGAAGCGGCTGAATATTGTTCGGTGGATTTTGTTGGGCGAATAGCTCGCGCAGGGCGGTGGACATCTGGCCGTTGAGCTGATGTCCGCCGCGATGGGAAGTAATGCGTCCTACCACATCGACGCCCGTCACCGCAAGATCACCTATGAGATCCAACAGTTTGTGACGAGCGCATTCGTCTGGATACCGTAGGCGATTGTTGACGGGGCCATGCCGATCAAACACGATCAAGTCCTGTTCGGTGACATGCTTGGCCATGCCTCGAGCCTGCAACATCTGCGCGGTTTCAACGCCGATAAAAGTGCGAGCCGCGCAAATCGTCTCGAAAAAGGTCTTCGGTTCTAATCGGATGGCGTGACTGGATTTCAATATGGGCGAATCGGGGCCGAAGTCGAGTCGATATTCGAGCTCCAACCGCTGCCGAGGGTCCGCCACCAGACCGCTCGATGGCATGGGACTGGGCAGCGGTTGGGCGACAATCCATTGGCGATCGTCGCCCACGCGAATGGTGCGATCGAGTGTCAATGTCGGTCGAACTTCTTGCAAGTCAACGCGACCAACGGCTTGTAGCGCCAAAGTAAATGCGAAACTGCTGCCATCCATGGCAGGCATTTCGCAAGCGGTACAGTGGACGATAGCATTGTCGATCTGCAATCCATGCAGAGCGGCCAACACGTGTTCCACCATATCGACTTCGGCGCGTCCTCGACTCAGACAAGTTCGCAGCGGCATGCTGTCACGATTCTCGACTACAGCCAATACGCTGGGATGTCCCAGCAGATCGGTCCGTACGAAGCGGATTCCGCTATCGGCAGGCGCAGGGAGGAAGGTAAGGCAGTTTGTCGCGCCTGACCAATACCCACGACCGCTGACCGTGCATGGGGCTGCTAATGTAGTCTGGTTTCGTTCCGCTCGCATGACTTCCCTGTCTGAGCGCCTAAGGCATTACGTAACAAACGGACTTATAACCTCGTCCATTACCCTGTTTTTTTGCTGTAACACTGCACTAGCGGGTTTGTGTATTGCCTGCAGGACGAGCGTTGGCCGTCTTGGCCGCCTCATTCTGCAAAGCTTTGAGAACCCAATCGGTATAGTCAACCGTTGGGCTATAGTACAGCACATCTTGGCTCATCACCATTTGCACGGTCTCAGGTTTGGAAGCATCCATCTTCTCACGCGTAATCCGCATGACCAGTTGAATCCCCATGTTATCGCTCAGGTACTTGACCCAGTGAGTGATTTCGCTGTAGACCTTGACCAACACGTTAGCGCGTGACGAGTCGAACTCTTTGCGCATTTTGACCAGCTCCAAGCGAAACTCGGTGTCTTGCGAGGCGATTGCTTTCTCTTCCCGATCATACTCGGGCGTCCCTTCGGTGTATTTCTCACGCAGTTGTTCCATCTGCTTGAGAATGGAATCGCGTTTGGCAGACATCGATTCGTCGGCGGCTTTCATCGATGTTTCGATCGCATCGATCTCTGCCTTCATGGTGGGGTGGTTCTTGAGTAGATAGCCCATGTCGATCACACCGACGATTGGACGTGCTGCAGCAGGTTGGGCACCTGCCGGCTGCGCCTCTTGGGCAACCAAAGAACCAGAAAAACTTCCTAAAACGATCGTAGCAACTAAGCTCCAAATACGCACTTCGGCACTCCTTGCACAGTGGCATAAGCATACAGGGGGATAAGCATACGGGGGTTTTCCCCGAGCCCAGCGGCTTCAAATCCTTTGAGCCGGCATCGACCATTGTGTCGACAAGTACGCGGTATTGTGAACAGGTTGCCCATCCAGGTAAATAGCGAAATCCCTGACAAATGGCTCGACTTTAAAAAACTTTTTAAGTGTTCCGCTGTCTTGGGAGCAAACTGCGACACCCATTGGGACAACCACCGGTGCCGCTGGGGAATGCGCATTCGCGCGTCGCCCTCCATGCGGGCGCGCTACGCGGTTAAACAGACGATCGCCTTGACAGGCATACCTCGCTGCCCAACAGCATTTTACCCACTTAGCTGTTGGGCTTTCAACGGGGCGGAACTTATGGTTCCTAGTACTAGGCGCGTTCGATAGGAAACGGCAGAACTTCATCGATCGAGCTGGCAGCCAGGGCTACCATCAGCAGGCGGTCGAGTCCTAAGGCGCAGCCACTGCAAGCGGGCAACCCTGACCGCATGGCATCGACAAGCCGGCTGTAGGTGGGTAGCGGCGGTTTCTCGTCGCAGGAGCGTTGAGCCAGAGATTGTTCGTTGCGGCGCTCCAATTCTTCGGCGTCGAGCAGCTCGTGGTAACCGTTGGCCAATTCTACTCCATCGATAAATAGTTCGTAGCGCTCGGCGGTGCGGTCGTCGTGAGGAGAAAGCCGCGCCAGCGCCGCTTGAGTTGCCGGATAGTGCGTCACGATCGTAGGGCATTGCTTCCCCAAATGCGGTTGCACTCCTTCTGAAAAAAGCAAGTTCAACCACTCGTCGCGCTCGTCGCTCCAATCTTCAGCAACATTCAATTGCAGCTCAATGGCCAAACGGCTCAGTTCAGCAAGACTGGCTTCCAGCGGATCACACCCCAACGTGCCCAGAAAGGCCGCCTGATAGCTCAACCGCTCGACACGGTCGACTCCCAGGGTTTCTATAATCAGCTCGGCCAGGAGGTCGACACCATGTTGAAAGCCAGCCCCAACCAGATACCATTCGAGCATGGTGAACTCTGGATTGTGATAAGTGCCGCGCTCGCCCGCTCGAAATACTGGAGTGATTTCATAGATCGAGCTCATGCCAACCGCCAACAGCCGCTTCATGCAGAACTCGGGGGAGGTCTGCAAGTAGAACGTTGTTTTGTCAAAGCCGGCCAGCGCTAAACTCGCGCCTGGCAAACTAACCGGATCGATGTAGCGATCGATAATTACATCGCGACTGAGAATCGGCGTCTGGACTTCGAGCACACCCCGTCGATGAAAGAACTCGCGAATTGTCCACAATAATTCGGCGCGGCGTTTTACGTTGGCTATGCTAGTCGTAGGCTGCCATGCATTCGGATTAGTGTCGGACACAATAGATACTACGCACCCTTCTCGTTGAGACCTGTGCGGTGGACGTTGCACAGCCGAACAACAATCGAGAATATGCCCAACATGTTCAGTAGGAAACGCTTCATTTTTCCACTTTTGATCAAGAGGACATGTCAACGACAAGCTCGAAGAACTGCTACCGTCGTATTCTAGCCGAGCTGCGGAGCTTGGCCAATCGTCCCTTCAAGCTTGAGACGGTCGAGAAGCTGGAATTCGATGATCGGATCGCTCCACACAAGTCGGTTGCCAAGTAGAATCCGGTTGGGGCGAGCTTGCGAACGCCGTTAGGCTGATCTAGACTGAAATGCCATGAATGAGAGCGACCAACTATATCGTGCGCGTGCCGGAGATACATTCGCACTCTGCGAACTTCTCAAGGATAACCTGGGGCGTTTACAACGCATGATCGAGTTGCGGTTAGACCGCAGACTTGCAGCGCGAATCGACACCAACGATGTACTTCAGGAGATCCAGCTCTGCGTGTTAAAGGAAATCGCCAACTACCCACTCCAACTCAACATCCCCTTTTACGTTTGGCTTCGCGGGATAGCGGTTAATAAGTTGCATGAACTACATCGATATCACTTGGGAACTCAGAAGCGGTCTGCAACGCGTGAGCGATCCATTGATCGCGATTTGGGTTTCGACCTGTCGTCCAACGTATTTGCCAGCCAGCTCGCCGATTCGGATACCTCGCCTAGCGGGGTGATCATGCGCGAGGAAATGAAGATTCGGCTGGAAAACGCGATCGACCAATTGCTACCGAGCGACAAGGAGATCATTGCCTTAAGGCACTTCGAGCAGCTAAGTTCAGTCGAGTGTGGTTATATTTTGCAGTTAGGCGATAAAGCTGCCAGTATGAGATATCTCCGAGCATTGAGGCGGCTCAAAGAAATATTGATCCACGAAAAATTCGATGTCGGGCTACTAGATCTTTGAGCTTACGATCATGAGTGACGATGACGATCGAGAAGGCGCGCTCAGTCAACTCGCACAAGAATTTTCCGAGTCGCTACGTCGCGGTAATCGACCAACGATCGAGGAGTTTGCCGCAAGTCATCCCGGGCTCGCCAGCGAGATTTGGGAACTCTTCCCAACGCTACTAATCCTAGAGGGCAAGCAAGCGTCCCAGGCCCAACCGAGTAACTTTCAAGAACTACCCAGTCTTTTCGGAGAATTCAGGATCTTGCGAAAAGTTGGTGAAGGTGGGATGGGTCAGGTCTACGAGGCTATGCAAGTCGCTCTGGGACGACGCGTTGCGTTGAAAGTTCTACATAAGTCGGTGACAAAGCCGAGATTGATGCAGCGATTTTCACGTGAAGCAAGAGTCTTGGCGAAGCTGAATCATTCGAATATTGTACCGCTTTTCGAATTTGGAGAGGTACAAGGGGTGCTGTATTATGCGATGCAGTTCATTGAAGGCAGCTCATTGGATAAGTTTTTGAGCTATGCCAATCGAATCCACGGGCAAAACCATCGAGCGTCCGGCGCGTCCCCCATTTTCGATCAATTGCTGACTCTCCCCCCGCACGACTATCAGCGACAGATTGCCAAGCTGGGAGCTCGCCTAGCGGATGCTTTGTCGCAGGCCCATAGGTCAGGCATTCTACATCGCGATGTCAAACCAGCGAATATACTTTTCGATAACAGCTTGGGAGTATGGTTGGCCGACTTCGGCCTTGCCTCTCTGGAAGGGGAACATGATATCACGACCGTGGGTGATGTCGTGGGTACCTTGCGGTATATGCCCCCTGAGCGATTTCGAGGAATTACCGACCCTCGGGGCGATCTGTATGGGTTAGGTGCTACTCTATATGAACTCCTGGCACTGCGCCCCGTGTTTTCGTGTGCTACGAGCGCCGAACTCATGCGCAAGATTCTGCATGAGCAACTCATTCCGCTCCGCCAAATCAATCCGCTAATCTCAAGAGATTTGGAAACGGTGGTCCATAAAGCCATGGCTCGCGACGTGGACGATCGCTACCAATCGGCCGCAGAGCTTTCCCAGGAATTGCTTAGATTTCACAATGACGAACCGGTCAAGGCGCGACGCTCGTCAACGGCGGAAAAGTTGTTGCGTATCGGACGTCGAAATCCTGTGATCACTTCTATGGTGTCTGTCATTGCCATGTTGCTGGTGGTCATTAGTGTTATTTCTGTTTTCGCCAGCGTACGCCTGCAACAGCAACTCTCACAAACTCGCAGTGCGCAACGAACGGGACTCCTGCGTCTTTATGATTCGCTTTTGATGCAGGCAAGAGTGACTCGCAGAAGTGATAAAGAGGGACACCGATTTCGAGCGTTGTCGCTACTGCAAGACGCCTCATTAGTCTCGCAGCAACTTGAAATGTCTACACAATCGCGACAAACCTTACGCGACGAAGCAATGGCGACTCTCTGCGTGGCCGATGCTCGCAATAGGCCCCCTTTCGAAGCATGGCCGTTAGGTGCAGTTGCGTTAGATTTCGATCCCAGTTTCGAGCGCTATGCGCGAATCAATAGCGCGGGGGAAATAACCATTCTTAGAATCGTCGATCAAAGCCTGATCGAAGTAATTCCCGCAGAACACCAAGGAAAGCCTGGTACGTTTTCTGGTAGGGCAGTACGCTTTAGCCACGATGGTCGATGGTTGCTCCAATTGCTGCTAGATGAAAAGAATGATCAATGGCTGCGTGTGTGGAACATGACTCAAACTCCAGCACAGATGGGGTGGGAGCGGTCTCAGGTGGTGACCGGTTCACTCGGCTTCACGCCCGATTCACGCTACGTGTTCGTACGACTTGCCGATGTTGCAGGCACCGATTCTTTACAGCAGGGCACGGGTGGTTCACTTCCAACGTGGTTTCGACTTCTCTCCGTTGAGTCAGGAACCGAATCGCTAAACACCATTGGGGCCTCAGTAGATGCAGCGATTGCCTTCCACCCTAAGCTAGAGTGCTTTGCTTTGTCGGACAATGAAAAAGTAAGCATCGTCGACTTTGCATCAAGGGAGTCGCTAGCCCAATGGCGTTTGCCGAGCGTAACGCATTTGCTCTTTAATAGCGATGGAGAGACGCTGTTCGCCACCACCAGCATCGATGGATGTGTGCATTGCTGGGATGTCACAACACAACTAGAACGGCCAAGACTTAGGGACGAATTTCCGGAACCCGTGGAGACGCTGTTTGGCAATCATCGCGGTGACCTGCTGATAAGCACTTCAAAGTTTGCACTTCAAGCCTGGGAGATCTCCTCGCGGCGATTGCTGTGGCAAGCCTCATCGCCATTTCCGAATCTGAGATTCAGTCGTGATGACAAGTCCCTGGCGGGAATCCATCGTGCCGATCCCAAAGTCAGTCTGCTAGAGGTAGCAAGTGATCGCGAGCTGATACGGATCGCAACCGATCTTGTCCGCCGCGGTGAGGATCACAGTGTAGATGCTAAAGTCGTAGCTGTCCTGCATCCGAGCCGAAAGCTGTTTGCGGCGACAACTGCCGGTGGAACTATCTTGTGGGACATCGACCGCGCGAAGCAATGTGGCTTTCTGCCTGGACGAAGAATTCCGCTTGGTTTCGACAGTAACGGTACTTTGCTAACCTATGCTCCGTTGCCTGAGGGGCTGCGACGCTGGCAGACTAGCCCCTCCGCCGAGCAAACTGGGGCTTTTACCGATGGCGCTGGCGAAGCTCTGTATTGGGTCGATGAGGGGCAGCAACTGCATCAAATGGGGGAATCGGCGCGCTGGTCGTCGAGTCGCGATGGAAATGTACTGGCGATGGCTGCGCACTCGCAAGGCACATTCGTATATGTCGCAGACCAATCCGATATGACGTCGGCCAGCGGCCCAGTCTATCGCCGCTTACAATTGGGACCCCAATTTGACGTACTATGGACATCGATCAGCCCAGATGGAAAGTGGGTAGCAACGGGTAGCAATCGCTGGGCCGGATCGGCTGACGATCCAGTTTCGGTGACGGTCTGGGACGCGCACAATGGCAAACGCCACAAAGACTTGCTGACCGGCCATACTGGGATCCCCCTGTTTAGTCCCGACGGCAAGTGCCTGTCCGTGCTCTCCGGCTCATACCCTGGGGGGGGGCGGTGGTGGGAGGTCGACACCTGGATGTCAGGCCCACAGCCCGCAGCAGTTGAAGCGCCCGGCGGTGTAACCAAAGCCGCCTTTGATATGGCGCATGGCTGGCTGGCAATCCAAGGCGAAGACGTTCGCGTGCTAGATTTTGCAACCAGCCGTGAGACCTTTCGCCTACAAACGCATGAACCCAGCTCGCTGGCTCCTCAATTCTTTACAGCCGACGGGAGCCATCTGGTAGCGGTTGACCTCGGTTCGGGGGAGATTCTCATCTGGAATCTCGCGTTGCTCGAACAGGAAATGCAGTCTTTGGGGCTAACCAACTAGGACGCCCGTTCGTGCGAAGGCAGGTTCGCAAACGGAGCAATCTCAGGGTTTCTATACCCTCTATTAAAAAAGTTGAACTTACATGTTACCTAATCATTCTTTCCGTCATTAGTACTAGTAGCCACGGAGGGAGAACGGAATTAGGCATCCATTTAGATCGGTACTCACTTTTGAGACAGGTACAACATGACGACACTTTCCTCGACGCTTATCAATCGACTTACTTTATTAGTCGACCTGCCTAGCAGACTTACTCGAGCGGCCATCGCGGCAGCCTCGCTAACTGCAATACTCTCCTTCGCGGTGCCATCTAACGCCCAGGCAGCGATCGTAATCACTACGGTCGGCACTCCCAAATTTGATATCGTCGACGCACATCTGTTCACCGCGCCTACCGTACCTGATGGCGCGTATGCCCACGCTCTATTTCCTGATCATTATTTTCCTAGCGTGCCGACTTCGGTTCGAGTAGTGCACTCAGGCTATGACACGGAATTATCGACTGGGCTCACAAATACCGGTTATCAAGAAAAGTCCGTCTTCACGGTGTCTGACTTTTCGGACCCCAATGCCGTCATGCTGGGGTTTGTAATGGTCCCCAACGCACTTGCGCCCCTCGGCTCATCATTCGACTTCGCCAATGGACCTATCCTCGCTGTAGCGGATGGTCTACCGTCAGGCCCAGGTGACGTGTACTTAAACGGCAATCCCTACGAACTGGGAGCCTTCGGGGTCGGCCCCCGCCCCGATGCCTTTAATGGTCTCAGTCATATAGTGGGGGCTGTTTGGGAGAATAGTAAGTATGCACCCCCTGGGCTTACAAGTTTGATCGGCGATTACGAATATCGGCTGACCATCAGGGATGGAAGCAACAATGGCTACAACGTACTCGGTTCGTTCTCGGTAGTGCCCGAACCTTCGTCTATGCTAGGGTTGCTAGGCGCTACAGCCTTGTATTGCCTGCGACGACGCCGAATTTGATGGAGGGTTCGCGAGGGAGAGTCGGGTTGCAGTGCTTGACGAAATTGATCTCGCGCTTCAACGTCGAATGCTCAAGGCGATCTCACGTTGAAACTCAGGTGAATGGATCGTTTTTGTGTCGGGCGATTTCAAATGCTCACTCTTGATCGGCTTGCCACTGAGTACGTCGATCCATTGGACGTCGTACTCTCCTGCTGGCAGATCCACGGCAAGCGAGAATGACTGCTGGGCTAAATTGTCGGCCTCGACAAAATAGGCTGCATATTGCTGGCCAGCTTCCACCAGCGGATAAACTTGCATCTTTTCGGGTACGCCGCCGCTCATGAATTCGGTATTCGGATGCATGCGCACGAAGTTGAACGAGTTGATGAAATCTCGCAGCACGGTCATCTGTTGGCGAAACCCCGGGTTGCCGCCGCCGGGTTGTGTCGCAGGATACTCGAAATCCCCACGTTCGTGCCCAGCCACGAACGAGTAGTCGAGATTGTTGTACAGCGCACCGCCTGCGAGAATGAACTGCCACGCTTCAATCCGATAGTGTGCATCCTCCGTCCCGCGGAAACCCGTCTCGTTGTCGCCAATTGGTTTATTTCGTGCATAGTTTTCCGCCACCGCCGTGGGTGGCGATGCGTAGTGGAAGTTGAAAATGGAGATGGCTGGATGTGGATTCGAAATCCGCTCCGATCCATTGGCGATGTTCTGAGAGATGAGATGCTGATTCGGCAACGTTCGCTCCGTTTCCGCGATCACTTCCGCGATGTGATGCTGCCACTCGATCGTGACACCCCCGAAGTACGGCTCGTTGCAAATTTCGAAGTAGATATTGTCGAACTCGTTCAGCTCGGTCACGATCTTGCGTGTCATCGCTTCATGCACGGCGAGCAAGCCACCATTTTGATCAAGCGTGTAGACTTTCGTTCGTTCGACGCTGCCAATGTCATTGACGTTATTGCTGGCGTTCTGCGGCGACAATGTCCACTGCACTTCATCGTAAAAAGGGCAGAACAGGTTCATTTCAACAACCACCCCCCGCCGCCCCGCTTGCTCCACAAAGTCGCGCAGGCGCTGGAAGTAGTTTTCGTCCCAGCGAGTGAGGTCGAACTTATTACCTCCCTTGGCATCGCCGGGCTGGTCGCTGCGTGCCCAGGGCGCGATGTATCGCTCTGGCGAAGGTGCCAAAGTGTTCTTGGCTATATTAAATGCACCCATCGGCTCGACATACGCCCCACTGAACACGCGCGTATTGTTCAACCTTCGCGCTTCGAGTTCCTGCAAGTAGGTCGCGTAATCAAAGTCGAGATTCAACACGGCGCCGTAGTGCTCGGCCGAAGTGATCAGCACAGTGGGCTGGCCGCGCCACAGGAAGTAGTGGGGATTGTCGGGATGGAGCGAAAGTGGCGGGTCTTTCGCCACTGCGGTGCCTATGGCGACGATCGCAAATAAGATCGCCAGCAAGGTTTTCGGCAAGCTCGTGAGAAGCGAACTGTCGTCATGAGTAGCGTCTAACGTTCTTGTAGCCGGCTTCAACCTTTTCATCATGTCTCCTCTGGAATGTATAGTAAGGCTCATAATCGCCCATTGCGAACATTCTACTCTAAACCGCTCGTCAAATAGTCTAGCTGGTCAGCGACATGCTGCGCTGGAATCGAAAAATACAAAATGAGCAATAACGTGCCTTACACGGGAGTGGTTGATGTGGCACTACGCTCCGACTACGATGACAATGCTTGTCACCTACGCACCGGAGTACCTCATGCAGCCCCATGAACCACTTTCCCGCCGTAATTTTGTGACCACGACTTCGCTGCTAGCCGGAGGGCTGCTTGCCACCTCAGCCGCCGCTACCGAGGAAGTACCACTGGCCCTCGATGGTGGCCCCAAAGCGGTGACCATTTCCCCGCCGAAGCGGTTGCGTTGGGGGGAGCCCGAGCGCCAGCAGCTCGAAGCGATGCTCGAACAGCAGTCGCTGATGTATTGGAAGGGGCCGCAAACCGCGCAGATGATCGAGCGCTTTCAGCAGTTTTGTCCGCTCGAGCATGTGATGACATGTTCTTCGGGGACCGCCGCTTTGCACATTGCAGTAATGGCAGCCGGCATTGAAGTGGGGGACGAGGTGATTACCAGTCCGATCACGGACATGGGAACCGTCATCGGCGTGATTTACCAGCAGGCGGTGCCAGTTTTTGCAGACCTGCTGCCGCACACCTACAACTTGGACCCGGCTGACGTGGAACGGCGGATTACGCCCAAAACCAAAGCCATCATCGCCGTGCATTTGGCAGGCAACCCCTGCGATATGCAAGCTCTGCGTGGGCTGGCTGACAAGCATAGCCTGGTGTTAATCGAGGATTGCTGCCAGGGCTGGGGAGCCCGCTACGACGGTCGACCACTGGGCACCCATGGACACTTCGCTTGCTTCTCACTGCAGAATTCAAAGCTCATTACCTGTGGTGACGGTGGCGTGGTGGCCTCTAGCGATCCACGCTTTGGACCACTACTTCAACCCTATGGCGATAAGGGTTTTCTGCGCAGTGGTGGGGACGGTCTGTTCCATCTCTTTGCCCCCAACTACCGCATGAGCGAACCACAAGCGGCCGTGGCCGCTGGTCAGTTAACTCGATTAGAAAAGATCTCCGCCACGCGTGCGCGACTGGGCAACTTGCTCAGTGACCAGCTGGCTGGCACACCGGGTATCGACCTGCATCAGGTGCGCGATGAGGATCGTTGCGTCTATTGGTTTTACATGTTGCGCCTGCAACCGGAAGCTATTCCCGATCGCGCCAAGTTCGTCAAAGCCTTGGCCGCCGAGGGTGTACCCGCTGCGGCTGGTTATATTCCGGTTCCGCTGTACGGCAATCCCGTCTTCCAGGATCATGCCTTCTTTCAGGGACGTTGGCCCGTGAAAGAGTTAGGGCTGACCACCATGGACTACACACAAGTTCATTGTCCAGAGGTGGATGCGATTTTGAGTACCGGCGTGCGAGTGTTGGTCAACGAAACGATGAACGAAGAGTATGTTGCACAACTCTCGCGGGCCATTCGTAAAGTTGCCCAGCACATGACCAGCTAGACGTGCGGACTTCAATGTCTTTTCATGCTCCGCCAGTTCGAGGGCTGACCCCATCGCACTACATTGCGAAATCGAAGACTTTCTCTCCCCCGAGATAGGTCTGAAGTACCTTGACGCTACGCACATCTTCCAGCGGGCATTCCAGCAGATCGCGATCGATGACAATCAAATCCGCGAGCTTGCCTTTCTCAATGGATCCTTTCTCCTGTTCTTCAAACGATAGATAGGCATTGTTGATTGTATACAGTCGGAGTACCTGCTGACGAGAAATCCTCTGCTCCGGATGAAGCGCCCGCTCTGCCCCGCGCGGAACTCGCGTTAGTGCGATCCACATCCCTAGAAACGGATTGTAAGGATTAACACTTCGTAGGCTCCCTATCTTCTGCATATGATCCGAGCCCCCTCCGACAACAACTCCCGCATCGAACAAGGAACGGTAGGGTTGGAAATACTCAAGTCGCTCGAGTCCAAACTGTTTAGCTAACGTCACGCCATCAAGGTAAAGCCAAGCGGGTTGTAGATCAGCGACGATCCCCAAATTCTTCATCCTTGAGATAGCATCCGCGCTCATGAAATTGCAGTGGGTGATACATGGCCGCGCAGGGGCAAGGTCGATTGTCTCTGCAACGCGTTCGTAGGCATCGATCAAGTTGTGAACTGCCCCGTCGCCCACGGCATGCGCGGTCATTTGAAGTTCATGCGCGAGGGCCATTTCGGCGATTTGGTAGAGTCGCTCCGGTGCGATCTTGAGCGTACCACGATAGTCTGGGTCGTCGATCGAGTAGATCTGACTAATCCCCCATGGCTCACGCATGAAGGCACTTCCGGTGAGCATACCGCCATCCAGGAAAACCTTGATGCCTCGCAGCCATAGTCGATTGTTGTAAGCATGCAGAGGGTGCCCTGCTGCGGTTTCGATTTGCTGACGAATTTTGGCCGGTTCCGCGTTGGGGTCGATCCCGTAGTACATGAAGACGCGAACGCTCAGTGCATCCTGTTCCAATAAAGATTGGTACAGTTCCATTCCCGCTTGACTGGTATTGCGATCTGAGACGCTGGTAATACCCACCGAGTTATAGTCATGAAACAGTTTCTTCACCAAATCTTGCATTTCGAGAAGCGTTGGAGACTTTAACTTTACTTTGTATTTAATAATGGACGAGGCTCCGCGAATGATTCCATTAAGTCTTCCTTGTGCGTCGCGTTCGATCCGCCCCGTCGAATCGCTAGGAAGTTGATAGCTGTCGTCGATGCCACTCAGCTCAAGCGCCAGAGAATTGACAGCCAAGTCTGGACCTGTTTGGAACACGACAGGATTTCGTGGTGATACCTGATCGAGTTCTTCACGAGTTGGAAAGCGCTGCTCTGCCAACCGAGTAATAAACATTTGGTGTACGCTGACCCACTCCCCCTCGGGCAGCGCCTGCGCACGGCCGCCGATATACTTCAGCACATCGCCAATCGTGGCGACGTCTGGCACAACGTGGTCAAATTCGTAAGAAGCAGCGTTGGCGGCATGAACGTGCGAGTCGATGAGCCCTGGGAGCATCATGGCCCCATCGAGGTCAACAACTTCGGTAGCCGGATTGGCCAGCCTCCGAATCGCTTCGTTCGATCCGACAGCCACGATGCGATCGCCTGCTACTGCTACCGCTTGTACGATACTAAATTCAGCATCAACCGTGACAACCTTGCCATTCAAAAAAACACGATCGACCCCTTGAGCGCACACCCAACTATCGGCCGTAGCGACCAGTAAGTAAATAGCAAGTCCGCTGATGAAACATCGAAGCGGGCGCACAATTGTGGCAATTTGGCTCAGTCTTAAACTATTCATGATCGCCCAACTCCTGTCGAAAAACTATACGCGTGCCAGTTTGACTCACGACAAGTTTACTCAATAAGTCGTCCCAGTTATTCTCTGGTGACTTTTTTCAGGTTCAGGAGGATCGCGTAGGCAGTATAAAACGCGCTGAGGTCGGATCGACTTGAGTCTGGGCCACTTGCGGCCCCATGGCTAAGATCCACTGGGCGATGGGTTTGCAGGCAACTTCGTCGGCAAAAAACCGATCCAAGATTTCATGCCTGCCAGAGCGCCCGAGTGCTGTGCCCAGGCTCAATCGCGGACTGTTGATTGAGCACGCCGCGCATGATGAGAGGATGCCAGAGAGTTCGCGTAGAACTTAGGCGGCGGTCGATTTGGGAAGTTCGAAGGCAACTTGTTCAATGCAGTCGGCGTCGATGCAGTCGGCTTGGGCCACGGCACCAGCCACTAAAGCTAGATCGGTCAATTGGACGATTCGTCGCGCAACGCCTTGGCTGAGCTCCTGAATCCGCTCGACCGCCAGATCGGTGAAGACTGGGGTGTTGCGCCCCAAGCTAATGCTCATCCAGGCTAAGAACTCAGCCGACTGCATGATGTCCCAGGCCGGCAATTCGATCTGCAGCTCGCAGCGATCGACAATCGCACGGCTGACGGCACTGATCATCCGGCTCTCTACGGCAAAGATTACCGTCAGGGGGAAAGTCATGGAAAGCAGCCGCGTCAGATCGGCTTCGGCGGCAGTAGTGGCACTTTCACAGTCGTCAACCAACAACACAGCTTGCGTACCTTCGCGCCGGGCTGCTTGAAAGTAGTCGCAGATCAGGCTCCAGGCCGACGCGGCGTCCTGTTCGCACCGACGCCCTGCCAAGCGACCCGCTAGATCCGACAGCAGTTCGCCCGCTGACATCCCCAACATCGAAGCGCGAAACATCTGCAAGCTGGGGATATCAGTGCTGATAGGCGGATTGGCAGCAAAGTACTGTAGCAATCGCGATTTCCCCACGCCACTGGCACCCACCAGCGATCCGATCGAGCGGCGATTGCTGACCAGGAATTCGATCCGCGCCAATGCCTCGTCGATAGTGGCTCCACGATAAAACGACGAACCGCTAAAGGGAGCACCGCTCAATTGCCAGTAGCGCCAGTATGTCACTTGTCTGTGCCCTTGTGTGCGAACCGGTTCTGCCCCTCTGGACAGACCTTCTTCCAATGCAATCTAATGGCAAATGCCACAATCGATGGCAACGTGCCTCATCGTTACAATCGGATAACGACGCAAGTCAACTTAAACGCAACCCGCCACTCGTGCGACTATTCCCATGGCAGCGCCCCGTTTCTTTCACTCGCCGCTTCCTCTGGTAGGCGATGTAACACTTTGCGAAGCGGAAGCTCGTCATGCTAGCAATGTCCTGCGACTGTCCGTGGGGGCTCAGGTTGTACTGTTCGATGGGTTGGGGGGCGAAGCCAGTGGAACGATCGCAACGGTGCACAAAAGGAGCGTTACCGTACAGCTTACGGCTCGAACCGATAGCGATCGTGAGCTAGTCCAGCCGCTGGAGCTTGTAGTCGCTCTTCCTAAAGGCGATCGCCAGAAGACGCTTGTCGATGGGCTGGTGCAGTTGGGCGTGACCCGTCTGACGCCACTGGTGTGCCAGCGTGGGGTTGCCCAGCCTTCCGCAGCCGCACTGGAGCGACTGGAACGCAGCGTGGTGGAATCGAGCAAACAGTGCGGGCGAAATAGATTGATGTGCATCTCCCCCCCACAGACAATTGCACAAGTAACGCAAGCATCGGCGGAGCCGTTGTCGACTTTGTCACTGTTCGCCCATCCCTATGGCGCAGCGACGAGTATCAGCGAAGCGACAACCGATCTTCGTTCTCAAATCACTGCGGCCCGGATGGCGGTTGGCCCCGAGGGTGGCTTTAGTGATGCCGAGACTTCACAATGGCTGGAAGCGGGTTGGCAATGCATTGAACTGGGGCGGCGCATTTTGCGAATCGAAATCGCCGCGCTGCAAATGGCCGCTTGGTGGGCGTGTTTGGCAAAAAAGTAGCAGCTTCAGCCCTTCGGCCGCGCAAGAACACCGGCTCGCAGGAGCAAAACAATTTGCTTCGACTCGGCAGGACCGTTTCACCCGGTTATTTATGACCCGCAGGGCGCTATCGTTTTTTTATGGCCCCATTCCCGCTTGCCGGGCGTGTGCCAAAGTTTTTCGGGTAGAAATGGCGTGACGTGAAGTTCCTTCCTTTTCGCCGCGATCGCCGCCCACAGGCGGCGATCGCGGCGGAAAGGAAGACTGGCTTTGCAGAGTACTCGCTAACTACAAAACTGATTCACCAAGCGAGACGAGCTCGCGGGGGTCTACAAAGGAATGGCGTGGACTTAAGAAAATCGTCGTAGAAAAATTATTCAACCGTTTCGGCCACCGTAACATTAAGACCCCAGCGAGCGCATGCGGGAGGGTTCGACACACCGCGTTTTAGTCACTCATGAATAATCCGGGTTTAAAGCCAAGGCACGCGTTATTCGGTTGCAACATTAAACAACGAAAAAAGGCTGGTGATCCGTGTGGACCACCAGCCTTCTTTTTAGGTTATGCGTGATCGAACGATGGAGTTCGATCCTGTGCAATTAGCAACCGCAACCGCCGCAGCTCGAACCGCCACAACCGCCGCAGCTAACCGAAGCGCCGCAGCCGCCGCCACAGCTTACGGCACCGCCGCAACCACTGGAGACAGGCACGGTAACTTCTTGAGGGACCATAACGCAGCGTTGTACTTGAACTTCCTTCTGAGTTTGAACAGGCACGCAGACGGTGTAGGTTTCTGTTTTTTCCTCAGGGACGATGTCGCAAACGGTGACGGTGTAAGGTTGCTCTTCTTGAACCTTGGTGTACTCGGTGACGACGCAGTCACGAACCTTCTGCTCTGCCACCATGGTAGTAACTTGGCGTTGACGAGTCTCGGTGTTGCAAGTGGTCTGACAAACCATACGAGTACGGGTCTCAGCCACCATCTTGCAAACTTGATGCGTGCGAGTGCGTTGCTCGGTGGTGTAGCTAACTTGCTTCACGGTACGAGTGCGTTGTTCGCTACGGCATTTGGTGACGGTAACTGGGCGCGTACGCACTTCAGCGCGACACTTGGTAACCGTGTAGGTATAGGGTTGTGCAACTTGTTGCGTGGTGTAAGTCGTGTAAGGAACTTGTTCGCAAACGATGTTTGGAACCCAAACCTGACGGGTAACCGTTGTCATGCAAACAGTGCCACAGTTGGAACCACCACCGCAAGTGTTGCAACCGCTGTTGCAGCTTCCGCAAGTGCTGCATCCGCCGCAACCACCACAAGTGCTAACAGCATGGCAATGGCCGCAACCACGACCTGCGCGGCGACTGAAAAGTCCTCGCCTGGCTTTTCCACCGCTGTAGTAGCTACCCGAGGAAACAGGAACTTGTACCGTTTGGCACTGATAGCTGCCCAGATCGCGCGAAACGGTGCGATACTGAGTAACGGGTACGCGCTGGCAAACCATACGTGTAGCAGTCATCGTTTCTTGGTAAGGAACGTTGACGGTGTAAGACTGCTCAATGGTTTCTTGGTAGGGAACTTGAACGGTATAGGCAACTTGAACGTCGTTGTACACAGGAACTTGGACTGTGCAAGGAACTTCAACCGTTTCCCAACGAGGAACCATGACTTGGTATTCCTGGGCAACTTGCGTTGTCACGGGAACTTGGACGGTGTATTCCTGAGTGCTAACTTGAGGCACCATCACCGTGTAGGTCTGTTGCTTGGTGACTTGGTTTGGCACCAGCCGGGTAACCGTACGGCTGCGTTGCTCTTGACGAGCGACACTGCGATTGACAGTGTAGGTGCGCTGACGCGTTTCTTGTTGCATGGTCGTGACGTTCACCGTCTGCGTCTCAGTGACGTACTGGGGAACCATAACTGTCTTGGTTGTGTAAGAAACACCACAACCACATCCACCGTCAACATGACCAGCACCACTACCACCACAGGTCGAACAACCGGAAGCGGCTACGGTACCACAGCCGCTACAGCCACCGCAGCTGCTGCACTGTGCTTGGACGGAACTAGCGACTAACATCGCAGCTAGACCCATCAGAGCGTAAAACGGGCGAAACTTCATGAGGAACTCCTCTCGAGGGAAACTAAGTGGCCGATGGGGCCAGCCCAAACTATCCCGATACACCGTGCATCGGAGAAATGTTTTGTAAATAGCAAGACCATTTGGGAGACGAGATGCACCGAAACCGCAGAGGATTTTCCCTGCAATTCATCCAGGTTTTCGTTCCACCGAATGCCATTGTTGCCTAGAGTCTAGCTGAACCATACTGGCTTGCGAGTAGTGTCGGTATATTTTTCGCATTTTTTCTCAACCCCGCAGTCGTCAAAGTCGTACTAACCGAAGCCAGACCCTGTACCGACACTCTATTTTGCCAAAATCCAGCACAAAATGGAGTGGTGGCGGCATTTTTCGGCGATCTTTCAGCCAAAAAATCGGTTCCGTATAAGAAGTTGCCCCAATCTGGCAGGGCTAACCACCGTGCCCAACCGGGCCGCTAGGGATGGCCCAGTGGAACCAACCTGAAAAATATTGCCTGGTGCTCAGCTCGCTCGCCCCTCCACCCATTGAGTATGGCACGAAAATGAGAACGGTTGATTGAAGCGAAGTTGATTGAAGCGGTCGAGCGACAAACTTGGCAAATACCCGATGCGCGGGTAGCCCCCTGTAGTCTGGCCGTCTTGTAACACGACGATGCAGCTTCCTGATGGTAGCAATTGAACCATGCCTGGCAGCACAGGCAGGCTATCCAACAAGCCCTGGCGGGCAACGAGCTGCGGACCATGAATGCGAGCTCCCATGCGATTGCTGTCGGGAGCGATTCGAAAGCAGCTCGCTTCGAGCAGCTTTTGCGACTCGGGCAACAAGCTCTCGTACTCGGGGCCGCACCGCATGTCGACGACGATCGGTGGTGATGGAACAGCGGGTAGACTCAGCTCGATGCGGCAAGTGACTGGAGCCGGATTGGTCACGATTAAATCTCCCGCACGCAGCGGTCGACCCGCGTTGCCCCCTAGCTCACCCAGCGCGTAGCAGGCCGTAGAACCAAAGCTGCGTGTGGTTATCATGTCACCCGCCACGGCGATATAGCTACGACTGCCTTGCTCGGCTGGCTGGCCTGACAATACACTACCAGCCGAAATCGTCAGCGTGCGATAACGACCTGCAGGGCTGTGATCGATCTGCCACCGCATGTCGGCACCTGTCAAGCACAGCGTGGCCTCGTGATCAAACCGCAATCGAGGTGGTGTGAAATTGCATTCGAGCAGCGTTGCCGTGGGAGCGTTGCCAACCAAGACATTGGCCGTCTGCGCTGCGACTCGGTCCAATGGCCCTGAAGCTGGAATAGCAAAAAATGCCAAACCTGGCCGGCCGCCATCTTGCATGGTTGTCAGTAGACCAGCTTGGATGACTTCTATGTGATTCATCAGTTTGCAAAGTAGAACGGTTGTCTCAACTGTTTCATGCCGGTGTGCGTTGTAGATAGGTGACAGGGCTCAAACGGTTGGGGACAACCGTGCTACGTTATGCCTGAATTGTAATCCAACAACGTGGTCGACGATGCCTGCAATTGTCTCAATTGCGTGAAATTAATTCTCTCAAGCCGCACTCGATCTCCGGGCTGGATGGCGATTGGCGGTAGAACATCGTAACGTAACAGGTTGACCCCCAGTTCGCCGACCACATGCCAACCCGCTGGACTAGGAAGCGAGTATACGCCGAGGTACTTACCACCCAATGCCACCGCATTTCGCCGTGTGCGAGTAGTCGGATTGCTTTTCCTCGGTATATGCAACTCTGCTGGCAAGCCACTTAGGTAAGCGAAACCTGGGAGAAAACCAAACATAGCCAATCGCAACTCCGATCGAAGTAGGCGCTCAATGATCTCTTCGCGTACTAGGCAACTTGCTTGTTCGACGCTCGACCACCCGTCGGCTGCTGCATCATCATCCGTATCGGCCGAACTGAAACAAATCGGCAGGCGCCAAACTCTCAGCGACTCGTTTGCCCTCGGCTGCCCGATCGCCTGAGCCAACTCGACGCGCACAGTTGGAAAGCCAGCTTCGACAAAGTGCGGATTTAGTCGAATGCAGATCTCGACCTCGGTGGCAATGAGATCATCCACAAAGTCAAAATGTTGATTTAGCAGGCGTTGCCCCAGAGCAGGAAGCGGCGTTGCGCCAGCATCGTCCTGGCGACGCAGCAACAGGAACTCGTCGTAAAAGTTGCAGACGTAGAGCCCTTCACAGGGCAGGGGGTGCCAAGCGAACATGGGCGGCTTTCAAGCGAGTGTTGGCTAGTTGCGACCATGCACTCGCATGGGGAGTGTCGCTGTGTAGGCAGATCGTTTCAATGGAGACTTGGTTCAATCGATTTTGCGTATCCAGTATTTCCCCACGCAACAGCCGATCAAAGTGCTCTTGGAATTCGATGGTGTCTTCCAGAGTAGCATTTGACTGCGAGCGCGGGACCAGCGCTGTGGCCGAAGCATAGCGGCGATCTGCGAATCCCTCCGCTATAAAACGCAGGCCCAGTTCCTGGCAGATCCCCGCCAGCGCGCTACCAGCTAGCCCAAAGATCGCACATTTTGGAAAGGCTTGTGAGACTCCAGTCAGAATCGCATCAGCTAATTTTGGCTGTTGCGCCAAATCGTGATAGAGCGCACCATGCGGCTTGATGTGTTGCAAGTGGCCACCCAGTGACCGCACCACACCACGCAGTAGGTCGCACTGTTCGAGCACCTCGTGCAGCAACTGTTCGGCGCTCATGGACATAGACGTACGACCAAAGTTCTTGCGGTCGGGGTAGGCAGGATGGGCCCCGATGGCGACTCCTAGCCGAAGGGCCTCGCGCACCGTAGCCGTGATCAAACTTAGATCTCCGGCGTGCGCACCGCACGAGACATTGCAGGAAGAGACGAATGGCAATAGCTGCGCATCGCACTCCCAACTGACTTCGCCCACATCGCAATTGAGATCGATCGCATCACGCATTCCCCAACTCCCAACTCCCTACTCTTTGTCGCTACCCAGACGATCCAGAATATTTTTGGTAATTCGCTCGACCGTCGGATCTTTGCCTTGCAAGCCATGCGCCCAGTCGGTGGCACCGACGGTGACGACGGTACCTCCGCGAGTGTAAGTGCCTAGCACAGACGCACCGACTCGATCACTGGGAAAGCGATCGTAGAATTGCGAATCGCCGGGATGCCACCTGGCGGGACAAGTCGCCAGGATCGTAAAGTCCCGCGGGGTTCCGTCGCTGCCAGTCGGCACCGGCAGTCCGTCTTGTAGCTCATACTCACAGCCGTCGCATTCATAGCCGACGATCGTATCTTTGCCACCGAACTGTTCTCCCTGTATGAGTTCCGTACCTTCGAACAACCAATGCTCAGGGCGATGCACTTCGTAGGCACCACTTCCATCCATGAATTGATCATGGCTACGATGATAGCCACCCCACAGAAAGCCAACTCCGGTGAGTTGGTTTTCGGGGCGCCCTACCAAGTGATGACTCCATAGAGTCGACAGCAATGCATATTGTTTGCTGGGATAGATTGGGTCCATGACATAGTTCTGCTTCCACGAAGTCTGCGCGATCCCCTGCTCCTCATTGCGAACTTGCCAACAACAGGTATTGCCACTGAAGAACGCCACATTGCCGCCGTCGCCGATAAAAGCTTCGAGCGAATCACGCATGGCTGCCGACCAGTACTCGTCATGCCCGACACTCAGTACCAGATCGTAGGCTTTCAATTCTTCCGGATGCAGTTCGAGATCGTTGTTAGCTGCGTAGTCGAGCGTATAGCCATTCGCTTCAGCCCATGCGACAAAGGGATGTTCCCAATTGTTAAATTGACTGGCGGGTGGGCGATGGAACGAAACGCGATTGCCTTGTACGCCCGCCAACCCGTTGTAGGCGTACAAACTAAAACCGCCCCAATTGTTGTAGGCATTGTAGGTGTTGGTCGAAAGCTGAATCAGTATTCGCGATTTCTTACCGGGTTCGGCGGCGCGCACAATAAAAAAGCAGCTCGATTCGGCAGTCCTCGCCCCTCGGTAGGTATATTTGCCGCCACCACTTTGAGCGAATAATCGGACATGATAGTATCCACTGGCCCAGTCCGTGGGGATTGCCATCTTCCACAAGGCGGGCCATGCGCAGCCGTGGGAGGATGCGTTTTCGGGAATCGGTGAAGCTTGCCCCGCAATCCCTGCCTGCTCGAACACCAGTTCCGACTTCGCGCCTAGTCGCGTGATCTGTATCGAGAAGTTGGGCGCGGTCGTCGACACGTGCAGCGACAATTCCTCTTCGGGGCGATAGCTGACCTTTCCTGCATAGCCTTCGATGGTCAGTGCAGTGAGCGTATCGGCCCAAAGCGATTTCAATGGAACCAAGCCAGCCGAGCTGCTCGCTAATGCGGCCACCAGCCAACTACGGCGATTCGAAGCATGGCCCAATAAAGTCGGACGCACGCGTCCCGTCTGCGGCGTACGATTCGTAAGCTGGTAGCCTGCGCGGCGTTGCATATGGTGACCTCGTAATCGATTGGTCTCGGCGGCGGTGCTAGCTCGCTTGACGGGAATGTGGTCTGTCTGACTCATGGTGCAACTCTGGTTTTCAAATGTGTGGTTTTAATTCGGTAGCTCTGCAGTGGTTTGGTGGTAACGTCGAAGCGATTGAAGCTCGTCATAATTCTAAACCGAACGAAGCATAAACGGGAACAGGGTCTAATGAGGACGGGTGGGAAATGTGCGGTTGGCTAGACGCAAAACTGATTCACCTACGAGGCAAGCTCGTAGGGGTCTTAAGAGGACGGGTGGGCAATGGGTGGTGGCTAGACGCAAAACTGATTCACCTACGAGGCAAGCTCGTAGGGGTCAAACGAGGACGGGTGAGCAAATCTAGGGAGACAACATCTTCAATCCCGCACTACTGTCGGGTATGGCTGCTTGTACGCTTCCTGTGCAGCCTTTGTCTTTGATACATTGGCCGGATGCAACCAGCAGGCGGCCATCGGGCAGCTCTTCGATTCCCAACGAGCAATTGAACTCGTAACGACCTTGTATCTGGAACTCCGCATCGGTGACTAACAAAACCTGCGGAGCACCGTAGCAGCCGAACCACCAGCGATCGTGCGCGAATGCGGCTGTTTGAATCCCAAGCAGCGTTTGTCCACTGCGTATCTCATGCCGCTTCAGAAATTTGAAGTTCGCGTCGTATTCAAAGACGTAATTCTCTTCGATCCCTTTGGGCAAACCACCGACGACGAAGAAATGACCTGCTCGAAACCCAATGCCACCCGCTCCATAGATGGCTTGCTGAGTTTCATGGCGAGCCAGTTCATCGAGGTTTTCCGCATCGTAGACGTAGACCCAAGAATCTGCATTGCCATCGGGGTCGTTGAACTTGCCCAAGTTCACGGCCACGTAGAGTCTGCCTTCATGACAGCACAGATCGCCGTGGTGATTCACGACCTTTACCTGCTCGAGTAGCTTGCCCTGCAGGTCAGTTTTTACCAGCGTGGTAGTGAAGCTCCAGTAGATCGCTATCCCATCGGTACAGACGCCTTGCAAGTGATGTGGGTAGCTGCCCTCACACGTTGCCGCATGAAGCGTCGCTGCGTCATTGTCATTCGGCCTATCTGTCTGAACGTACGTGCCCTTTTGTTGGAGCGTCTCAATTCTATCGTCGGCGTGCAACGTCACGGAGCCAAACGCGAGCAAGGCCAGAATGGTTCGTAAAAGCATAGGGTTGACTCTCTTTCGTTAGCGATTCAATAAAACTATCATAGCGAATAATGATATTGCAGGTGAGTGTTACGAGCCTACATCAAGAGCCGACTAGCGGCGAGAGGTTATGCCTGTTCGCGAGGAAGATGGCGAACAAATTGTCGGAGGGCAGCGCGAAACGTAATTACACTGCAGACCTGGTCTAAATTGCCAAGCCAAGTTCAGGGAACCGTCGATGGTTCCGCAGCCTCATAAACCGCTGCCAACTCTAACAGCAACCGTTCTAGCCGTTGATAATAGTCCGCTTCTTTCAACTGTGGTTTTTGGCCTCGCAGAGCATCCAACTGCTCCTCGATATGTTGCCGCTGCCGTATTTGCTCGGGGCTAAGCTGCGGTGCCTCGGGTGAAGAATAGAGAATCACGCGCGCAGCCGATGTACCATCCACGACTTCTCCTTCCTCCGCAGTTTTGACAGGCCTCAAGCCGCGAAAGAAATCGGCGCTGGTGCCGCGACGATCGCCGTTGTCGTCCAACAAGGCGTGCTCAGTAGTCAAGCGCGCATCGTCGCGATAAAACTGCTCGGTGCGGACGACGGCGGCGAGAAAGGCTTCGAGCAATGAAACCTCCAAGTCGTGATCGATGTCTACCGACAAATCCTTTAAAGATTGTGCAAGGTACTTGCCGAAGCGGCTGTAGTTTAGCTCACTAGCCGAACGGGTCGCGGTTATCACAATCCGTTGCGGCCCCGAAAGCTCCGGCAAAAATGGCGCGCTAGCCGACGAAGCATTGACAATCACAAGCGGACAGGAGAGTGGCTCAAGCCAAGCGGATAACTCTTTGGCAGATACGTCTGGCCCAACCAAATTGAATTTTGCATTCTCTCCCACGGCTGTACCATGTCCGACGAGCACGATCCAGAGGCGGCTGGGCAATTCGGCTTTATCGATAGCAGCCGTATCCGCATTGGCCAGCTCGGACAGGGCAACTTGCAATTGGCTACGACTGGTGGCATGATCCTGATTGTTACCATCGATCACTGTCAGCGACCACTGCTGATGTTCGGCCAAGGTCTGCCACGCTTCACCCTGCTGTGAAAACTCGCGCACGTACTCGTCAGCTCCTCCAGCACCGATGACTAGGATTAGATGCTCGCGAGCTGAGGGCAATGGAGTGCTCTGTGCCCAGCATATGACCGGTGCCAGCAGAGCCAGCGCATACACAAATAATCCGAGGGTGTTGGCTAACTGGACAGAGTCACATCGCGTTGGAGTCCAGGCTTTAGCCGCTTTTACGGCGGCAGACACGTCAAGCTGCCCACGGGCTGTACGCCGACAAACTTGCGAACGTCCCACACGCTCGACATGGCGATGTCCAACTAAATAGTGCGTCTCTCGTGACCGGGCGGCAGCATAACTGGGCAATTTAATTCGACTCATGCTAACCCCTTCCAGCGGCGCAAGCCCCACTCGAGGCAGAGGCAACCGATGGCCAACGCAATCAGCCAGGGTTGATGCCACAGCGGTTCGATGCGCACTTCGGTTTGCGGTACGCGACGCGTGGGAAGCGACGTTACAAACGAATCGAGATTGTTAAGCTCCACCACTTCGCCCCCAGAGGCTTGCGCCAATCTTTCGAGCAGTGCGGTATCTGGCTCGACGCGCGCAAACTCAGCAGCGCTAGGCTGCGCAGTCCAGCCGCTTTGCAGCATTTCAAGCGATTGGCCGTCAGGGCTGGCGGACTCGATCTCGCAACGATATCCGCCATCGAGAGCCGACCAGTAGTCCGCTACATAGTGTCCTCGCCGCACCGAGTCGGGTTGCGCCTGTACTTCGACCACGCGACCATCGGGCTCGGTGACAGTCAATCGAACGTTGGCATTGTCGAGCGGTTGGAAGCCGGCGTCGCGCAGTACGATGTTCAGTCGATGAGGCTGCTGCGGATCGGTCGGCGGAACAATTTCGATCTGTACGCGTCGCGGCACGTCGCTCGTCAACCAGCGTGCGATCTGTCGCCAATTCTGCGCCAAGTCGTCGGTGTCGAGCGAGGCACGTCGCATGCTCCAGCGCCAAAAATCACCAACTAATAGAGCCAGCGTGCGACCTTTGCCAAAACGCTGCGAAACCAACGCAGGTTGCGAACCTCCACTACCACGGCTCAACTCGGCCAACAATTCCGACCCCGGTTTGGTTCCAGAGACCACATTCCAAGTCAAAAACTCCGGCATTTCCTCAAAGCGTTTGGCTTCGTCCGCCTGCACTGTCCGCAGTCGCAGCCATGGTTCCAGCGCCCCGCCGCGAGTTAGTCGATAGCAAACCGCTTGTGTTTTATCCTCGACAGACTCCTCACCGCGTAGGTAGACCGGCAGGACTTCTCCGATCGGCGTGTCGCGATAGCCACCGCCGAGAAAGCTCTCTTGCCCACCGAGCATCAGCAGTCCACCGCCACGCTCGGCCACGAACTGTCGCACGAGCAGCATTTGTTGTTGCGTAAAGAAACGCGCCTCGACATCGTCCAGGATGATCGCATGATACGCAAACAGGTCTTCGGCCCCGCTGGGAAAGCCTGCCTGGAGCGCTTCGGCCGCTCCCTCACCAATTCGCAGCAGGACCGGTTCGTCGTACTGCTCGACCGTCTCTTCATCGTCGCTAAAACCAGCCTTGAGTGGGTTGGCCGATTCGACCACTCGATCGCCAAAGCTAAACTTGGCTTCTTTCTTGGCGATGCGGACCAGCGCATGAAATTGCAATTCGATATCTTCCTCCAGCGCTCGACGGATGAATTTATATTCCCAATTCGGTCTGCCCGAGACGTATAGAATCCGATACGGCCCACCGCCACGATCTACGGCCACCACGCAGCGATTGTTGGCCGTCGAGGCTTCGACCCGGCTGACGACCTCAGTGCGATTGAAGTCAAATGATCGAGGTTGGGTCGCTGCCAAGGATGAATGTGGCCCGACGCTCCGCGTCGGATTGGAAGTTGCCGATCGTGAATGTGGCCCGACGCTCCACGTCGGATTGGTGGTTTCCGATCGAGAATTCGAGTGAACCACATCCGTGCTTGTAGCTTTTGCCACCGCAGCCATTTCACTAGCCAGTTGCGCCCGCAATTCGACAAACTGCAAACCAGGTTCCGATGGCTGGAACTGAAACCGGACTTTGCGTTCGAATGGATCGTCGTCGACGGTGAAGCGTTGCTGTTCGAGCGAGCTTCCATCGGCGGCAAGCAAGCTCACGACGACGTCGCGGCCAGATAGCCCTTGAACGGCCAAACTGGCCTCGACACGGGCGGGTGCCAATTCAAAGGGAGAGACCGAAACCGAAGTGTGGCTGAGTGAAATGTCCCTCAGCGAGCGTGCTGCACTCTCGATTACTGGATAGAGTGGGAATGGGAAATCACCTTTCTGAAGCACACGTTCGACATCATCGGTAGCCAGACCATCGGTGAACAACAATGTCCCAGCTACGCTGCGCTGTGCAAAACGCGAGTGCAAGGTGTCGAGCGAACTGGCCAGCGCCGAGTGTTGACCAGTGAAGTCGAGCTCTTCTAACTCTGGCACCGACTGCAGATGCTGGTCAAAGCGATAGCGACGTACTTCAAAATCCTGCGCCGCCCGAGTCTGCCAGGCCGACTTGGTTCGCAGCCAGGGACGCAGGCCTTCTGCGCGACTATGAGTGGATCCGGATGGGCGGATCTGCATACTGCGACTGCTGTCTACCATGACAGCTAAGATATTGGCACCACGTCGCGGACGCTCAATTCGTACCTGTGGTTCGAGCAGACAAAAGGCAAGAGCCGCGACTGCCACACACTTGAGCAACATCGCGGTAAAACTGCTTGCGGTCACCCGCCGTCGACCGAGATAGCTCCACAGCGCCAGCAGGCTGACAGCCGCGGCCAGCACCACGGCGATCCACAGCCAATCGTAGGCACCAAACATTAGGGATTCGAACACTACTGCCCACTCCCCAAATTCTCGAAGTATTGCCGTACGCCTCGGCTAAACTCATCGGGAACTGGATCGCGATCGAGCGGTACAATTTGCGACTTGTCAGCCGCGCGCCGCACCAATTCGTCAGCCACTTTGCGTTTCAGTTCGCGCAGCGGAACCGCCACCAGCTCTCGCACCTCGTCCCATTGCGGCTCAGCCGTTTGACGCTTCATCTCCGTTCGCAGCTCGCGAGCCGCTTGACGGATCTCAGTCGCTTGCCAGCGAAGCTCCGCGTCGGCAACCAATTCCTCCACATCGCGCAAACCATCCGACCACTCTCGAAAGCCATCACCGGTCAGCGGTCCGCCCGTCTGCCTTGAGGTTTCACTCGGCTGCGATTGGGATGCGGATTGTCTCAGTAAATCGGAAAGCGATCGTTGCTGCGAGCCATTGGGTTGCTGCGCGCCACTAGACTGAGCGGCCTCACCTGTGCGATTGGGCTGACCAGTTTGACTCGCCTGTTCTTGTCGATCTGACTGATCTGACTGACCTGGCTGACCTGACTGACCTGACTGACTCTCTCGACTTGACTGGTTCGCTTGGCCTTCCTGTTCTGTTTCTTCCGCTTGACTACTCGGTTTGCTTGGATCGGTTTGCCCTGATTCACTTGGTTGATCCGCCTCATTCGGCAGTTCCTGATCCAGCGCAGCGGATAGTTCGTCAAGCTTGCGGAGCGCCTGTCGCAGCGATTCGATGTCGCTTCCAAGTACAGCTTCAGCGGCGCGATCAATCTCTTCACGAAGCTGGCTCAGGTCCTCAGCAGACTCTTTGGCCAACTCGCTTGCGGGCTGTTGCAAATTGCGTTCGATCAATTGCTCGGTGACTTGCAGTCGTTCCAGCGCTTTGGCTTGTTGAGTTTTGCGGTAGCTGTCATACAAACGTTGAGCCAACAGCGGCTCCGCCTCCTCGGACTCGGTGACTGTTTCTTGCATCTCCTGCAATAGTTCCTTTAAATCGGCCTGTTGCTCGCGAAGTTGTTCGGTAGTCTCCTGCTGCTCGGGTTCGTCGGCACGCAATCCAGCGGAAAGCTGGGGGTCTTGCTCATTGTCGGACTGGCCGCTCAGCCTGTGTGCCAATTCGGCCTGTCGTTGCTCCAGCTCGGACGCTTGCCGTTGCATGTCTTGCATCGACTCCTGGAATTGATTGGCTGCTTGCTGTCGCACTTCATCTTGCAATTCCTTGAGTTGTTGTTCTGCGCGCGTGCCCGCTGCCAGAGCTTGGCTCGGCTGGTCCTGTTGAAGTGCCTCACTGGCGCGCTGCATATTGTCGCGAGCTTGCTGCATCTCCTGTTGAGCTTCCTGCATAGCTTGGTTGTCGGGGCTCTGCATGCGTTCACTGAGTTCATCGCTATCGGCAAGCATTTGCTGTTGCTGTTCGCGCAGGCGTTCGAGTTGTCGTTGCAGCTCCTCGCGCTGCTCGGGTGTCTCGGCGACTTGCAGAGCCGCTTGCAACTCGCGCAGTTGTTCGTTGAAGTCCTCCTGGCGAGCGGCCAGTTCGCGCAAGCGGCTGATGACTTGCCGCAGTTCGCCCTGCTGCTCGTCCTCTTGAGATTGTGCCAAGCGCTCGTCCTCGTAGCGACTCTCTTCGTTGTTGAGTTCCAATTGATCGAGTTGAGCCTGACGCGACTGCGAGCGGCTGGACGAGGATTGTGATGGCGATTGCTGTCCACGCACCACTTCGTACTCTTGACTTTGCAATTGCAATAGCGCTTGGTAGGCGGCCTGTTCGTGCGTGAGCGCTCCACTCAGCTCAGGCTTGGCCAGCGTTTGCCGCGCGGAAGTCAAGCCCGCGATGGCCGCCTGCATACTCAGAGCCGCCCGCTCGATGATGGGTTGTAGTTCCTCAGTCGCCAATTCGGCTGCTTTTTCTTCGAGCAATGCGGCCGCATTGGCTTGTGATTCGACCAGCAAATCCAAATCGCTAGCTACGCCCTCAGGCAATTCCGCCTGACGACTTGCGCGTAGCAAATTCCATGTCGCGATGACGATCTGTTTCTGGAGTTCTAACAGTTCTTCGGTCTGTTGATTACCCGCTTGTTGCTGCTGTTGTTGCTGGCCGCTGGGCGGCGCGTCGCCTTCGCGAAAAATCTCTTCGAAGGGGCGGACTTCGACGAAATACATCTCGCTCTCGGTGCGGCGCGGTCGGCCATCATCCCCGCGCTCCTCGGCCCATACATAGTACGACAGCAGTTGATTGGCTTGTGCAGCCAACTCCTCCAAGTCGATACGCTGAGTGAACGTCGCTTGCCTGCTCTCCACGTCGAGCTCGATTGCCGTTAACTCAACCGGTTCCTCGCCGCCGATCTGATAGCCAATCCCGGCTGCCATCACTGCAAAATCATCGCTCACTTTAGCCGATATATCAAACTCTTCGATGGGTGAAACACGCGCATCGCCGCCAGCCAACAATTGGATCTTGGCTGACTCGTTGGGCAGCACGGTAGCCCGCAGCTTGATCTCGATCGCATTGCTGCGACCCTCCGAGTCGACGAGGCGTACTAACCACTGCTGATCTTCCAACAACACCATGCTGGTCTGTACGACGGTAGGTGCGTCCTCCGTCGCAAGCAATCGAATCGGCTCCCCTTCGTCTGGCAGCAATTCGGCAATGGCCATCGGTTTGTTGAGCTGTAGCTTCCAGGTAACATGTGTCCCCTCAGCGACGGTGATACGCCGCGTGTCGAGTACCGTGCGCGGTGGCTGCTGAGTGTATTCGGGATAAACCAATTCTGCGTCGGCCCGCACGAGTGCCGGTACATCGAAAACTTCGACGCGATACGTGGCGGATGTGGCTGCTCCATATTCGACACGGTAGTTCAACGGCTCTTTTACATCAACCAGATAGGCGGCAAAGATGGGGTCATCGAGCGATGGTCTCATGCGAAGCCGCACTTCACCAACCGCACCGCTACCCACAGCGTCATCCACCGGTGTTTGCGTTGAACTGCGATTGACAGCCCCGATATCTCGATGGTGAACCAACCACACTTCATCGGGAACCTGCTGATCAAACTTCGCCGTAACAATGAGACTTGTGCCGCGTTCGATCTCAATATCGCCCGGCTCGACGATCGCAGCGGACAACGCTCCACGATTGGACATATTGGCGAGAGCACTCGTGAGCAGAGTACTCTCCGGCATCTTCCACAACACCCATGCGGTAGCAAGTAGGCATAGCAGCGCGGCGAAATTAACCAACCGCGCCAGGGCAATTCGCCAAGACGAAACCAATGAAAGCCAACCATGGTGTACGTCATGATGAATGGCTTCGGAAATAACGCAGCGTTGCAGATAACCCATAGGCCGAGCGGACATATCGAGCTGGATTTGAGATGCGGTGAGGAGGCGTTGTTCGAGTTCGGGAAAGTGCCGCTCAAGCCGCTGCACGACTTGCGAGTAGTTGGGCCTACGATAGTAATAGAGCACGACGATCACAACGGCAGCCAACAACGATGCGCCCAGCCACCAGAGGATAACCCGTTCACGGGAGGCAGTGCCGGAAAGGCTCTGCATGAGAATTGTCGGTACACCGCTACGAATGGCAAAGATCAGGGACCAACCGCATAACGATGCCAGCAGCCAAATACCAGCTAGGCTCCAACCGATACGAACCGATCGCAACCGACGAGCCACCTGGGCGATTCGCAATTGTATTCGTGTGTCCATGTTCTTTCTGTCCTCCCGACCAACCTCACGCGAGCTTGCTCGCCATTGAATCAGTTTCTATCCTCCAGCCCTCCACAAGCTTGCCTCGCTGGTGAGCCAGTTTCTGCCCTCCAGACCCCCGCGAGCTTGCCTCGCTGGTGAATCAGTTTTGCAAGCAAAAGCGCCCAAGCTCCGCGCTTAATCCGCAAATCTGCTATCGACTCTGCCAGCCTGCCAGCCACGTTTCGACGACCAATACGACCAAGCAGGCGACCAACAACCACTGCCACAAACGTTGCTTGCTCTCGAGCTCCTCACGTTGCATTTGTCGCACGGATTCACGTCGGCGAACATCACTGTCTAGCTGGCCAACGGCGATACCGTACTGTTCCAACTGCGCCACGTCCAAGGGGACCAAGCGACTTTCACTCACGGGCACTTGCACCGCGATCTGCCGCCTCACGTCACCTTCTTGCAACCAGAACAGTCCGGGCCGGCGCAACTCGATCGACTGACCATGTCGCACGACTTGTCCCTGGTCGACTGGCTCGGATTGAGCTGTGGTCACAACAACCTGTTGCGGATCGCTAACCTCTATTGTATCCCCTACCGCATAACTAAGTTGCGAGGGGCGGCGACTGTTCTGAGGGTCGACGAGTCCCATGAGTATGGGAACGAACTTAGTCGACAGCCCTAAGTTGCTGGCTGTTGGTTGCCAACCGGCGGTCAACACCCAGACTCGTCCCTTCCCACGCCTGGCTTCGAGCAGCAGCGGTGATCGATTGTCGAAACTAGCGACGGTGCGCACTTCCGATTCTGCTGGAAGAGCAACTTGACGATGCGACCAAAATCGCAGCTTGCTAAAGTCATTGAAGCGCGGATCGGACAGTGGAGCAAAGACCGGATGAGTGAAATCGATTTTGGCCAGCAAGCTGAAATCCTCGGTTGCCCCTTCGCTTACGCTCAGATTTGGTTCTTGCAGGAGATCGCGTAGAAAGCGTGCTAGATCATCCATTCCAGCTACGCCGTTTCGATCTTCTAAGGCGGGGCGTGACAGGCACAGCAGCGCGACACCACCCAGATCGGCAAATCGCTGTATCGCTGCGGACTGTTCGAGTACCGCTGCGGTCGGTTCGAGGACCACCGCGCAGGTTTCGGGAGACTCGAGACGCGTGGGCAATTCATTCGCTGCGACTGCGACCACTTCACGCATGACGAGTTCTGAGCTTAGTGGGGCTTGCTTGAGAAAGTAGCTCAAATCCTCTTCGGGGAGCGGCTGGGAGGTACCGCAGAATACGATTTGCCGCGTCGTTCGAATCGGCTGTACGAGATACAGAGTATTGTCGCCGTCCCAGGCATCACCTTGCAACACAATGCGATCGGCAGACGGTGGGCGTTCACCCAGCGGCACTACACGCACTTGTCCAGGCGGAATTTGCAAACCGGTCGCCCGTCCCGGCAGCGGACCGTCGGCATCGGCCCAAGACAATTGAAGCGTCGTGCCTTGCGCATCGCTATCGTTCTCTACGCGCACGCGCAACGCGGCCGTTGCGCTACCGACCGCCACCGGCCTGCCGTCTGTAGTAGATTGAGAAGGCCCAGCATCGGCGGCTTGAAGCAAGCTGAGATGCGCATTACCCGCTTGAGCAGGCAGCGCCTGGCGAACATCCAAATTGATATTCTCCGGCCAGGCGAACCCTTGCAGTCCTTCGAGCCGAACTCCGCTATGCAAATCGGTAATAAGCACGACTTCGTGTTTGGTCCCTGGCGGCAGTGAGTCGGAGATGCTCTGCGACACAATCAAATCGGCGAGCGACTTGAGTCCTTCGGCCAACTCGGTCGACTGCCATGTCGGTTCGAGTTGCAACATCGCCTCTTTCGCAGCGTGCTGAGTCGCATCGGGTGCAGTATTCCCCAAGTCGTCTAAGGGGAGTAAGGCGGTCAATTCACGATCGATCGAGTACAGCGCCACTCGATCTGCGAGAGAAAGGTCTCCGAGCACTTCGGTAGCGAGCCGCTGCGCGTCGGTCCAGACATCGGATCGCTGCATGCTGCCACTGGTATCGATCAACAATACGATGTGGCGTCCAGCTAACGTGGTATTCAAGAACTGGTCCTGCCGCAAAAAGGGACGCATGAAGGCAATCGCAATCAGCAACAGCGCTAGCATTCGCAGCAGCAGCAGCCACAGGTTGTCGAGCCGGCTACGGCGCGTCAATCGTGGCGGCGATGTGGACAAGAACATCAACGAGCTAAATGACACTTCACCGCGTGGTTGCCTGCGAATCAAATGGAACAGGATGGGACCAGCCAATGCCAAGGCTGCCAGCGCGTACAGTGGAGCGAGCAAGCCCATGCTTATGGCCTCCTGGCTTGAGGGGAAGCGGCGTTGTTAGCCGATTGGCGGCTCGCGTGCTGGGAGACCGGTCGACTGCCGGACATCTGCCCCGCAGTACTGATCAACTCTAGCAAGGCCATGTCCAAGGGTTGGTCAATGGTCACGGTGTACAGCCGCGCCCCTCGACGATGGCAAATATCGATCAACTGCCGCTCGTGCGTCTGAAAGCGCCGACGATAGTCTTGACGCGCCTGTTCGGGGTCGACATACAATTCGCGCCCGCTTTCCATGTCGCGCACCATCGAACTGGCTGGCAATTGAAAATCGATCTCTCCACGCTCGAGAACTCGTAGCAGCAGTACCTGATGCCCTCGGCCGCGCAAATAGCCTAGCGGTTGAAATAGACTTTCAGGATCGGTCAACAGATCGGAGATCAAAACCACCAGTCCGCGTCGCTTTGATAGTCCGGCCAGCCGCGTCAGTCCCTCGGCTAGATTTGAGTCGCGTCCATCACTCTCTTGTTCGAGTAGATGCATGAGTTGTTGCAAGTGCCCATGGCGATGTCGCGGCGGCAGAAACTCACTCGACTGCGTGCCACAGGTCATGACTCCAATTGCGTCACGCTGTAGGTGCAAATAGTAAGCCAAGGTAGCCGCTAATGTCTGGGCATACTGGGCTTTGGTGATCGAGCCATTGCCGTAGGCCATCGAGCGGCTTTGATCGATGGCCAAATAGCAGCGGCGGTTGGTTTCGTCTTCGTACTGTTTGACATAGTAGCGATCGGTGCGCGCGAGCAATTTCCAATCGAGATTGCGTGGATCGTCGCCGATTACATACGGACGATACTCTGCGAACTCGACCGAAAAACCATGGAGTGGACTTCGATGCAGCCCAGCGGTAAAGCCTTCAACAATGGTTTTGGCGCGGAGTGTAAGGCTCTTGATCTGCATGATCGCCGCTGGGTCGATAAACCAACGTTGGTTCGAATGCTTGGGCATCGGCTACACCTTGCAACTCTTAAGTAATTCTTGCACGCAGTCTTCGATACTCACCCCTTCGGCTTCCGCCTTATAGTTGAGCAGCACGCGGTGCCTTAGCGTCGGGGCGGCCAGCGCACGAATATCTTCAATGGAAGCGTGCGAGCGCCCTTCAAGCAGTGCTCGGGCCTTGGCACCGAGCACTAAAGTCTGCGCCGCTCGCAAGCCTGCGCCCCAGTTGACCCACTCGTTGACAAACGCGGTCGCTTCGGGACGCCCCGGACGGGACGATGCCGCTAATCGAACCGCGTAGTCGGCTGTTTCACGAGCTATCGGTACACGCCGCACCACCTCTTGAAACTTCAATATGTCTTCACCGGTGAACAGTTGCTCGATCGGCTCGGGACGCCGCGATGTGGTTTGCAAGACCACTTCCAACTCCTGGGCGTGAGGCAAGTAGTCGATCATGACATTGAACATGAAGCGATCGAGCTGCGCTTCCGGGAGCGGATAGGTTCCCTCCATTTCGATCGGGTTCTGCGTCGCCAATACGAAGAACGGCTCCTCCAATTCATACCTGCGGCCAGCCATGGTGACCTGATGCTCCTGCATCGCTTCCAGCAAAGCGGCTTGGGTCTTGGGAGGAGTGCGGTTGATTTCATCAGCCAAAATGACATTGGCGAAAATCGGCCCTTTGACAAATTGCATGTGGCGACTACCATCGGCACTCGATTCAAGAATCTCCGTGCCGGTGATATCCGAAGGCATCAGGTCGGGAGTGAACTGAATACGCGAGAATTTCAAGTGGAAGATCTGCGCAACGCTGCGGACCAACAACGTCTTAGCCAGACCTGGCGCACCGGTGATCAAACAATGCCCACCGGCCAGCAAGCTGATGAGCAATTGCTGCACCACTTCCTTCTGCCCCACGATGGTCTTGGAGAGCTCTCGATCGATGCCCGCGCGACTATCACGCAAGCGTTCGACTACGGCCTGTTCCTCGTCTTCGGTCAATATGCTTTGGTTCAAGGGTGATTCCTTCAATGCGTCATGGCGTAGGTCACAATGTTAATCCCGAGTGGGTAGGATTTCTTTACTGCAAATTCTTCAAAGTATCCGCGATCGGCCCCTTCCTGTTCCCAACCGTCCCCCAGGTCGGTATTGTGACAGATGAACATCACAATACGACCCGCATCATCGTTGATTGCCAGGTAGTGAACGTTTCGGGTATCTCCATCTCCTCCATGCCATTCGAAAGTCTGACCGGTGCTTAGCCAGCTATGGATCGAAGGGATTTGCGGCTTCTCTTTGAGTGGATAGACGCACTGGAAGATCTCGTGTTCCAACGGAACTTCGTAGGGAGCCCAGTCAGGGAAGACTCTCTTCAAAGTCTGCAGCAGATGTTCCAGCGCGTAGTCGCCCCAGAAATCGTCGATCATGATGAAGCCGCCACTCATGCAGTATTTGCGCATGGCAGCCATCTCAGCCTCGTCGAGCGCGATGCCACCAACTTCGATCATGTACAGGAATGGGTAGTCGAAGAGCCGAGGGTCGGTCAGCCTCAGTTGCACTGGAATTGGATTGACTTTCATCGAAGTCAGTTGTTGCAGTCGTAGCGAAAAATTCAAATCGCTGTCCGGAGCGTCGGTATCCCAGCCTCGCCCCCAACCACGACCGTAGGAATCGTAGATCACGCGCGCAAAAGTGAACGAGTCGTGCTGGAATTTCTCGTCGTGATCCCATACGGGCACACCCTTACGGTCGTTCAGATCCGCTTGGCCGCGACCGCGTCGCCCCCAACCGCTGCGTTGCATGGCCAGCAGCCCGCTCGAAAGCAATAGCAGCGCCACCAAGCTGATCCACAGCGATCTGCGATAAGTAAAGATGTTTAGTATTTGCATTGAATTGCCACCCCGAACCCGTCAATTATCGCGGTCAGACCCCCGCGAGCTTGCCTCGCTGGTGAATCAGTTTTCTGGCTAGTTCCGCTTCACTCTCGTTTCGCAGACCCCCGCGAGCTTGCCTCGCTGGTGAATCAGTTTTCTGGCTAGTTCGAACCTCTTCCAATGCCCGATCGCCCCTCCCGACTTCCATCGCCGCCCCAAGCGGCGATGGAAGTCGGGAGGGGCGATGCGGCTCTTACCCTCTACCCCCAAAACTTTGGCTCACGCCAGGCGAGCTGGCGTGGGGCCAATACCCTCTTGATTCAAAACTTTGGCTCACGCCAGGCGAGCTGGCGTGGGGCCAATACCCTCTTGATTCAAAACTTTGGCTCACGCTAGGCGAGCTGGCGTGGGGCCGACCGCACCTTAAATCGATAAACCTATTCATGAATTTCACTGTAAAAAAATTCTCACCGCGCACTAATTGCAGGATGCGGTGGATGGCCATTGTCGGGTGCTTCAACGTGTAAACGCATTCTTCGCGTATTCAATCGGGCGTGGATGTCAACCAATAGTTTTTGGGCCAAGCGATAGCGAGGGGTCTCCTCTAACGCTAGCAGCACTTCGCGGCGAGCCTCCTCTAGTCTATCCGCTTCGGTCAACGCCTGGGCAAGTTGATAGTGCAATCCGGCGGGGTCCAGCGGCTGTAACTCCTGCAATGCGCGCAGCGACTGAATTCCATCCGCTGGGTGCTCCAGGTGAGTTGCCGCTTCGACCAGCGCTGCGTGCCCAGTAGTGAGCAGCGGTTGCGCGGCCAGCATGAGTCGCGCAGCTTTGGCTAAACCTTCCCAATCCTCAGCTTGTCGATTGAGCTCGATCAGCCGCTGTAGCGCGGGCAAGTCGTCGCTCGATATGGCCACGATCCGCTGGAGTGCTTCGCGTTCACTGGCCGCATCGCCCTGTTCGCGAGCTATCAGCGCCATCAGCATCAGTCCCCCTCCCTTTTCGGCATCCTCAGGATAGAGTTCCAACAGTCGCTCGACGGCCGTACGGGCTGCAGACCAATCCTTGTCAGCGATTAGCAGCTCGACCAACTTTCGCTGGGCGAAGTAATTCTGAGGATGCACGGCGAGCCATTGCTGGAGCTCCGTCACCCCTCCCTGCATTGGAAAATCCGCTAATTCTTCACGCGGTGTAAAGTCGGTTTGATGTAGATAGCTGTTCGCTTGCTCGCGGGCATAGCGTTGAAAATCCTCGTCCAATTTTCCCATTTGACCGTAGCGTCGCTCCATCGCGTCGACAAGTGGTACGCCGGCTCCCAAGTCAACCAACAGTTTTTGCAACAGCGGCAGCCCATGTTCATCGATCAGATAACGCACTGCCAACGACGATTCGAAGTAAGCAAATTGCAAATGAAGCCCGCTTTTGGGCTGCAGGAACGCAGCGCTCAATTGTGACAGAGGTACAAAATCTTCTCCCAGCAACATCTGTTTGTTGGCTGGCGTGAGGCTTTGCCCCCAGCTCGAGTCACGCTCGACCTCTTCGTACACCGAAATCCCTTCACTCAACCAACGCGGCATGCGATTGTGAGTCTTCTGTAGTGTGACGACGTGGCAGAATTCGTGCCATAAGACACTTTCCCAATTGGTAGGAGCGTTGCCTTGGGAAGCAGGACTGTTGGCGGTGATGAGACTACCGAAGCAGACGCCCAAGAATCCGGCACCGCCAGGTAGGCCAAAGGTGCGAATGGCGAAATCGCTTTGCCTTGGAAAGATTTCTACTGTTACCGGTTCAATCAGCTCGTGTTCGTACTTCGCGCAGAGTACCTGTCGCGCTTCTGAAATTAGTTCAAGAACGCGCTCGCCATAGATCCGCGACTCGCGGGTATCCATGCGCACGATCAAACCGTCTCGCTGCAAGGTCGTGAACTGAGACAATTGTTCCTGAAGCGTCTTGAGGTTGAAAGCCACCACATTGTACCTATCCGCTTCGGCGACTTGATCGACCAAACTCCAGCCCTCGTCGTCTTGGCCGCTGCGCAACAGGTCTTGTGCCAACTGGAATTTGGCAGGCAGGTAGCTCGGGTCCAAACGTAGCGAGCGGCGTAGATAGCGCACAGCTTCAGCAAAGCGATAATGCTGGGACAGTATTTTACCAATCAGGTAGTCGACTTCGGGATTCATTTGCCAAGTCGCCAGGGCAAGTTTGCGACACTCGCCTTCGCGCTCATACCGCCCGTTCAAGTTGGCAATAGCAGCACGCAAGCACCATGCGCGCGGCTCCGACGGGTTTACTGTGAAGACCTGTTCGATCAATGTATCGGCCGAGTCGAAATCTTCAGCGTCGATTGACTCTTCGGCTTGCATCAACAGCGCATCGACGTGGCGAGGATTAATTTCTAATGCAGACCTCAACGCGGCACTCGCTTGTTTGCTGTCGGAAGGGGCCCAGGCGCGAGCTAACAACACGTGTAGCCTCGGGTCTCCGGGACGCAACTCGATAGCGACGCTCAGCGACTTGACCGCTTCTTGAAAATCGGCTTTGTCGAGTGCAAGTTCCGCGATAGCAACGTGAGCGTCCACAAATTTTGGATCGCTTTTGAGAGCTCGATCAAAAAACTCGGTGAGTACCTTGCGCGGGTCCTCTCCCAGGCTGAGCAAGTAGTGACCTATGGCCAGCAAGTTGTCTCGGTCCGAAAAACGATAGGGAGCCGCTTGAACCAATTGTGGGATCTCGTCGATCAGTCGAGTGCCGCGTTGATGATCGCCGGAAAAGCGATAAGCCTTGGCCGCCAAAACACGTAGCGGAATGCTGTTCGAGAATTTTTCGGCGACCTGTTCGTAGAGCTCAACCGCCTCAGCGTAGTGTCCGGTAGCCAGTAAGCATTCGATCAATTGCCGCGACCAGATATCGTTCCAAATCCCCTTTTCGACCTCGCTACGCGTCAGCTCGATACAGGCCTGGTAGTCCCCCTGATAGAAAGCATTGCGAGCTAGCGTGAAATCGGCAGCGTGCACAGCATTTGCGTTCATTAGCATTGGCAGCAGCCACACGACTTGAGCAAGTACTGCCGACCGCAATTCAAATTGAGAGAGCCAAGCCATGGGGGGTATCAATCTCCAACCGGCGCGTGGAAAGAGGCATCCAGCGAACGTCGCGACACCCTAGGATAGCATGAAAGCAACCTCGGTGGCCTTCGTGCTCAGCGCACGTGGAGATTCCAGGCTAGTGCTAGCATCCTTGGGTGCTAGCAATCTTCAAGTTCCCTTTTTTCCCGGTAAACTCCAGACGCACGCCGTGGGCGGCCCGCAGGTTAGGGATTGGGTGATGGAAAGCGCTAAGTCGTGGGCGGCCAACAGGTTGGTGCCCACGGATAGCTCCGAGGTTCACTACAGGACGGAACCTACTCTAGTTCACTATTAGATTGGAATTGCACACAACCGAAGTGCGGCTAGCTACTGAAAGCTCTTGGGTAGGTCGGCAATGGTATCGCGCAGAATCTCGACAATAGCTTGGCGGTCACCTGCCGAAAGATGACTAAATTTTTCAGGTGGTTTTTCGGCAGTTAATATATCGGCCAACTGCTGCCATACATAATCGCGCACTTCGGTTGGGAGTTGGTTGAAGGAATCGGAGTAGATTAGATAGCTGCATGGATAGCGGAATAACCGCTGATTTAAGTCAAACTCGCGTAGTGAACGACCACTTCCGTCGCGTGGACCTTTGCGAGCGAAGGATTCGGAGAACCCAGATACACCTTTAATAGGCGCCGTCAGTTTTGCTTCACCGACAAACAAAAGTGCGTCTACCAGCTCGTCCCCCGCGCGTTGGATGGTTCGTATGGTAGTGGGTAAAAGCGTCCCTTCTTCCTGGCCGGCCGGACGCGGGAATTGCTGGTCAAGATCCAGTGCCTGCCGCGTGACAAAATTGGCACGAGTCATGCGGTTTTCGGCTAGCGCTTGATATTCCATGACCATCAATGCGACAATATCACTGGTTGGGCTAAGGTAGGGCTTCACATCGAATCGATCCTCCAGACTGGTCACGTTCTCACCTGCGGAATTGTCGATCGGATCGGGACCTTGATAGCCACGCGCAAAGAAGTTCCCCAAATGGGCCTGCGCGCCGCTGGTGCCGGTGACATACCAACCTCCCCAACGCTTCGCTAGCGGAGTTGTGTAGTCGACGTCGACAATTCCCGCAGACGGAATGACGTGGCCACCTTCGTCGACGATATGTGAGCGCACAATATGTCCAGGGATACCACCGATTCGTGCGGCACTGTGACAATTGAGGCAGGCATCACCTTGACGTGTAAATTTCGGATTGTCGGTCGGTGATTGGTCCAACGTATAGAACACGGCACCCAGTTGCGGGTCGACAGCGGAGATTTCCAAGGCATTGCCCGACTGGGGCCACCCCAAGTAGACGTCGTCCGAGAAGTAGATCGCGCGTGGAGTTTTCTGAGAAATATACCGCGCTTGTACACTGCTCTTTGAAAAGACCAACGTCTGCGAGTCGATGTCTATCTCCAACGCTTTCAGCACAGAGACCAGATAGCCGTGCGCAGGGTCGTGTGTCAGTTTCGTTTGGCCGGAATCCAAACGCTCCTGCAAGCGAGAGATCGCATTGGCAGGCGTACTTTCGCTGTAGCGAATGGGAGATCGATCGAAATCCTGTGCCAATAGCCAAGCCGATTCCGCCAATACTCCAAGTACGGCAAGTGTCACCACCAACGGAAGTCTGAGGTCTCGCATCATTAGCTCCTAGAAGAAGAGGGGTAACGTGGCACGGTGGCCCCCACCGTAAATCACGGCGGGGACCACCGTGCTACTGTTTGTTAAGTTCCCAGTTGTGGATCACCGTGCAATTGACAACCGTCGCAGGCATCGAGCGGTTCGATTTGGCTTGGCGCAGCGGGGCGGCGGTCGGGAACTGCCACAGCCAATATACCGCGTTCGGCGGGGATCAATGCTGCCAGGAAGATTCCTGCGGCTTCATAGAATCCACCTGGGTTTTCGCGCTGCACGAGCTTGGCAAAGAGGCTCGCCCAAACAGAGAGGTGTTCACTTAGAAATCGCCTCTGAGTGCGACGACAAACATCCAGGTGCGACCGTCGCTCGAGCGATTCACGATCCTCGTAAGCCTGACGCTCCTTGCCCAACAGAAAAGCCATGAATTCGAGTTCTAAAACGATATGGTCCGGTCGCTCCGCGCTTGTCGACGAGGTGGTCAGTCCGAATGCCCGATAGTAACCACTCACGTCGGCAAGTGTCTGGCTACGCTGAAAGGTATATTTGCTGTTGATGTACTCGGTTTCGTAGGGTGGACATGCGGCTGAAACGAGCAGCCCAAAGGTGCGCTCATATTGGGCGTTGAGCTGTGCTTCACTGCTGGGGAAACGCTCCCAAACTTGCGCCAGATCAAGCTGCGCCAAGCCGAGTTCGCCTAAGCCCAATTCCGTCGCCCGAGCCGTTTCGGACTCTCGCACGACGGCAACCGCTTCGCTCAGCAGCGGATCATTGCGCAGCGATTGCAGACGCTTCCAAGCATTGAATCTCGGATCCAATAGCGTCAGCGCGGCAAAGCGATAGAGCGATTGCCGAGCCATATTCAGGGTCATGTCGTCCAGGGTCTCAGCGCCAGGCGGTGTCGCATCCAGCGGTGCGCGGGACATGGGGTCGCTAGCGGTATGAGTCGTCATGATTGGACCTGTCTATGCGTTACATGTAAAAAGGAAACCGTTCACGGATTTGTAATTCAGTCGCCGATCGCTCCGCCGATCGTGTCTCTCAACTTACTCGCTCAAATTGCTCACCGATCGTTCGCCGATGCGTTGCTAAATGGAGTTGACATGGATGTCCGCAGGCCGTTCGAAAGTTGGCTCCTGGACCGTAATACGCACAACTTCTTCATCGAATTTGTTGTAGCCCATGATCGTGTCGTTAAACAGCTCTTGTGTCTTGGATGTACCATCGGGCATGGTGACTTCAATCTCACCCACTTTCGGGCCCTGTTCGATAGCAAATCGGAAGAGTATTTGTTGCTGTGCTCGGAAGAGTTGCAGCACGGCTAGCAGCTCGCGATCGGGACAACTGTACTGCTCGATCGCGCCCTGTACGCCAGGGCCAAACATCTGGGTTAGATAGTCTCGGTTGACCCAGCGTGGCGGAATGTAGAAGCCGTTGGGCTCGGTTCCGAATTGTGGATACAAAGGGAGCGCAATTTCGCGTTCTCGAATCAGATAGTAGAGCGGGTTGTCGGGGCGCTTGGCCCACAGTCCGTCATCGTCGATCTCAACCAAGCCCTGCAGCCGTATTTTTCCCACACAGGACGTCATGCAGCGCGTCTCCGCCGGTGCACCGGTGGGGCTTATGGTAGGATCCTTGCCTTCGATGCGAGGTAAGCAAGCAATGCATTTTTCGCTGGTCTGAGTCGTCGGGCGATACATGGCTTTCTTATAGGGACAACCTTCGACGCACTTGCGATAGCCACGACAGCGACTTTGATCGATCAACACGACTCCATCTTCGGGGCGTTTGTAGATCGCATTGCGCGGGCAAGACCCGAGGCAACCCGGATAGGTGCAGTGGTTACAGATTCGCGCCAAGTGGAAGAACCACACGCGATGCTCGGGCAACGTGGTGCCACCACCGTACTCATCTTTGGCCGGCGCCGACTTGCAGGTCGCCGTGTCCTCGTGGATGTTCGGTGAACGCCACTCTTCGTCGGTGGGTAGATAGCCCAGCGCAGCCTGAGGTCCATCTGGACGCGGCTTGGTATCGGCCGCTTCGAAAATTGTCTTCCCTTTGAACTCGCCGTACGGCTTGCGATCGGGGTCTTTTTCGCGCGCATCCCAAACCTGTTCGCCCGGATTGGCCTCTTCCAACATCGTCAACAGTTTACTGTCCCAGTGTTGCGGATAGCCACCGTAGGGCTTGGTCTCGACATTGTTCCACCACATCAGCTCCTGCCCCTTGGAATGGGTCCAAGTGCTCTTGCAAGCCATGGTACAGGTCTGGCAACCGATGCAACGGTTCGTGTTGAACACAAACGCGAACTGCATTTTTGGATGGCGTTCCTCATGAGGATAGCTCATCTGGCGTCCGATTTGCCAATTGAATACTTCAGGCATGACTACTTTCCCTATCAACGTTAAAACTGGTTGCGCAGGTAGCCGAACTCGCCAAGAGTCCGGAGTCTTCTCTTACTTTGGCGAACTGATTTGGACCAGTCCTTGGGGTGCAGCGGGTGCAGCGGGTGCAGCGGGTGCTTCGTAGCTCGTAGCGCGGATGACTCCGCAACGACTCAAGATCGTACTCATGCGCTCGCGCAGCTTGTCTTCTCCGAAACGCTGGAACAAGCCATGGAATGAGCTGTAATTGGGGTCTCGCGCCAGTCGCATGAGATCCTCCAACCCCCACCCCATCCGAGCGTACTCTTCGACCAACAGTTGCAGCATGAAGTTGGGATCACCCGGTATCTCCATGGCAAACATCTCCATCGGATCCTCAGGCAATATTTCCCGTGTGGCGGGATGGATCTTAGGAGTTGGGTTGGGTGGCATTTCGGACATGAGTTCTTCCTTGGAATATGCAGGGAGTCCGCGTTCTGGCGAACGTGGCTAGGACAGTTTCTTTCCGTACGAGGCTTCGTTATGTCTGGACCTTCACAAAACCACCACTGAGATACTGCTGGTTCTGTGCGGCCTGGCTGGCGGGGCTGAATTGCGACTCACCTGGTTTCCATGCCCCCACCCCATCGATGCCACCATCCTCGGCCTTGGTAATGCGTATCAAGGTTTCCTTGGGAACAGTATTGATAGCATGATTGTCTATGCCGTATCCAAACATGAAGCCCATCGATCCTACTTTTTTGTGGAACAGCGTGTCGGTCTGGTGCATCGGAATCATCCAATTGCGGGTGATGCTCTGGTGCGAGCCGTAGCGGTAGCTCGATTGATAGCCGGTTTCAGCGGCGATCGCGCGACCATCGGGACGAGTTTCGTGAGCTTTCACAGAACGTTCGCTGGCGATCCAGCCCGTATGTTTCATGATCGTGAAGTTGTAGGGGAGTCCCGGATTGAGCTTAACGCGAACCATACAGCGGAACGCCTTGTGTCGCGGGCCTGCGTCGTCCTTCCAACCGATATAGGGCCGATCGTTTTCATCCGCGTCGACCCACACGTAGTCCCCCTCCTTCAACCCAGCGTCATGGGCCGCTTGCGGACTCATTTGGATTTGCCGATCCGCGACACCGGGAGAGCGTTTATCGGTGCGATGCGGATCACCGAAGTTGTCGCTGAAAATCCAGTGCCAATCGACGGTGGTCCACGAAGAGTGCGTCGAGTGGCGACTCTTAGGCGTCGAGCAAAAGAACTGATAGCCTTGGGTCCATAGCGGATTCTTGGTCAGCTTGGCCTCTGCCCAGGACATCTTAATATTGCGAATTTCTCGTAGGGCAGCGTCGGTCGCATCGTGGGGGATGCCGTAGTCTACCGGTCGCACAAAGGGGCTGGTGGAAACGATCACATTGGGCATATAGGGAGTCGCCTCGACCGCTTCGCGATGCACGATCAAGTTCTCCCCGAACTCGATCGCTTCGGGCAGGTCGCAGTAGCTGGCCAGCCTGCCACAATCGGTGTAGAAGGGAATCGAATCGTGGATTTGTTCCCAAAACGGTACTCGCGGGTAGGTGCGGAAGAGCATCAATCCCGCGCCGGGTTCACCACCATATTCACCGGCGATAAACTTGTCGACGTTGTAGGGCCCGTCTTTCCCACGCGTCGTGGTGCAATTGTCGAAGACGCGTTGGATATAGATCTTCGACTTGCCCTCGGTCACGAACTTGAAGTAGTCTGCAAAACGCCGATCGCCCGTCTTGGCCGTCAAGGCGTCGCTGACTTTGGCAAACACCATGCCATCGTCGATCGTGTCGTAGACAGGCTTGATACCGCCGCGCCAGATTTGTAGAAAGGGGTTTGAACACGACCCACCACATTCGTCGTCTTGCATTTCGACCCACGAATTGACAGGCAGAATAACATCCGAGTACTCGGCGCTGCCGGTCCATTCGATCTGTTGGTCGACGATCATGTCCATCTTGGGTAAGACGTTGACGATCACATTATAGACCCACTTCGATTGGTTGAGGAAGTTGGCGTTGTTGTACCACAGCACCTTGGTCGGCGTGGGCATGTGCGTCTTACCGGTGAAGCAACGCGTCTGGCCATTGGGAAGCTCGACCGTTTGTGTTTTTTCACCGCAGGCCCAGTAAGAGGGCTCTTCGCCATCGGTGGTGTGCCGCAAGTGTTCGTGGGTGATGCGGACATTTTCGTCGAGTACCGGTGCGAAGGGATCTTCGTTAGTATAACTGCCAACGCCTGGTCCTGCCCAAGGGGCGGCTTGAAACAATGCTCCCTTGTAGTTACCCGCCCAGGTGTGCGAGCCGGCTCCGTGTTGGCCGATATTGCCGGTTAGCATCACCGGCAAATAGCTGGCTCGATTGTGCAGCGTGGCATGAAAGTAGTGGTTGATCCCTTCGCCGGTGTGGATCGACACTGGGTGTCCCGCTTGGGTCGTTTCCCAGATGTCGCGAGCCAAGCGCTGTATCAACTCCGCAGGTGCACCAGACATCTCCGACACAGTCTGCTCGTCGTAGTCCTTTAAGTGCTGGCGATACATTTCAAGGACCGGCATGACTTCAACTTGCTTGCCATCGGTGAGCTGGACGTGGAACGTTCCCGCCAGCGCGGCGTTGATCTTCATGTGCTCGCCGACGTCGTCTCGACTTAAAAAGGCGACTCGATTCGCGTCGCTATCCCATACGCAAAAATCGCCGATCTTCTGCCGCTGCTCGTCGGTCAAGCCCTGGATCTTGTAGCTTGGCCCTGCGGAGATGTCGCGCAGTTGATAGTCGGCCTGTACATCCTGGGGACGCAAACGCTCGAGCGAGTCGGTGCGAACCAACAGCGGGAAGTCGGTGAATTGCCGACAGAAATCGGGTTTGTACCAATCGTTGTCGAGCATGATTTTGGTGACGGATAGTAGGACCGCTAGGTCGGACAGCCCAGGTCGGACACCGATCCAATAGTCGGACTTGCTGGACGGTCCGTTATATTCCGGAGCGATGTCCACCAGTTTTGCACCGCGTTCCATACACTCGTTCAACCAGTGCGACTCGGGCATCTTGTTTTCGATCAGGTTCTTTCCGACCTGAATCACCAGTTTGCTAAACCGCATGTCGTTGAAGTCCATGTCGGAGGCTTGCAACCCATGTACGAATGGCTGTCCGGGGGCCTGATCGCCACGCCAGGTATACTCGCTCCAGTCCCGTCCGCCGCGAGCTTGATCAGCGGGGACACCGCGCACATGATGGTCTAGTAGTGCCAGCAGATTAGCAAAGCGATAGATACCAAATTTTCCAATCAGCCCGTGAATGGGTAGATTCGAGCCGAACTTGAACACGCGTGTGCCAGCTCCCTCGACCATGTCGACCATCCGCGGCTCATAGCCATCCTTGAGTAGACGTTCCGCCCCCGCTGGACCACTGTAGGTCCCGGCAACCGCATGCAGTCCCTCGGCGATATATTTGCTGACTTGGTCCCACGATACCCGCACGTAACTATCGCCGCCTCGATCATCGAACTTGTACTTGGTGCGCAATTCGGGATTATCTGAAAGCGAGGGACAGCCGTCATCGACCCAGTCCTTCCAGCCCTGGCGCAGCACGGGACCCTTCAAGCGATAGGGGCCATACACTCGCCGCTGCATCGTGTAACCCTTGGGACAACCTCGCGGATTCCACGCCTTGGTGGCCTGATTGCCGTACAGATCACCATAGCGATCATGGTCGTAGTTCTGTTCGCTGCGCAGGATCACTCCATTGCGAGTAAAAGCGCGCAGGCGACACATGTGCGTGTCGTTCGGCGCACAAATCCAAGTGAAGGAATCGTCGTATTGGTATTGATCCAAGTAGACCTTTTCCCAGTCGCGATTCGGGTACTCACCCAACGGATTCTCCACTTGTAGCGGATCGAAGGCCCAGGGTTGTGCTCCGACCGCCAGCAAGGCTCCACCGCCGCCAGCACAGGAGCGAAGAAAATTGCGTCTTGAGATACTCATGCCAGGATTCCTTGATCGAAGGTCGAGGGTTTATTGTTCGAGTTTCAGATCTTGCCAGATAGTGATCGACTTTTTACTTGCGCGATCCTGATGCGCTCCATCCCACAGTGCGAAGGCTGCTGAAACGCGCGCTCCGGGCTTGAGTGAAACACCATCATCGTCGGACTTTGTCAGCAGTGGTCGTGTCATCACGACGCTCCACTCCCCCTTGCGCCACACCCCTTGAGCAACAACCAAGCGGCTCTGTGGGAAGCGGAAGGTTGCACTTCCCGGTCCCGCAGCAGCCAGGCTCGAAGCGCCCGAGTCGCCAACTTGGGTCTCGATTGGGTTGCCGCTTGCCAGCGCAGGCAAGGATACTTCGGACTGATTGGCCAGTCTCGCGCCGGGACGGTCGATGTCCAACGAAACCACCGGGCCTTCGGTCAGAGGATAGCGGTCGACGACTTCATTGGGGTACGGCTCTTGGTAGCCCTTGCCCAACGTCTGTCGATTCGCATCCCAGTACCAGATGTCAACGGGGCTCTGATGGTTTCCCATTCCCAAGAATGGTTCGTTCTCTCCATCAAAAAGCTGCATGGCAATCGCGTCTTCAAAGTCGCTAGTGCGCAGCGCTTGCTGATTCTCGCTATTGTCGCGCCATGTAAGCCGAACAGCCAAGGTCGTGCCGTCATGCAGGGCTTGAATACTCAGCTCAGGATTGACGCCGTTGCGCCACCACAGGGGGACCACGCGAGGACGGACCGGCGCACTGGCCGTCCACAAGTTTGAGTCGGGAAGTACAGGAACCTTAGCCCTGATTCGCTTGGCAAGAATCGTCTCGCGATTGAGAACGGCAGCCTTGCGTTGCTCTTCAGTCGACAACGAGCGGATGAAGTTGACTAGGTCGTTGACTTGAGCTGGCGTCAACTGATTGGAACTAGGCATAGGCGAGCCGGGCATACCGTACACGATGCGTCGGTATAGCGAGCTGGGGTCGTCCCCTCCTTTAAAAATGCCTAGCGTAAAGTCGCGCGCGGTACTGGGCATATTCTCAGCATCGAACATTGCGATCTTGCTCTCCCCCTTGCCATCATTCCCATGGCACTGGGCACACCCTTGGGCCAGATATTGCTCGTGCCCGCGAGCGATCGAGGCCGGATCGGTGTCAGCCAACTTGGGGACTTCACTACTGGCACCGGCGACTATCGACCGCTTCACGAAATCTGCAATCTCCTGTTGGACATCTTCGTCCTCCAACTCGTCATCCTCGATGCCTTCAATCTCACGAAGCATCTTAACGTACTCGTCGCGCGCCCCTTCGGCCCGTAGACGATAGACTTCGTCGACGAGCGCCTCGCGATCGGCTAGAGACAAATGCCCCCAAGGAGGCATCGACGATCCCGGCATACCACGCAGCAGAATACTGTGCAGGTCCTGTCGCGAGGGAACATTATTCTGAGTGCTCACCAACCGAAATTTCCCAGCCCGAAGATCGCGCGGACGTGGAAACAAATACTGCGATGCCACGCTCAGGCCACCGCCGTTTTCGCCATGACATCCCGCACAGTGGTCGAGATAGAGCTGCCTTGCATGCTGCAAGTCCTCTTGGGTTGGCTGACCCGGCACCTCGCCAGGTGCAGCCTGCGCTGCTGGATCATCAGCCAACGCCGGTGCTATTGGGACTGAACCGCTTGCCAACAAGGTCAAGCACAGCCCCATCAAGAGTGCTACCCGACTGGGCAACTGCAGCAGTCTCGCAACATTCGCAGGCATATCTGAGTTCCTGGTTTGCAATGGTGATTTGAGCACTGAAGGTAGGAGCCAGCGAATCGCTAATTCGGTACGCGTTAGCGTGTCGCACTCCTTGCGCTGGAGTATATCAAACCAAACACAGAAAACCAGAGCCGAGTATCCGTATTTGGCTGCTCAGCGGCGTGACATATTGAAGCAGGCAGCTCGGTTCACCACCAACAGCAGCATGAACTTAATCGCCAAAGTCGGCACAAAACCCCAGGCCGGTCGAAAGCTGTGTCTGACAGATTAATTTGGCAAATAGAAACATCCACATGCACAGCCGTGGCTGCGCATCGAGGCAAGCTTTCAACTCACGCCGCAATACGTCGATATCGGCGCGCTCGTGTAGCACTTGTTGCTCGCGATAGACGGTGGGCCATACGCAGTGCCACGTTCTCAGCAACCAAGGAGCATAGCTGCCCGGCTGTTCGCGCAGACCAGCGTGCAGCGGTTGCAGGCTGGCGACGCAATCCTCCCAAGCAGTCGGAGTGGGAGTAAAATTACAGTTAGCCGCTCGTTTGACGACCAAAGTGTCGTTGGCCGTGGCCAGCAACCAGCTCAATGGTTCTTCGAGTTCCGCATAGGTTGGCCGCTGCATCACCGGCAATTCGTCGTAGGCGATGACCACCCAGTCGACTTGATCGAACGTGATCGACCAACCCTGTGTGTCCCACCGCGCAGTACAGGGAAGCTGGAGAGTCGTCGCCTGCGCCACTGCTGAGAGGCTCAGCGACTGCTGCAATCGCACCGCTTCACTGCGCACCAGACTCGCCCAGTCGCCACTGAAGACTTCCGCTGTTAAAGGGACTTCGAGCGAGCTAAGTCCCATTGCGCTGCACCAAGCGGCGAAATCACCATTTGCCGAAGCGGCGGCGGTTCCGACGGCGGAGCGTCGGGCCACATTACTGCTCGAAGGTTCGGAACTATCGCCTGGCATTGCTGCAAGGACGGTGCCGGCGTCGCGTCGACGGTAGATGAATTTGTCGTCCGACGGGAAGTCCCACTGCGCGCGATAGACGGGAAGTACATGGAGCAAATCGCTCAACACCTCGCGCTGCGACACTTGCCACAGCTCCTGGGCCGCTTGCGCGCGATCTGCTTCGGCGCGCGAGCGGCTGAGTGTATTGACCAGCTCGATCTGTGGCTTGATCGTTCGCGCCAACGGATTGTCAGCGGCCAATGTGAGCGCTTGAATCCAAGCTTGCGTAAACGGCGCAGCGATCGGTGTGGCTGCACGAAACGGTGCCCCGGCGGGGGGTGACTTTCCAGGATTCATATTTTCTTTGAAAACTCATTCGCTATTTTTAATGAATAAAAGAGTGCATTGTCTACACGAGCACTACAGGCTAGCTCAATCCCCTCCTCGGCGCATCCACTCGTAATCCAGAGAACGCAGGCCCGTTGATGAGCCAGAGCGTTGCTAACACTCATGTATTTGCTCGGTGGCAACCACTATGGCCGATATTGCGAAGTTGACAAGTCGCGTTGACTATTCGCCGGCGCGCTCGATCAAGACAAAACGCGATTCTTCTGGGCCCAATCCATGCACCCCTCATGGCATTGCGGTATCGAATCAAGTAACCAGCCGTTTGTGGCGGAGAACTTCCAAGAAGTGCTTGGCTGGTGCGAAGTACTTGGTTGTGCAGGGTATTACCGCAGCGATCGCCTAGCCCTGGGCTTGTGATGGTAGGACTCTAACGGGTCCGACTTCAGTGTCAACGCTGGTGAAAACTGCTTAGAGCAAAGGAACCCAACTATGAAATCGTGCGTCGATGGCCAATTTCGTTATGAACCCTATCCGATCGCAGGTTTCTTGGCGACGGGCGTGCGATTGATCGTATACCTCGGTATCCCTGTCTTCGCTGCAGTCGCATGTTGGATAACTTGGCCTACTTACAAACAACCCAAATTCAATGCCGTTGAACTCGCTCGCGGAATCGTTACTCCATTGGGCAGCAGTTTCACCGGCGATGCCATTCCAGCTTGGCGAAAAGTCAACCCCATCGTTTCCAGCGAAGCCCAAGTTGACTCTATCTTCGTCCCCCATTGGCTATCTGCCGATACGGTCCCCGATCTACTTCGTTCCGACGAGGTCGAAGAGAGGGATTTGACCGAAACGATTGTTGGCATCGAATTGGATGATTGCTATTTTGCCTTCGCTATCGCGGGCATGGCCAATCCCTATTACAGCATGGTCACGGTGGCCAGCGAGCACAGGCAAGCCACGGTGACCCATTGTGCAGCCAAACACCTGACGCGTGTTTTCGTCGACGAGCGTTCTAGACCTGGTGCGCAGCTCGCGCTGGCTGGATTGCAAGATGACGGCGAATTCATATTGGTTGTTGACGGCAAGTGCATCGCGCATAGTGCGGAGGATTTTCCGATGCAAGAATTAACACAATGCACGATGCCATTGGGCGATTGGCTGCGCCTCCACCCGAGCTCAAAGTGTTATCTCGGCGGTCTGAGAGTCGCCTTTGTCGATAGTCATCGGAAATCGGACTGACGCATTAGGGACTGATCGTCACTTCGAGCGTCCCCGAATTGTCAGCCAGGCCGCCAATCGATTCGTTGATACGAAATAGCAGCTCACCTCCCTGGGTGATCGTGAATTCGCCTCCATCGCCAACTTGCTGAATTTTTAGTGGCCGAGCGAAATCGGGTTCGTGCTGGAGTGTGCTAGCAGTCGACATCAGCAGGCGTCCAAGCGGGATTCCGCGGTAATATTCGAGCTGCACGCCCGCCGGTGTGCATTTCCACGGTTTGGGTTCACTGCCGACCGAGTACTCTCCGGTGGCCGTGATCTTCAAGTGTGCTCCAGCAGCTACGGCAAAGCCACTGGCTTGCCAGCCGTCGGTGGCCCGGACGACTAGCGTCTGCTGATCGCGGAGCGGTCGTAGTTTGGGTGAGAGCTCCAGCAGGCCGTGCTGGGGATCGAAGCCGTAGTCGAGATCGCTGAGTGTGACTTGCCACTGCTGTCGAATGCGCGGCCAAGAGGACCTTAAGTGGGTAAATAACCAGCGATTGGAGGCGTCGCTACCATGCCAGGGCTGCTGTAGGAGTTGCGAGAAAAGGGCTGCCGTGTCGGGATGATGCTTGAGAAAGACCACCGCCGCCCAACTCCAAACGTAGGCGTCCTGCTGCTGGTGGGCCGTATTGCTGTACCGCAAAATCGTTTCCAGCGAAGGGGCGACACCTTGGCTGAGTTGTTCTTGGATCGTTTTTGTGCGTCCCCAATAGGGAACCTCGTCGCTGTTGGTTGGGATCACTCCCATTTCCAAATGCTGGCCGTCCCAGCGATGGGTACCGAGCCACTCTGCCATTCCTTCGGCCAGCCAAGGTGGACCCAAACCACCGAATTTGCGGGACATGATCCAGTGGGTCCCTTCATGCAGTAGCAGATGACGGCGGTAATAGACGCTCGGCTGCTCATTGACCCACAGGCGGTCGCCAAGCTGAAAACCGTTGATGAAATGTGCGATTTCTTTCGGCAAGAACCCAGCGGCCAAGAACCGCTGGCGATCGCGCATCACGTAGGCTTCCACCCGCCACGATGCGACGTTGGCTGGCGGTATTTCGAAGACGTCGCACCAGCCCGCCATGGCCGCATCGAACACCGCCGGAAGCTCACGCAGGTCGTCGTCTAGGGGAAGATCCGTTATCAGGTCGAGGTGCGTTCCGGAAACCCGCGAAAAACCAGGCGGGAGCGCTGCTCCGACCGCTCTCGGAGAAGCGGACTCCTGCGCGCAGAGCCGTTGGCTCAAACACTCAGGCGTTGCGAACATTGCCGCCAGCGCCAAAATGGCGCTCATGAGCTTCCGCTTGCCGGACAGCATGAGCCGATTGGAGAGCAAAGTAGAACCGCTTCGTAAAAGGATTGCATTTGCCTAATTATTTCAGTGTAGTGGACGAGGTTACGAGTGCGTATTGCGTAGTGGACGAGGTTACGAGTCCGTATTGCGTGTTCCGTTTCGGTGCGAGTCTGGGACTCGCAACCTCGTCCACTACCCCCACCCTAGACTACCTCCCGGTCTCAAAACTTGGCCTTGACGAGTCGCTTGCGGGCATCCGCTATCGCTGTTGGATCTCATCCGCGATGGAAAAGGCGATCTCCATCGCCTGCTCATAGTTTAGCCTCGGATCGCAACTTGTGTTGTAGGCCGTGTGCAGGTCGGCTTCGGTCAAGCCGCCTGCGCCACCCAAACATTCGGTCACATTCTCGCCCGTCAGCTCGAGATGGACACCACCCAAGCGAGTGCCGCACTGTCGATGGACGGCAAACGACGTGCGGAGCTCGGCTAGCACATCGTCAAAACGCCGTGTCTTTTGTCCCGATTCGGTCGAGACGGTATTGCCGTGCATCGGGTCGCAGATCCACAACACACGCGCGTTGCTGCGAGCGATCTCGTCGACCAGCTTGGGAAGGGTATCGGCTACGCGCTGATTGCCGATTCGGTGAATAAGTGTAATGCGCCCCGGTTCGTTCTCAGGGTTTAATCGGCGAGTCAAGTCGACGATTTCCTGAGCGATGGCAGTCGGACCGACCTTGATCCCTAGCGGGTTGCGAACCCCTCGCAACAATTCCACATGCGCCCCGGAAATGGCTCGTGTCCGCTCACCGATCCAAGGAAAGTGGGTGCCGAAGTTGTACCAGCCTGTGCCTCGCACGCTCAGTCGCGTCAAGGCTTGTTCGTAGTGTAGATGCAGCGCCTCGTGCGAGGTAAAGAAGTCAACTCGGCGTAGCTCCGTCAGCGGTCCCGGGGCGATCGATTCGATAAACCGCAGGGCATCCCCGAGCGACTGTACCATTCGTTTATACCGCTCGCATTCGGAGCTTTCGGCCACGAAGGTCAAGTCCCAGTTCTCGGGATGATGCAGATCGGCAAAGCCCCCTTCGCTGAGGGCGCGGATAAAGTTGAGCGTGACCGCAGCCCGTTCGTAGCCGCGCAATAGCAACTGCGGATCGTTGCGACGGTGGGAGTGGGAGAAGGGGCTGTGGTTAATTAAATCCCCCCGGTAGGAGGGGAGCGTTTGGCCGTCGCGGCTTTCGGTGCTGCTGCTTCGCGGCTTGGCGTACTGACCAGCAATGCGACCAATGCGAACGATCTTTTGCTGCGAACCGTAGATCAGCACCAACGACATTTGCAGCAGCACTTTGATTTTGCTCGCGATCGACTCCGCTTGGCAATCATCAAACGACTCGGCGCAGTCGCCTCCCTGCAGAACCCACGCCTCTCCGGCCTGCGCACTCGTCATGTCGGCACGAAGTCGATCGATCTCCCAGCTCGATACCAGTGGCGGTAGGCGCCGAAGTACGGCCAGCACTTCTTGTAGCTCGGCGAAATCGTCGTACTCGGGTTGCTGGCTGGCAGCGCAACTCTTCCATGATTCGGCAGTCCAACTGGTGTGCATAGTTTGGTTCGTCAGGGTTCCACTGGAGCTGGGTAACGGGTAGTTGCTCGCACGAGTCCGCAAGCTAGCTAAGTTAATCGCCCAGTCCGTTTTTTGCTACCGGAAAAAGCCCGGTGCATTGCCAAACTCAAAAAGCAGGGCTTAGTCGTAACATCCTCCGCAGCGATCGCCCAGCAGCCCATTGCCGGCATCATCCGTCGAGCACTTTAACCAGATTGCCAGGCTAGACCGTGGAGGCTGGACAACTACCGTCGCCAAATGGTCTTCCGCTGGCCCAACCAACAGGGATTGACATCTATTGCGCATCAAAGGTCACTTCGCCACGAATCGGAAACACCTGTTTTTTTGCATGCTTAACGCCATGTTTTGTACCGGATCGCAGACTGGGAAAGCGATATGCACCAAGCCAGTTCGGTCTGCAGTGAATCACTTGCGCATCACGGAAGTCGTTTCGTTGGCCACTGCTCGGCTTGGGATCGCGCCGCGAGGCGAGTGGCGACGCTGCCGCCAGGCAAAGCGCTGTCTTCGCGCTGCCTTCGCCCGCACCAAACCACCCGCCGTGCGTACTTGCCGCTGCACATCCCTGTTTTTCTTAGAAAACACGAACCCACACCAGTTGGACACTTAGTATTTGAGTAAACGCCAGGTGCTCAGTAATTAAGCACGCTGCGGCTTGACCGCTAGTGGGCACTGGTGCGCGCAAAACAGGCACGTTGGGGTCGATATCCTTAACTGCTAGCAATTAAACGACTTACAGAAAGGCATTTGCTTGCGTTAGAGGATGTACTACACAGCCGAGCGACGAGGTTCGGTGCAGAACGGATTTCCCAATGTTGACAAGCTGAAGAAAGAGGAACTGTATGACCCCCAGCCCCCACCAGGCCACCGGCAACCACGCGACCACGGGGAATCACCACCCCAGCAGCCACAACCACGAGCCGCACTCTAGCGGTAACGGCATGGAACCGGACGCAGCCAAGTCTGGCGCGCCCCCCCGCAAAGCGGGCCAGGATAAGGAAGCAGCCACGGCCCCTTTTAACGAAGCGGCAGCTAAGTTGGCCCTCGAGCTGAAGCAGTTTTCTGCAATAGCTAGCAAATTGCGTCAGGAGCTGGTCCCAGCGGCCACCTTTAGCGAGCGATGCAAGCAGGCCTTCGAGATTGCCAATGACCTGTTCTCGAACGCGCCGACCTGGGTTTGCTTCTACCGAGAGCTAATGGGGGGGGCCGGTATGCTGCGTGATCTATTTCAAGAGGATGAGGATTTCGGTGCTTTCCTGAGAACCGACGAGCACCACCAGCTCCAGGGCATGCTGACCGCTCTGCGCAGCCGCGACCTTCCCGAGAGCGACCCCAATGACCCGCAGCGCATGATCACGGTACGCTTGCCCAAGAGCCTGCATGAAGCGATGTGCGATGAAGCGTCCCTACTCAACATCAGCGTCAACCGATTGTGCATATCGCGCATGCTGCAATTGCTCGACCCTGCCATGATTCCGGAGACGAATTCGAAGCCGCGTGGCCGCAAGCCGCGGACTCGCTCCAAGTCAGCCGCTGCGGTTGCTGCAGCCGCCGCTGCCGAAGCCGGCCCAGCGCCAATGCCGGCTCGGCGTCCAGAGACTAGCAGCGAGTTCGAATACATCTCCACGACAAGCAGGCCGTAGTTCGTGGCAAAGTTTCAAGTTGACTTGCATCAGTACTTCGGGCCGCTCGACCTGCTTCTGCATATCGTGCGGCGCGAGGAGCTCGTCTTGAGCGATCTGCCGCTCGCCAAAATCACCAATCAGTACCTCGAGTACTTGGAGGTTTTGGTCGAGTTGTCGATCGACGATGTGGCCGACTTTATCGAAATTGCTAGCATTCTGGTCGAGATGAAGGCCAAGCAGGCGGTGCCAGACCAACGCGACCCAGCGGAGGCGGACAGTGGCGCGGAGGCGGTCGATGAGATCTCGGACGACTTGGTGGCTCGGCTGATCGAGTATCGTCGGATTCGAGATGCCAGCAGTATCCTAGACGAGCAGGGGCAACGCTGGCAGATGCGGTACTCGCGACTGTCCAACGACCTCCCCCCGCGCCGGCTCGACCCAAGCGATCAACCGCTCGAACCACTCGAGGTCTGGGATTTGGTGAGTGCCTTCGGGCGTATTTTGCGCGAGCGACAGCCCCGCACAACGGCCACCGTCGTGGTCGATGACACGCCGATCCACGTCTACATGGAGCGGATTCATAGTTTGGTCTGCCAGCAGAAGCGGATCGAGCTGACCACGTTGTTTGAGGCCGGTATGCACAAGAGCGCGCTGGTAGCCATGTTCTTGGCCACTCTCGAGCTGACTCGGCACTACGGTTTGGTGACTCAACAGCAAGATGCCGGCCATCCGCTTTATTTGGTCGGTGGCGAGAACTTCCAAGAGGTGCTCGACGTCCACAAGATCGACAATTTGAGCTTCGAGCAGGTCGCCGGCTCGAACCTGCCTGTGAACCCACGCTAGCGTTATTAGTGTAGTGGGCGTGGTT
>JADYZV010000130.1 GCA_020852965.1 Pirellulaceae bacterium | reverse complement strand
TAACCTGACAGTCGAAGCCGACCGATCGTTCAAGGCCGCGCAGGAAGTGTTGGAGAACATCGATCGAACGACGCCCGCCGAAATGTTCGATCTGGCAATCGTGTATGGCGCGCTGTCACTCCCGATGGACGGCGTCGTCGAATTGTCGGAAAAGGATCAAGCCGAACGTCAACGGTATGCTGATCTAGCGATCGAGACGATCGCTGAGGCAGTCGAAAATGGCTTCAGTGACGTCAAGACGATGAAGTCGCACAAATCGCTTGCCGCCCTGCGAGATCGTGACGACTTCCAAATGCTCTTGAAAGAGCTCCAGGCAAAAGAACTAGCAGCCCAAGAGGTGGACACCGACGATCAGAAACTCGCCAACCGCCGCAAGAGCGTAAACCTGCTTCGTGAACTGGCCGGAAATGGTTCAGCCGGATCACGCCACCGAAAAACGCTGGCGGCGACGTTGCACTCCGTCGGCGAGATACAAATTGGACTCAGGAATTACGACGAAGCGAGAGCGTCACTGAAAGAGGCATTGCAGACGAGCCAGGCGATTCTGGACGAACAACCGGACGATCCGCAGGCGAGCTTGAATGTCCTGGCAGTTGAGTACTCGCAGGGGCGATTGCACATGGCTCAGGAGCGATACCCCGAAGTCCATCGACACGCGCAGGGCTGCCTCGAAAAGTTGCTTCGGATCGCGCAGAACCATCGCGAGAATCAGGATCTTCAGTGGGAAATCTCGATTCTGGAACGAAAAATCTATCAGCTTTACGGTCGCTGTGGTCTGTTTCCGTTGGTTCGCGACCATGCCGCGCGCAGCGTAAAGTTCCACAGGGTTTGGTCCACTGCGGAAATACCCGAACTCGAAACGGAAGGTAGGTTCTCCACCATCGTGCTCCTGGAGACCGATAAAGAACTCGCACGTGGCTATCTCAGCCAGCCTATTGAATCGGTGCAAAACACGGAGTATTGGGATGCGTACCATCTCGTACGAGTGCTCGCTGCCGCGGGAGAGACCGATCTTCTCTCTGATGAATTGCTATCCCGGTACCAAGCCTTCTACGATGAGAATCCCGACACGCAGTGGGTTTCCGTCGGGATGGCGATGGTACATTACCGCCACGATCGGTTCCCCGAAGCTCAGTCAGTCCTTGAGAAGTTTCGCTACAGCACCAGGCCACAAATTGCATTTTTGGACGCTGCAATTGCTGCGAAACTTGGCGACAAAGAGCGAGCTCGGCAGCGATGGTCAGACGGTGAAGCAGGGTATCACCAGAATTGTCGCGATGTCCTGGATCGCGGCGTTGCCGACGACTGGTGGCAATATGTCTATGACGCGGCAATGCGGAGACTCGCTGTGGAGACTATGTCCCCGGGGCAGGCAACGGATGACCCCTGGCTGCACCTGATCCAGGCTCGTGGCTACGCCACAATCGGCGAAATTGACCACGCGGAGGAAGAACTGTCTGCTGCTCTGGCCGCCTCGGCGAATAATGTCGATGCCCTACTGGCTCGTATGCAACTATTCGAGCAACTGCACGACGAGCGATTTTCCGCCGATGCGGAGTGGCAAAAAGTCGTTGACTTGGCCGAAGACGATCCGCTGGCGTGGATCCAACGTGGTCGCTGGAACATGCAACGCGGCGAGAAGAAACAGGCGGAAGCCGACTTTGCCAAAGCCACATCGCTCACGCCCGATGAACTCAATAAGTTTCTCGAAGCCGGTTGGTGGGTCGCCGGTCCGTATCCAGCGGAACTCAGCGATTCCTATCGACCCGAGATCGCCCCTGATCTGTCAAAGCCCGTGCGTCTGGTTGACCTGGCAACTGGAGTCCCCAGCGCGCCCTCGCAGTGGCTGAATGTACAGCACGAAATTGATGGATTTATCCACCCTGAGAAGCTATTTGGAAGTCAACCCGACCGTTCGCTTTACGCGCTGGCTTATGTGTATTCGCCAGCAGAACGGACGGAATTGATTCGTGTCGACCGCGGAAATGGGGCTCGTGTCTGGTGGAACGGACGGCTTGTTTTTCGTTACGATGGGATGCTTGGCGGCGATGCGCGGGCGCTGCGAATCCCTGTCGCAATGCGTCCAGGTCTCAACGAGATTCTGCTTCAAACGCGGTTAGACAAACGGTTCAATGTCTACCTTGGGGATGCGCCATCCGCAGGCGTTTTTCAACTGGCTGAGCAGGGGAGTTGGCAGCGTGCAGCGGAGGCCCTTCTTAAAAATCACCGCTTCTCTAATGATGACCTAGTTGGCCCCTTTCACCCGTTGCTGAATACAGATTCGCTGATGGGCGTTCGACGATTACTGCATCGTGTACAAGACCGAATCCTTGTCAGCGCAACCGAAATCGAGTCCACCGACATCTTTCGTAAAACGTTCGCGGCCCAAATTCTCGTGCTTGTTGACGATCCCGTCGTGCGTCAGCACGATGAAGAAATATTGAACAGCCTCAAGTTAAAACTTCCGGCAGCACGAAAAGACTTTGTCGAGAAGGACTATTGCCTGCGAGCATTGACATTGTATGCAGCATCGTTGGGGAAAATTGATGAGGCGGAGGCGTACCTTGCACAACTTGAAACCTCGGATAAACGAAAGAAGATGATGGCGCCCCTACGGGCGATTGTTTTTGAACGCGGGCAACAGCATGATCAGGCGGTCGCCGCACTCGAAATGGGGCTCGAACATTGGGCGAATCGTGAGTTCCTTTGGTACCAGAAAGTTTGGTATCTCGCCGTCCTGCGTGAGGCCGAACGTCAAGTCACAGGCGAGACGACCCGCACGGATACAATTGTCGAGAACATCGAGAAGCAGGCATTGGCGACTTTACAGAACCGAGATCCAGAGACGGCCGCGTATGATCACCTTGTCGAAACGTACGGAAGGATCAGCTCAGAAAAAGTACCTGAGTATCCCTACTTGATGCGTGGTCGCCGCTTGGCAGAACTCGGCCGTGACGACGAGGCCGCAGCCGACTTCAGCAAAGTCGTGGAATTGCGTTCCCCGGACGGTACGATCACGGCGCGACTCATGAAAGAGTTTGGTGAGCAGCTGTTTCGTGATCAGGATTGGTCAGCAGCAGCGGTGGTTTACGGGCAGTATCTCCAGAACTCTCCGGATGACTCTCGATACTGGTTGGCCTATGCCAAGAGCTTGCTATTCAGTGGTCGAATCAAAGACTGCCACGCCTACTGCTCCGAGTTACTGAAGCGGTTCGGACAAACCGAGGATCCTGAAACAGCCCAAATCTTGATTTACTGCCTGAACAGAGATCCCGTTGCCGTGGAAGACTGGACCACTCCCCTGCGTCTTGCGGAATTGGTTCTGACGAGCGAGTCTCCAAACAAGAAATGTTTGGCTTTCTTATTCAGTCGGGCGGGGCAACACAAGCGTTCGATCGAGCTGCGTGAAGAGTCAATTCGAGACGCGCAACGCGAGTTCACTGCTGCGGACTGTATTCTCATAGGATTTTCCTATCACGGATTGGGTGACTTCGAAGCGGCAAAGAACTACTTGGACAAAGCCGATCGAATTGCGGCGGAAGACGCGGCCCAGAGAAACAACACGGACTATCAAAGAAACTATCGCGAACTAGCCGAGCTATTGGCCTCTAGTACGCAGCGGCCTGAGGAGGCCAAAGAGCCGGGAAAAACAAAAGAGTAAGGTTTCGTAAACCTGGACTTTGAAGCAGGCAGGATGGCCATATTCCAGTTTCTATCGATCTGTAATGAAAAGTATCGAAGAGCAATCGTGGCGTGGGAGTGCCCAGTTTCGGTAGCGAAAGCACAAGACTTGCGATGGGTGCTCAATGCCGTCGTCGAATATCAGTCGTTCCACCTCAATCTTGACATTGGCGTCTACACGGAACTGCCCGGCTGTGGGGTGGTGCTTTTGCCAACGCATTCTTCAACTCAGACTACTTGACCACCATCAATGACAGTTCATTTGCCAACAATCACGCGGGGTCCTACGGCGGTGCAATCGACAACTCGGGTGCCAGCCTGGTGCTCACCAATAGCACGCTCCACGGAAACACTGCGGGCCGAGAAGGAGGCGCCATCGAGAATTACTTCGCGAGTTCGAGTGTGACCAACAGTACGATTTCAGGCAATTCAAGCGATGGCTTTGGAAGTGGGGGCATGGGGACATAGAACGGTCATGGGAGGGGCATGGGGACATAGAACGGTCATGGGGGGACCGCAATTCGCGAGTAGCTAGTGGGAGGGGCATGGGGACATAGAACGTTCATGGGGGGCCGTAATTCGCGAGTAGCTAGCAATTAGTGCTGATCGAGGAACGCGCGATGGCTGAGTCTGGTATGTTTTTCAGACAAAATCGCGGAATTCTTGTAAGAAACCAGGCGAATCTCCGTCTATCTTGTGTCGAAATTTCTTCGACGCTACACACTCGGAACTGTGCTAGCTAGCGGGTGCCGAGTGGGATGTCTCAGTCCTCTCTCGGAGACCCTATCATGGCTCGACCCAACCGTAGTGAAGTCTTTTCACCCGACGAATCCGCCATCGTGCATGTCATCAGCCGCGTCGTCAGGCGTTGCTTTCTGCTCGGCGACGATCCGCTAACTGGCAAGAACTACGATCACCGCAAAGAATGGGTCGAAATCCTGCTCCAGCACCATGCCATGTTCTTCGGAATTGATCTTCTTTGCTTTTCTTTGCTGTCTAACCACTTCCACCTGGTTTTAAGGTCGCAGCCAGAAATTGTCAGAACGTGGAATAATCGCGAAGTCGCTCGGCGCTGGCTGATGCTTTGCCCCAAACGCAAGCTCCGCGATGGCTCCCCAGCCGAGCCCAAAGAGACGGAGATCAATTCGATTGTCAATGACGCAGTGAAGCTCAAGCAGATTCGTTCGCGACTGAGCGATATCTCGTGGTGGATGCGTCTGCTGTGCCAAAAAATTGCCGTGCGCGCGAATCATGAGGACGACGCGACCGGCAAATTTTTCGAAGGACGTTTTCGCGCCGTTAAAATCATCGATGAATCGGGGTTGCTGGCCTGTGCGGCCTATGTCGATCTCAATCCGATTCGCGCCGCGCTGGCTGAGACGCTCGAAGACAGCGAGTATACTTCGGCCCAACGACGCATCGAGTCTCTGCAATCTCCCGACAAACCGTCCGATCGTTTCTTAGCACCGCTGACCATCGACGAGCTGCGCGATAAACTCGGGCCGCGTCCCAGTTCCAGTGGCTATCGTTGTAGCGACAATGGCTTTCTGAACATGTCGAGCGAAGACTACTTGGCTCTACTCGACTGGACCGCTCGTCAAGCAGTTGCAGGCAAGCGAGGTGTGACTCCCTCGGACAAGCCGCCGATCCTTCAGCGACTAGGGCTTGAACCCGACGTATGGTGCGAATTGGTTCACGACTTCGGCACGCTATTTAGTTTGGTTGCAGGCCGCCCCGCCGCTATTGACGAAGCTCGTACTCTCGGACGTCAAGCGCGCTTTCACACGCGACCAAGAACGCGTGAGCTACTGAGCGTCTAAGCTCTGGCGCTCAAACGTCGCCGCTAGGCATTCCAACGCCTTTCTTTGAAGCCTTGTTCGACAATCAACCGATCGAACTGTCTAGGCCTTCGCGCATCAGACGCGAAAAAACTGCTCGCAGCAGTTCACAAGTAGTAGGATGCAGCCATTCTGCCCCACATTCCGCTATTTGTCCCTCGATTCTACCCCTGCCCCTCGACTCGCTCTCAACATCCCCTCCACCAAAGCACTACGTCCCCATTCCTCTTACCCACGGAATTGTATGACGTTATTGACGATCCGCATGAGCAACACAACATTGCTACCGAGCGACCAGACAAAGTGAATCAATTAGTCACGAAACTGGATCATTGGTGGCCGGCAACCCTTGGTCGCTAACGATCCGGATCGAATCTAAGCCGTCTCTTCTCACCCCTACTGGTTTTCGCCCTAGTTCGTTGGCAGCTCCCTCAATTGGGTGCAGAGCCGCCCTGCGTCCGACGCTTGAAGCAAGCGACTTTCCATTGGTCCGGTGACATATTCCATGACAGTATTTATCACAGTTGCTACTGCGTCGAATTTAAGAACACCGTCGCCATCGATCAGCATGCAATGCAAATCACCGTGGCTATTCGCGGCGTCAACCGAACGACGTTTTCCGACATAGTAAACCCTTTGTCGGCAGAATATCTTCAACAATCATTCGTAATTCATCGACAGCTTCGAGTGCAAATGTCGCATTGAAATGTGTGGAACGCATGCAATTCGATTGCGCGTCGAAGCCTACGCTGATATATTGGGTTACATGACAGACGTCACACAGATACTGAATCAGATCGAACGTGGAAACCATGCGGCGACGGAACAGCTTTTGCCGTTGGTCTACGAAGAGCTGCGCAAATTGGCTGCCGCGAAATTGGTACAAGAAAAACCGGGGCAAACATTGCAGGCGACCGCGCTGGTACATGAAGCGTACATTCGACTGGTCGACGTAGACCGCGTCCAACGCCGGGACTCACGGGGGCACTTCTTTGCCGCTGCCGCCGAGGCAATGCGGCGATTGTTGGTTGAACAGTATCGACGCAAGCAGCGAATAAAACATGGGGGCGAACTGCAACGGGTCCCCCTCCTGGACATCGTAGCGGATCGACCGGAAGACGATATGGAGGCCATGGATGAAGCCCTCACCGAGTTGGCAGCCGAGGATGAGTTGGCGCCCAAAGTCGTCAAGTTGCGGTACTTCACGGGACTTGGGCACGAGCAAATCGCCGAGTTTACAGGCGTATCGGTTTACGAGGCACGCAAGAAATGGACCTACGCCCGAGCTTGGCTGCGTGAAAAGTTATCAGCGTCGGATTAACGGTTGGCCAGGACCTGGCATGGCAGAATCAACGCTACGGCAAGTCCTAGCCTGCGAATTTCTTGAATTAGTTACTTCTTTTTTCGACCGCTTGGCCGCGATACGTCGCATTGGTCAGTGGGAGTTCTAATAATAACGGTCAGAGCCAGTTGCCGAGAATTGGATACCGGTCATGTCCAGCGATCCACAACGAGTCCAAGCGATCTTCATCGATGCCGTGCAGAAAGCAGAGCCCGAGCGGTCGGATTTCCTCGAGCGCGAGTGTGGCGGTGACAGCGAGTTGCGTCGCCGAGTCGATGCACTGCTCGCCGCGCATGACCAGTCAGGCAGCTTTCTCGACTCGCCGCCTAAGAACTTGGCGGGTAGCAGTCCGACCGTCG
>JADYZV010000129.1 GCA_020852965.1 Pirellulaceae bacterium | reverse complement strand
TGTCGGCGCGTACCTTCCACGCAGTTGTTCATCGGGAGTTTTTTGCCTAAGCCGTTTGCGACTGCCTCCGATGCATCGCAGTGAGTGGACTGGGAGGTGCTCGAACCCTCCTCTGCGGTTCTTCAGACCGCCGCTATACCGTCTCAGCTACCAGTCCATCTACTCAATAAAACGTTGGGAATAGGCACGAAAAAACCCGGTGTTGCTCAAGGCGACACCGGGTTAACCAACGTTGTCCGAAGACTTCAATCGGCCGAGTGTCACCTACGTTTAGGTTGCCCCATATCAAAATTGCACGAGGGCATATTCGCGTTTTGCAACACGATGCCTCTCCTGCAACTTTGATAACGTTCGGTACTCAGCCGTATTGAAGTCATTTGTCCAGTTCCGATACTTGATTTAGTTTTAGATTCCATCGCACGCTTCATTCTCACGTGCTCACAGATATAGACGCTCGGCTGAACCATTGGTTCGCAATAAAATCAGCTTTTGCGAAAATAGAGACACAGTATGTAGCGTCCTTATTCCATTAAACGCACAAGAAACCGAAAAGTACCTGTCGCCATGCAAGAAAATTTCGAATCGTCCACAGCGAAGTTTCTCGCGGCAAAGACATTCGCCGTCGCGGGCGCGTCGCGAGACCGGTCCAAGTATGGCAACAAAGTCTTCCAAGCCCTCGTCGCATCCGGCCGCACCATATATCCGCTAAATCCCTCAGTACCCGAAGTCGAAGGACACCCTGCCTACGCTACGATCGCCGATCTGCCGGAAGTCCCTGAATCACTTTCGATCGTCACGCCGCCTCACATCACGCGCGAAGTCATCCAACAAGCCATCGCTGCCGGTGTCCAGTACATCTGGATGCAACCCGGAGCAGAAGATTCGCAAGGCAGCAAGCTAGCTCGCGAGGCTGGCCTCAACGTCATCGACGACGGAAGTTGCGTCTTGGTCTTATTAGCAATCAAAGCCCGGCGAACCTGAAGAATTGAGCCTGAGTGGTCACGGCCTCGATTTGTAGGGCGTGTAACCATAGTACTTCGGTTGTGAGTCGAGACGCACGTGCAGCCACGCCACGCCCATTCCGGCGGTACTGAGCCAGATGGGAAGCTCCGCGAATCTTGGATCACTCATATGTTCATCCATCGCTTTTCCGACTGCTTGCCAGAACGCATGTACTTGACCAGTTGGCGCGCCCCGCACAAATGCCGCCAGGTGCGCATAAACCGAACGATCGGTCGCGTCGCTGCGCGGGCAGGGAACAACCAGAGGCGCGTCGCCACGCAGGTTGAGAAAGGTTACTACATCGCTATCGTCAAAGTACTGACCAAAGGTGGATTCATCAAATTGTCGCTTGAGTCGCGGATAGTCGAGAAGTACAAATTCGAACGCGCGCTCCGCCGTGGCCGAAGTGACTGCAGGCACCTCCCAGCGATAGGCAACGTAGGGACTGGCTGCCAACAAGCTGATAAAGAAGGTCCGAAACTCTTCGCTCAGTTGCCAACGCTGAATCGCATCCCGATAACTAAGCGACTTGCTATCCTCAAGCACCGAAATCTTGGTAACCCTCCCGCCGGCCACTGTTGTAGTTTGGGTTTCGAGCATGTTGCAGCGCAGTGAGTTCATCGAGATTGATCACAAGCAGAAAGGATGCCTCTACAATCGAAGATTCTAACAGTCTACTTAGTACTGCGAGAGGATTTTTCCCATTAACGGATTCGCATGGGAATTAACCCTTTGGCCGAGAATTTCAATCAAACGACATGCAAACTAGAAACATTGGAATGTCAGACCAACAAGGCGCTAAGAAATCCGAACCACCATGTCGTCCAGCCTGCCCTGTTTGTGGCGGATCGCTCATTGAGATCCGCGCCAAACTTCAATGCTCGCGCTGCCACACGATTTGTGAGACTTGCTGCGAAGGGGGCCGTGGGTAAGTCCAGTCGCTACTTCGACAATGGCAGTATTGGGCATTACCTAACAGGCTACCAGCAAGCCATCTTCGACTACGAGTTCCGATGTTTCGGCCTTGGCGTGTTTCTGATTCAGCTCGCCACGCAGAATCTTCACGTCCGCAGGGGCAACGAGACCGAGAGTGATCCGGTTGCCTTGGATCTTGACGACTTCCACAGTGATGTTGCCGTCGATAACCAGCTTCTCACCAACTTTGCGACTTAGAACTAGCATTTTGATTCTTCCTTGAGTCTACCTGCTGCGGCGAAGAGTTGTTGTCGGTCTGCCGCGTCCCAACACGATTACTATCAGCCAGGGCTGTGACAACTTTGGTCATGGGTAACTCAAATCTTTGCAGAAACTTAGTTTTCTTCGTAAGTCGCAGCACCACCTCGGGCTCGCGTAAGCGGGGGCAACCCCAGGGATCGTCAAGTAAGAAGGGAATTTCGTCTCTAGTCACGGCGAATCGCAATTAGATCTCGGATCACGTCAATTGACTGCGGTCGCTGGCTGACAGATTTGATTAGACAGTGCTGAATGAATGGGTGTAGCCAAACGTGATCGTTGCTGGGCATTGCGATTGTCGACTCATCAAGCATCGACTTCCAAAAATCAGTTTGCGATGAACCCGCGTAAATTGATCGACCGAAGGCGTACCAGTATGCGATGGCTCCGAGTGCAAAGAAGTCGGTTGCCGGTCCGATGACGCCGAACGACGATGAAAGTTGCTCGGGAGCAAGAAAGCCGAACGTGCCCGCTGCTAAAGCAGGTCTGTCCGTTGGGGACTCATAATCCGAGTGTCGGGGAGGAACGGATGCGTGAGGTCCAACTCGGTAGCTTTGCGAGAAGCCGAAGTCGGACAGATAGGCTTGATTCGATCTGTCGATAAGAATGTTGTTGGGAGTAAGA
>JADYZV010000128.1 GCA_020852965.1 Pirellulaceae bacterium | reverse complement strand
TGCAGTATGAACAGCGCCACGGTGACCATCGGCAAGATATTGAAGTAGGGCCCCAGCCAACCGATCCCGCGACCGGCGATGATCTCGGGCATCCAGCTACTCCAGTTGACCAATTGATCGGGGCCCGCCAGGTTGGAGGCCCAATCGATACCGGGAATCAGTGGTTGCTGCCGCAACGACAGATCGACGCTCAAGCAGCGATACAGTCCGATGAAGATTGGCAATTGGATAAACATGGGCAAGCAACCGGCCAATGGCTTGAAGTTGTGCTTGGCATAGATCTCTTGCATCGCCTTGGCGCGTTTCTCCATATCGTCTTTATAGAGCTCATTGACTCGCTTCATCTCAGGCTGCAGCTCTTGCATTTTTTGCGCATTGATGGCCGCCTTGCGTCCCAATGGGAACATCGATCCACGCACGAGCACTGTCAACAACATGATCGCTAAACCATAGTTGCCGACAATCATATGAAAGAAATGCAAGATGGCTGATAACGGTTTGGCAATCCATGGAAACCAGCCATACTCGATAGCTTGGTCCAATCCATGCGCAGCCAAGGCATCGTGCGTTTTGGGGCCAATGAAGACTTGGTAACGCTGGGAGAATTCTCCACCCTTCGGTACCACATGCTCTTCAGTTTCGAACCAGAACGAAGTGTTGGTGGCTTGCAACTGTGCTTTGTCGATTCGATCAGGCGAATGAGTCACCGAAAAGGCCGCCGCGCTTCGCAGACTCCTGAGTGCATCTTCATCTTGCGGGTGTGGTAAGATGGCTGCGGTAAAATAGGCCGCATCCAGGCCGATATAATCCAGCGAGCGGGCGTCCACCGGCTCCCCCTCAGACAACAGAATTTCCGGCATCCCCACGGGTGTTTTGGCCGAAGCCGTACCGTACTTGGCCAGCAGATCCGCCTCGGTCTTCTTGGCCTTCGCGATCACTTTTCGCGTGGTAGCAATCAATTGTTCACTAGAAGCTTCCGTCTTGTAAATCACATCGCGCTGCCCCGCTCCGGCAAACATGTCTGGACTGATCTTGATTAGGTACCACCAGCCTTCGAGCGTCAGGCCGGCCGGACCCTCTTGCCGCAGGGAGAGACTAACATCCACGGCGTTGCGATTGACAACGATGGTTTCCAAGTCGAGCAAATAACCATCGTTGCTCTCATTGACTGGATAGAGTCGATAACGCTTGACCAAGTCCAATTGCTCCGGACGCCCCGTGTCAGCCAGGAAACTGTCCAGCGGCATGCGAAACTCGACACCTTGGCCTCCGTCGACTTCGAGCGGTAGCGTTTCCCAATCGGCGTCGAGCGTATCTTGCAAGGCGGGGAGCGCGTACAGGCCGACGGGGATTTGCGTTCCTTCGATCGACCCTAGGGTAGTCATCAGCCCGGGACGATACAAATTGCCCGCTACGATCTCTGATTGCCCTGGGTACATCCGCAACTGGTCCAGCGGAGCTTCGGACAACGTGACCCTCCCCTGCAGTCGCTCCGTTTTGCCATTGGATTCGCGTTCAATGGCCAGTTCAGCTTGTTGACCTGGCTTGGTCTTACTGAGGATCGCCTCAACCCCTAGCGATGTCACCACCGGTTGGCCATTGAGCTCGACCAGCACATCGCCAACTTGCAGACCACCTTCAATTCCTTCAGCCGCAGCGGCAGGTGAACCACTTGGAAGCGTCCGAATCCTCAGCCCCGAAATGGTTTCTGCAAAGCCTAGATAGCCTAGATAACCGCCATCGTGCTCCAAAGCGCGATAACGCAATTTGCCCTTCTCGGTGCGTTCGATCAACTCCGCATGTTCGACGCCAGCCCCTCGACTGGTGAGCGTTACCTGGAGTTTATACCCCTCGGCCGGATCTCCCAACGTGACAGCCGTGGGAGCATAGTGCGGTTTTTTTACGCCAACTTGGGAAGTTTGCTCCTGGGCAGCCTCCTCGCTAGAGCTTACTGCGGCCTCTTCACCGCTGCTCGGGGCACCATCCGAATCGCTGCTAGCAGCATCGGTAGCTGGTGCGGGGGGGGCCTCGGATGGGTCTGCGTTTGCCTCAGCCTCTGCAGGCTTGACCGCGAGAAGCTTATCTTCTGGCTTGTCTGCCGCAACTGCCCCAGGGGCGCGCAACAGCGGATCTTCGTTGGGAGCCGCTACTTTAGCAGCTTCAGGCTTGGGCTTGGCCAGTTGTTGTTGGCGGACGCTGATATAAAAGAAGCACAGCGCAGTCGTCAGCATTAACCACGTAAAAAATCGTCGATCCACAGGTAGGGGTCTCAGTTTGCTGAGGGGCGGTCGGAAACATTGAGCGTTTCGACTTATTCTCCCCCCAGCATCCAATCTTGGCTAGTCCAACCGAATTGTAGTGGACGAGGTTACGAGTCCCAGGCTTGTAGTGGACGAGGTTACGAGTCCGTTTGACTCGGCGTGACTCAGGGACTCGTAACCTCATCCACTACACTTGACTTTGGACCACTACTGCCAATCCGTTAGGCATATTCGCGGTTGGTCACCAAACCGGGCATCGGGACCGAGTATTTCCCATCAGCGTCCGCCATGATTGGGGCGTCGCTCTCCAACGTCAACTTATCGACATCCGGGGCAAACTCGTGCTCGCAATCGAGCAAATCGTCCAGGGTGATGACTTGCCCTGTGTGAGCCGCCATGCGTCCCATCGATGTAACCGCGCTAGCCATGACGCCCCGCTCCACTTCGTTGTAAGGCTTATCTTCGCGAATAGCCGCCATGAAGTCGTTCCACTCAAGCTGGTACGGGTTCTGTTCGTCGGGGCCGAACTCCCAAGCCACTTGGCTCTTGGTGAACTCTTGGCCGGTGTAGATCTTACAGCGAGCCGGCGAGTGGGCCTTGGAGGAAATCGTTGCGCAAGACTTACTTCCATGAGCATAGCTGGCAAACTCTTGGAAACAACCCGGCTGTGTACGGCCACCCAGGAAGAGCTTGGTGCCGTCGGCAAACGTATACTCGACTGAATACGTATCAAAATTCTGATCGACCATATCGCCACGATAGTGCCGCCCGCCCGCCGCCTTGGCCTCGACCGGCCACGCATCCTTCATCCAGCAACTTTCATCGATATTATGAATGAGGAAATCGCTGTAGGCACCACCGCTGGCCCATAAGAAGCCGTGGAAATTGCTGATCTGATACATGAGCTCCGACATCTCGCTATTCTTTGGCTGCGGAGGCACGGCCGCAGAGCCAGTCGGTCCGGCCATGCGGTAGGCGCGCAGCATGAGGATCTCGCCAATTTCGCCGTCGCGAATTCGCTTGTAAAGCTCTCCTCGGGCTTCGCAGTGGCGGCACATTAACCCCACACCTACTTTGAGATTTTTTTCCGAAGCCTTCTTGCCTAATGCGAGCATCCGCTTGCTGGTTGGTCCGTCGACGGTGACCGGCTTTTCCATAAAGACATTCAAACCACGCTCGATGGCATAGGTGAACTGCACCCAACGAAAGGCAGGAGGGGTCGTCAGGACCACTATGTCACCGGGATCGAGCTGATCCATGGCCTGCTTGTAGCCATCGAATCCAATGATCTTATTCTCTTCGGGCACATCGACTTTATCCGCGAAGGCCTTCGACAACCCTTGATAGCTGGCGCTGAGTTTGGAGGGGAACACGTCGGCCATGGCAACCAGTTTCAACTGCTCGTTGGGAACCGACAATGCGTTGCTAGCCGCGCCGGTTCCACGCCCACCGCAACCTACCAAGGCTACTTTTAGCGTTTCATCACCCGCCGCATGGACTGAGCGCATCGTGCCTTGAACCAACGAAGCGGTCGCCGCGACGGCCCCCGCCTGCTTGATGAATCCACGGCGAGTGTTGTTGGGAAGAAGTAGGTTTTCAGAATTCATGTGAGACTCCAGGAGGGAAGAATTTGGAAGGACGCAATCGGCATTGTGAGAAAACAGTATCGATTGTAACAAATCGAGAACGTTGCGTTTCTAGCCAAAATACTCATTTAGGAAGTTTGGCTTAGGTGCGAATGTCCGCCTTAGCGCCTACACGCTCCTTCTGAATCGGCTCCGACTTTTCCCACTTGTTCGCTTTGTCCTCCGCGCTCGGCTCAACTAAAGGGCGGACGACGCGGAGGCCAACGTGCTGCGCATCGGTCAGATACCAGATACTCTTGGGGATTTGTGGATCTTGCTTGATCCACTCTTCATTGGACCCCTCACGCGCCGCTGAGCGAAGGTCCTCGGGGAATTGATTCCAACCTCCCCCCCGCACCACGCGCGGGTAGAGCGTTTTGGGAACTGCTAATGGATCTTGCGATGGATCTGTCAGCCCCTCGTAGCCCGCCTCATCGTGCTGATCGAGTACCCATTCGGCCACGTTGCCGTGCATGTCGTAAAGCCCCCAAGGATTGGGCTTCTTCTTTTTGACTCGCTCATACCCTTCATCGGTATTGTCGAAGAACCACGCATAGTCTTCCAACTCGTCAGCATCATCGCCAAACGAATAGGCCGTCGTCGTCCCAGCCCGGCAGGCATACTCCCACTCCGCTTCAGTCGGCAAGCGATAGTAGCGCCCAGTCTTCGCGCTCAACCACAAGCAAAAGGTGCGCGCTGCGTGCTGCGTCATACTGATCGCCGGGTAGCTTCGCTTGCCCATCCCAAAGGTCATATCGGTATAAGGCTTGGTGGGCTGGCTCAATTGAAACTTATCCGCCAAGACATCGCGCGGCGAAGGTTCGAGCTTGAGCGCATCGCGACGGAAAATATCCAAATCGGACATCCACACGTCATAGATGTCCCACGTTATCTCCGTTTCGCTCATCCAGAACGGTGAGATATGTACTTCGTGTTGCGGCCCTTCGTCCTCGCGACGCCCCTCCTCGTCCTCGGAGCTACCCATCATGAATGTCCCGCCTGGGATAGGCAACATTTTAAATTCCGCGTCGGCCTGCTCGACCACTTCGACATACGGCTTCATATCCGCTTCGCTCGCAGCCTGAGCGTCGGCGATTTCCACCGCCGGAACCTTTTCCTGCGCACGAACACTAAAGGGGCTGAAGCTAACCAAGCCAATCCAAGCGACGGCAACGATTGAGCCAATTGAGTTTCCCGACATCGAGTTCCCTGTTAGAATTAAGTGATGCAACGTTCTATACCATCAAACTATGTTTATGTTAGTTTACTTGCTGGCGTCCTGCTTGGCTTGCTCGCTCGCCCCAATATTATAGCCCAAGATATTATAGCCCAGGAAAACGTAAGTAACCTGCCTGCCAGCGAATCTCTGCCGCCCATTGTAGGCTACGAAAGTTCGTTTTCCGCAATGGGGACCACGGTTCAACTGAAGGCTTTTCACCGTGATTCTGATATCGTGGCTCGCGCCTTTGAGGCGGTCGAAAGTCGCGTCCGCGAACTGGAATCCATCTTGACCGACTACGATCCCACCAGTGAGACTCGACGACTGAGCGAACTGGCTCCCCTGCGTCCCACACCAGTCTCCCAGCCGCTGTGGGAGCTGCTCGAAGCTAGCGACCGTTGGCACAAACTCAGCCACGGGGCCTTCGATGCCAGCCTGGGGGGGCTTACCCAATTGTGGCGCAAGTACCGTCGCAGTTCACGCCTCCCCACGCCCGATCAAATATCCGCTGCTCGAGCGCGAACCGGATGGCAGCATGTACGGCTCGACACAAGTGCGCACAGCATCTATTTCGACAAGCCCGAATTGCGACTCGATTTTGGCGCGATCGGCAAAGGCTACATCGTCGACCAAGCCTTCGAGATTCTCTGCGCGGCCGACTTGCCCTGCTCGCTGATCAACATCAGTGGTAATATGCGAGCCGGAGCGGCACCGCCCGAACGAGCCGGCTGGCGGATCGAGATCGCGCCGCTCAAGCCTGGTAGTCCGCCACTACGACAAGTACAAATCGCCAACCAATCCATTGCCACTTCGGGAGATCTATGGCAATTTGTGTTGATCGATGGTGTGCGTCATAGCCACATTCTCGATCCGCATACCGGCATGGGAGTCGTCGGTCCGCGCTGTGCGACCGCGATTGCCCCGACGGCCACCGATGCCGACGCATTGGCCACCACTGCGTGCATCGTTGGCTTTGACG
>JADYZV010000127.1 GCA_020852965.1 Pirellulaceae bacterium | reverse complement strand
GCATGGGTCAATCTGTCCGTATTTTCACCTACTGGTGATTCGCGGCAGTGTGAATTCTTGGTCGACACGGGCAATCCTTGCCCATTGATCGTCGGGTCCGAATTTATGATCGCGATGCGCTGGCGGACATCTGCTGGTATCGAGTCAAACTTTGGATCGATGGATGCAGGCTGGCTCAGCTTGGCTGTGCCCGAATTTGGATCTGAATTCAAGACAATTTGCTATGCGAACGATATCGTTTTGAATGTCGTTCGGCGGAGCAAGGATTCTTTTGCCGGATTGGTCGGCTTGCCACTCCTTCGGATGATGGAATTTGGTGGAGATCAAGGGTACTTCTGGGTTCGCCCTATCCGTGGCGATTAGTCCACTGCCACTACGGCCCCATCATCCGAGCGACTACCTCATCGTCGCGCGAATGGAGGTCGAGCCAGACCTTGGATTCGACCGAGTCGGCGATGGTCTCGACGGAGCCGTCCAAGCGCATCGCGTTCACCACTCCCGAGTGCAAGCTGCGCGCGGTCGCAGAAAAGTTGGAAGGGATCGCTGAGGTTCGACAAGGCATCCGCATGCGCTCCATCGCATCCTGTCCAATCGTCAGCCACATCGTACCGCACGACGTCAATCCGTCGCCGTACTCGGGATGGTTTGGCCCGCCGGGATGTGCGGCGGTGACGCTGGCTCCCACCATCCCCAGCGCCCACGTGCCGCGCGGGTCGAGTGGCGAAATGCCTGCGCGAATCTCATCCAAGCCGACTTGATTGGAAAGTCCTTCAGGGAAATCACTGAACTTGAACGAGACATTGAAACCGCCGATGCCACTTCCCCAAATACGGCTGGCCGTGCCGATCAGATCGTTGGTATCGCTATTGAAGCCTTCGTTGCAGGTGCCTTGAAATAGAAAACAGGGACGATTGGGCCCCATGTTATACGCGTAGTTACCGCGTGCGTAGGTATGCCCTTGGACACCTGCCAACTCGCCACGATCGTAATGCGTCGCATTGAAACTATCGCTGGGACATTTCATCATTGGCAATTCGGTCGAACGCATAACACGGTTGGAATCGTCGTCGATAGCAATATCCGTTTTCAGCGATTGATAGAGGTTGGATTGTTCCATGTAGGGGAGCAGCATCACGACCCAGTTGGAATGCAGCGGATCGGGGCCACTGTCCGGACTGACACCCATGGCTACTCGATCGAAGGCACCGATGCACAGCAGACCGCCACCGTTGGGCTCACCCCTTCCATTCCAGATCATAGCCGGTGGCAGTCGGCGGTGGCTGCTTTCGTAGTTATGTAGAGCCAGCCCCAGTTGCTTGAGGTTATTCTGGCACTGCATGCGTCTAGCAGCTTCGCGCGCCATCTGGACGGCTGGGAGCAGCAATCCCACCAGCAGTCCGATAATCGCGATCACCACCAACAACTCCACCAGCGTAAAGCCCATCGCCTGTCGCTTCATCACCATCCCCTTAGTACTTTTGTCACCCTGCTTTGGACCCCTGTGAGCTTGCCTCACAGGTGAACGAGTTTTAAATATAGATCTTTGGACCCCGGTGAGCTTGCCTCACAGGTGAACGAGTTTTGAATATAGATCGAGATCCTCACCCATGCCCGCACTTTTCCACCCGCCCGCCACCTCAGGTGGCGAGCGGGTGGAAAAGTGGTATGGCTGGGGTGTTTTCATCGCGTTCTATTCATAAAACTTGGCTCACGCCAGACAAGCTGGCATGGGGCCGATGCAAAATCGCGTTCGAGCCGCATCAATATCGCTTTCCGGCACAAACGCGGAGAGAAAACGAGCGGACATCTGTAGACCACAGTCCGTTTGCTTGGGCGAATAGAGTCGCAAGCTCCCATTAGGGTCTGAATATTTCGACGTAAGCCACTGTTCGGTAATGGCCCAATCCAAGGCTGGGTTGCAGATAAAATAGCCCTCAAATGCTTGCGTGGATGTGACCGCGTTTTTTGGCGGTTGGGGTATCACATCGTACGCTACCTTGATACACGATTGGCCTTGTTGAGTCACACGTTCCGCCGACAGGACTCGAAACCCAGGAACTCGAATCAAATCCCAGACTGGCAAACTGGCTGCTATTACGTACGTGCTGAAGAGCTGACTCCGAACTCCGGTGAGTGTCGAATCAATCTCGGACTGCATTTTTTCATCGTCGCTATGCCTCGGCGCAAATTTCACCAAGTTATATCGCTTGCTGCCTTTCGCTCGGGTCACAGCAAACGCATATTCATCGTTGACTACCCGCACCTCTTCAAGTTCGGTTTCTGGATCAATACTAGTCACTGAAAAGAACTTGTCCTTAAAGATGCTGTTGATCGCGGTCTGCTGAGCTTCTTTGAGGTGTATCACGGCGAGTTCTCGATAACGAGCTTGCAGGCAACAATCCTTAAAGCGACTCTCCGCAACTGCAAACCCCGCTTTGACTTCATCGAAAAGTTCGTCCGCGCAGCACAGCGAGCTACTCAGACAAACGACAAGCAATAGGCTTGAACCAATCCACTTTACATAATCCGACATCAATGCCTCCGCTTGACGAGATAGCGCCCGGTCAAAACCAATGCTACTCCGGCAATCAAATACAACAACCATAAACCCATCCAGCTCTTTCCAAAGTTCGGTTCAGGGAAGCCATAGTGCGACAGATAAAACATATCCTCCGTTAGTGGCCCATTGTCCTCAGCGACGAACTCGTACATGATGTTCGTGTAGAGTTTCTTTCCACGTCCATCAAAACCGGAGCCCGTAGATTTCTTTAGAATTGGCAGTTGATCATCACCGACAGTCGTGATTTCAAATTCGCTTGAGTTTGCCAATCCTCCATCGACGCCAAGCGTTATCGTTTCTCGCACGATGGACCAAAGTCGATTGGGATCGCAGCTAAACGTTCCGTTCATTCCTGCTTGGTTCCCGCTGAATCCTTCCGTCGAGCCCTTTAGACTATATGCCACTTCAACCAAGCTTGTCCCCGACTCAGTTGTCTCCCTGATACTCCGCAAGCTGCACCGCGGAGAGTTGAGTAAATCCCACACGAACCAGCCGGATACTCGATAGTTGCCGAAAACTGGGTCGTAAACTTGTTGAGCAGTAAGTTCGATTTGCTCCGTTTGCTCATTCGTCAAGTTCTTGCGCTCAGCGATCCGGTTCAGTGAGAAACGCTTTGCCCTAGCAGCCTTAGTCAGCTCGAACACGTAGCGAGGATTCATGACCTGAATGGAATCCGTTGAGAGGTCTTGAAACCACGGTCCGATCCGAAGAATGTGGTTGCTTTTCAGAATTCCAATTTTGACATCGTGGTGCTTACTGTCGTAGCTTAAGAAGCGAAAATCGCCATAGACGACTTGCCGATCAAAACGTTCTTGCGCGTCCAGCACACCCTTTTTCAAGCTGCGTTGGAGCTCAGGATTTAAGTCCTGTGTCGTCCCTGTCCCCGCAAGTATTGTCGCCAGCGGAATCGAACCATAGCAGAGCATCGTTGCGACCCACCACCAGGATTTCTCTATCGTTCTCACAGAGGGACCTCACTATTGAAGGTTTCTTGTCAAAAGAATGGACGTGCAAATTAGTCACAAAGAAAATAGCAGGCAAATCCAATTCCATTCTGGCTGCGACTAATTGGACTGTAAACGAAGGACGAAACTCCTTGCTGTAACGGCTGGCCACCTAGTGCACTAGCTACATGGTACACTAGCTAAACCCTGCGTCAAGATCGCGGAGACCGAGTATTTACGAATGACTCAGATCCGGCTAGGAGTTAAACAATTTGCGTTGGCTCGCTGAATTCGTTTAACCCGGATTATTCATTGTCGAATTGGAAAAGTGTGTAACACGTTTGTAGTATAGGAGTTTCATTAAAGCGTTTAAAAACACGCTGTAAATCAATCACGCTCACCAGTTACCACCGGAGCACGGATGACCAGCGCGATAGCGGCCAAATGCGAGCCAATTCTAAGTACCAATAACAGTGTTCGAGCAATAGAGCCCAGCGGCAGACCGTCGTACACAATCTCGGACAATGAATAATCCGGGTTTAACGCCGAGCCGCAGCAGGACGCAGTGCACAAAGTGAGCTGATCAACGGGTGGGGCTCTGACGAACCACAGCACATGCCAGCCCTCAGTCGCGGCCTGCGCAGGCGATGGCACCTGCGGTTGCCACCTGCTATGTCCATATGCGTACGCCAACTGGCTCTGTCCACTCGCGCGTCGATGCCTGTGCCGAGGTGAAGTCGACCAGACCAGACTCACGACGCGGAGCGTCGAGCCACATTAATCCGGCTAGGCGTTAAATGATTTGCGTCGACTCAGTGAAACAGTCGAGCTTTGTGGCAGCGATTCACGCAGCACTACGCGCGATGCACAAACTATCGATGCGCGCGAACGCACTATTGATCTAATGCGGAAAGAAAAAAACTAGAATCCAATGGAATTTCGAACTCCACTAGCTCGGCAAGATGACAGGGGCAATGTGGCCTGTCAATTATTGGATGGCAGAATCATTGTGGGCAGACTGATCGAACGCGTGCTGATGGCGTTTAGCGAGAGGTGTCGGCGGGGTAGCCACAGGCCCAATACCGTAGCAGCGCGGTGCTCGTTACGGCCTACAAAAAGCAATTAGTAGTTGTTGCTCCAATTGGACGGCGGATAGACGGGAGCCTGCGGAGCATAGCGATACTCGGCGGCGGGAAGACTCTGCGCGGACCAATTGGCTTGAGCCACGCGATCGGTCGTATCGGGCCACGGCGGTGAAGGTGAAGTTGTTGCTGAGGGCTGCCAACCTTGCGGAGAACTATTGTTGTTGACTGCCGTGTTGTTGACTACAGAACGGTGCGAGGTTGGGTTGTCATTCCAAGCAGTGTTGCTCTCTAGGGGAGCCGGTACGTTCAGAAGTGCTGGAGCACTTACCTGCGGCAAGGCAACTTGTTGCGGCAGCGTCGGTCGCAGCGTTTGATACGTCAGCGTCGGCTGCAGTGCGGCTGACTGAGGTATGTTCTGAGCTATGTTGGCTACGGCGTTGAACGCATCCGTACCCGAAGTGGTAACCGAGGTTGCCGCTGGCGAAGTTGTTACCTGCTCAATGACATTGCGTGTCCAAGTGGGTTGGGCTAGAGCGATGAAGGCGAGCATCGTGCCCGCTTCGATCAAAAATGCTCCCAACAGGCTGACCCGTTTACTGCGGAAACTGCGTCTTCTCATCGATCGTGTCCTTCCATGTAATTTTCTGACAGTGCGCTCCCACCTAATCCAAGTGAGTTCCCGTCCCGCGCTACTGCCTATGCCATCCATTCTAAGCTGAGAGTTCACTTAAGCAAAAGCAATGCCAAGGCAAAAGATGCTGGGCCGTTTGCTGCAAGTCGTTCTCGCTGTGCAGGTTACGACAATGGTCGAAAACGGGTATAACTTCCCGGCTGGTTTGACACTTACAAATTGATTGCAGTTTTGACCTGTTATTCGCTTCGATTCTAGCCCTGGCCCCCTCTCCATGACCTCATCTGAATCCTCACCGGCACCCTCGGTCGATTCCATTTCGACCGATCCGATCGATCGCGACGCAATTGCGGCTGAATACTTCGATCTTCTGCCGTTTCAACCCTATCCGGTTCAAGAAGAAGCCTTGCTAGCGTGGTTCACTGCCGAACAAGGAGTACTAGTCTGCGCACCGACGGGTACGGGGAAAACACTCATCGCCGAAGCGGCGGTCTACGAAGCTCTGCGAACTGGGACTCGAGCTTACTACACGACTCCGCTGATCGCGCTGACTGATCAGAAGCTACAAGAGCTGCGCGCATCGGCGGTTCGCTGGGGCTTCAAAGAGTCGGACATCGGACTGGTAACGGGTAATCGCAAGGTCAACGCCGATGCACCGGTACTAGTGGTCGTGGCCGAAATCTTGCTCAATCGTCTGTTGCAACCCGAAGCGTTTGATTTCACCCAAGTCGCTTCGGTGATCATGGACGAGTTCCACAGCTTCAACGATCAAGAGCGGGGCATCGTCTGGGAGTTGACACTGGGGCTGCTTCCCGCCCACGTGCGCACGCTGCTGCTGAGCGCTACGGTTGGCAACAGCTACGAATTTACGAGCTGGTTGTCGCGAAGCTGCAATCGTCGACTAACTTTGGTCGAGGGCAAAGAGCGCAAGGTGCCGCTCAGCTTTCACTGGATCGATGACTATATGCTCGATGAGTGGGTCGAGAAAATGTTCGAAGGGAGCGAAGCCGAGCGGCGAACCCCCGCATTGATCTTCTGCTTCAATCGCGACGAGTGCTGGCAAGTGGCCGAGCTGCTCAAAGGCAAAAAAGTTGTCGACAAAACCCAACAAGCCGCCTTGAGCGATGCGCTCGAACAATACGATTGGTCCGAGGGGGCTGGACCGAAAATCAAACAACTCTTGCAACGCGGCGTGGGCGTGCATCACGCCGGAGTCCTGCCCAAGTATCGTCGGGTCGTCGAGGAGTTGTTCCAACAAAAGCTGCTGAGCGTTACCGTCTGTACCGAAACGCTCTCGGCGGGGATCAATCTCCCGGCGCGCAGCGTCGTACTCCCCACCATCCTCAAAGGCCCCAAGGATAAACGCAAGCCGGTCGAAACAGCCGCCGCCATGCAGATCTTCGGACGCGCCGGGCGCCCGCAATTTGATAGCGAAGGCTACGTCTATGTGTTGGCTCACGAAGATGACGTCAAGCTGTTGCGCTGGAAGGAAAAATACGATCAGATCCCCGAGGACACCAAAGACCCAGGGCTGATGAAAGCCAAGAAGGCACTCAAGAAGAAAAAACCCAAACGCCGCGAAGGGGAAACGTATTGGACGCAAGAGCAATTCGACAAACTGCGGATGGGAGAGGCCGCCAATCTAGTCAGCAAAGGCGATCTGCCGTGGAGGTTGTTGGCGTATATGCTGCTCAAGAACCCCGCAGTGGAACCGCTGCGCACCTTGGTTACTAAGCGGCTGCTCGATTCACGGCAGATTGAAGTCGCGCAGAAGCAACTCAACCGTATGTTGATTACCTTGTGGACGGGCGGTTATATCGAATTGGAACCCAAGCCGAAGCCGAAGTCTGTGAAAGCGACTACGCCGCCGGGGACGAAGGATGGGGGGCATGTGGGAATGCAGGGAGGTGGTGGGAAGGAAAGCGGTGGGAAGGGGGAGATACGACGCGGAGCGTCGAGCCACATTAAAGGTGGATTGCTGGAAGCGGCTGGGTTGGGGGGATTGGTGCAAGCGGCTACGGGTGACGGAAAAAACAACGAGGATGACAACGCTAACGACACGTCGGCGGCTTTCGATGCGGCCACGCGCGGCTACGAAGTCGATGACTACTTGCCCGAATTTGCGCGTCCAACCGAACGACTCGAACTACTGATCCGACTGCGCAGCATCAATCCGCTGTATGGAGTATTTTTGTCAGGCCACTTGGACATCGCCGACGATACGGAACGCCTGCTGGCACTCGAAAGCGCGCTGGCATTGCCAGGCACCGTGGCGCGGCACGTGCGCGTTCCCAAGTTAGAAGAACTCCCCGCCGGACCGCTGGCGAGCACGCGCTTGGACGATCGACTGTTGGAATTGGGGCTGGCCACGCAGGCTGAACTGATCGGTCAACAGCCCAAGGATGACGACGATGAACCGCAGCGCCGCATTGGAGATGGACTGTTCGAAGAGGAACGGGTATGGGTCATCAGTATCGGCGAAAAGCTCCGCCGATTGTTCAACTACGATTTCCCCAATGTACACGACGTTCAGACGGTGGCCGTACACGTGGCGGGAGAAGTGCTCGAGTTCGCGGGTAACTTTAATAAGTACATCGTTGCACGTGGATTGCAAAAACAAGAGGGGATTCTATTCCGACATTTACTGCGATTAATTTTGCTACTCGACGAAATGGCTGCGATTCCTCCCATCGAGAGTACGCAAGAGGAGTGGGAAGGTCGAATCGACGATTTGATCGATCGATTGACCGAGTGCTGTCGACGAGTCGATCCGGAGAGCACTGATGAAACGCTCGAATCAAGCCGAGGCGGTGATGAGCTGTCTAAGTCACTCGGTTCGGCGCGGAAGTAAATGATTAGGCTTTGCGAATGAAGTGCTCGGCGAACGAGCGTACCTCGCGACCGTTGAGTACATGCACCATGCGAAGTTGTTGGATCATGGCGTCGTTAAAGTGACTGAGGGGAATGTGGATCAACTGTCGACGAAAACGTTTGGCAATGCGCCGCCAGCTGGCTCCTGGGGCTCTGGGGCTGAGCAGTGCGATCTGTCGCTCTCGCGAGTGAAGACAAGCGGCGGCTAGCAGACGCTCTTCCAGATTGTCTGCGAAATTCAGACGCGGGTCTTGCCAAATGTCGGAGATAGCAACAGGCGGATAGAGAAACATCGCCCCGCCGTAGTTGGCTAGGGCAATGCCCGGGCCTACCATCTCTTGATGAAAGTCGCTGGCAAAAAAGGCGAGAGTCGATTCGTCTTTGTGTTCAGCGAACCACGTTGTGCGCCAGGGATAGTCGCGCGGGTCTGCGGGGGTGTCAAATAACATCACACAGCAGTCCATCGTGCCGACACTGGGAGGCATCACTTTGACATAGATGTCACCGTCGTACCAATGCCGTAGCGTTTCACGAATGTCGATGCCATCCTTGATGCTCGTGGAAAATTTTTCGCTGCGTGCCAAATCGGCCCCGATAATGGCTCGCGCGCGATCCATGACGCGCGTGCGAAAGCTTTCGATAAGTGTATCTTCGGGAGGCCATGAGCACTGCGAGTAGGGATTCCATTGGGTCTTCCAACGGTCCATTTCTTCGCGAATCGGCTTGCGGCGCAATTGCAGGGAGCGCCACGATACCGGTTGACCCGGAAGGCGACTGACGACGCTCACGGTGTCTCCGTCGGGCAAACGGGCCTGGTCGATACCCAGCGTCACGCTGGTCGAATTCGCCTCTTCGTGAAACGGGTAATTGCGCGCAGTCTCAATCAAGTGAATGGCGTATTGATCTCCAAGGATCTGTTGAGCCGCGATGCCCATGGTGTACAGGTCGGGAGTCATGCGGTGTTCGATGAGGGTCATATTGCGGATGTACTTCAAACACTGCGAGAGTAACAGTGGTGTGATGCGTCGCGCCCGCTTGCCCAGATCCTGCAGATAGCTGCTGCGCGCCGACATGAGTAAATGTTTGACACCGTCGAGCGAAAGATTCTCATCGTCCTCCAATTGAACTCGGGCCTGTTCGTACAAGCCTGTGATAAACGGCAGTTCACCGAACAGAAAGATCAACGAATTGGCAGCTAGCGAGTGTGTCGTCGTCGGTGCGATCGAATCGTGGGTGGGTAGTTCTGGAGGCGGGTCGGCAAAATATGCCTCTCGCAGCCACGGCCACTCTAAGATCGAACAGACGATGACTATATTTTCGTAGCGTTGCTCCAATTCATGCAATCGCCAAACCATGTACTGCAATCGATGAAGCGATTGGTCTTGGAAAGGCCGCGACAGGCTGGGAAGAATTGCGGTGGCAAAGCGTTCGATCGAAACAGTCTTGAGCGCATAGGGATCGGGCATGACCGATGCCATGGGTTGAAAGGCGTTGGTTTCCAAGTCGCAGAATTCGATCTGCCAGCGCTCACCCAGCGCCATGCGCAACGCCATGATGACAGGCTGGCATGGGTCGATGGGAACATAGCTCCATGCCTCCCCCTGCTCTGCATCGTCTGCTTCATCCGAAGAATGCGCGTCGGGACTCCACGGTTGGGCTGAGTAGCTGGGCAAGCAGCGTTGTAAGATCATTGCGGGGGTCGGGAGATTTTCGACCGCCGCCAGTACATTCGACTTGAACGACTCGGGCAAGCCAATGGCCAAACAATCGCATGGGTGTTCGAGCAACCATTGACGTACTGCCAATGCGCAGTTGCCACTCCCGTGCACGACCGGCAAACAGGTAATGCGACTACCTAGGGCAAGCGGTGTGGTGCGGTTGGTTTGGTCGGACATTGGGTTGGGCTTGTTGGGAGTTGGGAGTTGGGAGTTGGGAGTTGGGAGTTGGGAGTTGGGAGTTGGGAGTTGGGAGTGCGCTGCTAAGAACTGTTGTGCTCGTTACTCAGTCTACTAAATTGTGAATGTGCATTGTATCCTAGATAACATGGACCGGCGGAGCGATCCACGACTATCTTTTCGTGTCCTTCGTGTGTTTCGTGGTTAATACAACTCTCAATCCTTCAAGTTCGTGAACGGTTACCTTAAGTCTATGCCAACCTTGAATCACTTAACGTATTGGCCCACGAGCGCAATAGGCTTGTGTATTTTGTTCGTCGGTAGCTGGGTGTGCGGAACTTGCTTGGCCCAGGAAGCAAGTGCTCCCTGTTCACCGATCGAACGTAAAGTACCGCCGCTGGGCATCGATATTCCGCCCACGCAGTGGAGCGATTGGATGTCTCAGATTCGCACGCTCGACAAACAGGTCGACGAGCTCGAATCGGCCCAGCGCCCAGACGTTGAAGTCTTGCTCAAAGCCTGTTGCTATGCTATCGAGTTTCGCGAATTGTATAAGGAGAGCGATTTTGAGAAAGTCGATCGATTGCTCGCGCTGGCGGCTGATAGAATTGCGGCAGCAAAAAATGCTAGCGCAGGAGGCCGGACGGACGAAAGCGGCATCAAGAAAAGCGAAGTGCAATCCGACGGCGGAGCGTCGGGCCACATTGGAGGCCCGACCGACGAAAGCAGCATCAAGAAAAGCGAAATGCAATCCGACGGCGGAGCGTCGGGCCACATTGGAGACCCGACGAGTAAAAGCCACGCCAAGAAAAACTCTGCAGGTGTCGAGCGGCAGGTGCGCGGGTTCCGTTCACGCGTCGATGGTTCGGCTCAGCCGTTGGGCTTGGTCTTGCCCGACGGGTGGCAGCAAGCAGCGCAGCCAATGCCGCTTTATGTGTGGCTGCATGGTCGTGGCGACAAGGAGACCGACTTGCACTTCATTTGTCAACGCTTGGACAGCGTGGGACAGATTCAGCCGCCTGGAGCCATCGTGCTTCATCCGTTTGGTCGCCAGTGTATCGGCTACAAATCGGCGGGTGAAACCGACGTAATGGAAGCGATTGACTTCGTTTGTGAAAACTATCCCGTCGATCCTAGGCGCATTGTGTTGATGGGTTTTTCCATGGGTGGTGCAGGCGCTTGGCATTTGGGTGCCCACTATGGCGAGCGGTTTGTGGCGGTTAGCCCGGGGGCAGGCTTTGCAGAAACGGCGCGCTATCAGAATCTGGCCCCTGCGGATTTCCCACCAGAGTACGAGCAGCTTTTGTGGGGTGTCTACGATGTGCCAGGCTACACTCGCAATCTATTCAATCAACCGCTGGTCGCCTACAGCGGAGAAGTCGACAAGCAGATCCAAGCGGCCCGCGTGATGGAAGAGGCTTTTGTTGCCGAGGGACGCGAACTAAAGCACTTGATCGGACCCGGCATGGGGCACAAGTACCACCCCGACTCGTTGGCCGAGCTATTGCGGCTGATGGACGAAGCAGTCCAGCAGGGAAAACCGACCGATCCGACCGAGCTGTTCATTCAGACTCGACATCCGCGTTACGCGCGGCGCAGTTGGCTGACGATTGATGGCCCGATAGATCAGTACGCAGACTGCCGCGCCACTGCGGTTCGCAGCGACGGACGATGGGCGATCGAGACTGCCGGTGCAGCGCGACTGACGCTCGACGCTAGCGTGGGCAATGCTCCACAGGGTGCAGTCACTGTCGACGGCACATCGATTGCGGTCAATCTATCCGGAGAAACTTTTCTGGAGCGGCAGCCCGACGGTGCTTGGCAACGCGTCGAGCAGTTCCCGTCGCTGCGCAAACATCCTGGATTGTCTGGGCCGATTGACGATGCCTTTATCGATCCTTTTTTGGTCGTGCTGCCCACAGGCCAGTCTGGTAGCGCTCAGGTAGCGCAGTGGGTCGAGTGCGAGAGCGTCCATTTTGCCGACCGCTGGAAGTCTCTGTTTCGAGGCCGGTTGCGTGTTAAGCGCGACGTCGACGTTACTGAGCAGGATATGGCCGACTACCATCTATTGTTGTGGGGCGATCCGCACAGCAGTCAACTCATATCAAGAGTGTTTGAAGCGTGGGGCACCGAACCGACGACCGCATCGCGGCTGGGAGAATCGCCACAGGGAGACATTGCTTGGACCAGTGAAGCGCTGCAAGTTGGTCCGCAGAGCTTCGACTCGGCCAGCCACGTGTTGTTAGCAATTCGCCCCAATCCGCTCTCGGGGAATAGCAAGTATGTCGTGTTTAATTCGGGACCAACCTTCCGCCAGGCTCATGATCGGACCAATTCGCTACAGAATCCACACTTGCCCGACTGGGCGGTGATCTCACTTGCGACGCCACCTTCGGCCGAAAGCCCTGGCGAGGTGGCTGCTGCTGGGTTCTTCGATAACGCTTGGCAGTTCGATCCTAACTTAATGTGGCCCGCCGCTCCGCGTCGGTAGTGCACCTCCCGCTCTTCCTCTACCTTGGGTCGCGCTCCTGTAGGCTCGTCACAAGCTAATGCGCAGTTTCGGCAAACCGAAGCAGGTGGCCACCTGACGATGCGCTACGGCTGTTGTTAAGTCTAACTTGGTGGTGGCGACATGAGCCTGACGCAAACACAGGGAACACCGGTGCGGATCGATCCGTACTCGCTGCCCATGCCGTAACTACGCATTACTTGTTACGAGCCTACTCCAGTCGTCCGAAGACGTTCCGCATCAGCGAGGAGTGACGACCGGAAGTGGTGGCCGGCACTCTTATTCTGAAATTCGTAAAACCAGTATCCATCAACCAAATCTTGTTCTGCGTCGGATGAGAAGTCGACGTTCATTGGCCTAATTTCTCAAGCCGCTTTCTGACATCTTCCAGGCTCGCCACCGTCGCCTCCCCGTCTCGAAGTCGCCGTTCTCGGTCTGCCAAGACGGCGTGGTGCCAATCCGGTGAAGAGAGGTCATCTGGTTGGCTACGAAGTGATTCCCAGAGTTTCTCCATCGCATCTAGCTTCTCGGATACCGACATGTCTTGTACGGAAAAATCGCCGCTCATTGGTTTTCCCCTTATTCTAGCGAACATTTTATCTTAACCGAACTGACTTCTGGCGGCAAACATCAGAGTTGTAGTTAAGAGGGCCTGGGGTTAATGGGGCAGGAATTGTGCAAAGCACCCGAAGGGCCCTGGCGGAAATTGACTCCTACCTCCTTAACCTCAACTTAGCGATATTGAGCTTCTTGGCATTGACTCCTATACTGTGGCCTTTAGAACATCAAACAATGTGGCCCGACGCTCCTAGGCTGTGAATTTATGACCTAGGGCTGTGCAAGCTGATAGGGTGCGCTACAACTATAGCATGAATACTTTAAAACCATCTCAGCTAGCGCGTGTTTCTCGGCCTCATC
>JADYZV010000126.1 GCA_020852965.1 Pirellulaceae bacterium | reverse complement strand
CCGCGATTTCCAAAGATGAAGGTGTCACGTGGCAGCAAGTCCAGAATATTGGCACTGATCCGCAGGGTTGGTACTGCTACACGGCGATCGAATTCGTGGGAGATCACGTTGTGTTGGGCCACTGCGAGTATCCTGGCCTAAACTCGCTGCAGATAACTCGCTTTCCTGTCAGTGGGTTGTATCAGTCGAGCGAAGCCGTCGAGCCATAGGAGTAGGAACCGCTCACCGCCGCCGGGAAACCGACGGAAGGACCTGAGCTTTCGATTATCGTTGTTGCAGCCTTACCTGAAAAAGGGTGACTCTTGCTCCCTTGACTCCAAACTGTCGTCGTCACAGCAGATGGGCGCGTCTAGAATGCTGGTTTCGACATTGGAGAGGCAATGAAATCATTCACGACACTATACCTGCACTTCATGCGGAACCGTGGCAGCCGCCGCAACTTGCGGGTGCTTACTCAGTTCGTGCTCTTGCTGCTCGGGATGATCCTCGTCTACAGCGTGATCTTTCATTACCTGATGGCCTGGGAGGGGCATCGCTACAGTTGGATCACTGGCATCTATTGGACGCTGACCGTGATGTCCACTCTGGGGTTCGGCGACATAACCTTTCACACCGACGTCGGCCGGATCTTCTCGATGATCGTGTTGATGAGCGGAACGTTGTTCATGCTGATTCTGCTCCCCTTTACTTTCATTCAATTTTTTTATGCACCTTGGATACAAGCTCAGGAGGCCGCGCGGGCGCCTCGCCAACTGCCTGCCAACACCGAGGGCCATGTGATCGTGACCAATTACGGCCCGGTCGATGCCGCTTTGATCAAGAAGCTGACGCAGTTCAAATACCCGTACGTGATTCTCGTTTCGGAAGTCGCGGAAGCGTTGCGACTTCATGATCTGGACTTGAAGGTTGTCGTTGGGGAATTGGATGATCCGGAGACCTATCGGCTTCTGCGCACCGAAAAGGCGGCACTCGTGGCCTCCGTCGGCAGCGACGTTAGCAATACAAACGTGGCCTTCACGGCGCGCGGAGTCTCAGACAATGTGCCGATAGTCGCTACTGCCACCGATGCTGCTTCGGTCGACATTCTGCAACTTGCAGGCTGTACACAAGTGCTGCAGCTCGCTGAAATGATGGGGCAGTCGCTGGCCAGACGCGTGATCGGTCGAGATGCCCAAACGCACGTCATCGGGCAGTTCGGTGATTTGTTGATTGCCGAGGCTAGCGCGGCTAGAACGCCGTTGGTCGGAAGGACGCTTCGCGACATTCGCTTGCGCGATCACGTGAATATTACTGTGTCGGGTGTTTGGGAACGAGGACGCTATCAAAATGCGGGGCCCGATACACTGATTACGGAAAACACCGTTCTCGTGCTGGCCGGAACACGCAGCCAACTCGATGAATACGATAGCCTGTTCTGTATTTATCACGCCAACGACGTGCCGATTGTGATTCTTGGTCTCGGCCGTGTTGGGGCAGCGACCGCTCGTGCCCTAGATCAGCAGGCTGTGGCATATCGAATTGTGGAGAAAAAAGTCAAACTAAAACACGACGACAGGCTGATCGTCGGCGACGCGGCCGACCTGGAAGTGCTCAAGAAAGCGGGAATAATGGAAACGTCTGCGGTCGTGATCACAACTCACGACGACGCGCTGAATGTTTACTTGACGCTATATTGTCGGCGATTGCGCTCGGACATTCAGATCGTCAGCCGCGCAACGCTCGAACGCAATGTACTTACTCTGCACCGCGCCGGTGCCGATTTTGTGATCTCCGAAGCCTCGATGGGGGCCAATGCGATCTTTAATCTACTGCGCCGTAGCGACGTGTTGCTGTTGGCCGAAGGGCTGGACGTATTTAAAGTACCCGTGCCGCCGTCGCTTGCCGGTAAGACTCTCACGGAAGGTGCCGTGCGTCAACGAACCGGTTGCAGCGTGATGGCCATTCAAGGCAACGACGGACTCCAAGTCAATCCAGATCCTAACACCAAGCTCCCCGCAGACGCGGAAATGTTTGTGATCGGTAGCGAGGAATCACAACAACGCTTTCTGGATCTGCATTTTGATCGATAGCTTCGATGTTTCCCGCTGCGGAGACTAAAACGGCTTGATTTTGGAACACAGCAATCGTGAAGTGGTGTTCGGCGACCTTTGCATCAGGACGGCAGATGGCACGCTAACTTTCGATCGCACCGCACTTGTCGCATGCAGGTAGCAAGGCGTAGCGGGTTTCGTCGCAGCGGGGGCAGGTTTTGAACAATTCGGTGCTGCAGCTAGGGCAAGTATAAGGTTTGTCTTCGCTGGTAGTTGAGTCGCTTAGGGACGATCGGGCCATTAGCCGTCGTAGACTGCGTGGAGTCCAAGAGGCATATCGCAGCGGTCCGCGACGAATTGGAAACTCGCAGATCGGGCACAAGAAGTTGGTATATGCTTCGCGATACTGCTTCAACAGCCAATCACCTCGTGGATTGGCAACCGTTTTCAGCAGCCTAATTAGCACCGCAATCGCAATGACCAGCGAAGCAACAATCAAAATGTACTTGAAGTAGATCGCGGGGAAGTGCTCGTGCATCACGAATAAAACACGGGCGGCCAACGCTCCCCCCGTCGCATAGACTAATGGTGCGTAGCTCCCCACCGATTTTCGAATGAAGATTAAGGCCGAAATTAGTAGCAATGGCAACAGCACTGCAAGTTTGTAGATACCAAGCCGCCAGCGGTGGTCGCGTAGAGCCGCGTTGAATGATTCTCGTATTGGCTGTTTCGCCAGATTGATTTCCGCCTCCAGGTCGTCAGCTTTTGCCTGAAGACCTTGTAGTTTTAGATTCAGCTCCGACAACTGAGCGTTGAATTCTTGAGCTTGCGTCTGGTTGGCAAGAAACAGGTCCAGATTCTCGGTAAGAGCAGAGTCTTGTTCACCAGAAAGCTGTGTTCCTTTCTCAATACTCAGTCGCTGCAAATCCAACAACTGATGCATTGTCTGCTGCGAAGTATTGATTGTGTTTTTCAACAGCAGTTGCTGTTCGCTCAGGTTTGCGATGCTCCGCTGAGTATTACCGATCTCGTCAGAGAGCATTTCGCGACGGTCCACCATCGCCTTGTCGAGCATCGACGATTCCATTGCCTGATAGTCGGGCCCCTGAATCGCATCGATATCGCGAACGATGTAGCCAAGCAGCCAAAAGGACAGCACCGACACGCCAATGGCAAACAGCCAGATTAAGAATCGGTGAAACCAAGGGCCGCGGGGTTTGGGGTTGGTCATTTCCATACTTCGCATTGAGGAATTTGATCGCCACGATCGACTGACTACTATGTTAGCAAGTTTGGCGTCGACATCTCCCGGTTCCGCTCCGGCATTTATTCTATGGCCACGAATGCGAGCGGACAACAAGCGTTCAGCCAGCTTGGCTAGGCTCTTATGCTGCTGTCAATTGCGCCACGCAATGGAGCGTCGAGGAGACGGGGAGTGGGGAGCCACCTGGTGACGATGGCTGCAGAATTGTTGCTTTGCAGCGACGACCAAGCCTAGGGCGGCAAACAGGAAGCCATTTTCTATCGTCGAAAACGAGACTTCGTGGAAGGCCATTTGAATGAGATGCACACCGCCGATGCAGAGGGCTAGCAGGGATAGGCCGCGCGCCCACTTGGGCGCCTCTCGTGCTTGCCACAGAATGTAGCACTGGATCACTGCGGCTAAACCAACGAATGCGTAACAGCCGAAGCCAACGATGCCAAGATCCACTAACAAACTTAGGAAGCTGTTGTGGTGTACATAGCCTCGAATGGATTCGAGACGAATGTCGGTCGAGCGGTCAGCCAGATACGGACGGTTGTAGACTTGGAACTGGTTGAAGCCGAAGCCCATGACTGGTCGGTCACGGAACATCTCCAGCGAAACGTAGGCGAAGGCTGCGCGCATATAAGTGCTCTCGCGAGTTTCGGCAGCCGAGTACTCGCGTTTGAAGGATACCAAGTCGTCTCCTTTGACGATCACAATTGCCAGAGCGGCAAACAACATACCGACAAACGCAGCTCGACGTGGAATGCCTTGCATACACAACCCAGTCAGCAGTACCGCGACCAGCCCCAGCCCCATCCACACGCTCCGCGTCAGTGTGAGCATTACGCCTGCGCCCAATATGGGACCGATCGCTAGGCAGGCTCCCCAGCTCACGCGCTTGAGCGGCTGTAACCAAATGGTGTAGATGATCAAAGGGGTCAAGCAGGCTAACAAAGTCACGCCCAAGCGTACCGATTGCAGCATGGGGCCACGAGCGCGACCGAAGTGAATGCCGATCGTCGGGTCACCGATGAAGCGTGGAAAGACGAGCCCCCATAGCTTGGCCATCTCCAGTATGGCGGTAATTCCTAGATAGAGGCCCAGACCCAGCAGTACGAATAATGGCCATTTGAGCTGCTGGGGTTCGAGCTTGCTGGTCCGCAGGCCTGCATACAAAAAGAAAGGGATTAAATAGCCGTTGACTAGGTGCATTAAGGTGGCGGGTTGGCCAGGCAATACGGATCCCAATGGTTGAGTAATGGTCCGCGCCACCAGCCATAGCATAAACAGAGCCATGGCCACATCCAGCGATTCCAGCTTCCGAAGCTGTAGTTGGCCACGACGCCAGCGCAATACCAACTGCGCGGCGATACCGACCAAGCACAGACGGTCGATGGTCCATGTCAAGCCGGCCATATCCACCGAAAAGAACTCGGCAGGAAATACACAGGTCGCTACGAAGAAGACGGCCACCGAGAGAAAAAGCGAACCACGAACTACTGAAATTGCGCCCCACAATATCAGTGGAAGTGCAATGGCAATGATGAGGAAAGGCATCGCTGGGAACTCTCGAGGCTAAGACAAAACGAAGTGTGCTGACGGTATCATTGGGCGGATGGCACAAGGGGCTGTGAGCGCTACTATGGCGGACGGCACTAGGGGTTGTGCCCGGTTGCCGCCCTAAACGGTAGCTTGTGGATAGGTGGCAAAGCGTCGAGCCCGCACATGAATCGAGTTCATGAACCGACTAAGTGGAGGCATAACCGCCACAATCAGCACAGCCACCTACAGAACGGACAAGCTAACATTACTTCGTCGCTGCGCGACCGCTTGTCGAGCGTTTGCAGGCCACAATTCAGTTGCGCAGCCGAGCCTCCACGATACCGCGAATAATGGTGGCGGCTTAGTCGTTGCGACGCAGGCTACAACAGGCCCTCCATCCTGGTACACACACTGAAATGCGACCCTATGAAAGAGCAATTGCTTTGGCTCTATCGCCAAGTAACTCGTTCTCAGCGTTATCGGCTGCTCGATACGCTGCGTTACGTCGGACAGGTACCGGTGGGAATACTGTTCTATCATCGCGTGGCCGACACGCATTCCAACCCCTGGACGCTCAGTCGATCCGACTTCTCTCGGCAGCTAGATTGGTTGCAGAAGTATTTCGATATTGTGGATCTCGAAGAAGCTCAGCGACGCGTGCGAATGGCACACTGTGAACAGCCAACGGTGAGTATTACCTTTGATGATGGTTATTCGGAAAACGCGGACTTTGCCATCCCCGAGCTGGTACAACGCAAGTTGCCAGCGACCTACTTTGTGTCGACGGACTTCGTGCGTACCGGTGCCAGCTTTCCTCATGATTTGGAAGCGGGTACGGCCTTAGCTCCCAACACGATCGCGCAACTGCGCGAATTCGCGGAGCAAGGTATCGAAATCGGAGCGCACACTCGGACGCATGCGGATCTGGGGCAGGTCCAGGACGTTGGGCGGATCGTAGACGAAATCTTGGGGAGCGTCCATGACTTGGAAGACTGGCTGGAGGGTACGGTACGCTACTTCGCCTTTCCTTTTGGACAACCCCAGAACATGACGCAAGCCGCTGTGGATGTGGTGGCTCGAGCTGGGCTGGCAGGTTTTTGCTCAGCCTACGGTGCTTGGAACTGGCCCAACTCGATGGGCTTCCACCTGCGTCGCATTCACGCTGATCCCAAACTCGAAAAACTCAAGAACTGGTTGACATACGATTCGCGCAAACTGTGTGAACAAGTCGAACTGCCGTTCGTCGAGCCGCGTGTGGATCGGCGTGCGAAGCGACAACCTAACAACAGCGAACATTGTTTCCAAACTTTAGTAGGATAGACGATGAACCTCAAACCGCACAGTCATTCGAGTCGGCAGGCGTCACGCAAGCTGAATGTCAAGTTTGTGATCACCAGCATGCCGGTGGGGGGAGCCGAGACGCTGCTGGTCAACTTGATTCGCCATATGGACAAGAGCGCCTTCTCACCGGAAGTCGTATGCTTGAAAGAGCCCGGCGAGTTGGGGCACGAACTGGCGGCCGAAATCCCCGTGTATGCGAATATGCTTCCTTCCAAATGGGACGTCAGCATTTTGCCACGCCTGGCCTACCTTTTTCGCCGAGGCCAAACCGACGCAGTCATCACGGTTGGGGCTGGAGACAAGATGTTTTGGGGACGCCTGGCGGCAAAATTGGCACGAGTACCTGTGATATGTAGTGCGCTGCATTCGACCGGCTGGCCCGACGGAGTGGGCAGGCTCAATCGACTTATCACACCGCTGACTGATGGTTTCATCGCAGTGGCCCAGAAACATGCCGAACACTTGGTGCACTATGAAGGCTTTCCCGCAGAGCGTGTTTACACAATCCCCAACGGTGTGGACATCAATCGCTTCCGTCCCAATCATGTCGAGCGCGCATGGCTACGCGCCGAGCTAGGGATTGCCGAAGATGCACAAGTGGTAGGGATCGTGGCGGCATTGCGGCCCGAGAAGAACCACGGGCAGTTCATTAAAGCGGCACGGGAAGTCTTGCGGCATCATCCCAATACCCACTTTGTCATCGTTGGCGAAGGGCCTGAACGGGCTGCCATCGAAGAGTCGCTCAGTGAGTATCGCTACCGAGCGCACTTTCATTTGATGGGCAATCGTAGCGACACGGAACGGATCTTGGCTGGCCTAGATTTATTCTGTTTGACCAGCCGCAACGAAGCCAATCCGGTATCGATCCTCGAAGCTCTTGCCTGCTGTGTTCCAGTGGCCAGCACCAACGTCGGATCCATTAGTGAAACCGTTATCGATGGTAAAACCGGAATACTCACGCAACCGTTGAAGTGGGAGGAGACTGCTGCGGCGATGCTCGGAGTGTTGCACGACACTCGGCTAGCGGCGCGGATGGGACGCGCCGGTCGCGTGCTGGTTCGCGACAAATGGAGTTTGCAGGCCATGGTGCATGGCTATGAGATGTTGATTGAAAGTATATTTAATGACAAAGCAGAGTTGAAAGGCCGCAATGGGTGGCAACGTCCGGCACGGTCAGTCAGCGATGCTTCGCTACACAGTGGTTCGGTACACCATCGCGCAATTCAAGGCGTCTCGAACCGAGCGGACACTGACGCGACAAGGCTTGGCTTGCCTATATCCGAGTCTGCCGATTATCAGGCTCCACAAGTCCTGACCCCTTAGTGCTTTGACAAACGACTAGTTTATTTCACTCTCCACGGCCCAGATCGCTGAGCCACTCCCATGATGTACTTCGAGAAAGTCTAGGTAGATACCATGAGCCGGAATGAAGCGTTGAAGGAATTGCAAAACGTACTAGTCACTCGTCGCAACGCATTGCGGGCGGCGCTCAAAGGGGATTTATCCTGCCTGCGCGAATTGACCGGGGCCTCTGGCGAACTGGCCGACTTTGCACTCGACTCGGTCTGTGGGGAGACTACCAGTCGTATGGCGGAGGTCGAGAGCATGGAGTTAGCACACATCGACGAGGCGATCGCGCGAATCAATACGGGTGACTTTGGCGCTTGCCAAGGATGTGATAAGCCGATTCCGTTGGCGCGGCTGGAGGCGCTGCCGCAGGCGAGGTTGTGCATCAAGTGCCAGATAAAGTTGGAAAATTCCGGTTTTAAGGACTGGTCCGAGCTGGCCGATGCTGCGTATGATTCGATCGACTCGTGACTGAGCGTTAGAAAGCGCGTTTGAAAGGTTACGACCCAACTGATCGGACAGGCGTGCACAATAGCCTCTTTCCGCACACTACGTTTTACACGCGCATGCAGGCCACGTTCCTTGCTATCATTGGCTTGGAGTGGCTTTCGCCTAGGTGTGTCTCGGCGGGATTGCCGATTCCACAACTTACGATTTCGTATGTTTCCCTCATTGTCGACCGGATTTCGGCAGAGCGGATAAGTGGAGTCCCGGCTACTCTCTGCGAGAATTCTTTTCAGAGTAGGCCTGGCTTTTGATTGCCCCAGTTACAGTTACTGTCGAGGTTTTTCATGCTGCTCGGATCAAATAGTTGGCGACGATGGGTGCGGGTGGCCGTTGGATTGATGGTCATAGGTCAAGTCGCTGCGACGGCTGACGCACAGATCTTGCTACGTCCCACACTGGACAGCAACGCCTCAGAGTCGCGACTCGATAGCAACACTCGACTGGACTCCAGTCGACGGCAAAAGCCTGTCTCACGCGGCGGTCTGGCCCCAAGCCTGGAAAGACAAGACTTTCAGCAGCCGGTGGCACCAGGCAACCTGAGCTCGAGCTTTCGCGATAGCGAATATGAACTCATTCGTCAGGAAGCCGACGCGCTCGACCGGCAGTTAGGACTTGTCCGCAGAATCGTTAAATTCGCCAGCCCTAGTATCGTCCATATCGAAGCCACCAAAACTACCGATCCTGGAAAAGGTTTCGCCAGCAGCCGTATCGAAGAAGCTGGGGCGGGGGTTGTTATCAATTTGCGCGGATCGGCCTATGTGCTAACCAATCGCCACGTGATCTATCCAGCCAGTGTCTCCTCGATTCGGTTGGAAATGAATGATGGCCGCCGACTGCGCCCGCTTGAGGTGTGGACGGACCCGTCGACCGATGTGGCTGTCATTCGCATCGAAGAAAGCGAATTGTCCCATGCGGTCTTAGGCAATAGTGATGACATGGAAATCGGCGACTATGTCTTGGCAGTGGGTAGCCCCTTCGGCTTGAGCCATTCGGTTACCCATGGAATCCTTAGCGCCAAAGGTCGACGCAATTTGGAGCTTGGCTCGAAAGAAATCGAGATTCAGGATTTTTTCCAAACGGACGCTGCCATCAACCCCGGCAACAGCGGTGGACCGCTGCTCAACATGCGTGGAGAGATCATTGGTATCAACACGGCCATAGCCAGCAACTCTGGCGGTAACGAAGGAATTGGCTTTTCCATTCCCATCAATATGGCAGTGGTCGTTGCGGAACAGCTCGTGTCGCGCGGCAAGCTGGTCCGGTCGCACTTGGGGGTGGTATTGGATAATGTTTTTGACGCCAGCACAGCGCGACGGCTCGGCCTAAGTGCGCCGATTGGTGCGTTGGTCAAATCGATTCTCCCCGAGTCCCCAGCGGCCAAAGCGGGCGTGCAAGTGGGGGACGTGATCGTCGAATTCGATGGAATTCGCGTCGAAAATGATGGCCATTTAGTCAAGACGGTGGGACTGACTCCCGTGGGGCGTACCGTTGAGATGGTCATCTATCGCAATGGAGTCGCCAGCCGCGCTAGCGCCGTGCTGACCGCCAGCCCCGAATAGGCGATCGATTGATTTGAGAATTGGCGAAATGTAGCCCTGTATGGTACGATGCGCACCGAGAACCGTGGGCGACTGCTCGGCGGCTTGTTGAACCTACGAGATGATCATGCCCGCCCACCCGCCAACCGCTACCGACTCTCCCCTGACAGGCTCACCCACGCATTCAGCGGCACGTGGCGGGCGTTTAGGTCGTCTCATTGTCATGGCGATTGTCTACGCAATTTGGTTGTGCGTGCTCGGCTATATCGCGTGGGTCAATGTGCAAGCTGGAAATCAATAGGGCTCGGGCTCGAATAGTTAGAGTGCACAACCTGGTTCGATCCAGTTAGAATAGAGCTGTTCGAGGTCGGCCCATAGCGTCCTCCCCACTCTGCACAAGGCTATGTTTGTTGTCCGAGTCCGGCAAGTCATCGTTTACCAGTCGAGTTGTGCCCTCGCCACCTCCGGTCGCGCCACCCGTTGTGTCGTCCGACGCAAAGGCGTCAGCACCGCCTGCCTCGACGCCAGTGCCCCAACTTCCACCAATTGCGCCTCCGCCAATTGAGCAGCCAGCAAAAATGTTGGCGACGCGTGCAGAATCTAATCCGACGGCAGAGCGTCGGGCTACATGGATAGCCAAGCGGATTCGGGGCTGGCTGGGTGGCGGCATGGGCGAGTTGGGTGTGCCGGCGACTGCTGGAGAGTATCAAGCCCAACATGCCGAGCAGCGAGCGCGACTGCCAGCTTGGTTGGTCAGCTTCACTGTGCACTTGGTGATAATCCTAGTTTTAGCGGCAATGCCCTTGGCCCGCCTGACTCAGGGACCGTTGACCATGATACTCGGATTTTCGGATACGACCGGTGTGGCACCCTTCGAACTTTCAACCGTCGATTCGGCCATAGATGCTCAGCCACAGCAGGCCGATTTCGACTCACTCGACCCGCTCAGCGACGCTGGTCAACTGCTGGAGATCGATTTGCCGGAGTTGGTTGAACTCAAGCCGGTCGACGTCTTGGGCTCCGATTCACAGCTCGCTTCGCGCGCTATACCTTTTGGCATCCTCAATGGCTTGAAGGGACGTAGTGGAGTACTCAAAGAAGCGTTGCTTTCGAAGTTCGGTGGCACTCAAGATACCGAGGATGCTGTCGCACTTGGTTTGAAGTGGTTGGCCAAACAGCAGAGAAGCAACGGCTCGTGGAGTCTGGTTGGGCCCTATGGCCAGGGGGGGGCCAACGAGAATGCCACTGCTGCAACCGCCATGGCGCTCAACGCCTTTTTGGGAGCCGGCTCGACCCATATGGAAGGCGAGTATCGGGATAAAGTCAAGCTTGGGTTGACCTATTTGGTCCGCAAGCAAGGCACCGACGGGTACTTTCCCGATAAACGTGAACCATCGCGACAACAGATGTATGCACAAGCAATCGCTTCCATAGCGGTCACTGAGGCTTACGGGATGTCCGGCGACGAAGAGATGAAGATCGCTGCACAGCGTGCGATGAAGTTCGCCGCTTGGTCGCAAAGCAATCGCCATGGTTGGCGATACAATCCGCGTGAGGATGCCGATCTATCGGTCACCGGATGGTTTGTCATGGCGCTGGTGACAGGCAAAATGGCAGGCCTGGAGGTCGATGAATCGAAACTGCAAAACGTCAGTGAGTTCCTCGACCGCGTTAGTTCCGAAGACAAGTCGCGGTATGGTTACGATGGTTACGATTCGCCGAGCTTGAGCATGACTGCCGAGGGGTTGTTGTGTCGCATCTATCTGGGTTGGCCCAGCTCACACCCTGCCTTGTTGCAAGCCATCCAGGACGATCTACTCCCAAACACACCCCGACTGGACGATGACAGTTACAGCGTCTACTACTGGTATTATGCGACACAGGTCTTGCATCATGTAGGCCATCCTGCTTGGGACAAGTGGAATCGCGATATGCGCCGCGTGATTCCTGCCATGCAGGAAAAAAGCGGGCCTGAGGCAGGAAGTTGGTCATCCAACCGCGATGCCTTCGGTGCCGCTGGCGGTCGAATGTATACTACTTGCCTCAACCTCTATTGTTTAGAGGTATACTATCGCCACCTGAGCATTTACGATATCCATTAAATATGGCTTACCGCAGCACGCGACAACTGGTCAACGATCTTGGGCGCCACCAGCGTTTGATCATTGTCGACGATCCCGTCGACCCTCACTTGGAATTGGCCGAGATCCATCGCCGCGTTTATCGTCAGCAGGGCCCGGCACTGCTTTTTAACAATGTCATTGGTACGCGCTTTCCTGTCGCCTCGAATTTGTTTGGTACGCTTGAACGGGCGCGGTTCATCTTTCGTGACACGCTCGGCGGGGTCAAACAGGCGGTGCGCTGGAAAGCCAACCCTGCCGCAGCGCTGCGAAACCCGCTCAAGCTTTTTGGCGCACCGCGTATCGCTTGGCGCATGCAGCCCAAACGAGTGGGACGAGCGGCGGTGATGCAGCACACTTGTCGCCTTTCTGAACTGCCGCAAATCGTCTGTTGGCCCGACGATGGTGGGCCGTTTGTGACCTTGCCCCAGGTCTTAAGTCAACTGTCGAAGGAATCGCTTTCCCATATCAACCTGGGCATGTACCGCGTGCAACTGGCTGGGAACGACTACGTCCCCGAGCAGGAGTGCGGCTTGCACTATCAGATTCAACGGGGTATCGGCGTACATCACGCCCACGCACTTGCGCTGGGCCAATCGCTCCCAGTCAACGTAACCATCGGGGGAACGCCGGCGATGACGGTGGGTGCGGTCATGCCATTGCCGGAGGGAATGAGCGAGTTGATGTTCGCTGGTGCGCTGGCCGGCCATCGCATTCCGCTCCACTTGGCTGCCGGCGCTGCTCCGATCTACGCTGACGCAGATTTCTGTATTGTCGGGGAAGTGATCCCCGGTGAGCTGAAACTGGAAGGGCCTTTCGGCGACCATCTGGGGTACTACGCGCGCGCGCATAATTTTCCCGTGATGCGAGTCAAGCGAGTTTATCATCGCAACGGGGCTGTCTGGCCGATGACCGTGGTTGGTCGCCCACCACAAGAGGATACAACCTTTGGAGAGCTGATCCACGAGCTGACGGGGCCGATGATTCCTGCCGTATTGCCTGGTGTGCGACAAGTGCATGCGGTCGACGCGGCGGGTGTGCACCCACTATTACTAGCAGTAGGAAGTGAACGCTACACGCCCTATGAAAAACTCGAGCGGCCCCAAGAATTATTGACACAAGCCAGCGCTATTCTGGGGCAGGGGCAATTGTCGCTGGCAAAATATTTGTGGATTGTCGACGGAGGGCAATCCGCTTCGCTCGATGCACGCGATCTGCTTGCCTTCTTTCGATTCGCGTTGGAACGACTCGACTGGAGACGCGACCTGCATTTCGTCACGCGCACGACTATCGATACGCTCGATTACTCAGGGAGCGGGTTAAATCAAGGGTCGAAGCTCATTTTAGCTGCTGCCGGTCCGGTGTTGCGCACCTTATCCCACGAGCTCGATGGCAGTCTACGATTGCCTAGCGGCTGGAGCGAACCTCGCATCGGCATGCCGGGGGTGCTGGTCGTGCGCGGCGAACCATATAGTAGTCCTTCGAGCAGGCAATCGTTCGAATCGATGTGTGACGAACTACCTAGCGACTCCTGGTGTAACACATATCCGCTGGTGGTCGTCTGCGACGATTCGGCATTCACTGCGCAGAGTATTGAGAATTTTGTGTGGACCACGTTTACGCGTAGCGATCCTGCAATCGATGTATATGGTATTGGTGCCAGTCAACATGACAAGCATTTCGGCTGCACTGGAAGTCTCGTGATCGACGCTCGAACGAAACCACATCATGCGCTTGGCTTGATGGAAGATCCTGCTACGAGCCTCAAAGTCGACGCGCGCGCGGCACGCGGCGGCGAACTGGCGAAGTACTTGTAGCCGCTGTCGCCAGACGGTAGTTACGGCCGAGTATGTTGCTTTGGGAGGAATACAATTGAAGGTTTGGATCGATGCCGATGCGGCACCTTGGGAAGTGAAAGAGATTGTCTTTCGCGCGGCTCGACGGTTGAAGTTCGAGACGGTGATGGTCGCCAACTCGAGTCTGGCTCTGCCCCCCAACGCTCCCACGGTGTCGATGGTTACCGTGGCGGCAGGCGCGAACATCGCCGATCGCTATATCGTGACGCATAGCCAACCTGGGGATCTAGTCATCACGGCCGATATTCCGCTGGCAGCCGAGTTGGTTGACAAGCAAGTCATGGTGGTCGACCCGCGCGGCGATGAGCATACGGCTGATAACATTCAGTCGAGACTCTCCATGCGTGACTTCTTGGATGGCATGCGCGGCGCAGGAACACTCAGCGGCGGAGCGCGCCCGTATGACAATCGGGATAAAAAAAGGTTCGCGGCCGTGCTCGATCGCTATTTGGCCAAAGCCCTTCGAGATACACCGTGACATCAGTGCACTGAAAGTTGCTCTGGACAGCTTAATAAGCCTATTCGACACTTCCCGCTCATCGCCATCACGAGCCTACTCCAGGGCGTCAACTTGAATATAACAGTAGAGCACTATCGACTCACCCAACGTCTTCCTCTTCCGTAACTCGAAAGAAGACATCCTCCAACGATCCCGACTCGGCATAGGACTCGCGCGCCAATTCGACCGTGCCGGAGAACAGGCACTTGCCATGCCGCAGAACGATCAGATGTCGGCAAATGTCTTCGACCAAGGCGAGCAGGTGACTGCTGACCAGCACGGTGGCTCCCCGCTCGGCGCGCTCAACCATGGTGCGTTTCAATAGTCGAATCGCTGCGGGATCAAGACCGCTCAAAGGTTCGTCAAAGAACAGCACGGCAGGGTTGTGCAGATATGCGCAGGCGATGGCTACCTTTTGTCGCATACCACGTGACAATTCACTCGCAAGTGCGTTGCGCTTGGAATCGAGATTCAATTGCGTTAGCAGTTCCGCGCCGCGTTGTTGGTAATCTTCGACCTCATAGGCGGATGCGATAAACCGCAAGTGCTCCCATACGGTCAGCGTTTCGAACAGCGGTGGGTCGTCGGGGACGTAGGCTACGACCTGCTTGACCTTGAGCGGTTCGGTTTGCACGTCCAAGCCAGCTACACGGAGCATACCTGAGGTGGGTCGAATGATACCGCACAGCGCGCGGATGGTGGTAGTCTTGCCCGCCCCGTTCGGACCAACCAGGGCCCCGACGGTGCCGGCTGGGAGTGAAAATGAGATGCCAGCAGCAGCCAGCGTCGAGCCGTAGACTTTGCGAAAGTCGACGACCTCGATCGCATTGTGATTGGTTGGCAGTTCTGTCATTAGTTAACGTCGCACGAGTCGCCGAGACTCCTCCTCGACGATACGCTGTAATCGATCGGCGATTTTCGAATCGGCGGCTTGTGCTTGGCTCAGCTCGTTAGCCGTTTGGGAGGCATCGGCTGCGTGCGATGATAGTTCGGAGGCTTGCGCTGAGTTCGCGGCTTGCGTAGCTCCTTTCGTAACCAGATGGCACATAGTACCATCGTGGCGGTAGACGCGATTTCTGCCACCTAGCTTCGCTGCATAGAGGGCTTCATCGGCACGTCGAACCAGCATTCCGATCTTATCGTCGGCTTCGATCTGCGCCGCTCCTGCACTGAGCGATACCCGGATAACGTGCGCATCGTGAGTAATCTGAAGCTGGGAAATGCTATGGCGAACTCGCTCCAAAGCCGCAGCAGTTTGTTCGCCCGTGCTCCGAGACAAGACGGCAAACTCCTCACCTCCATAGCGTGCCACGCAGACCTCCTGGCGCAACTCACTTTGTAGCAATGCGGAGACTTGCCGTAGCACGGCATCACCAGCAGGGTGACCGTAGGTGTCGTTGATCTGTTTGAAGTGATCGATGTCGAGCATGCCCATTGAAAATGGTTGCTCCCGGCCCTGCCAGTCGCCGAACAGTCCATCCAGGGCTTTGTCAAAGGCCTTGCGGTTGAGCAGCCCGGTTAGACCATCGGTGCGAGCCTCCGTCAAATAACTGGAGATCTGATCGGTCTGTACTTCCAGCTTTTGCTCAGCGTTATCCAGCCTTGATTGAAGTTGTCGATTGGCATCCATGATCTGCTGCAGTGTCTGGAGCATCTCTTCCCGAGTGGGGGCGGCGCTGGAGCGAAACTTTTCGTCGAGGGCTGTCAATTGCGATTGATAGCGACTGACGTCCCCGGAATATTCGCTCGTCCAACTAGAGAGATTCTGCAAGAACGACAAAAACTGTTGACGGTCGAGCGGATCTCCGCCAGGTGTCTTCCTGCCCAGCCAATACCCCAACAACATACCAAACCCGAGGAGACTGGTACCGACAGCCAAGCCGAGTAGAAAAACATAGGAATTGGCAGCCACAATAGTATCCTCAGGAACATTAACGTAGAATCGTCGTAGGGGGGTCCGAATATAGAACATCGTCCGCCACATTCGGCGAGTCATTGCGAGAAATGACCACGATTCCCCCAGGACTTATCGTAAAGCCCCGTCGGCGATCGACATCCAGATCGTAGCCGATCTCCATCTCTGCTGGGATGCTTACCTCTTTATCGATAATTGCTCGACGTATTCTTGCGTGTCGTCCAATGTTCACTCCTTGGAATAGGATACTTTCTTCCACGGAGGCGTAACTATTGACGCGAACGTTCGAGCTGATCACGCTGCGTTTGACTCTGCCGCCACTGAGGATTGTGCCGGGGCAAACGATGCTATCGATTGCTTGGCCGCAACGCTCCAAATTGCCGTCGCTCCCAAACACGAATTTTGGGGGGGGGAGGTTGGGCTGCAGCGTGCGGATGGGCCAGTTCTGATCGTAAAGATTCAATAGTGGATCGACGGTAATGAGATCCATGTTGGCTTCGTAATAGGCGTCGATTGTTCCAACATCACGCCAATAGGCCTGCCGTTTGCGGTTCTCATCACGGAAGGGGAAGGCAAACACTCGGTGGCTATCGATGATTGAGGGGATGATGTTCTTACCAAAGTCATGCTGGCTACCGGGTTCGGTGGCGTCGCGGCAGAGCTGTTCGAATAGGAACCGAGCTGTAAAGATGTAGATCCCCATCGAAGCAAAGCAGTGATCATCATCTCCGGGCATCGTTTGCGGCTGATCAGGCTTTTCTTGAAAGCCGACGATACGCCCCTGCTCATCGGCTTGAATCACTCCAAATTGCTTGGCCTCGTCGCGATCTACCGTCAACGCGCCCACTGTTAGATCTGCTTCCATCTCTTTGTGGAATTGAATCATCGACAAGTAGTTCATTTTGTAGATATGATCACCAGCCAAAATGATTACATACTCGGGGCGATCCTTTTCTATCACGAAGATGTTTTGGTATACGGCGTCGGCGGTCCCCTGATACCATTGTTCATCGATGCGTTGTTGCGGCGGGACAACATCCAGGAACTCGCCCAGTTCGGCGCAAAAATACTGCCGCCATCCCAGGTTGATATGTCGATCAAGGCTTAACGCTTTATACTGCGTTAGCACCAGTAGGCGCCGGAGTCCTGAGTTGATGGCGTTGGACAGTACAAAGTCGACGATGCGATAGTTCCCGCCAAACGGGACCGCAGGCTTAGCGCGGTCCAGAGTCAGCGGCTCGAGCCGAGTGCCTTTGCCACCAGCCAAAACGACCGCCGTAGTATTGCGCAACATATTTGAAGCCTCAGGAGAGGAAAGTTCGCTAGGTTGGACTGTTTATCATACCAGTTTTAACTTCCTGCGAGAACGTCAGGCGAACCCAGTAGCCACAGATAGGTTCTTTGTAATCGTTGATGGACATTCAATGCTAGATCACTGACCGACGTAGCGATCAGCGACTATCTCAGCCTATTGCCACCTGCGCAGCCAAGATTCGAATACCAACAAGTTCCATAGACGGTACTGGTGGTTGACGCGCCCGCTCATGTGTTGATCCACGATCTGCCGTAACGCATCGGGTCGGAAATATTGGTGACAGCGTGCATCGGTCCCCAGTAGCCGCTGTTGGGTTAGTTCACGCAACTCGTTTTGGAACCAACTTCCCAGCGGAACTCCAAATCCCATTTTGGTCCGAGTCCAAATCTGGCGTGGTAGCAGGCGATCGAATGTCCGACGGAGCAACCGCTTTCCAACACCTCGCCGATATTTATGTCGTGTTGGGAGCGCTGCGGCAAACTCCACCAAACGATAGTCGAGCAGAGGCTGACGGCATTCAAGACCATGAGCCATCGAGGCGATGTCAACTTTGGTCATCAAGTCGCACGGCAGGTAGGTCACCAGGTCGGCCAGTGATGCTCGAGCCATCAAATCGCGTGGTGCCAACCTATTCCAGGCCGTTTCAAAGAACTCGAAGGGATCTTCATCGGGGAGCTGCGCCAGAAAACCCTCGCGATACAGATCGCCGCGCATCCGTTCAGGAAAAATCTGAATCCAATTCATATATCGTCGCGCAACCGGTTGATTTAGCGCCTCGCCGAAACGCTGCACGCGGCGGATAAACGAGCGTTTGCGATTCGAGGCAGGCAGGCCTTGGATAAAGCGGCTCCCCAGCAGCGGCCCCGCCAAACGATCGAACCAGCGGCTGAGCGCCAGGGCTCGATAGCGTTCATAGCCCGCAAACAGCTCGTCCCCGCCGTCGCCCGTCAAGGCCACCTTCACATGCTCACGCGTCCACTGGCATAGATACCAGGTCGGAATGGCCGAACTGTCACCGAACGGCTCGTCGTAGTGGTAGACCAACTGATCGAGAATCGATACCGCATCCGGCGTCACCTGGTATTCACGATGCTCGGTTCGCGCCCAAGCGGCGACTTGCCGAGCATAGCTCGTTTCGTCGAATTCCGCTTCCCGAAAACCGATGCTGAACGTATTCAGCGGTTCGTGAAGTTGTGCCTGCGCCAGCGTGACGACCAGCGATGAATCGATCCCGCCCGATAAGAACGCTCCCAAGGGAACATCGCTGCGCAAGCGAAGTCCGATCGAATCTCGCAGTAGTTCGTCCAAACGCGTGGCGGCAGTCGCCTCGTCCGTTTCCTGCTCATGTGGCCAATCAATTTTCCAATAGTTTTTTACTTGCAACCTACCATCGCGTATCACGGCCAAATGCCCAGGGGGCAACTTGTTTGCAGATTGGTAGATCGAATTCGGATGCGGTACATACTGGTAGGTCAGGAATTGATCAATGGCTGCCGGCGACAGCTTATTGTCAAAGCCGGGTGCCTTGGTCAACGCCTTGAGCTCACTGCCGAATAACAACTGGCCATTGCGGAATTGATAAAAAAGTGGCTTCTTTCCCAGCCTATCGCGGGCCAGCACCAGCTGCCGCTGGTTGCGATCCCAAATCGCGATGGAAAACATACCATTGAGATGCTCGAAACACTCCAAGCCGAGATCTTCGTAGAGATGGACGATCGTTTCCGAATCGCTATCGGTGCGAAAAGTATGGCCCGAGCCCTCTAGTCTTCGGCGCAGCTCGCGATAGTTGTAGATCTCGCCATTGAAGACCAACCACACCGAGCCATCTTCGTTGCAAAGTGGTTGATGGCCGCCGGCTAAATCGATAATGGAAAGCCGTCGGAATCCAAGTCCAACTCCTGGGATCAAGCCAGCCGGATCATGTTGTAGCGGTTCAAAGTGACAGCCCGTATCGTCGGGACCACGATGAACGAGCGAATGGGTCATCGACTCAAGCGTCTCACGCGCTAGCGCCTGCGATTCATCAAACCAAAGCCCACCAGCAATTCCACACATAAAACTATTTGCATCCCAACCGTATTCGATAGAAGTTCAATGGCTGTTTCACAAATAGCCCCCACGCCACAGCCGATCGAGTATAACAGGAGTTATCGCGGGCGTCATACCGACCCGCAGCTTGCGGAGTAGCCACTTCGATCACCCCATTGGATTGTTGTTCGACAGGAGAGATTTTTCATGATGAATTCCACCACCGCACGCTCGAAAATTCAAGCAGACCGATTATCGCTTGGGAGCGTAGATTGCAAGCGATTGGTGCTATGCAGCACCTTCCAGGACTCACGACGCGGAGCGTCGAGCCACATTCTACGATGCAAACGGTTAATGCCGGGAAGCATTTTGGTGCTGGTGTTAATGATGTGCGCCAAGTCGCTCGACGCGCAGCCACCAGCCGCCAATACGCCGGCTGATGCGCCCCCCGCTTCTGCCGCCACTCCGCCAACTCCGAACCTACCAAATCTACCGGACGTACCCGATTTCGATTTGGAGGCCGAAGGATTAGAGAATTTCGGTGAGGAAGGTTTCCAAGTCGAGGAGCAACTAAGCCCAGCGGCCGAGACTACCGTCACCGCTATTAAAATAGCCGTAGGCGCTGCGATTGTGTTGCTATTCGGTTTTATCGTGATGAAATTGCTTAGACGAAAGAGCTCGGTTAGATCTTAGTTTGAGAAAGGAAATGGAGCAGGAGCCGAAATCACACAGCTTGGTGCTGCAAAGCTTTTGGAGCGCGGGGATTCATCACCGCCTTGGTCCTCCCCAGAGTTCACGTCAATTGGAAACTCTGGGGCTCCAGTTGCCGATGGAGGCGAGAACATTCTGCAGCGAGCTACATCTTTAGCAACCAACAACCAAACTGTGCGCTGCCAGCTTTTTTCAGCGTTCGGTTCCCAGTGTTGCTGGCCGTTAGCCAGGCCAAAGCTCCGAGAACTCGGAGCACTCCAAGAAGATCTTTGCGAAGCACTTGAGCTTAGGTCTACCGTCTGGCGACGGTAGCTACGATGCTTTGCATGATTTAGCGGTAGAGCGGAACCATGCCAGGTGGCGGGGCCGCATAGCGAAGGTTGGGTGCGATGCCGGGCACTGACTCCGAATCGCCCCAGTCGAGCACTTGAATTCCCTGCGATTGTCTCTGCGGCGCATGCGAAACGGATTGATGCGGTATACCGACACGTGGATTTCCGGACGGTTGCGTGCGACCTAGCTGTTGCATACTGATCGGCCGCGGTTGCTCGGTGGCGCGTGCGGCTTGGCTGAGGGGCGGTTCCTCGCCGGTTACCTCACGCAAACGCCGCTTGTACCAATTCTCGTTTCCTAGCGGCGAGGAGGTCGCTGCCGCATGGCTTGCCAGGCTTACCGAATTGGCCGGTTGTGCATCGAGCGCAAGGGGCTCGGCGGCTAATTGCATTTCACTGCGGTCGCCTAGGACAGCGGCAGCCGGGGAGCGGGGATTGGCATTCGAGGGACTAACGTCGACCGGTACCGCATTGGAAGCCAAGACAACACTGGCTGATGATCCGGCGTCGGTTCCAGCTTCTCGCTGCAATCCGGGCGCGTAGGCGATCAAGTTCTGGGGGCTACCATCGGCCAACCACTGATTCCACAACGTTTGAAAGGAACCGATCGACTCGTAGGCGTAGAATTGTTCCAGGGTTGGCCCCCAAGCTTCGCTGCGCATACCGGCCTCAAGAAACTTGACAAACTTCTGTGGGCCACCTTGGTCGATTAGGAATTGCACCGCCGAGTGCCCTTGCGCATAGAGCGGCATGATGTCGGTCGGGTATTCCTTCAAGTTGAACATCGTGTTGAATGCTAGTCCACGCCCGGTCGCTAAAAACTGGTGTAGGAACTTTTGGTGCTTTTGCTTTTCGGAAATATGCTCGACTGTCGTACAGGCACCTTCGTCGGCCCAACGAGGTGCATATTTCCCGAGCGGCGCGAAGTGTGTCGCGAATATCGTGTGTGTTATTTCGTGAGGCAGCACACTATCGAGTATGCGTTCCTGAGTACCCGACACGCTCATCATCCAATTGCCGATACGGTTGCCGCCAATAAGCGAAAATCGCGTCTCGCCGCCAGCTCCCAGGTCGGCCCCAGCTTGTACGTGAATCGGAACGCGTTCCGACCAGGGGGGCAACTCGGATCCCAACCAGTGTATGGCCAAATCGCGTCGGTTCAGCTCGGCCATCTCAGCGACCTGAGCGGCCCATTGTGGAGTCGAAGCGAAGACGATGAAATTCTGGCTGTGAGCGGTGAACTGTTGACGCCTCCCGAACTGCGCCGAAGCAGCATTGTCGAGTGTCAACAAAAACAAGACGAGGGCCGCACCCAACATGGGGCGAAACGAACGAGCATCCATGCTCGAAGCTCCTGTGTGTAGGCTCACTCGTGCCATTCCAACATACGATCCGACGTTAGGTCAGGCCGATCGCAGTGGCGAGGCATTAGCGAGTTTGCGAAATATGGGTCCATCCACGCGTTGACGAGAATGCCTGGGGTGCTGATCCTCCAACCCGCACCCAGCGATTCTCAACCTTGTCAGCATTCAACAAGCGGCCACCGATTGCTGAATGACATTGTTCCGCTCCTGACTCCACTATCCTCGGATGCCCGAAGCGGCGTGCGGAGTCTACGATAGCCGTTCACCGCGTCGATAGACCAGTTCGGAATTTATCGCGATAGTTTTCAGATTTCCTCAAGTTGGTGGTCCGCTGCGGCTCTGCCTGCCGCAATGCTCTGGACGCTGGTGCCCGAGTTGTTCTATTTTGAGGTCTCGGTGTAGGACAACCCTTTTAGAACCACAAATAGCCTATTCCCCCGTGTTTTTCACATTGTTACAGCTCTCGAAGTCTTGGATCAACCTCTGTGAACACTCCCAATCTATTCTTTTCTGTCGGTGAACCGAGTGGCGATTTGCATGCTGCCAAATTGATCAGTCAGCTTCAATACTTGCAGCCCTCAGCTACTTTCCAAGGTTTTGGCGGAGGTAGAATGAGTGAAGCGGGTTGCCAAATCGACTATGAACTTACCAACTTGGCCGTGATGGGTTTCGCAGAGGTTTTGCCGAAACTCCGCGAGTTCATTCGCGTGGCGAATATTGCTTCTGACATTTTCGCGCGCAAGCGTCCCGATGCGGTCGTGTTGGTTGATTTCCCTGGCTTCAATTGGCACATAGCGGAACGAGCCAAGCAACATAAAATTCCGGTGATCTACTATTTACCTCCTCAGTTGTGGGCCTGGGGGGGGTGGCGGATCGCCAAAATGCGGCGCAATGTGGACCATGTCATTTGCAATCTACCTTTCGAACCTCAGTGGTATGCGCAACGGCAGATGTCGGTCGACTATGTGGGGCATCCGTTTTTCGACGAAGTTCGCCAGCGGCAGCTCGACGCGCACTTTCTTGCAAAGTGGCGTGAATACGAAGGCGTCCAAGTAGCCGTACTGCCGGGCTCGCGAACACGCGAAGTGAAAAAGATCTGGCCCATGCAACTCGCAGCTATTCGTGAATTAGCTCGGCGCCATCCCCAAGCGAGATTCATGGTGGCAGCGCTGCACGACCAACATTGTTTGTGGTGCAGTCAGCAATTGACTGACAGCGACCGAAAACTGAACATTCAGTTCTTCGTGGGTAAGACCAGCGAGATCATCGAGCTAGCCGACTGCTCGTTGATGAAATCGGGTTCGGTTAGTTTGGAGATGATGGCTCGTGGCACCCCCAGCGTGGTCGTTTATCACATCAGTCGTGGTCACTATGCGATTGTCAAGTGCGTCACGCGCATCAAGTCAATGACCCTGCCCAATATGATTGCCGGTAAGATAGTCATGCCGGAGTTTCTGGCTGTGGGGAGGACGGGCAAAGTAATCGCTCAATCCATCGTTGCCTTGGATCGCCTAATGTCCGACAGGGGAGAGCGTGAGAAGCAGCGTCAAGAGCTGCTGCTACTCAGTCGTCAGTTTGCCGGAGCGGGCGAGCACGACACGACGGGTAGGGAAGCTCACGGTGAACCCACGCAGACGCAATCGTGCAACACGGCGAATACCGTCAGCCGCAAAGCCGCCTTGTCGATCTGTCGCCATTTGGGGTTCGAAACAGAAGCTGCTACACCACGCTGCTCGCCCGCACTGTTGGCGGGATAGTCAGGGAGCGTCGGGGCGCATTAGTTTTCCGACGGCGGAGCGTCGGGCTGCATTAGTTTTCCGACGGCGGAGCGTCGGGCTACATTGTTTTCCGACGACGGAGCGTCGGGCCACATTGGCGGCTGCATTCACTTGCCTGCGCGCTCCCAAATTGGGTCGGGGACTGGGAGTAGCAATGAGCGATTGTTGGCCAGCTCGCGACGCCATTGCTGCACTCCGCTACGAGAGATGGTCGCCGGTTGGATGCCAAGCGATTTTCCCGTCAAGATTTGCAACTGATAGACAGCCAGCACGCGCATTGCCAATTGCGAGCTCTCCAATCGTTGAACGATCCTGGCTAGGGCGTCTGCATCGAGTTGATCGGCGGGGTAGCCGCATAGCAAATCGACAAGGTCGATGCCAGTCTCCGAGTATGCCTTGGTGAAAGACTTGCGAGCTTCGACTTCTGCGGTCGGTTCGGCGGCCAGAAGCTGTCGCGCGAGGTTGAGAGTCGGCGTCCAGTGGCTGCGCATCCGCACGTCGTCCAAGAATCCAGCGGCTATCGGATGCCAGTTGCCACACAACAGGGATACTTGCACAGCCAACGCGGCCGACTCTGGCCGGCGTGAACGACTGAGTTCAGTGAGTATAGAGGCAATGTCTAGCTCTGCCCCACTCGTCGAGGTCTCCGATCGAGTGGCGTCGCTTGCGACAACCTTCGGATCCGCTGCGCGCTTCTCCGTGGCTCGACTGAGATCGGAAACGGCCAAGCCATCGATGGGGCGTTCGATACTACTCCGGAACCATGCGGGAATGTTCTGCAAACGAAACCTGATTGGTTGACTTTCCGCGACGCACGCGAGTCCGTCTCCGAGACTGAGTTCTTGTGGTTCGCTAGAGCCATCGGGGTCGAGTCGAGTTATTTGTAAACTCTCTTCAGCGGCCACAATAATCAGTATCGGTTTCGTCGACTGTTGATCGACGATCGATCCCGCCTCAACGGGACGATACGACATCTCGACCGATGCCAAGCTATTGGGGTGGATCAATTCCAGTTTGAAATCTCCGACCGGTGTCGACAACAGTAATACTCCACCATCGGGACCACCGCGAACCAGAGCACGGCAAAGCGGGGTAACGATCCGCGTGGCTTGCTCACCGTTCGTCTGGTCTTCGCCAACTGAGGCCAGCTCAAGTTGCGATGGACCGCAGGCGGTCCACAATACGCCGCTCGGCAAGTCGATCGTCGTTCGAGTTGATGGAGGGATGACCCAACGGCTGCCGATTGGCAATGGCTTGCCTGCCTCTACGCGATGCCAGACGCCTGCATCGCGCCAAAGAATGACCGCTTGCTCGGCGCGTGCATCGCTGGGCAACCAAACAGCTTGCGAACCGGCCGAGTTATTGATTCGGGAAGCATCTGGCTGAGCCCCTTGATCGGAAATCGCTTTCAACTCAACGGTTACGTCGGCTTCGTTGCTAGGTGGAGCTTCGGTCGAGCTCTCGACGCCTCGCTCCTGTTCGGTCGCAGGTTGTGGCGGTTTGGCTTCCGTCAATGCGTCGATTCCAGGCGGCCCGCTGAGTTCCGTGTCTACGATGATATCCTCCTCAATAGGCGACTCTTCGACTGGAGTCGCATTGGCACCCGGCGGCATGGTGTCGTCAGAATCGACAACGATAGGGGAGGGGGTATTAGCTGCCACGCCTGGCGGTCCCTGCTCGGTTTCGGTAATCACGTCAAGTTCGATTCGGCGCGATTCAACATTTCTCAATTGGCCGGTTACAGGGACTTTGGCAAACAGCTCCGTCACTTTCTCCCATGGGCCAAGCGACTGCCACACCAGCATCACGAGCACCGCAGCCAGCGCACCGATAGCCAGTGGGATTTTCCAATTCCCTGCGGATGAGCCCATCAAGTAGTCGGGCACTTCGTGTGTCAGCGCGGTGGTTTCCAAGTTTAGTCCCTGCGGCTTAATCGACTCACCTCCTGAGACCAGCATCGGCGATTCGACTTGGACAGGAACCTTCGGCTTCGCCACCTCGGGAATAGGTGAACCATGTGCCGCATCGACGCGAACCATAACGTCTGTCTGTTTTCCACGACGACGGGGCGCCTTGCGGTTCTCGATTTCCTGCTCGATTTGGCCGCGCTGAACGGGGGCTCCCAGCGCCAGTGCCATCCGTCGTAGCTCGCTCGAAACGCTCACCTTAGTATGCGCGGCTGTCGATAGCAGCGAGTGGCAGTCGGCCAGTTCAGCCAAATGCATATCGGACACCAAGCAAATCCGCTCCAACTCGGGGAGTTGCGTATGCTGCATAGCGTCGTCCAAGTACTCAGCAATCGAATTGGCGTCGCCACCGAGGCCCTTACCGAGCACCGGAGGCGCCAACACGGCATTGCGCCCGGTGACGGCGGAGATGCGTCGTAGCAGGTTTCCGGCATCGTGGCTGATTTGGATGCGGCGATGCAGATCTTCTGCATCCGCAGGGCTCAGAACGCGATCGCGATAGGCCAAAAGTGTTCGCAATGTTAACCGCATGTTGTCTGCTCAAATACTAGGTCGGAGGAACTATCGACGCAAAAAATTTTATGCCTACCTATTTAGTGTCTCCGGCCGGGCGAATCCGTAGGAAGATTTTGCGATTTTGGACACTTCTCGGCGATTTCCACCATGTGATTGGCAATGTTTGTACTGCTTATCAGGGGCGTCGAATGGATTAGTGTGCGATTAGTGAAGGTTAGTGTTCCCTAGTCTGCTGCTCAGCCATGTTGAGGGAGGTGGAGATCGTCGATGATAAAACGCTTCCACTCCAAATCGCCCTTCCTGTCGACGACGCTCCTGCCGACGACGCTCCTGCCTAATCACGATGCCGATTCAGGGCAGAATGATGGAGTCAAGAGAATCTGACTCGGTGGGATCTCCGGCAGTCGTTGGACTACCGCTGTTCAACACATAAGCACCCACGCATAAGTTACCTGGCAGATCAATTAACCCTGGCTAACGGCAAAGCGGCCAAATATGCGCATAGACTTAAGCGTGGGTGCTTATCTCTGTTAACTCTGTGTTTCCCCAAAAAGCGGGAACGCAAGCCTTAGGGGTGGCTTTTTGGACTCAATCGGAGGGGATTGAAACCCAGAGGCACGGAGAACACAGAGGGGCCACGTGTTACGGCGTTGATGGCTGTTCGAACACCAGATGTTGGCGCCAGTTGGCGTCATCGGTTTCGGGGAAGTCGGTGCGCATGTGTACACCGCGAGATTCGGTGCGCACCAGCGCGGCTTCGCACATCAAATGGGAGATGGTCAGTAGGTTTTGAAGCTCCCAACCCTCGACGGTATCGAAGGCGTGCGGTAGGACGTAGCGTGAGTAGGCTTGAATCTGCGCCAACGCCTCGGACAACCGATCTGCGTGGCGCTGCACTCCGACCATGCGCCACATTAGGCTTTGCACTGAATTGCGAATGTCGGCAATATCCAGCGATTCGGTCAAACGATAACTGCGCCGGCTGCTGATCGGAAGCACGCGATACTCGTCCGGACAGTTGCCTGCCTCTTGGCCGGCCAATTGCCCAGCCCGCACACCATACACGAGTCCTTCCAGCAGACTATTGGAAGCCAGCCGATTGGCACCGTGCAACCCGGAACTGGTAACCTCTCCGGCGGCCCACAAGCCGGCCACGGATGTCCGTCCGAATTGATCGACCTCGACGCCACCGATCATATAGTGCGCACCGGGTCGTACCGGTATCGGGTCTTGGGTCGCATCAAGATCGAACTTGGTACATGAAGCGACAAACCCCGGAAACTCCGCCCGCACTCGCTCGGGGTCCAAATGCTTGAGAGACAAATACACGCAAGGATGCCGAGTCTTCTCCATCTGCAACACGATTGCCTGGCTAACCACGTCGCGCGGTGCCAATTCCAATCGCGAATCGTAGTGGGACATAAAGCGAACGTTCTCGCTATCGACTAGATACGCGCCAGCCCCGCGAATCGCCTCGGTAACCAGGGTTCGCGAGCTACCAGCAATATACAGTACGGTAGGGTGGAACTGCATAAACTCCATATCGCGTACCTTCGCACCGGCTCGATAGGCCAGCGCGTGTCCGTCACCTGTTGCGACGCGTGGATTCGTGGTTTCTCGATAGACTTGACCGCAACCGCCAGTTGCCAGGATCGTTTGTTTGGCCCAGAGCAAGATGGGTTGGCGATCACCGCGCAAGATGATCGCTCCGTGGCAACGCCCCTCTTGGGATAACAGATCGATAGTGAAGGCGCGTTCCCAGATCTCAATATTATCGCGCGAACGCGTGTAGTCGATGACCGCGCGCATGATCTCTTTGCCAGTGGCGTCACCCAACGCGTGCAAAATGCGATGGCGGCTATGCCCCCCCTCGCGTCCGAGCATCATCTGTCCGTCGTGTGAATCGAACTGCGTTCCCCATCGGATCAGTTCTTCGACGCGATTGGGGGCTTCGCGTACGACCATGTCGACCACGTCTGGGTGACAGAAATTCCCGCCTGCGGACAGCGTGTCTTGCACATGATCCTCAAAGCAGTCCTCAGGATCCCACACGCTGGCGATGCCGCCTTGTGCATAGTTGCTATTGCTCTCCTGCAGTCGGTCTTTGGTGACCACGATGGCCCTTACATCGTCTCCTAGTTCATTGGCTGCTCGAAGGCCGGCCAATCCACCACCGATGATCAGTACATCCGTGAAGTAGTGCGGCAACTGTTTGGGGTGGAAGTCGACCAGATATCGAGGCGACCTCGCCCCCGTTAATCTACGTGGCGCATCGGGTACGGGAGCGTGAAGCATGGCAATCAACCAAATGGCGGACGGTCAGGGAAGCCACCATAGTAACCTCATCGAATCCACAAGACTACTTCAGCGAACGCAATTGTTGAGCTCGCGCGGCCACTTGTGCGGCTTGCACCGAATTCTCGGGAGAGACGGCTACGGCGAGCCAACCATCTCGGATCTCGACTTGAGATACCGCCAAGCCATCGCTGCGCGAATCACTGACCCAACTCTCGCTGATCAAGGGGATTTGCGGATTGGAGACAAAGATTTTGGCAAAAATGACGCGCAGTTTAAGTCGATCATGATTGCTGACGATCTCGACGACACCATCGCGTATCAATTCGGCAGACATGCCTTCTGCAGCAGGTACGTAGCTGGAGGTTACTATAAAGCGTTCGATGTGAAAGCGATCACCTTGGCTAAACTCGGCAATTCGTAGCGTCAGACGTAATCTTCCATCCACGAGTTCGACGGTAGCTGGACGGCTATCCGCAAACCGAATTCGCGTCTCGTTGACATCACTTCCGAGTTCTTCAGGAAGTCTCCACTTCGCCCCTTGAAAGGCCTCCCCCAACCGCTCGTAGAGTTCCGGGATCGTCCACAGGCGGCCGCTGAGCCCTATTTGTTCAATTGTATTGTTGATGGCCGATTGATGAACTTGCATACTCAATAGGCTATCGCCGGGCGCTCGAGGTCGTGGAGTATTGGCTCCCAACTGCGTCTCGTTGGCTACCCGATAGCGGACCGACAGTCGCTGCTCGGTCGTGTTCATGGCGACCACCAAGGGATTGAGATTCAGCCGCTGAAGCGGACCGACTATTCGTTCGGCCAATTCCCTTTCGGCTATACCAAGACTCTCGTCGAGTCGTCGGTCAAGTTCAGCGTCTGCTTCGCGGGCTATGATACGCTGAGTAATGCGTTTGGCTAAGCCCCGTTTCTGATTGAACTGTTCGCGCACCAAGAATCGCGCCAAGTCGCCAATAAGCGGCAAACTGTCGAAATCGGTGCTCATGTTTCGCAAGTAGTCCTGCGAGTCGACGAGCGTTGGTGCCGCCGAGACCTCAAAGCCACGTGGGTCGATTCGCACGTAGCGGTTACTATCGATCTGCGCCATCGAAGTGCTATGAAACACCGCTGGACCTTTGGAACTGCTGGTCCTACTCACCAAATCGCCCACCACGCCAATCCCCACGTTCCACGCTGTCGAATCGGGAACTAGCTTGACCCGCAATTGAGTGTGCACCGTACTGGCGCCAGAAGTGTTGGCCCCCAGAATATTCTGACGCACGGGTCGCGAATCGACCTGTTCCCCCGGCAACAGTCGTTGAATCATTTGTTCCGACAGCGTCAGCCGTAAATTGGCATTGCGGTAGTGATTATTTAGGGCTGCTGCGAGTTGCTGCTGCTTTTCTTCCCGCGACAGTCGAAGGATTTGAATGGAACTCGCCATTTGCGCACCGACGCGGCTAGTCGGATGCTCTTCGAGTGTTTCGAGGGCGATGAGCAATTGGCGATAGTCGATCGCATCACGCCCCCAGACGAGTAGGTGCGAGCCAAGTTCTTCGAATTCCGCTTGACTCAGAAAGCGTTGCTGGGCTTCCGACAAACGTTGCCAATGTAGTCGCGATAGCGCAACCAGGGCCAAATCATTTCCTTCGCTCCAACTGCTCTGCGGGGAATTGGCCCAAGCGGTCAGTTCGTCTAACATCAAGTACTTGCGCCAATTGGACTCATCCCCGGTGTCGCTCAGTTTCTCACCCACTTCGCGGACCGCGGCGGCCAGTTCCCCACGGGCCGTATCTGGATTGCGCGGTGTTGTGCGAGCAATCACGTTCCCTTGCAGGCAATTCTGAATCGCCTGCCAGACGACCACTCGGCGTTCCAGACTGTAGCCAACACTAAGCATGGTCCGCGCCAATTCTTGATTGGTCGCAGCGTTGCCAAGCTTTTCGGCCTGTTTGACGAGCTGCAACATTTCTTGTAAATCTCGTCCACTGTCGACATGACCCAACCCATGTTCGATCACCACGCGGTCGAGCACAGTGCGCGTGGACAAGACCCAATGGCGGATGGTTTCATCTTCGGCTGATGGAGAATGGAGACGTGGAGTGCGACTTACCAGGATGTCGCTGAGGGGAGATTCAGCGCGGGCGCTTTGAGTGACATTGCGAGAGGCTGGATCCACCAGTTGAGCCAGATCGGACAGTTCGGCATAAAGTCCACTGGGCTGCGCGATCTGCCCAGCCAATTGGCTCGGTACATTGAGCGTAGCTGCGCGCTGCGTGGCTAACGTGAGGCTAGCAGTATTGGATTCTGAGATTTGCGCGCTAGCGCTGCGCATTGGGCTGGACAGCGCGCCGTCCATGGCTTCCATCAAATACTCGAGCCTGGAGCGGCTGCTATGCAGAGGCAAACTGGTAAGCTCATCGAGCGCCACTGGCGCCTGCAAGACGACACTTACGGCGGGCTCGGGGGGACGTCGCATGAGCGAGGCCGAAAGGCTTTCACGACCTCGTTCATTTCTTCGCGTGATAGAGGCCGAGTCGGAACGGGGAAACTCAACGATACTTGCCAGTCGGGAATCGAGGCCAAGCACGATGCCATGGGATACCTTCGCCACGTGCGTCGACTCGACTCGAAGCAGCGTATCGACACCGCTCAGTCTCCCCAAGAGAGTCGCTGCTGGCACGCGAATATGCTTCTCGACAGCCAGAAAAACGAGCGTCAAAGTCAACGCTACTGTGAGCGCTGCCAACCAACCACGCAGGCTGCGTGCTCCGTCCATGAAGTCACTTCCTTGAAGACAATTACTCGCCGAACCAGCGTCTACAGGTCTATCGCGCGGCCACGCGGCCATGCGAGCAGGTAGGAGGTAAAGCAATAGAAACTAGGTCTTGGACTTTGCGCCTTTGGGCCAGAAGCCGAGCCAAGAACTACTGCCGCCGGTTTGACCCGCTGCCTGCGCGTCATGATCCCCTTCTTCGCCCGTCTTGGACTCGCCGGTCAATAGGGCTGCCAACTCTTGTACGGCTAGAGTGATTGGCGCTTTCGGTGCCTGCTCCAGCAGTGGTACACCGTTGTTGCGTACCTCAATCATCGTACGATAGTCGTTAGGGATCTGATGGAAGATCTCGCGCCCAATGGTTTCCTTCGCTTTCTTGAGCTTGATCTGACCACTCTCCAAGCCGACGCGATTGACCACGATCTTCAACTTCTCACGCAGCCCTTCGATTTCGTCAAACGACATCTGCAACCGCACCAAATTGCGTAAACATGGCAGGTCGAGCTGGATGACCATCAAGACATCGTTGGCAAACTCAAATGCGGCCAGGTCCGTCTCGGAAAAACTCTTCGACGTGTCGATGACAATATGAGTGAACGTAGCCTTTAGTAAACCAAATACTCGCTTCAATGAATCGGGGTTGATCAGGCTGACATCCTGCAATTGGACCGGTCTAGGCAGCAGGTATAAACCCGAGGAATGCTTCGTAAGCGAACGCTTGAGCAATTGAAAGTCCAAGCGTGCAACGTTCTGTGTTACGTCGACCAAACTGTAGTCGGGTATCGTATCGAGGAATACATCGGCATCTCCAACAGCCATGTCCAAGTCGACAAGGGCAACCGTGTTCTGTGGATTCGAAGCTAGCACACAGCCAAGATTGACCGCCAAACTAGTGCAGCCCACGCCTCCCGAGGCGCCGGCAACCGCATAGATCTTCGTACTCCGTGAATTCCCTCCCGCACTGCCACCAAATCTGGCTTCCGAGATTCTTCCCAAAGCAGAGATCATATCTTCCAGGCTCAACGGCAGCGTCAGGAATTCCTTAGCACCCGCCCGGATTGCACGCAGAATCAATTGCCCATCACTGTTGGAGCTGACCGCCAGCATGGCGCAATTGGCCGCTTCGCTTCGCATTCGTTCAAGCAATGCGACGGCTTTATCGGGGTCGCTATCTAAGCTGACAACACCAACGTCTGGGGCCGATTGGGCTACGACATCTGGAAAGAACTCATACCGTGAGCACTCGGCTTCGAGCCACACGACGTCCATCCCCAAGAGCATCTTCTTAAGCGTTTCACGCGATGCATCGTGAGGATCGACTAGTGCTAGTCTTAGAACATTGCTCATGATCACAAACTCATTCGTACGTATTGCGAACCAACTCCCTAGTAAACCGACGATCAGCTTCAGCTATCGCATGATCACGCCACTTGGAGGAACCTGTCGAACGGCCGGCTGAACGGCGCTGGCAGGTTGGGGATAAAGGTTGGGCTGCGCTGCCCTCGTCGGTTGTTGCGCGATCTTGAGACTGTTGGGATTCAAGTTCATTGCACTGGGGTCGGGAATCGAATCGATCGCTGGCGTCGTGCCTGGGGGCGGTGCCATCTGCGATTGTCCATAGCCGCCCTGTCCATAGCTGCCCTGTCCATAGCTGCCCTGTCCATAGCCGCCCTGATTCATGCCACCGGGAATGATTCCAGCGGGCGCTGGCTGCATCGATGAGGGTCCATCTTGAATCAAGCCGAAGTCGGAGCACGCCCCTTCGATTCCGCAATCACCAGTAACGGGTGTTTCGACATAGCCTCGCATGTAGAGCTCTCTGTCGGTCGGGCTCTGCGTCGACGTTCCTGGAGCCGAGCGTGGCACTTCGTGTGGATCCATCGGACCGGCAAAGTTCGGCGTGACGGTGATCAGCAATTCGATTTCATTTTGCTCCTCATGCGTGGTGCGGAACAAGGCGCCCAGATAGGGCACTTCACTCAAGACTGGCAAGCCTGAGTTGACCGTCTCGCTCTTGACCTGTAGCAATCCGGCCAATGCCAGGGTCTGTCCGGCACCCAGCTCGGCGGCTGTTTCCAAGTAGCGGCTCCGCAAGCCGGGTACGCTGGTACCGTTGATCAACACGCTTCGGCTGGGGTCAATCTCGCTGACGTACGGTCGAACTTCAAGCCAGATTCTCCCTCCGCCGCGCACCTTGGCGACGTAGTCCAGTCGCGTTCCAAACTCGCGAAATTGAACGCCAACCTGCCCCAAACCGGCCGGAATGAGGATCGGAAATTCTCCGCCAGAGTTGAAGCTGGCTGGCCTACCATCGACGGCTGTAAGCGTTGGGCTGGCCAATACCTTCACTAAGTTGGCGCGTTTCAATGCGCGAATCGAAGTGAGGAATGAAGTACTGTTTTCGATGACTCCAACGCTGAACGTCTCCGCACCGGTCTTGAGCGTTGTCTTGACGATATCGTCGCCATTGGACAATGCCCAGTCGACCCCCAGCTCGCGCAGTTTGGTGCGTGAGACTTCCATGATCTGCGTCTCGAGCTGGATTGTATGGACGCCGGTGACGCTGACCTTGTTAATGATGGTCGGGAAATACAGTTCAGCGATAGTGACAACTTGATTGACGTGCTCGTCGCTGGTGACAAAGCCACTAACGATACAGCCCGTTTGCACCGGCACCACTTGGAGATTGGCGTCGGGGAACTGTTGCCGCAAGATGGCCTCCAACTCGCGGACGTCTCCCAATACCATGACTTCAATGCTGTGAACCGATTCGTCGGCTCCCAGCAAGTCGACTTGGGTGACCCCGGTGGCGATGGCGGATATCTGCAGGCGATTTCCCCCTTCCAACGGAATGGCCGAGAGCACGTTCGGATTCTGAATACGAACGCGTTTGAAAACCTGGTTGGCCGTGATCTCGCGACTGGTATTGACTACCATTTGCATCGTCTGGCGCGCGCTGGCAGCGTTCTCCAAACTGACATGCGTATTGGTCAGTTCCCATTGACTGTGTAGTGGCGCTTGCGCCATACAATGAGCCCCAGCGCTAACTCCAAAGGCAAACGAAGAGTAGAGCATTCCGCGAAATAGCCTTCGGAACCAACTACTTCGGGCAGCGGGAGTGGTCGAGACAGCCATGCGTTGACATCCTTGTTCTTACCAACCGGTCAGCAACAGTCATCCTTGACTGTCTTCTGCGAACCGATCTACCGTCTAGTGTTTTTGAGTCGACTTCGTCACTTCAGTTGAGCTCGCCAGTCAAACCAGCGAGTGCATTTCTATCGCAGAACTCAATCCACCGGCGACTTGCCTGCAGCGGGTGTGCTTCCGGAACCGGATGGCACAGCGCTAGTAGGATATGTCGGCGTGTAGCCACCATAACCTGAATTAACATTAGGGATTGCGGCACTGAATTGATTGGATGGCGCTCCCCCTGCGGTATTTGGGTAATCTGGCTGAGTTGTACTAGCTGATTCTTTGGGCAAGTCCGTTTCGTCATCCCAGACATAGGTCTTTGAACCAGCGGGAGTGATGATCACCATTTGGTGCTTGGGGGGTGCAGGAATCGGCGGCTGCCCAGCATTGAAAATGCTATCGACAGATGTGGTCACTGCGGCCACCTGTTGTGGCTTTATCGGCGCCGCCTTCTCTTCGCTTTCATTGATCCAGCTCAAGAAGGATTCACCGTTGTCTGCCCCCTCGTTGGTATCCTCGCCGAACGGTCGCAAATTCATCCGCAGTTCACCCATGGTATTGGCCAGCGTTAGGGCTTCCAACTGACTCTCTTTGACGAGCAGTTGGAAGACGGAACCTTGCCCGCCATTATTGGCGTTATCTGAATCACGCTTGGTGATGCCGTTGATGCCGAAGACCTGCACGTTGCGCATCACAGTGCGTGTTTCAGCCACCGAGCCTCGGCCACCGGTGTTGAATGTTCCGAGGATGTCGACATGGTCTCCCGGTTTGATATATCCGGCCGATCCAGGGATGTCAAACACGCGATAGCCGGGAGGAATGGTGGTGGAGAAACTCTCGCGAGAGTCGGCGAGTTTACGGCCCAAAATCGGTTCGCCTGCAAAGATCTGCTGGTTGGTGTACTTCCCTTCCAGCTCGGTGAGATTGATCAACGCCCCTTCAGGCAGACGGCTTCTGGGCCATTTCTCCAACTTGACGGAGTCCGCCGAGATCTTTTGCGCGTGCGGCAAATCCTTGACAGCCACGAAAATCTCTACCGTAGCCTCCGCAGTTTGCTCCGGAGCCTTGTCCATTATCGCTTTGCTTACACCCACAGCGGCTATCATACCGCAGCCCAGTGCAATGACTAACAAGACCAGTGATTTTGCTCGCATCGCCAGGTTGCCTTAACGCTCTTTTAGATTTCTGCGGCGAATCGCTTCCTGCGAACCTTGATTGCACGCATCTGAATAGTGTTCACCTTGGCAGTCCTTGCCCAGGTAATTATTTAGTGCTAACGGAAGGACCGTATTTAGCTATCATTGGCGTTTTGGCTCCAGTGGATTGACTGGAATTTCGTGCGCCATCGCAATGCGTGCATCGCCTTCAACCACGCTGATTGCTAAGAATTAGCTAGTTGGACGAGCCGGTTCGCAGCGACTATGGAACCTATCGTCATATGTTCCCCAACTTGTTGACTCAAAGCGGAATAAAGCACGCAATCGCTAAAGTCGACCAAGGCATGAACATCCCAAGATATCCATGCCTTGCTGATTATTAATTCAATTCTGTTGCCCGCCAGCGACTGACCGGCGGAGCGGTCAGCGACTTTCCTGCAAATCCGTGAACGGTTCGTCAGGTTTGTTGATCGATGCCGTAGACGACTCGTAGTGTGACTAGATCAAGCCCGCGAAGGCGAAGTAGCCAATCGCAGCCACGGTCATGGGAATTCCGTAAGGCAGCAACAACATCCGAGGTTTGCGTTCTTGGGAGATTTCGTAAAGTTTGTCCGCATTGCGAACGGTGGCAATTTCTTGAAGCATGGCCTGGGCTTGGGTCCAGTGCTTGATCCAGTCGCCACTCATGGCGATTTGGACCAAGGCCATCAGGCCACCCACGATTGTGGTGGCAACAAAAATCCACCAAGTGTGTTCGATATGAACAAATGCAGCGATGCCCGCCAATAGCTTGACGTCACCAGCCCCCATGCCGCCGATTAAATGCAGACCAAATAGCAGCGCCAATCCAAAGAAGGTGGCCGCCAGGCTCCAGCCCAATCCGACCAGCCCACCCGTGGCCAAGCTATAGACCCAACCAGTCAGAATGAGTGGATAGGTGATATTGTTGGGGACTTTCAAGTAGAGTCCGTCGATGACGGCGGCGACCACGAGCGTTGCCGACACGACCCACATGGCCCAGTTTTCTGTCAAGTGCGATACCAATACGTCCATCGTTTCCCCCGCTGCTAGCTGAAGCTAGTTTTAGTCGCGATCGACCCGACCGCTAACTGCCCAGTAAAAAAGTAATGTGTAGCCTTGAGCGTTCTGTGTGTGCGCTCGTCCTAAGCACCCACGCATAAGTTTCCATTTTTCTTTCAGCAGCCTTGGCTAGTACCCAAACGGCCAACGATGCAGAGAAACGTAAGCGTGGGTGCTTGCTAACGAAGACTACAAAACCAGACAAAAACTGTGGTCAGAATGGTCCCCGCCAGACATGCCATCTCCCAAAGTCCGGTGATCGATTCCGCCGGTATAATATAAGGTGTCACGCAGTATTTCCTAAAAGTAGAGTGAAACCGCACTTGACAGTGCAATATTTGTCGACGACTCTGGACTCGCAGAGACGCGACAGACTTCTGGAGAACACCAACGTGGCGCACGTAAACTCCAAAGAAGCCACGAACGCCAACGTTTGGTTTTCTAGTTTGGCGAAACTCGACCACCGAAGGAATCGAGCGCCAGTTGACAAATGACAGTAAGTTTGACAGGGAATCAAAGAGGCGGCGGTGTCGGACGCCTCCTTCCCAAACGCAACTTAGAGCTGAGCCGAGACCTTGCTGAAGGTCGACTTGGCAGCGGTACCGATAGCGGTAATAGCGCTCAAGCAAGTAACAACGATCAGCGCCAACATAACTGCATACTCAACAGCAGTTGGGCCGTCTTCCGACTTCAAGAAGCGATCAATCTTGCAAGCGAAATTCTTCATACTAGCTCTCCTAAAGCTTGTTCACCCGATAACTGGGCAAAACGAGAAACTGGAAACGTGAATCCCCGACGACCAGCTTCGCCACCGAGGCTAGGCCGGAGAGTATCACGACAACATGTACCGAACGGTACTACTCAACATGAGGCAACCACTTTCTGTACACACTAGAAACCTAGGTCAGGAACTAAGATTGTCAAACTTTGACAGCTAGGAAAGCTAGCGGATTCAGGGATTTTACTCCGCATAGTTTGGGCGCTGCTGTGCGGCGCGTTCGCTTACCGTCATAATCGTTGCGACCCACTCCCATCTACTGCTGTTTGAACCAACATGCCTACTCGTCTGTTGAGCCTGCTACCTCGATATTTTTGGTATCCGATTGGAATCATCACGATTGGCTGCAGCCACCTGGCGCTGTTGACACCATACGCTTCGGCGGAGTTGTTGCCGGTCGTGGTCACGGCGCTATGCGTCATGTGTACGCAGCGGCACGTCATTGGTCTTAGCAGCGTCGCCGTGGTCTCAGCGGTTAGCCTCGGACTATGGCAGCTATCGCACCAACTGCCGTCGAACACGATTTGGCCCGTCGCCGTCGCCAACGCTACGCTCGGCGCCGCTCGGCTCGTCTTTGTTCGAAGTCCGCATGGTCCGCTGCGCTTGCGCCAGCGACTCTCCCGACGATTGCGGCGACAGTCGGAGCAGCTTCAAGCCGCCATCGAGAGTCAGGAATCGAATCGCCGAACCGTACAGCAGTTCGAAGCAGATCGCCGTTCACTGCTCGAGCACCTACCATTGCACTTGGTACAAAAGGATCTCAACGGCCGCTTTACGTTTGTCAGCAAGTCGTTCTGCGATTTTGTAGGCCGGCCGCTAAATGACATACTCGGAAAGTCCGACGCAGACCTCTTCTCCGCCGATTCCGCTCGTAAGTTCGCCGAAGATGATCGGCGTGTCATGTCGACTGGGCAGATCTTCAATGATGTGGAGAGTACTCAGCTACCGACTGGCGAAATGAGTTTCATGCAAGTCCGCAAGACTCCGTTGATTGGTTCCGATGGAAAGATTGCTGGTGTGCAAGGGATTTTTTGGGATGTGACCGAAGAGTTCTCACGTCGCAAGGCCTTGCAACGCATCGAATCGATGGCCCACGCACTCATCCACGCCGCTTTGGATGCGGTGCTAATCGCTGATGACGAGGGGCGGGTGCTCGAAGCCAACCCTGCGTCACAAACAATTCTGGGTTTTTCTCCAGGAAGTGTTTCCGCGCACCCGCTGCTGGGCACGATCATGCAGCCCACCGTGGAGGAGGTTGCCGGACGTAGCAGCGATCCCGTGGGCTCACCCATGCGCTATCAGCGCAAGACGCCGATCAATGACATGCTCAAGTCGGCCACCGGTCGTCGCATCGAAGCCCGCTTGCGACGGAGCACCGACGACTGGTTTGAGGCCGAAATCTCAGCTCACCCTCTCGACGTCGACGGGCATCAGAACTGGGCGATTTTTATTCGTGATATCACCAAACGGAAACGAGCTGAGCACGAATTGCGGGCTGCCAAAGAAAGTGCCGAACATGCCAACGCCACCAAGAGCGAATTTGTGGCCAACGTCAGCCATGAATTGCGAACACCGCTCACCGGAATTATCGGTCTCCACGAATTGTTAGCCAATAGCCAAGTCGACGAGCGCCAGCGACATTACCTAGATTTGGCCAAAGTCTCGGCTGGCAATCTGCTCACGCTGATCGATGACCTACTCGACTTTTCTAAAATCGAAGCGGGACACATCGATATCGACGCGACCGAATTTTCGATCATTGAATGCGTCGAAGAAGCGGCGTTAGCGCTCACGGCGCGCGCTCAACTGCGCGGACTCGAATTGTTGCTCGATTTTCAGCCAGGACTTCCCCAGCGGTTCATCGGTGACCCACATCGTATCAAACAGATCTTGCTCAATTTGGTAGGCAATGCCATCAAATTCACCGACAAAGGCGACATTCGGATTCGCGTACACCAACTCGACCCACCAGCGATCGAACCGACGCACCTCAAAGAACCGGATGCCACATCTACGGCCCTCTCCACCACGCGGGGCGAACCTAGCCCAGCCAGCGTGACGCGCGTCCGCTTTGAAGTGCATGACACCGGCATCGGTATTCCAACCAAACAGCGTGAAATGATCTTCGAGGCGTTTCGCCAAGCCGACTCCAGCACAACTCGCCGCTATGGAGGAACCGGACTCGGATTAACGATCTGTCGCGATTTGATTGCCAAGATGAATGGTTCCATCGGTATCGAGGACTCGCGACGAATGTCCGGCCAAGTCGTCCCGGGCAGTTGCTTCTATTTCGAACTGTCACTTCCTGCTCTGCCAGACTCTCCTCAATCACTCGCCGAACTCGCAGACAATCCCCAGAGCTACCATGTCGTGTTGGCCGCAAGCGATTGCCCCTGGCGTGATCTGTTGTATCGTGAGCTACAGCAATTTCCTTTTCCTACGACCCCAATCACCTCGGCGCAGCTCGCTGCACGGCAGCCGGCCAATCTATTCAGCGCCGGAAACAAGACGATCGTCGTGGCGGATTACCGGGAGCTATGCTCGCTCACTTGGTCGGCAGCACCGGTCGTCTACAAATGGGTGCTGCTAAATGCACTGATCCACGCTCAGCCAACCACGCTTCCCACCTGGCTGACGCACGCGCACATTGCCTGGATTGCGCGTCCGGTCTGTCGCCAAAGTTTGGTGCAGGCACTAACGCTTACGCCTTCGGTCGATACTAGCGCTACGGCACCCGTCGCATTTCCACGACGCTCGGCCGATTTGCTGCTGGTGGAGGACAGCCTCATTAGCCAAACGGTACTCAAAGACATGTTGCAAAGTTTGGGACACCGAGTTTCGATTGCCAGCAACGGTCGCGAGGCGATTGACGCCTGCCAATCCAAGTTGTTCGACTTGGTGCTGATGGATATTCAGATGCCCGACATGGATGGGCTCGAAGCCACGCAAGCCATTCGCCAACACGAACAGGGCAGCTCCCGACGACAGTGCATCTATGCTCTGACCGCACACGCAACCTCCCGCGACCGGCAGCAGTGCGAAGCGGCAAGTATGGACGGGTTTCTCGTCAAGCCTATCTCGCGTGATCGTCTATCCGAAGCGATCGATTTGGTGCTTGGCGACTACTCGGACGGCACGTCGGACCGACCAGCTTCCCTGACAGCCAAGCCGACCACTGAATTGCAGTTTGACGAAGGTAACAACCTGGAAGACAAGAGCCAGCCCCCTGCACGGCTCGACGCAGAGCTCACATTGGCGACTGCCGATGCCAGCGACCCGCGGCGCATCAGCGTCGAGCAAGCTTTCGCCAATGCGCCCCACTGGGAACAGCTCGTAGAATTGATGCACGGCAACGAAAATCTCCTGCGCGATGTACTGTCGTTGCTCGTCCGCGAAGCCCCGCGACTTGGACGTAGCTTCCAGATGGGACTCAAAGATGGGAATCTCAATGAAACGCGCCGCGCGGTCCATACCCTCAAGAGTAACGTGCGCTATGTGGGCCTAAAGGAAATCGGGCACTATGCCCAGTGGCTCGAACACTTGGCGCGCGACCAACAAAGCGAATTGCTCCACGACCATGCGGAAAATCTGTGCTCTTTGGCCGACGCCGTCGCCGACTGGGCCGAACAGCAACTCAAAAGCCACTGAACAACGGACAGTCCGCAATGGCTAATCGCGAAGACACCACCTGCGGAGCGCCACCACGTAATCAACCAAACTCCTGCTCCATTCGTTATTCCATTATTCACTCGGCAGTAGTTTTATTGCAAAAAGGGGAAACCCTCCCTGCAGCAAGCGCCATTCTACCCAAGGATCACTTTTAAGTTGCGTGGCTTCTGCCATGTCTTGCTCAGCCTGTTCATTCATTCCTAGCTGATTGTAGACCTGTCCTCTTCGACCCAACGCAATCCAATTTTTCGCAAACGCCGTTACAGCATCACTCCATCGCATGATTGCAACTTCCTGTCTTTCACGAAATGACTGTGGCAGTTCTTCGAGACGCCGTTCAATCAAAGCGACCCGTGGATCGCCAGACGTCACATCGAACATTTGTTCTACAAACTTATCCCCTAAATAGTCACGGCAATATACGACAGTGGGTTCTTCGCAAGCCCCCTGACGCGCGATCAACACCGAACTACTTGCAAGGAGAAAAAAAACAGAACTGCTTTTGAAAACGCGAGCTATCCTCGCGGAGCACTGCCTGACTAGCCAAGTAGGGTACATTTTTTTCTTTCGAGCGTAAGCGCATTTCCGTGGCTGCTTTTGTTAACGGCGACCGAAACTGGTAGTCAAAAAACGGACCAAGATGTTCTTTGGCTTTCTTACGCTGATCAGGCGAAAGTTCTGCAAGTATTTCGTCCTCAGCTTCCCTTTTTATGGTATCTATCTTGACTTGGGCCTCAGCCAAAATCTCTTGTGTGCGCTTAGAAATGTGACTGAACTGGTTTTCATAAACGCCTGATGCCAACCCTAGTCGCCCATAAATCAAACTTCCATCATAGCCGAGGACAGAGATTTCCATCCGATATACGAGTTGCTTCAGCCTTTCTAGTTGTCTAGCGTTCAGCAGTTCGTCTATCGCAAGTGAGGCGGCTTCCTGGTAGGCCCTTCTTGCATCCTGAAAGTCGCGGAGAAACTCGGTATCATCTGCTGAGAATTTCCTCAAGCTATTCAAATCCCCCTGTAGTTCGTTCCTTATGCGAGAGATTGCTTCGAGCTGAGATTCCGATAGCTCCAAAGCTGCTTGAACCTGAACATCTCCAAGAATTCCCAAAAGTTGCGACCGTTGACTAGGATCTGGACCAACAGTTATTCGACCATTGCTTTGGGTCACCGTGCCTGTACTGGCAGAATCACCAATAATTACGTCCTGCGCCGTCACATTGAAATCGCAATAAATCAAGCATTTCACTGCCATCACACAGCCGCAAATCGAGAACACTAGGCCTCTCACGCTTAATCCTCCGATTTCAAATCGCACGTTAGAAGTTCTGATCGCCGTTAACTCGAATGCAGCAAATTGACGGTCGCAAGAGAACGGGAAATAAATCAATTCCTTGTCCAAAACGCATTCGTATACGCCTCGTCGTCGAAGCCAAATGCATTATTGACAAAATTTGTCTCAACTTCCACATACTCAAAGCTATAATCCATGCTCGCGCTTTGCTGAAGCGTCTCGGTTTTGGTTACGGAACTACCGTTGTAGTAATCTAGCCTGATAAATGCAAACATCGTGTCGCCATTGCTGTCATATTGATAATCAGAAGGCCCACCAATCCAGCAGTTTGACGAAGTTGACAGTCTGGAAGAAAGATAGCGCTAGAAAAGAAAGCGCTAGAGTAGATGCCACACGGCGATCGAGTGACAAGCCGAGCCGCCGATAACAGCCAGGTGCCACAGGGAATGGGTGTACCAAGTTCGGTGACTGCGGACGAGAAACAGAATGCCGAGCGTATAACTCAGACCGCCAGCCACCATCCACAGTACGCAGGGAATTGGAGTGCGGGCGAAAAGCACGATGGCGGGTATCCAGCCGAGCAGGACGTACGTTACTGTAGACGATGCCTCGATGCGATACTTGGCGATGACCTTTAGGTAGAAACCCCAGCCGGCTGCCAACCAGACCAAACTCATAACGACGCTCGTCCAGCCGATAGGGCTTGCGATCCAAATGAACGGAGTGTACGTGCCGGCGATGAGCAGGTAGATCGTTCCTTGGTCCCAAGCGCGCATGCGACTTCGCAGTCTTGGACTCTGCAGGGCGTGCGATAGCGTGGAGCACAAATAGACGATGGCCATCGTTGTAGCGAACACCAGACAACTGATGCGCAGGCCCAGCGGCTGGGATGACGTCGCTTGCCAAAAGAAAACCACCGCTCCCAAACTCAGCAAGAACCCCAGCCCATGCGTGATGGTATTCGAGAGCTCGTCAAGCGAGATAGTTGGTCCGCCTACCAACCGAGCTAGTGAGGTACTGCTTGGATTCGTTGGTTTACATGGCTGCAAACCTGCGGTTCGGAAATCCGTAGATGGTGACTCGGGTTGAGGGCCACGGGGTGACTGGGGCAATGATCCGTTCAGGGGTGAGTCGTGCACGGGAGCATTTCGTCGAACGGGGTAGGTGATCCACCGGACATAAAACCCTAGCGAATTCTATGCCGACGGCAATGGGGGATATTGTTGGCTCAAGCCCCATAGTTTAGCATTACTCGTTTTCATTCGACTAGCCCCCAGCTACAGGACTGTGTTGCAAGTGCAAGACGCTATCGCCAAGGCAGATACGCTCATCGAAGCCATGGGCTGGATTCGCCGTTTTCGCGGCAAGACGACCGTTATCAAACTCGGGGGAAGCCTGCTCGAAGACCAAGAAGCCATCCAGCATTTGCTGCTGGATGTGATATTTATGGAAACGGTGGGCATGAAGCCAGTGATCGTGCATGGAGGGGGGCCGAGCATCAATCGCGCTATGGAGCAAGCGGCGATCGAGCCCAATTGGGTCAAAGGACGCCGAGTGACCGACCAGCAGACGCTGGAAATTGTCGAGAAGGTGCTGGCTGGAGAGATCACGCAGTACTTGACCGACGAGATCGAACGCTTGGGAGGACGCGCGGTCAATCTGAACTTCGCTGGTGGTTCCAATGTCCTGCTTGGTGAAAAGCTACTGATGCAGGACGAAGATGGCAGCTCCATCGATTTGGGCTTCGTGGGACAAGTCACGCAAGTCGATCGGGCCGTGATTGAGAGTGTTGCCTACGCGAATCAGGTTCCCGTGATCCCTTCGATGGCTATCGACGAACATGGGCAGAAATACAACGTCAACGCCGACACGGCAGCCATGGCGGTAGCCGAAGCGCTCGGTGCAGAAAAACTGATATTCTTGAGTGATGTCAATGGCGTGCGGCGCGATAAGAACGATCCTTCGACGATCATGCACTCGCTCACGGCCGAGGAGGCGCGCGGTTTGATTCGGGACAAGGTGATCGACGCGGGGATGATTCCGAAGATCGAAGCCTGCCTGTCGACGTTGAGCCGTGGAGTGCGCAAAGTTCACATTATCGATGGTCGCTTGCGTCACTCGCTACTACTGGAAATCTACACGACCAGCGGCGTGGGTACGGAGATCGTGCAGTCGCGCAAACTGGCCGCTGCCGACTAAGCGCCGTCGCCAATGGTGTTACCTAGGCAGCGCTGGTTCGCTGCCTTGTTTTGTTATGATTAAGCATCGTCAGAAAAAACGTGGCCTAGGCTTCCAGCCTGTGGTTCGTCTTTCACAGGCTGGAAGCCTATGCCGCGCTATCTCAGTCTTTAAGCCAGCCCCCCAATTCCGCCGTAAGTTAAACCCATGACCATGAATTCTTCTCAATCGCAACAGATCTTTGAAAAGTATGTCATTCAGAACTACAAACGCTATCCAGTCAACCTTGTTCGCGGGGCTGGTTCGGTGGTGTGGGATAGCGAGGGACGCGAGTACCTGGACTTCTTCCCTGGCTGGGGTTGTAATTTGCTGGGGCACTGTCCGCCGCGAATTGTAGCCGCTGTTCAAGAGCAGGTCGCGCGCTTGATTCACGTCCCCAATACTTGGCATACCACCGAGCAAGGAGTATGGGCTCAGATGTTGGTCGAGCGCGCCTTCGATGGTCAAGCCTTCTTCTGTAACAGCGGTGCGGAAGCCAACGAAGCGGCCATCAAATTAGCGCGTTTGCATCAGGGGCCCGAACGCTACAAAATCATCACCTTCCAGGGTGGTTTTCACGGGCGCACCATGGGTGCTCTGGCTGCAACGGCACAACCCAAATACCATGAAGGTTTGGGACCGATGCTGGCGGGCTTCAGCTATTGTCCTTACGGGGACCTGGGGGAGGTCGAAAAGCGGATCGACTCGGCTACAGCGGCGATCATGATTGAACCTATCATGGGTGAAGGGGGAGTTCGCATTCCGCCCCGCGAGTATTTGCAGGGCCTGCGGCAACTGGCTGACGACAACGATCTATTGTTAATCTTCGATGAGGTTCAAACCGGTTGTGGACGCACGGGGCACTGGTTCGGGTATCAGTACTTCGAGGTGACCCCGGATATCATGACGTTGGCCAAGAGCTTATGCGGTGGCGTGGCCGGCGGCGCGTTGTTGGCTCGGCGCGAGGTGGCGCCCAGCTTGCGACCTGGCATGCATGCCAGCACGTTTGGCGGCAATCCGATCGCGGCAGCGGCAGGGATTGCCATGATCGAAACCATCGAACAAGACGGATTACTTGAACAATGCGCGGACAGCGCGCAGCAATTTGCCGAGCACTTGAGTGAGCTGCAGTCGGCCTGCGATCACATTCGAGAAGTGCGACAAGCGGGATTGATGATTGGAATTGAACTCGAATTCGAGGGAGCTCCAATCGTCCAGAAGTGTCTCGAGCAAGGCTTGCTGATCAACTGCACGCAAGAAAATGTTCTGCGCTTGTTGCCAGCCATGAATATCGAAGCAGAACAGATCCGCTCGGGAATGGACTTACTTCGGCAAGTCGTGCTGGACCATTCGGCTAGCATCAGCGAGACGCGCGTCGAGGCGTAGTGGACGTGGCAACGAGTCCGTTCGACAGTTGCACTATGGGTTCACTTGCGATTCGCATTTGTAGAACCATTGTTCCAATTGTTGACTTCTTGAGCCATATGTGCTGGCGAAACGATTGGGACAATTTGTCTACAATAGAAATAGACTGCAAAAATCGAACTTAGAAGTAAACAAAAATACAAAATAAACGCTATGGCTCTCGTACATTGTGGTTATGCGGGGCCTGGCGAGTTAGGAGTGCCAATTGAGACACCTGATCTCCCTGTTTGATATCAGCCAACAAGAACTGCATGCGATTCTCAATATTTCCGAACAAATCAAAGCCCTGTCGCTCGCCGGCCGCCGTCCCGCCTGGTTGCAGCGGCGCGTGCTGGCAATGCTGTTCGAGAAGCCGAGCCTCAGAACGCGCGTCAGTTTCGAAGCAGGCATCGATCAACTCGGTGGGTCGGCCATGTTCCTCGGCCAGGACGTCGGCTGGCAGAGTCGTGAAAGCACGGCAGATTTCGTGCGAGTTTTGGCGCAGTACGTCGACTATGTCGTTTGTCGCGCGAAAAGCCACAAGTCGGTCGAGGACTTGGCCAGCTTCAATGTCGTGCCGATTATCAATGGGCTGACCGATCAATCGCACCCCTGCCAGGCTCTGGCCGATCTGTTGACGATGCGCCAAGCCAGCGGGCCACTCGACGGTCGGCAACTGACCTTCGTCGGAGATGGCAACAACGTGGCGCGCTCAATTGCGCTGGGCTGCGCCATGGTCGGTATGCGATTTCGCTTGCTGGGGCCCAAGAGCTACTTCATGCCGCAAGAGTCGATCGACAGCATCCTGGCACGCTACCCCAATGCTGACATCGATCAGAGCGAAGTGCCGCATGTAGGCTTGGCCGATGCGGATTTCGCCTACACCGATGTGTGGACCAGCATGGGACAAGAAGCGGAAATGAAATTGCGACAGTCGGCCTTTCGCCCCTTTCAGCTCAACGCGGCTTTGCTCAAGCACGCGCACAAGAACTGCAAAATACTGCATTGCTTGCCTGCCCGGCGGGGTGAGGAGATTACGGACGAAGTCATCGATGGTAAATCCAGCTTGGTTGTCGAGCAGGCGGGCAATCGCATGCACGCACAGAAAGGACTATTGATCTGGCTAGCCCTACAACACGATCAACTATCTGCCAGCGAGTTGGAGGGGTCTGGAATTGAATTGCCACTGGGCATCTCTTGATTGTCTTCGATCAACTCGATCTGAACTCGCTGGATCATGCGTCTGGTAGCGCGCAGTACGGTTATTCGCACGCCGTCGAACTCGACCGTAGTACCCACCTTGGGTATCTCGGATAGGCGGTGGACGACGAGACCACCGATGGTGTCGTAGTCGTCAGACTCGGGAAGTTCGACGCCGAGCAATTTGCTGATACTCTCGACCTGCACCTTTCCTTCGGCCTCGATGCGGTGGTTGGCTTCGTCGTAGAGCAGTTCGCTGTCCTCGTCGATGTCCAGTTCATCGGCGATTTCCCCAACGATCTCTTCCAGCGCATCCTCGATAGTTACCACTCCGACGACTTGGCGGTATTCGTCGACCACAATGGCCATGTGGTTGCGATTGTGCAAGAAGATGCGCAGTAGTTCATCGACGGGCTTGCTTTCAGGAATGAACCACGGCTTGCGCAGAATTCCCTCTAAGCTGGCTGAGCACGGTTGGAATTCCTTGTCAGCGAGTGCGCACAGAAGATCTTTGACGAACAGGATTCCAACGACCGTATCGAGGGTATCGCGATAGACGGGCAAGCGCGTTCGTCCGCAATCGGCCACAAAGCGGACCACGTCGTCCCAAGGCATATCGAGGCTAACGGCGTCGACCAAACTGCGCGGGGTCATGATCGACTGAACATCGTTTTCGTCCAAGTCCATGACGCCTTGAATCATCTCCGGCACACCATCCGAGAATAGGCCGTCGCGCTGCCCCGCAGTAATCATCGTGCGAATCTCATCTTCGATCATCTCTTCTTCATAGCTGTCGTCCTCGGGTTCATCGGTGAGCCTTTGGCCGACCCAAGTGAAGACATCCCCTAGTCCCAGGAAGGGACCCGCGAGCACGGCCAGCCCTCTCCAGAATGGCCAGGAATGGTACAGAAAGAACGACGAGCTATAGCGCACGGCCATTCTCGGCAACCACAGTCCAGCCAGGGTCAACAGCACCAGCCAACTAACGATCCAACCCAAGATCTTCAGGTTGCTGACCTCTGTCCACAGTCGCCCATCGCGATGTTCGACTTCTCCGCTGGTAAAGAACCATGCCCCGGCTGCCAACGAGCCCAACACGAGTCCGAAAAGCAGTAGATATTGCGCGGCTACGGAGACATCTTCGTACTCGTCGAGAATCTCACCGAAGCGCTGTGGTTGTCGCCGCAGGCGGCAGTAGGCTTCGAGCTTTCTTCCATTGAAATGTTCGAGTACATGCACACCCAAGCCACCAATTAAGGTCAGCACCCAGCACACCATCATGAGCATCCCTAACCAGGTTACGCTCATTCATCAATCTCACTTTGGTTAACGGAGTCGAATCGCAGTACATGTTGTTCGGCTTGGGTGAGCCCCACCGCCATTAGGCACTCTCGCTCCATGTGCCGCATGGCTTGCCGATCTTCGAATTCGATATCATCCATTCCGGCCACGTGCAGTAGGCCATGCACGATATACAGGAGTAGTTCATCCGCAGCACTCCATCCGGCCGCAGAACAGACTTGGGCTGCCGTTTCTGCGCTGGCGATCACTTCCCCTTCAACGCTGTCGTCGAGCTCGTCGAGTACAAAGCTAATCACATCGGTTGGCCAATCATGTCCTAGACGCTCTGCATTGAGCTGCCGCATGGTCGCGTCGTCGACGACAGCAATACTGGCATAGAGTTTTCGTAGTTTGAATTGCTCGGCGATCCAGCGAGCGGCCTGAGCGATGCGCGGGTCCTCTTGGTCGAGAAGCGCTGCGTCGCAGTTAGATAGATGGTAGACAATATCGAGTTCGATGACGGGCTGGTGCATGCGTTGTTTGCAATTGGTAGCTGAGTTCAGCCCAAATGCTTTGTCAAAGTTAAGACTTTAGTGTAGGCAGTAGTGGACGAGGTTACGAGTCCGTATGGTAGTGGACGAGGTTACGAGTCCGTATGGTAGTGGACGAGATTACGAGTCCGTATGGTAGTGGACGAGGTTACGAGTCCGTATGGTAGTGGACGAGGTTACGAGTCCGTATGGTAGTGGACGAGATTACGAGTCCGTATGGTAGTGGACGAGGTTACGAGTCCGTATG